>NZ_KB900536.1:1309582-2008173 GCF_000378965.1 Thioalkalivibrio thiocyanodenitrificans ARhD 1
CATAACGGGTGCTCGGGCTAACCTCTCGAAAACAATACGAAGCATAATCCGTGAATTATCATTCGTTCTTCAAAAGGGACTACAAGTCTCGCCTCGGCAGGGCGCCGGACCGGGGTTCGCCCCACTGGCCGCTGAGGGGGCTGGCGCTGGCCGCCGGCGTCGTGCTGCTCGGGGTGGTCCTGGCAAAAAATCAGGAGCATGGCGCGAACGCTCCCACGCAGCCGGTCGAGATCGCCCTGCCGGCCAGTGAAGCTCCGCATGATACCGAAAAGCAGGCCGCAGGCACACGCGTCCAGATGGCGCTCGCCTTGCCGGTCCCGGTCCGGGAGATCGATGCGCCCGCCCCGGCCATCGACGTGGAAGAGGCGCTGCAAGCCGAAGCGGCGGAGTGGGACGAGGTGGAAGTGCGCCGGGGCGATACGCTGTCGTCCATCTTCAGCCGGCTTGAGGTTCACAGCCAGCTCAATCCGATTCTGTCCCTGGGTGATGACGTGGCCATGCTGCGGTCCATCCATCCCGGTGAAAGGATCCGAGCGCTCAAGGACGACGGCCGGCTCAAGGAACTGGTCTATGAGCCGAATCGGACATTGCGTCTTCACGTGACCCGCGGCGAGGAAGGCTATGAGGCCCATGTGGTTGAGCGGGAGATGGAGATCCGGGTCACCCAGGGCATGGGCAAGATACGGAGTTCCCTTTTCCAGGCGGGCCTGGACGCGGGCATGTCGGACAACCTGATCATGTCCATGGCCAACATCTTCGGCTGGGACATCGACTTTGCGCTGGACCTGCGCGAGGGCGACCATTTCACGGTCATCTACCAGCAGCTCTACCAGGACGGGGAATACGTGCGCGACGGCGCGATCCTGGCGGCCGAATTCATCAATCGCGGCAGTTCCTTTCAGGCCCTGCGCTACACCACTCCTGAAGGCGACACCGATTACTATTCCCCGGACGGGCGGAGCATGCGCAAGGCCTTCCTGCGCACGCCGGTGGAGTTCGCGCGCATCAGCTCCCGCTTCGGCACGCGCCGTCACCCGATATTGCACACCATGCGCCAGCATCGCGGCGTGGACTACGCGGCGCCCACCGGCACGCCCATCCGCGCATCCGGCGACGGCCGAATCGTGCATCGGGGCACCCGGGGCGGCTACGGCAAGACCATCATCATCCAGCACGGCCAGCAATACCGCACCCTGTATGCCCACATGAACGGCTACGCCCGGAATACCGGGGTGGGCAACCGCGTACGCCAGGGGCAGGTGATCGGCTATATCGGCATGACCGGCATGGCCACGGGTCCGCACCTGCACTACGAATTCCTGGTCAATGGCGTCCATCGCGATCCGCTCACCGTCAAACTGCCGGATGCGGATCCCCTGCCGGAGAAGTATCTGGCCGACTTCAAGGCCAAGACCGCGCCGCTGCTGTCCCAGATGGACATGTACCGCCGCCTGACCCTGGCCCAGGTCGAGCAATGACCCCACCGGGTGACGCCCCGTTCGTGGGGCTCATCTCCGGCACCAGCATGGATGCCGTGGATGCAGTGGCGGTGGACCTTGGCGAGCGTCGCCGCCCCAGCCTCCTGGCCAGCCTGAGCCATCCCATCCCCGAAGCGCTTCGTGCCGGGCTGCGCCATCTGGCCGACCCGCAGGCCGCCGCCACGGTTGACGAACTGGGCACCATGGACGTGCAGGTGGGAGAGCTGTTTGCGGAGGCGGCACTCCATGTGATCTCGGTAGCCGGGCTTGAGCCCGCCGCGATCGTTGCCATCGGCAGCCATGGCCAGACGGTGCGCCACCGGCCGGACTCGACCCCCCCCTTCACCCTGCAGATCGGCGATCCCCAGCACATCGCTCAGCGCACCGGCATCACCACGGTTGCGGAGTTCCGGCGACGCGACATGGCTGCCGGCGGACAGGGTGCACCCCTGGTACCTGCATTCCACCGCGCCGTGTTCGCTGCACCGGAGGAGGACCGCGCGGTGATCAACATCGGCGGAATCGCCAACCTGACGCATCTGCCGGCCCGGGGCACGATCACCGGGTTCGACACCGGCCCGGGCAACACCCTGATGGACCACTGGATACGCCGGCACCGACACCTGCCCTACGACAACCAGGGTGACTGGGCCCGCCAGGGCAAGGTCTCGAAGGCCCTGCTGGACGCACTGATGGCGGACGCCTATCTGCGACAGCCGCCGCCCAAGAGCACGGGTCCGGAACACTTCAGCCCCGCCTGGCTGGATGCGATCCTTTCCGGTGTAAAGGAACACCTCGCTCCGCACGACGTGCAGCGCACCCTTCTGGAATTTACGGCGCAGAGCATCACTGCGGCGCTGGCGTCCCACGCCAGCCCCGGTGCCCGCGCCCTGGTATGCGGCGGCGGTGCGCGAAACCGCTTGCTGATGGAGCGCCTGACGGCGCTGATGGCCGGACGCCGGGTCTCGGATACAGGGGATTTCGGTGTCGAGCCGGACTGGGTGGAGGCCGCGGCGTTCGCGTGGCTCGCCCGGGAGACGCTGGCGGGGAGGCCGGGGAATGTACCGGAGGTTACGGGCGCCCGTGAGGCGGTTGTCCTGGGGGGAATCTATCCGGGGAGATGCCAGGTGCAGGATACGGGATACAAGAAATGAAAAAGGGGGCTTTCGCCCCCTCTTTCGTCCCGCATCTTGTCACTGGCATCTGCGCCTGCTTACGCAGAGAACGACGAGCCGCAGCCGCAGGTGGTGGTGGCATTGGGGTTGCGGATCACAAACTGGGCGCCTTCCAGGCCCTCGGTGTAATCGATCTCGGCGCCCACCAGGTACTGGAAACTCATGGGATCGATCAGCAGGGTCACGCCACCGTTCTCCACCACGGTATCACCATCGTTGATGCTCTCGTCGAAGGTAAAACCGTACTGGAAGCCGGAACAGCCACCGCCGCTGACGAACACCCGCAGCTTCAGGGCACTGTTGTTTTCCTCCTCGATCAGAGTCTTGACCTTGGAGGCCGCCGAATCCGTGAAGATCAGCGGGCTGGGCATGGTTTCGTTTGCGGTTTCAGTTGCACTCATGGGCATACTCTCCGAACGCGGTTCTGTTCGATGTCTGATGACCTAAATTAGCATTTGTTGACCGAGACAGTCAAGAATTCGCCCGGGACACATCGGGATCGTCGGGGCCCGGTTCACCCGGCTCAGACGCCTTATCCGCGGACCGGATGTACTCCAGACGCGGCTTCTCGTTGGAGCGTTTGATTAGGCTCCCGTTCACCTCGGCACCCATGGCCATCTCGATCAGGTGGTAGTAGACACTGCCTGTGATTCGCGCCTTGGAAGCAAGTTCCATCCGATCCGACGCATGCACGTCGCCCTCAACCGTACCGTTGATGACCACCCGGGGCACATTCACCTCGCCCTCGATCCGGCCGGTTTCATTGAGGATGAGGATCGAGGAACGCTCGGCGTCGTCCGCATAGACATCGCCGCGAATCGTCCCTTCCACGTGCAGACCGCCCGAGAAACGCACATTGCCCTCCACGGCGGTGTACTGTCCCACCAGCGTATCCACCTGTGCGGACCCGGATTTTCTTCGTCTTCTCAACAAGATACACCCCCCGTTTTACCTATTGAGCGCGGTATCCCACGCATAATCCTGCTCGACCTGGCGGGGAGAATCCCCCTCCGTGCGCACGACCACCCGCACGGAACGCGGCGTCACGCCCGCCGGTACCCGTATGCGGCCCTCCAGGTTCTGGAAATACCGGAACCCGAATCCCTGACTGCCCTGGAGCCCCTCTCCCAGATCGGCGCCCCGCAACTCCACCCGGGACGCACCCTGACGGCCCACCAGAGCCAGTTCCAGCGTGCCTTCCACAGTACCGCTGCCGCGGATCTGTGTGAGGACCACCCGATAGACATACTCCCCGTCCCACCCGACGGGCTCAAGGTCGAGACTGTAAATATGCAGACCCGATTCCATGTCCTCCGGCGATACGATGCTGCGGTAGAAGGTGAGTTCCTCCTGCATGGCCCGGTACCGCGTCTCCATGTCGCCCACGGACTCCCGTACCCGCCGGGCCGTCTCCTCGGCGATCAGCTGATCCCGTTCCAGCCGGGCATTGCGCTGCAGCAACTCACGGTGGCTTCGTTCCAGGGCCGAGAGACGCCGCTGGAGATCCCGGGCTTCATCACGGGCCGTGGACCCTCCATCGCTGCCCATGGTGTAACCCGCCTGGTAAAGTGCCCAGCCCCCGGCGGCCAGCAGCGGCACCAGCACGAGCCAGAGCAGGATCCGCCGGAAGGGACGGTGATAGTGAACCCGATATGCCCCGGACCGGCCTCTCATCGCGTCAGGGCAGTACGGCGATACCGTCCAGGCCCGTCGTCTCCGCCAGCCCGAACATGAGGTTCAGGTTCTGAATGGCCTGGCCCGAGGCACCCTTGACCAGATTATCGATCACGGAGAGCACGACCACGGTATCACCGTCCCCGGGCCGGTGGACCGCCACACGGCAACGGTTGGTGCCGCGCACGCTCCGGGTTTCCGGGTGACTGCCTGCCGGCATCACATCCACGAAGGGTTCATCCCGGTAGCGTTGCTCATAGACCGCCTGAAGGTCCGCCCCGGAATCGGACAGGGTGGCATAGAGCGTGGCATGGATACCCCGGATCATGGGGACCAGATGGGGCACGAAGGTCAGGCGAGGCGCCGCACCCGCCACCTCGGCGAGCGCCTGGAGAATCTCCGGCAGGTGGCGGTGACCGGCCACCCCGTAGGCCTTGAAGCTCTCGCTCGCCTCGCACAGCAACGTGCCGACCTGGGCCTTGCGTCCGGCACCGCTGACCCCGGACTTGGCATCCGCCACCAGCCGCCCGGCGTCCACCAGCCCCCCCTCGAGAAGCGGGACGAAGCCCAGGATGACCGCAGTCGGATAACAACCCGGCACGGCGATCAGACGGGCGTCGGGAATGTGCGCCCGGTTGATCTCCGGCAACCCGTAGACGGCCAGATCCAGCAATTCCGGGGCACCATGGGACTGGCCGTACCAGTGTGCCCAAAGATCCGGATCCCGGAGGCGGAAGTCGGCGGACAGATCGATGACCCGGGTCCCCCGGGAGAGCAGTTCCCCGGCCAATCCGTGGGCCACCCCGTGAGGCGTGGCGAAAAACACCACGTCGCACTCGCTCAGGCGGCCCGCATTCGGCTCGGTAAAGGCGAGCGATGTGTGCCCCCTCAGATTCGGAAACAGGGTGTCCAGGGCCTCGCCCGCGTTGCCCCGGGAAGTGACCACCACCGGTTCCACCTCCGGATGGGTGAACAACAGGCGCAGCAGTTCCACGCCCGTGTAGCCCGTCGCACCTACGATACCTGCCCTGATCACTTCAATGTCTCCGCCAGCTGTTCCGGATATGCATCAATGATGCAGGCTGTGGAATATACCCCGATTGCACGGCCTCGCGAAATCCACCCGCCCCTGCCGGAGGCCGCAACTCGCCGTTCACGGAACGTGTGCCCCTTGATCCTGCAACGAACTTTCCTTAACGGCGCCCGCTCCAACGGGTATGATTCCCCGCTGATCGTCAGCCCGGCCCAGGAAACCTGGAAGCAATGAAGACCCGCGACATCCTTGCAATCGCCATCGTGGCGGCCCTGATCGGCGGGGGGCTGTATCTTTGGCTTGCCCCGGAGGGTATGCGCACCGCGCCTGAGGTCAGCCTCGGCACACTGGACGGGGACACGGTCTCCATCCACGGTCTGCGCGGTCAGCCGATTCTGCTCACGTTCTGGGCCACCACCTGCGTGAGCTGCATACGCGAAATGCCGCACCTGGTGGAGTTGTACGAGCGCTACAACGCGCGGGGACTCGAGGTCATCGGCGTGGCCATGTCCTACGACCGCCCGGACCACGTGATGGAGGTGGCCCGCGCCCGCGCCCTGCCATACACCATTGCTCTGGATACGGAAGACAAGGCCGCCCGGGCCTTCGGCAATATCCGTCTGACCCCCACCTCGTTCCTCATCTCGCCGGACGGTCGCATTGTCTACCAGAAGCTGGGGGACATCGACTGGGCCGCGGTGGAACGCAATCTCGAGCGCTGGCTCTGAGATCGGCCGGCATGAGTACCCGACCATGACCGCTTACCTATGGGCCAAGTCCCTGCATGTGATCTTCATGGTGACGTGGTTCGCCGGCCTGTTCTATCTGCCGCGCCTGTTCGTCTATCACGCCGAAACCCCGGACGCCGCCGGAAACGAGCGCTTCAAGGTCATGGAGCGCAAGCTCTTCTGGGGCATCATGACCCCCGGCGCCGTGATCACCACCCTGTTCGGGCTGTGGCTGATCGCCATGAACCCCCAGGCCTACCTCGCCGGCTGGATGCACCTGAAGCTCCTTCTGGTGCTCCTGCTGATTGCCTATCACGTCTGGTGCGGCCTGCTGGTGCGCGACTTCAGGCTGGACGCCAACCGCCACACCCACCAGTGGTACCGGTGGTTCAACGAGATTCCCGTGTTCATGCTGGTGGGTATTGTCGTGCTGGTGATCGGCAAGCAGGTCATCCCCGGACTGATCGCCATGGGGGTGGTGCTGGGAATATTCGCGGTGTTCGCGCTGATGCAGCGGCTCAAGTCGTAGGAGCGGCGACCCCGCCGCGAACAGCGGTGCCTCTCCCCACAACGGCGTTCGGCCCGGGGTCGGGCCTCCTACAGGTCAGGTTTTGCCTGCCCGCACCAGGCCGCCCAGTCCGGCCTGCACCAGCGCATTGTTGAGCAGGGCACGGATCGCCTCCGGCTCCTCCATCTCCATGCACTGGGCCAGCAGTTCCCGGGCCCGCTCCCGGGAGAAGCTTCGGATCACCCATTTCACCCGCGCCAGAGAGGCCACGTTCACGCTGAGTGAGTCGATGCCCATGCCGATGAGCAGAATGGCGGCTGCCGGATCGGCGGCCATCTCCCCGCAGATGCTCACCGGCTTGCCAGCCTTGCGGGCGCCGTCAGTCACCTGCTGCAAGGCACGCAGCACCGACGGATGCAGGGCGATGTAGAGTTCCGCCACCCGGGCATTGTTGCGGTCCACCGCCAGCAGATACTGGATCAGGTCGTTGGTGCCCACGGAGAGAAAATCCACCCGCCGGGCCAGGGCCTCGGCCAGATACACGGCCGAGGGGACTTCAACCATGACGCCCACCCGGGGAAGGGGGATGACGTAATGTTCGTCCAGCAACTCCTCCCGGGCACGCTGCAGCAGACGCTGGGCGGCCTTGAGTTCGCCCAGGGAACTGATCATCGGGAACAGGATATTGAGATTGTTCATACCCTGGCTGGCACGCAGCATGGCGCGCAGCTGCGTGAGGAAGATCTCCGGGTGATCCAAAGTGATTCGGATGCCGCGCCAACCCAGGAAAGGGTTGTCCTCCTTGACCGGAAAGTACGGCAGGGCCTTGTCACCGCCGACATCCAGGGTGCGCAGCGTCACGGGTCGCGGGTCGAAAGAGGCCAGGATCTGGCGGTAGATGCCGATCTGCTCCTCCTCGCTGGGGAATCGGTCGCGCACCATGAACGGCACTTCGGTGCGATACAGTCCGATACCGTCGGCGCCGGACTGCTTGGAGGGGTTGATATCCGCCAGCAGACCGCTGTTGGCATAGACCGGGATGATGATCCCGTCCTGGGTCGTGGCCGGTTCCAGGGCCAGGTTGCGCAGGCCCTCGGTGAGTTCGCGCTCCTCATCCACCAGGCGCTGGAACTCCTCGCGCAGTTCCCGGCTCGGCTGGATGAAGATCTGGCCGCGGTAGCCATCGACCACAACCTCGCGGCCCTCCAGCCGGCCCACCGGCAGGTCTGACACGCCCATCACCGCCGGGATACCCATGGCCCGAGCCAGAATCGCCACGTGGGAGGAGCCCGTGCCGCGCGCCGAGACCAGGCCCGCCAGTCGCTCCACGGGCACCTCGGCCAACTGCGTGGCGGTCAGATCCTCGCCGATCAGGATGGTCCGCTCGGGGAACTCGTCGGGCGTGCGGTGGCTGGATTCGAGATGGGTGAGGATGCGCCGGCCGATATCGCGCAGATCCGAGGCCCGCTCCCGCAGGTACGGATCATCCATCTCCTCGAAGGTACGGGAATTCTCCCGGATGGTGTCGCGCAGCGCGGCGGGCCCCCAGCTGCCCTCCTGGATGCGCTCCACGGTACGCGTGAGGAGGCTGTCACTGTTGAGCATCATCACGTAGGCATCGAACAGCAGGCGCTCCTCTGCCGGCAGCACCCCCGCCATGCGCTCCTTGATCTCCCCCATCTCCTCCTGAACCCGGCTCACCGCCGCCTTGAAGGCCTTGATTTCCGCCTCCGCCGAGACCACCGGTTCCCGATCCGGCACGGCTTCCAGATCCGCCGCCATGTAGGCCACCACTGCCATGCCAAGCGCCACGCCGGATGCGCCGGGGATGCCGGTGATCTGCAGATTGGACTGGCGCTGGCGCCCGCGTCCGTGACCCACCTCGCCGGTGAGCTCCGCGTGGCTGATGGCGCCGGACAACTGTGCGGCGAGGGTGATGAGAAAGGCCACATGCTGGTCATCGAAACGCCGCCGCTCGCCCTGCTGCACCACCAGCACACCCAGTAGCCGCCGGTGATGGATGATGGGCACGCCCAGAAAGGCGTGGTAGCGCTCCTCGCCGGTCTCCGGGAAGTAGCGAAACAGGGGATGGTCCGTAGCGTTGTCCAGGTTGACCGGTTCGGCCCGCTCGGCCACCAGACCCACCAGACCCTCACCCAGGCCCAGGCGCACATGGCCCACGGAATCGGGATTGAGGCCCTCCGAGGCCATGAGGAGCAGGTGCTGCCGGTCGGGCAGCATCAGGTAGACGGAACACACATCGATGGACATCGCCTGCTTGACCCGCTGGACGATGATATCCAGTGCCTGGGTCAGATCCTCGGCGGCGCTGACTTCCTGAACGATGCGTCTGAGTATGTCAAGCATGAGGACCCGCCCGCCCGGACCGGCCCGGAGACACTATGGATGCGGGCTCCCCCCGGCAGGGAACCCGCAATGCTGCAAGCGGTTCGGTCAAACGCCCTCCCCCCGGCGGGAATCGTTCCAGCGTTGCCGGCCCGGGACACCCTCCGGAAACAGCAGAGGGGCCAGTTCGTGCAGGGCCCTGCGGTATACATGACGCTTGAAAAACACCACCTCGCGCATGGGGCGCCAGTAATCGACCCAGCGCCACGAGTCAAACTCCGGCGTCGGCACCGCATCGAGCCGCACGCAGGTCTCGTCGCCGACCAGACGCAGCATGAACCATATCTGCTTCTGGCCAATGCAGACCGGATTGGAACGGCGTCGGATCAGGTGCTTGGGAAGGCGATAACGCAACCAATCCTGGGTGCTGCCGATGACCTCCACGTGCTCCCGCTGCAGGCCGGTTTCCTCGGCCAACTCGCGATACATGGCATCCAGCGGCCGTTCATCGCAACGGATACCTCCCTGCGGGAACTGCCAGGCCTGCTGGCCGATACGCTTCCCCCAGAAAAGGCGTCTGTCCCGATTGCTCAGGATGATGCCCACATTCGGTCTATATCCATCACAATCAATCACTTACAAAAGCCACCCATGACCCCCGGTATGTTTTGCATTGTTCCACAACCCCGCAGCGCGGGCAAATCTCCCGACCTCACCCGGCAGGCACGATCCGATACAATGCCCCGCGTCCCCGATACACAGACACAGGAGACCCCGGTGACACTGGCCATCTTCGACCTGGACAACACCCTCATCGCCGGCGACAGCGACTACGAATGGGGCCGCTTTCTGACAGACATCGGTGTCGTGGACGCCGATACCTACCAGGCCACCAACCGGGTGTTCTACGAGCAGTACAAGGCCGGCACGCTGGATATCCATGAATTCTGCCGCTTTGCCTTCAGGCCCCTGGCCGAACATGACGTCGAGACCCTCCATGGCTGGCGGAACCGGTTCCTGACCGAGCGCATCGAGCCTCTGATCCTGCCGGCGGCCGAAGCGCTCCTGGCAAGGCACCGCCAGGCCGGCGACACGCTGCTCATCATCACTGCCACGAACCTGTTCATTACCGAGCCCATCGCCGAACGCCTGGGGGTGAACGACCTCCTGGCCACGGAACCCGCCTTCCGGGACGGGCGCTATACGGGGGAACTTCAGGGGGTGCCCTGCTTCCAGGGAGGCAAGGTGACGCGGCTCGAGGCCTGGCTCCGGGAGCACGGGGAGAACCTGGATGGCAGCTGGTTCTACAGCGACTCCCACAACGACATCCCTTTGCTGGAGCGTGTGGACAACCCGGTCGCGGTGGACCCCGACGAGGCCCTGGCCGACCACGCGGCGGCGCGGGACTGGCCCATTATCTCGCTGCGCGAGAAGTAGCAAGTAGCAAGTAGCAAGTGGCAAGTGGCAAGTGGCAAGTGGCAAGTCCCGTAGGATGGGTCAAGCGAAGCGGACCCATGCTGAACGGACGGTGACGAGTAGCATGGGACGAGCCCCTGTCACTTGTCACTCGCTACAGACCCTCTCACTCCTGACGCCGCCGTCCGCATGGGTACGCTTCGCTTTGCCCATCCTACGGTCTGGCCCATTATCTCACGGCGCGAGAAGTGGCAAGTGGCAAGGATAAGGCATCCTCACCACTTGCCACTTGCCACTGTTCCTACGCCCTGCGGGCGTAGAAGTTCACACCCTGAATGAACAGATCCTTCGCCACCTTGGCCTCAGCGGAGGTATCGCGGAAGCAGTCGAAACGCTGCACCACCCGTCCGTCCACCAGGCCCGCCTCAGAGGCCAGAGTTGCGATCTCGCTCTCCACCATGGCGCCGGCCACGCAGGCGGCCCACAGGTCCGGATTCTCCCGGGCGTCCAGGGTCAGTTCACGCTGCACCACCACGTCGGCCAGGAACAGCCGTCCGCCCGGCCGCAGCACCCTGGCGATCTCGCGAAACACGCGGGTCTTGTCCGGCGCGAGATTGACGACACCGTTGGAGATCACCAGGTCCACGCTCCCGTCGTCCACCGGCAGGCTCTCCATGTAACCGGCACGGATCTGCACACGGCCGGAAAGCCCGGCCAGTTCCGCAGAGGCCTGCGCACAGGCACGCATCGCCGGGGTCATGTCGACGCCGATGGCGCGCCCCCTGGGGCCCACCTGGCGTGCCGCGAGCAGCAGATCCATACCGGCACCGCAGGCGTGATCAAGCACCGTCTCCCCCGGGCAGGGACCGGCATGTTCCCGGCGCATCCCCGGCACGGCGGCAATCACCTTACCGATCTGCAGCGGGTTGCCCACGCCCGCGAAACGCGCGGTGCAGGATTCAGGCAGTTCCGCCAGTTCCGCCGGGTCATAGCCCAGGTACTCGCTGGCATACCGGGCTCCGCGGTGAAAGTGAAAGTCGCCGCGAGGATCACGGGCCACGCGATCGTAGGTACGAAGCACTTCCTCGCGCAGATGTTCAACGTCGAAATGGATGGGGCTTGTGGCAGCCATGGTTGCAGTCCTCTTTCAAGTGAGAAGTACGAATCGGGAAGTAGGAATGGGGGCCGGCCGGGGGCCGGCCCCGTACGTCGTCAGGCCGTCTCGACGGCCGGATCCTGCGGCTTGCGCCGCCCGCGGATGCGCGGGATCAGCATGGGCACCCGGCGCCGGTAACCGGCGTACTCCGGATGCGCGTCCATCAGGTCACGCTCCTCCAGTTGAATGGCGATCAGGATGTAGGCGGTGGTCATGACCGCGAACACCAGATGCGCCGCCGTCATGACGGGCGTGGCCCAGAAGGCGAACAGCCAGCCCACATAAAGGGGATGACGCACCATCCGATAGAGCGCCGGGGTCTTGAAGGTCAGCGGGGTGTAAGGACGGCCGACCAGGTACAGCCACACCTGGCGCAGACCGAACAGATCGAAGTGGTTGATCAGGAACGTGGCGAGCAGCACCAGCAGCCACCCGAAGGCATAGGCGCCGTACAGCAGCCCCTGGCCGACCGGGTTATCCACCTGCCAGATCACGCCGCCCATGGGCTCCCAGTTCAGGAACAGCACGATCAGTGCAATGCTCGAGATCAGCACGTAGGTGCTGCGTTCCGCCGCCTTCGGAATGTAGCGGGTGATCCAGCGCTTGAAGGCCGGCCGCGCCATGACGCTGTGCTGCACGGCGAACAGGCCCAGCAGGGACAGGTTCACCACCAATGCGATCCACAACGGCACGGTTGGCGTTCCGTCGATGGTGCGCGGCACGACCAGATCGCCCACGAAGCCGATCGCGTACAGGAAGGTGGCAAAAAAGATGGCATAACAGGTCACCCCGTAGCCGAATACGAGAATGCGCTTAAGCATGATTGAATCCTCCATCACCTGGTTTTCCGGAACCGCGGGGAATCCACGCTCCGTTGATGGAGAGTCTGGGCCACGGGTGTATCGGCCCTGTTGCGGAAGTGTCGGAGGATTGTTGCCGGAATGTCGTTTGCTGTGAGGAGACAGGAGGAAAGTGCCAACCGGTAGGATGGGTCAAGCGCAGCGGACCCATGCGGAAGAGGCCGTGACAGGAGACAGAAGATCGTGACGAGTGACCTGTCAGCCCGTCACTTGTCACTCGTCACCGTGCGCTCAGCATGGGTCCGCTTCGCTTGACCCATCCTACTGCCACTGGCCACTCGTGACCGTGCGCTCAGCATGGGTCCGCTTCGCTTGACCCATCCTACGGTCACTGATGGTGACGACGGGTGAAGGCAAGGGGCGCCCCTTCTATTCGCTCGTCACTGGTCACTGACCTCCCTGGGCATCGCCCAGCACATCCCGCAACACCCGCCACAGCACATGGATATCCACGGGCTTGTGCACCAGAGCGCGGATGCCGGCCCCTTCGAGCGTATGCCGGGGCAGATCCTCGCTGTAGCCGGTGTAGAGCACCACGGGCAGGTCGGGACGATGGTCCCGTGCCCAGGCCGCCACCTCGAGCCCCGACAGGCCCGGCATGGCACGATCGAGCAGTGCGGCATCGAAGGCTTCGCCTGCCTCCAGCATCTCGCGCGCCTCGACCCCGTCATGGGCCCGCGCCACCGTGAGCCCCCAGCCGCGCAGCAGCTCCTCCACGAATGCCCCGGCGGTGTCGTCATCGTCGGCCAGCAGCATCCTGCCCCGCAGGCGGGGAGGTGTACGGCCGGCCATCGGCGCAGCATCCGCCATTGCCACACTGCCCGCCCGCGTCTCCGGTGCCAGCGCGGGCAGCAGGACCCTGAACTCGGCCCCTCTCCCCGGCGCTGTGATCAGTTCCACGTGACCACCGTGCTCGTGCACGATCCCGTGGACCGTGGCAAGCCCCATGCCGCTGCCCTGCCCCACGCCCTTGGTGGTGTAGAAAGGGTCGAAGATCCGATCCAGATGTGCGGGTGCCACACCGGGACCCTCGTCACCCACGGACAGTTCCACGAAATCCCCCGAGACAGGCTCCCGGCATGACGCGCACACGCCTTGCGCAGCGTCGCGACCGCGTAACCGCACACGGATTGCGCCGTGCCCCTGCATGGCGTCCCGGGCGTTGATGCACAGGTTCATGAGCACCTGTTCCACCTGAACGGGGTCCACCCGCACCGGCGGTACGTCGTCAGCCAGTTGCGTGTTGAGGGACACCGTGGCGGGCAGAGTGGAGCGCAGCAGTTTCACGGCTTCCCTGACCAGGGGGTTCGGATCCAGGGGACGCGGATCACCCCGTTGGCCACGGCTGAACGTCAGCATCTGCTGGATCAGGTCGCGGGCGCGCAGCGCAGACTCCGAGGCCCGTTCGAGATACTGGACCAGACGGTCATCACCGGCGCACGCGGCACGCTCCTGGGCCAGGACAACGTATCCCATGACGCCCGTAAGAATGTTGTTGAAATCGTGGGCGATACCGCCGGTCAGATGGCCGATGGCCTCCATCTTCTGTGCCTGACGGAGCTGCGCCTCCAGTTGTGCCCTTCCCTCCTCCGCCAGGCGCCGCTCGGTAATATCGCGCAGGTAGCCGATGAACAGATCGCCTTCGGCGGAACGCACCACGTCGATGGCCAGTTCCGCGGGAAATTCCGTGCCGTCCGCACGTTGGGCCGTGATCTCCACGCGTCGCCCCAGGTAAGGCCCCTCGCCGGTTTCGCGAAAGCGCATCAGGCCCGCTTGATGTTCCGCACGGAATCTTTGCGGGATGATCAGTTCGGCAAGCACCTGCCCCATCACGTCGTCGCGGCGCAGCCCGAAGCACTGCTCCGCGGCCGGATTGAACTCGGTGATGCGGCCCTCGACGTCCATGCCGATGATGCAGTCCAGGGAGGCCTCCACCGTCGCCCGCAGCCGGTCCTCGCTGCGTCTGAGGGCCACCTCTCGCTCCTTGCGTTGGGTGATCTCGCGGGTGATGGCCACAATGCGGTCCACGCCACCCAGGTGGATGCGCTTGAGCCAGACCTCATCCCAGTGCAGCGAACCATCGCGATTGCGCCGGTGCCATTCGAAGCACATCGGCTCCCCCTGCCGCGCCCGGTCCATCAGGCGTGCCGCCTCCACGCCCGTGTAGGGCGGGACACCGGAACTGAGTTGATCCACGCTGATCCGGAGCATCTCCCCGCGGCTGTAGCCCAGCGCCTCACACGCCTTTGGGTTGACGTCGACGATGGCACCGGTATCCATGTCGTGGACATAGATGGCATCCTCGCTGGCTTCGATGATGGCCCGGTAGCTGGATTCGGAGGCGCGGCGCGCCTCCTCTGCCGCGATACGCTCCAGTTCCGCCCCTGCCCGCACGGAGAAGATGCGCAGGATGGATTCCGTGAACGCCGCATCCGGCAGGGGCCCCCGGTGGAGCACGGCGACGAGCCCGGTGGGATCCCCCGAGGAATCGAACAACGGATAGCCCGCGTAGCTCTCCAGCCCGAACTCCCCCAGCAGGCCGTCCCCCGGGAAGCGTGTCTGCAGGTCGTCCGGGATGTATTGGAAGCTGCGCCCCACCACGTGGGCGCAGGGCGTACCCTCGAGCGGGTATTCCAGGGGGCCCACCTGCTCACCTTCCAGGCAGGCCGCGAGCGCCTGGATGCGCACCGGTTCACCCGGCAGGCGCTTGCCCACCAGGGCCATGTCCACGCCCAGGGTCTCGGTCAGCGAACAGGCGATCTCGGCGAGCACGTCGCCGCTGCCGGCAGCGGACACGTCCAGGGCCACCTTGCGCAGGGCCTCTTCGATGCGCTTGCGGGCCGTGATCTCGGTGGACATGCCGCAGACGGCATAGACCCGGCCGTCGGCATCACGCATGGGGAACTTCAGGGAGATGAAACTGTGCGCCCCGTCGGGAAGCTCGTAGGTCTCCTCGAACTCCACCGGCTCGCCGCTCGCCAGCACACGCAGGTCGTTCTCCCGGAAATCGGCCGCCATGGCCTCGGGCACCACTTCGGATTCCAGGCGCCCGAGGACGTCCGAGGCAGGCCGGCCGACGATCTGCAGGAACCGGCGGTTGACCAGCAGATAGCGGCCCTCGCGGTCCTTGACGAAGATCACCGCCGTGCTGTTATCCAGGATCTCCTGGAACGGCGTTCCCTGTTCAATCAGGGAACGGAACCCGGCATGGGGATCGGAGACGGCCATGCGCTCATCCTGTTCGGTTCGGTATGCCCATGGCCGGAGTCTATCAGCGGCTTCGCGGCCCGCACGCCGGGGCTACAATTGCGCAACATTTGAAACAGGCGGTTTACGCGGGTGGCCCGGCCGGTTCCGGTACGAACATGTAACCCACACCGCGCACCGTGCGCAGCACCCGCGGATGCTCCGGGTCCTGCTCCAGCTTGCGCCGCAGACGGGTCATATGGATGTCGATGCTGCGGTCGGCAGGATCCCATTCCCGGTTGCGGGTCAGTTGCATCAGCTGGTCGCGTGACAGCGGCCGGTTGGGACGCCCGGCGAACACGCTCAGCAGATCGAACTCCATGGCGGTCAGCGGAAGCTCGGCGCCTTCGGCGTCGAGCAGTTGGCGGGTGTCAAGGTCCAGCCGGCAGCGGCCCATGACCACGCGTCGCGTGGACCCGGCGCCCGGCGAAACCGCGGACGACACCACCCCGCGCTGATAGCGCCGCACCACGCTCTTCAGCCGCGCGCGCAATTCCCGGGGATCAAAGGGTTTGGTGATGTAGTCGTCGGCGCCCACTTCCAGGCCGACGACCCGGTCCACGGTCTCACCGGCCCCCGACACCATGATGATGCCCAGATCGAACTGCTCACGCAGGTAACGGGCCAGGGACAGGCCGTCCTCCCCCGGCAGCCCCACGTCCAGCAGCACCACCTGGGGCCGCTGTTCCAGCATGAAGCGCCGCAAGGCGGTACCGCTGTCGGCCTCGAACACCGCATATCCGTGCGCCGACAGATAGTCGTTCAGCAGGGCGCGCACGTGGGGATCGTCGTCCACGACGAGGACGGTCACCGTGTCTTCGGACACCTCGAATACCTGCCTGGGGTCTGGGGAATATGCTGAAATATAGCAAGGAAATCCGCGGCAGGTCCCGATCAGCCAGGCGGACCGGAAGGTCCGGGTTCTTCCCGGCAGCCCGCCGCCGCGGTCAGGCAAGCGCCCGGGCGATCTCCAGCACACGGCGCCCCGCCGGCGTATCCGCCACGCCGGCCGCTTCGAGTGCCGCGGCATAGCCTTGAAAGAACACCGGCAGGACGGCCAGAAGCTGCCGCTTGCGCAGGCGGCCGACACCCCGGAGGGACCACATGGGACGCAGATCGTTGTTGTCCAGGGCGTCGCAGACCCTTACTCCCCACCCGGCGGTGGTGGTGTCCCACACGTGATGACGCACCACCAGGCGATAGACATGCTCCGCGTTCATATCGGCCATGCCGACCCCGGGGCCCAGGTATTCGATCTGCAATGCCCCGGCCAGCCGCGTCATTTCCATATCCAGGGCTTCCAGGGCCTCGTCCAGTTCCCGGGTGACGGATACACCGGGGTCGCGGACCAGCCGGGCGAGGGTCTCCAGGGGATCACGGCGCAGTCGCTCGGGCTGCGCCCCTGCACTCACAGTTCCACCATCTCGAAGTCGTCCTTGCTGGCACCGCATTCCGGGCAGGTCCAGTCATCGGGCACATCGTGCCATCGGGTCCCCGGCGGAATGCCCTCGTCGGGCCAGCCCTTGGATTCGTCGTAGATGAACCCGCAGATGACACATTGATAAGTCTTCACGGAAACGCTTCTCCCTGTTGACTGGCGGCAGAGGATCAGTGCGGCCGATGATACACTTGAACAATAGCAGGACCCGGAGCTTAGCATGAACCAGAACGACGCTGTCCCGGTGGTCATGACGCTGGCCGGCAACGACCCTACCGGCGGAGCGGGCATCCAGGCGGACATCGAATCCATCATCAGCATGGGCTGCCACGCGGCGCCGGTGATCACCGCGCTGACGGTTCAGGATACCGGACAGGTGATCGGTTTCGCCCCCGTGGAAGCAGAGCTGATCATCCAGCAGGCGCGCGCTGTGCTGGAAGACATGCCGGTGGCGGCGGTGAAGATCGGCATGGTGGGCTCCATCGAGGCAGTTCAGGCCATCCACACCATTCTCGTGGACTACCCGGACCTGCCCGTGGTGCTGGATCCGGTGCTGGCCTCGGGAGGCGGCGCGGAACTGGCCGACGAGGAAGTGATCGGCGGCATGCGCAGCCTGCTGCTTCCCCTGACCACGGTACTCACCCCCAACAGCCTGGAAGCCCGCCGTCTCGCACCGGAATCCGACAACCTGGACGCCTGCGGCATGTCACTGCTGGATCAGGGCGCGGAGTTCGTGCTGCTCACCGGCACCCACGAGAACACGCCCCAGGTACGGAACGTGCTCTACGGCAATCACCGCAAGCTCGAAACCTTTTCCTGGCCCCGCCTGGAGGGCAGCTATCACGGATCCGGCTGCACCCTCGCCTCCGCCATCTCGGGCCTGATGGCACAGGGCACCGAACCGCTCTCGGCCATTCACGAGGCCCAGGAATTTACGTGGCAGGCACTCAACCACGGCTACCGTATCGGCATGGGCCAGCGCCAGCCCAATCGCCTGTTCTGGGCGAGTCCCCGAGAGGGCAATGACCACTCGAACTGATCCGCTGCACGGCCTGTATGTCGTCACTCCCGACCATCATCCGGAACCCGGGTGGCTGGAGAGCAGGGTGGATGCGGCGCTGCGCGGCGGAGCCCGTCTGATCCAGTACCGGGACAAATCCGGCGACAGGCGGCGCCGGGAGCGGGAAGCCGGCGCGTTGCGTGCATTGTGCACAAGGCATGGTGCCTGGCTGATCGTCAACGACGACGTGGAACTGGCACTTGCCGCGGGCGCCCATGGTGTGCATCTGGGCCAGGACGACATGCCGCTCAACGAGGCCCGCCGCCAGCTCGGGGACCGGGCCATCATCGGCATCACGTGCCACGACCGCCTGGATCTGGCCATCGCCGCGCAACTGGACGGCGCCGATTACGTGGCATTCGGCGCCATCTACCCCTCCCCCACGAAGTCCGCCGCCGTACGGGCTCCGCTTGCGCTCATCGCCCAGGCGCATGAAACCCTGGACATCCCGATATGCGCCATCGGCGGCATCGACGCAGACAACGCCCGGGCCGTGATCCGTGCCGGAGCGGATATGGTCGCGGTGATCAGCGGGGTGTTCGCCCGGCCGGATCCTGAGGCCGAGGCAAGGAGGCTTGCGGCCGCTTTCGGAACTTAGAGGCCAAAGGCAGGATCCGCCCCTGGTTTTCACTTGTATCTTGTATCTTGTATCTTTGTCTCTGGTATCCGATCTCAAAACCTTCACAGAAGCTTCCCCAATGACCCGTTCCCACGACCTCTTCAAGGCCGCCCTGACACACATCCCCGGCGGCGTGAACTCACCCGTGCGCGCCTTCAAGGGCGTGGGCGGCGACCCGTTGTTCATCGAGCGCGCCGAGGGCGCGTATCTCTATGATGCCGACGGCAAGCGCTATATCGATTACGTGGGCTCCTGGGGCCCCATGATCGCCGGTCATGCCCATCCCGAGGTACTGGAGGCGGTGCGCGAGACCATCGCCCACGGGCTCTCCTTCGGTGCCCCCACGGAGATCGAGATCCGCATGGCGGACCGGGTGTGCGAGCTGGTGCCCTCCATGGACATGGTGCGCATGGTGAACTCGGGTACCGAGGCCACCATGAGCGCCATTCGCCTGGCCCGCGGCTTCACCGGCCGCGACAAGATCA
This sequence comes from Thioalkalivibrio thiocyanodenitrificans ARhD 1, assembly GCF_000378965.1. Taxonomy (NCBI): domain Bacteria; kingdom Pseudomonadati; phylum Pseudomonadota; class Gammaproteobacteria; order Chromatiales; family Ectothiorhodospiraceae; genus Thioalkalivibrio; species Thioalkalivibrio thiocyanodenitrificans. The sequence continues at coordinate 1,328,805 of NZ_KB900536.1, forward strand.
TCAAGTTCGAGGGCTGCTACCACGGTCACGGGGACTCCCTGCTGGTCAAGGCCGGTTCCGGCGCCCTCACCCTGGGCGTGCCCAGCTCCCCGGGCGTGCCCGCGGCACTCGCCGAACACACCCTGACACTGGCCTACAACGACCTGGACCAGGTGCGCGACACCTTCTCCCACGTGGGCGGCCAGGTGGCCTGCGTCATCGTCGAACCCGTGGCCGGCAACATGAACTGCATTCCACCGGAGCCCGGCTTTCTGGAGGGGCTGCGGGCATTGTGCGACGAGTACGGCGCGCTGCTGATCTTCGACGAGGTGATGACCGGCTTTCGGGTGGCGCTGGGCGGCGTCCAGGCGCTCTACAACGTGAAACCGGACCTGACCACGCTGGGCAAGGTGATCGGCGGCGGCATGCCGGTGGGGGCCTTCGGCGGGCGGCGCGAGGTCATGGAACAGCTTGCCCCGCTCGGTCCCGTCTACCAGGCGGGTACCCTTTCCGGCAACCCGGTGGCCATGGCCGCGGGCCTGAAGACCCTGGAACTCGTCTCAAGCCCCGGTTTCTACGACCTGCTGGGCGAGAAGGTGAACACCCTCGTCGACGGCATCCTGGCCGCAGCCCGGGATACGGGTATCCCGATGACCGCGAACCGGGTGGGCGGCATGTTCGGGCTGTTCTTCACCGACCAGCCGCGGGTGAGCAACTTCTACCAGGCCACCCAGTGCAACCTTGACCGCTTCCGCCTGTTCTTCCACGAGATGCTGGAGCGGGGCGTGTACCTCGCGCCATCCGCCTACGAGGCCGGTTTCGTCTCCAGCGCCCACAGCCAGGGCGACCTGGATCAGACCATCGAGGCGGCCGCGCGCTCGCTGAACGAACTGGCGGGTTGAAGGCAAAGCCTTGACGCAAAGACGCGAAGACGCAAAGGGTTCGCAAAGAAGACTTTTGATTTGACTTCTGAACCTTTGCGTCTTCGCGTCTTTGCGTCGCGGTTTTGCAGTTTCCAACAACACGTCGTCCATCACTACAACGGGAGCAACGCGTGGAAGCATGGCTGGCCTACCTGGCGCTGGGGGCGGTGGCGGGCGTAATGGCCGGCCTGCTGGGCGTGGGGGGTGGACTGCTCATCGTACCGGTGCTGGTGTGGCTGTTTATCCGTCAGGGCGTGGATCCGGCGGCGATCACCCACCTGGCCATCGGCACGTCTCTGGCCACCATCGTGCCCACGGCCATCGCCTCTGCCCGGGCACATCACCAGCACGGCGCGGTGCGCTGGGATCTTGTCACCCGTCTGGCACCGGGTGTGATGCTGGGCGCCCTGGCCGGCGCCACCCTGGCGGAGATCCTGAGCTCGGACGCCCTGCGCCGGGTGTTCGGTGCCTTCGAAATCGTCCTGGCCGTCTACATGCTGATGAACATCCGCCCGGCGCCGCACCGGCCCCTGCCAGGCACCGCGGCACTCACCGGCGGCGGCGGCGTCATCGGCCTCGTCTCCGCACTCCTGGGCATCGGCGGAGGCTCGCTCACCGTGCCCTATCTGGTGTGGTTCAACGTGGCGGTGCGTCACGCCATCGGCACCGCGGCCGCCGTCGGTCTGCCCATCGCCCTGGCCGGGGCCGGGGGCTTCATGATCCACGGCTGGCAAACTCAGGGCCTGCCGGCCTGGACCGCCGGCTACATCCACGGACCTGCCCTGGCAGGCATCGCGCTGGCCAGTTTCCTCACCGCCCCCATCGGCGCCCGGCTCACGCACACGCTGCCGGTACCGCTGGTGCGCAGGCTGTTCGCGCTGCTGCTGATGGTGCTGGGAATCAGGATGCTGGTTTGAAGGCGAACTCATAGGTCAAGGTTCAAGGTTCAAAGTTCAAGGTTCAAAGGGGAAGGCGCTGACCCTCCCACTGCGACAAGTCGAAGCCACCGTCTCGCCTTTGAACTTTGAACTTTGAACTTTGAACTCGTGAACCTTGAACTTTGAACCTTGAACTCGCCTCACCCCACCCACCCGTACCACAGCGGCAAAGTCACCAGCGACAGCGCCGTGGTGACGGTCACCGCCGCGGCATAGACCGAGGTGTCCAGCCGGTAGCGGTCGCAGAACACCAGACCCAGCACCATGCTGGGCATGGCCGCCTCGAGCACGGTGGCCACCCGCATGTCCCCTTCCAGGCCCAGGGTGTGGGACAGGCCCAGGGCCCAGAGGGGCATGGCGAACAACTGGACGACCACCACCGGCAGCAGCATCGCCGCATAACCCACGCGCCAGGATCGGAACGACAGGGCCAAGCCCAGGGAGAAGAGCATCAGGGGCGTGACGCCGTTGGCGAGCATGGAGAACAGGGTCTCGAACCAGGGCGTGAGCGGCACCTCGGCCAGATTGAGGCCGATGCCCGCCAGCGCGGCCCAGACGGCCGGCACGCGCGACAGCGTGGCCAGCGGATGGACCGGCAGGTCACCGGGCTCACCGTAATGGCGCGCCACCAGCAGGCCCACCGTCATCAGCAGCGGCAGACAGCCGAACAGGTCGTACTGGATGGCCACGGATCGGCCCAGATCGCCGAACAGGCTCTCCAGCACCGGCAGGCCCAGGTAGACCGCGTTGGGAAACGAGGCCGTGAGGATCATGGCCCCGGTGACTGCGCGATCCTGCCCGCATGCGCGACAGATCGTCCAGATGAGCGAGATCGACACCAGGATTGCGCTGGCGGCCACCGCCGCGATGCGCAGCGAATCCAGCCCCAGCGGCGCCCGCCACATGACCATGAGCACCAGCGCCGGCAGCAACAGGTGATAGACCACGTTGGTGAGCACCCGCCGGGTGGCGTCGGCATCCAGCCCGGCCGGTTGCACCAGGCGCCAGATCACGCCGCATACGATAAGCGCCGCCATCTGGCTGGTCACGAACAGCATGGTTCAGGCCCCGTCGTCGAGAGTACCGCGGCCACCGACTTTCGACCGGGAAGGCCCCGAAAGCAAGGTCAGGAGCCCGACCGCACAGGTCGCCAGGGTATGCGCCAGGAGCACAAAGGGAATCTTCAGAGAAAGAACCCCGCGCTCTTCGCGGTCGGCTTTCCGGGTGTGGCGCCCGCTACGATCAGCCCTGGCCTTCGCGCTTCTGTGCCTGCTGCTGCCTGATCTCCTCGTGCACCTTGGCCATGTCGAGTTCCCGCACCTTGCCGATCAGGTCCTCGAGCTGGGAGGCCGACAACATGCCGGGCTGGGCGAAGATGACCACCTGTTCCCGGAAGACCATGAGCGTGGGAATGGACCGGATCTGGAAATGACCGGCCAGGGCCTGTTCCTCTTCCGTGTTGATCTTGGCGAATACCACGTCGGGGTGATTCTCGGAAGCCGCCTCGAAGATCGGGGCGAAGGCGCGGCAGGGCGCGCACCAGGGCGCCCAGAAATCCACGATGACGATGTCGTTGCCGGTGATGGTGGACTCGAAGTCCGCCTGGGTCAGTTCAATAACGGCCATGAATTTTTCCGGTGGGGATGAATGTGGGCGTCAGCCGGGTCAGACACCCGTCTGAGCGAACATGATACCTTACCAGCCCACCACCTTGCCCTGTCAAACCTCGGAACCAGGCAGCGCGTCACGCCAGGTTGAGCATGGCGTCCCGCAGAATGAACAACCGTGACAGCGGGTCGTCGCTTTCCAGCATGCGCTGCTTGGCCTCGAGATTGACGGGCAGCAGTTCACCCAGGCGCGCGCCCACCCAGGCCGCGTTGCCGGCATCCCGGGGAAGATCGGCGTAGGGCGGGCCCAGTTCGGAAAGCAGTCGATCCAGCAGGGTGACCAGATCCAGGAACTCCTCGGGGATCGCCGCCGCGGACGGCTCCGGCAGATACTCCACCTCGGCCATGAGCAACCGGTCGGGCTGTACCCAGGTGCGCAGAATGCGAAAGCGCTCCTCGCCCCGGGCGGTAATCCCCAGCAATCCGTCGGCGCGGCCCTCCCAGTCGGCGATCACTGCGCGCGTACCCACCGGATGGACCTCGGCCGCGGGGCCCACTTCGCCCCCCTCGCGAATGGCACACACCCCGAAGCCGGTGTCCGTGCGCAGACAGTTGCGCACCATGTCGATGTAGCGCGTCTCGAAGATGCGAAGCGGCAGAACACCACCGGGGAACAGCACCGTGTTCAGCGGAAACAGCGGGAGCGTGCTCACTCGCGCGTATCCTCCGCCCCGCCCCAGCGCCGGATCAGATCATTGGGCACCTGCAGATGATCCAGTACGCGGGACACCATGAAATCCACCAGATCGTCCACGCTTTGCGGCTTGTGATAGAAGGCCGGGTTGGCGGGCATGACCACCGCGCCCATGCGGGAAAGCCTGAGCATATTCTCCAGATGGATCTCGGTGAACGGCGTCTCGCGCACCACCATGATCAGGGGACGGCGCTCCTTGAGCACCACATCCGCCGCACGTTCCATCAGGCTGCGGCTGGCCCCGGAAGCCACCGCGGAGAGGGTCGCGGTGGTGCAGGGGCAGATCACCATGGCATCGGGTGGCGAGGAGCCACTGGCCAGGGGCGCCGTCCACTGTTCCCGGTCATAGACCCGCAGACGGCCCTCCGGGACCTCGTAACGCCCGGTGAAATAGCGCTCGATCTCCGCCACCCGGCCCGGCAGTGAGAGTTCGGTCTCCATGCCGATCACCACCTGCGCCGGGCGCGAGAGCATCAGCGACACGCGCACGTCCGCTTTCAGGAGACATTCCAGCAGGCGCAGGCCGTACTGGGCCCCGGAGGCGCCGGTCATGGCCAGGGCAACGGATTGTGGGGGACTCGCTTTCGGAGGCATGAAGGTTCCCTGGTTCACGGGCCGCGAAAGGCCCGCCGCTCTCAAAGATAGGCAATCAGGCGCCCGCTGACCAGCACGCCCAGCCAGCCGAGCATCGACACAGCCGCCACCGCCCTGGCGCGCCGTGGCGCCGGCGCCAGACGGTTCCAGCGGTACAGATGCCGCAGGCACCATCCGTGGAACAGCAGCGCGTTCGCGCCGGCCAGCAGCACCAGCCCCATCTTGACCCAGAACACCGTCTGCATGCCGATGCTCGCGGCCTGGGTGGCCAGCAGCATGACGCCGGTGACCACCGCCAGGCCCATGCCCAGCCACGCGGCGGGCAGCAGCAGGCGGCCCGCGTCATCCACCGCCAGGTCGCGCTGGCGGCCCAGGACCCGCGCGTCGAACAACAGCACGGAGATCAACACCAGGGCAAAGCCCAGGATGTGCACAACCTCCACGGCGGGGTAGAGCCACAGGGATTGACGCATCAACTGGCCGAGACCGCTTTCCTCCAGCCGGATGAGTACCTCGGGCGCGTGTGCCTCCATCAACGCAGCTCGATGGTGTCGTCACCCACGATGACGCGTTCCACGCGAATCTCCTCCTCATCCTGTCGATGGGGATGTCCCACGACGGTCACCTGCGTGCCCTCCGTGACCCGCTCCGGGGAAAGGCCGCGGTTGCGCGTGCGCGTGGGCGGCGCCAGCACCACGCGCCACTGCTTGTCGCCAGTATCCAGCACAAGCTCGGCATGAGGCCATTCGAAGACCGCCGAGACCACCGCGCCGGTCAGAGTCAATTCCCGGTCGCCGTCGTAGCTGCTCCAGCCATGATGGGCCAGTGCCTGGGAGGCTCCCAACAAACCCAGGACCACCAGAAGTCGAAATGCATGCCGTGTCATCAGATCACCTCCCGTCCACGCTCCCGCGGCTTCCGGCGCCACGCCATCCGACCGCAGCGACGACCGACCGATTCTGCGCCGGGACCACCGCCAACATGGGAAATGTAACACGCAGGCATCTTATGGCTGAACGTCAACCGCCCGCGCGGGCATGTCGGCGCACACGTCGGTGGGTAGCACGAGGCGGCCATGGGTGCGGGAACCCATACCCGTGTCTTACGCCAGGCACGATCGACGCATTACCTCGCAGAACGGGCTCAGCAACGCCGGATCGTAGCAGCGGGCGTCATTCTCCATGAGCCGCAGGGCTTCATCGGGGGACACGCTCTGATGGTACGGCCTGTCCATCGTCATCGCATCGAAGGAATCCAGGATGCGCACGATCCTGGCAAACAGGGGAATGGCTTCCCCCTTGAGGCCCTCGGGATACCCCGATCCATCAAAGTTCTCGTGATGAAAGCACACGATCTCGGTGATGCGGGGATCCAGATCCAGCGGCGCCAGCAGATCACGGCCAAGCCGGGGGTGCTCCATGACCAGGGAAAACTCTACGGCGGTCAGCCGGGCGGGCTTGTTCAGGATGTGGTCGCTCAGGGACAACTTGCCGACATCATGCACCCGCGCGCCGAAGCACAGCAGGTCCGTCTCCCTGGACGAATACCCCAGGTGCTGTGCCAGGAGCGCGGCACTCTCTCCCAGATTATCGTGGTGTTCCGCCAAGGCGGGATCACGGCCTTCCACCATGCCCGCCACAAACTGAATGATCTTCTTCATAGCCAATTCCATTCCCTTTTTGTTGTTTTATAGGGAATAGTGCCATATTTCGGACGGCCAAAACGATGTCCGGTGCGGCTGCGGCGATCGGTGGTCTCCCGGGACCAATCGGCTGCCACCGCCCGGAAGGACCAGTGCACCCGTAGGAGCCCGGTCCTCCGGGCGATCGGGGTTCAGCTTCGGCAGGATCGCCCAGGGGACTGGGCTCCTACGGGGCGGGGCGTCCGGTAGGAGCCCGGTCCTCCGGGCGAAAGGGTTCAGCCCGGGCAGGTGGTCATCGGCTGATGAGGGTCCGGTAGTTGGAAACCTGTTCACTCAATCGGTTGACGGCCTCACCATGCTCATCGGCCCGGATCTTGATCTCCATGCCCACGGCCTGGCCCATGGCTTGTCCACCGTGTGTTGCGGCCGCCGCACACATGGACGACACAACGGCTTCCGGCCAGGCCAGCGCAGGATTGTACGTAATCCCTTCCGCAACGCAGGCACCCAGCGCCCCGACAGCGGTTGTTCGACATCCGAGCAGGACGCCATAGTTCTGGGTCGTGCCGTCACCGGAACAAACACAACTGGCGCTGACGGGTATGGACCCTCCGGGGCAAACCGCTTCCGCGATCCCGATATCGAATTCAGCCCCGTCCACCGGAAAGATCGCCAACTGCGTGATGGACTGGTCGGTTTTCTGTTTCAGGTGCTGGAAGTTCTGGTTCACATCCGCCGCCCGTGCCGGCTGGCCGGACTGGAAGATATGCGGGACTTCAGCGTACGCGGCCCCCGCCAGACAGAGCAGTGTGATAAACATCAATTTCCTCATGATTGCATTCCTCCGATTCAGTGCCAATTGTGCTGATCCCACGCCCCCTGATCCCATACCAGGGATTCGGCACCGGGGTCGGGGGGCATCGGGTCAGAGCCGCCGCTGCCGCCGCCGCCGCATGCGACGAAAAGCAGCGCGATCGACAGCAACAGGAAACATCGGACTTTCATGATGGTCGCTCCTCCATTCAGGCGTTCGCCCTCGCGGCACCGGAAGCCCTCCACGGGGAGATCGCTGGACGATGATTGCCCGGGACGCGGCCCTGGCGAAGACGGGCACGCCAGTACACGCAAGACCCTGCCGAGCCTTGCGGGCGAACTTGCGCTGGATGCCGGTGATCGGTTCAGGTGCCACGTGTTCCCTCCCTGGGCAGTTGTCGTTCAAGCGGCGCCCGTGGGGACCTGTGGGAACACATCAGCCTGCCGGGTGGTTCGCCGCTTTCCAGGCAGGTTGTAACACCCCCGGTGGCTCAGAGATTGAGCCTGCACGAAACGGAGATGTGAATCGGGGGGAGATAGTGATGGGAAACGGGTATCCTTGTTACGCGCTGGATTCGGGAGGTATCCGAACCGCTGTCCTATGCCACGCCCGGCCGCATCCTCAAGGTCCGGGTCATGTCGGATGATCTGGATGAGGAGATCCGTCTGCCGGTGCAGACATACGCCTGAGAGCGCCCCTGATGGGCCGAGCCACTGCGTCTCATCTACTTCCAGTCCAGCAGCGGAAGCCCGGCACCGATTCGAAAGTCCATGTGTCGGCTTTCCCTGATAACACCTGCCTCCACAAGAAAGGTGCGCTCTTCCTCATACCAAGGGTTGTATCCATCCCGAAAATCGATCAATTCGCCGGCATGGGCCCTGATCGTGCCCGTATACCAAGCGGCATGAATGGGATCATCGCAGGTCATTCGACACATGCCCTCGAGACCCAGCAGATAGAGCAGTGAATCCCGTATCTCCCAGGTGCCGAGATATCTCCGCCAGCACGCGGTAGTAAATACGGCGCCGGGTGCACCTTGGCTGCGTGCGAGGTCCCAATCAATACGTTCGATCCAGGGATGATTCTCGGGGATCACGAGCTCGTCCATGCGCATGGTTCTGCCCGCAATGATAAGCGTCTCACGGTGCTGGATCGTCATGACGAACCCTCACATCAGGCCTATGCACAAAGATCGGGGAATAGTGAAAGCTGGTTCCGACCCTTTCCCGCTCCTGCCAAGAGTGAAACAACCTCGCTTCCGGACATGATCGGGGTGCGGGTCAGGGCTTCGGCCAGGATCGTGACGTAATGCCATACATTCGGTGACATGAGGTAGTCACTCACATCATCAACCAGGGACTGATAGTGGATCGCGTTATGAGATAAGGCCGCCTCCATATAGGTCAGGAGCGCCGCCACCTTGTCGAGATCAGCAGAGCCCCCGGCCTCAAAGAGATCCCGTGCGCGCGAGTACTCCTGATCGGCGATCGGCCCGGCCAGAAGAATCCGGATGGTATCCAGCAAACGACGAATCACATGCGGATCCTTGCGTTCTCCCTGAGCCGAGAGCCAGACAGGAGGCCCGGACCGTTCCTCACGCGTATTGCCGGAACGTGGTGAAGTCACCGCCACTTCCTTCAATCGCCGTCCAACCAGGAGTGTCATGACGGCGTGACCGGACTCATGGAACGCTACTTGCTCGACGGAGCGCCTGTCCTCCCACCCAATCGAGGCCAGCCATCGGGTCTCGGATCGCGCACGGAAATCTTGCGCTACCCCGCGGTAAGTCATTCTCCCGCCCGCCGAATATCTGGATTGACGTCCACAGATCATCCCTCAGTCCGCGACATCCCACGGCCAGGGCGTTTACCTGGTCTGGATCTTCCCCAGACTTGCGTAATAGCAGGTAAACCTCCGGCGGCAGCTCCGCCCGAAGCTGCCTGGTCAGTCAGCCGATCCATGTCAGTCGGAATCGGATATCTGTTGACCCCTCGGCTCCGACCGCCATATGACCCATCCATCGCACCGCCCCTTCCACTGCCTGCATGCTCAGTCGTCCGAGCCGCCTTCTCCCCTGCGCATCGCCAGCCTGGCCATGCGGAGTTCACCGTAAAGATGCCTCATCAATGCCTCCCTGACGTACTCGCTCAAGGTCATCCCGTGAACAACCGCCAATGCGGTGAGCTGCTCCTTGACTTCCTCGGGCACGGACGTCTTGACCTCATGCGTACATTTGCCGAGCGGATTCGAGTTTCCTCCACGTGAGAAGCGGATATCCGGATCATCCATATCTTGCCTTCCATTGTGACTGCCCATCGACCCTTGGGCAGATTGCTTTCCTATCACCCGTCCGACCTTAGCCAAGGCAAGCCAGAAAGCCGAGGGCGAGAATAGGGCCTGAAAACGTCGTATCGACGACAACCATACCATCAGTAACCCAGAGAGAATCTCCTCGACGTCCCCGGTGGCTTCGATCATCACATAGGTTCCATGGATATCCGCGCGATAATCTCGGCTCATGTAGGAGCCCGGTCCTCCGGGCGATCCTGCCCAAAACCAAACCCCGGTCGTCCGGGCGAACCGATTATTGTCGACGCACGCTTTCCATTCGAGACGTTCAAGAATCAGAGAACCTCCTGGGCAGCTTCGCATCCTCTGTGCCCTCAATATGCTTTCGCCGGCACTAAGCCTTCCACAAGGTCTTGCCTTCATCCGCGAGCCGGTGCATACGCAACGGCGACGCCATGATGTTGCCAATGCAGGTCAGGCCGTCCAGATGGTCCAAGGGCAGCGGGAGTCATGATGTAGAGGGTATTGGGTAGCGTATACATGGCAAGGCGCATACCAAGGGGTGCTTCAATGAGGCCGTGGCGTTCTGCCACGGAACACACCAAGCCCAACTAATCCGGCACCCCTACGGACACGCTTCAATGAGGCCGTGGCGTTCTGCCACGGAACACCGGGCCGGTGGCCGGTGACCTGCATGGGGTCGACGCGGCTTCAATGAGGCCGTGGCGTTCTGCCACGGAACACTGTAAATCCTTGCTCCATCTCGGCTCTGACGATCATGCTTCAATGAGGCCGTGGCGTTCTGCCACGGAACACGGTGGAGGTGGCATTTATGGAAGTCTCCGGCCGCCGGGCTTCAATGAGGCCGTGGCGTTCTGCCACGGAACACGCTGCCGGACGCCGGCCCGCGGGATGCCCTTGCCCTCGCTTCAATGAGGCCGTGGCGTTCTGCCACGGAACACGCCTGCAGCTATCAGATCGCATCTGGCGCCTGGACCGGCTTCAATGAGGCCGTGGCGTTCTGCCACGGAACACCGGACAGGCTTCCGCCTGGGTCGTTCAGCCGTGTCGGGCTTCAATGAGGCCGTGGCGTTCTGCCACGGAACACCCGGAAGCCTGGCCCGCGCCATCAAGGGCTTCTGCCACGCTTCAATGAGGCCGTGGCGTTCTGCCACGGAACACAAACTCGCCCAGTACGGGCTGCATGTGACACAGCCGGCTTCAATGAGGCCGTGGCGTTCTGCCACGGAACACTGGGCTGGGGGCACGAAGATAAATATTTCAGCCGGCCCGGCTTCAATGAGGCCGTGGCGTTCTGCCACGGAACACAAATCGTGTTCACTGACTGGACCCGGAACTACATCTTGCTTCAATGAGGCCGTGGCGTTCTGCCACGGAACACCTGCTGTCCCGGTATTCCACCGACAAGACCATCGCGCTTCAATGAGGCCGTGGCGTTCTGCCACGGAACACGATGACTTACTACAACCCCACGGCCGAGGATCTCGCGCTTCAATGAGGCCGTGGCGTTCTGCCACGGAACACGTTCAAGTCACTCAACCACATGCACGTGGACTTCTTTGCTTCAATGAGGCCGTGGCGTTCTGCCACGGAACACGACGTTGGTGTTCGCATCGTCGGGCTCCTCCACCGCGACGCTTCAATGAGGCCGTGGCGTTCTGCCACGGAACACCGGGCGCTTGCAGTGGGGGCATTTCGGTGGCCCGGAGGCTTCAATGAGGCCGTGGCGTTCTGCCACGGAACACACCACCAGATCCCGACGCGACGTAGTTGCTGTGCGTGGCTTCAATGAGGCCGTGGCGTTCTGCCACGGAACACCTTGGGCTTGGGCCTCTGATCTGCTTCTACGCCACGGCTTCAATGAGGCCGTGGCGTTCTGCCACGGAAGACCCCGCCGGAGGAACCGATGCCGAAGCCTGATGATCCGCTTCAATGAGGCCGTGGCGTTCTGCCACGGAAGACACGTTTCGCCTGATTAAAGCACCGGTCTGGCGCCGCGTGCTTCAATGAGGCCGTGGCGTTCTGCCACGGAAGACCACCCCGCACCATGCGGGCATGAGCCGATTCCGCCCCGCTTCAATGAGGCCGTGGCGTTCTGCCACGGAAGACGAGCCGGTAGACCGGCCGTGGGTCCGCGGCCCGCAGCTTCAATGAGGCCGTGGCGTTCTGCCACGGAAGACGTCATCCTCCCGCTGCGCCTCTGCTATCCGTGTTACGCTTCAATGAGGCCGTGGCGTTCTGCCACGGAAGACGCTACCACGACGCCGAATCCGCCCGCGCCCACTCCCTGCTTCAATGAGGCCGTGGCGTTCTGCCACGGAAGACGTCGTCCAGGTAGGGCAGCACCGCGCGCCGGTTGTAGAGCTTCAATGAGGCCGTGGCGTTCTGCCACGGAAGACGGGGATGCGCACCGTGCGCCGGGCCGGCGCGGCCGTGCTTCAATGAGGCCGTGGCGTTCTGCCACGGAAGACACCACGCAGCCACCTCAATGGCGTCCACGTCGCCGCTTCAATGAGGCCGTGGCGTTCTGCCACGGAAGACGCCGTAGCCGTCTGCGCAGTTGCCGTGATAGATGCGCTTCAATGAGGCCGTGGCGTTCTGCCACGGAAGACCCAGACCCACCGGGGCATGGGCGCCAGCCTGCCGGCGCTTCAATGAGGCCGTGGCGTTCTGCCACGGAAGACGAAGCAACGAGAGCCAGGAGGACCAAGGCATGAACGGCTTCAATGAGGCCGTGGCGTTCTGCCACGGAAGACGTGGAGTGGACGGAATACGGCCTCGAGGCCGTGCGGCTTCAATGAGGCCGTGGCGTTCTGCCACGGAAGACGCGCTGTCGGTGCGCAGGATGAGGCCGATGTCGTCGCTTCAATGAGGCCGTGGCGTTCTGCCACGGAAGACGTGGAGATCCGGTAGATGAATGCCTTGACCAGCAGGCTTCAATGAGGCCGTGGCGTTCTGCCACGGAAGACGCGGGTCGAGTGGGTTTTTCATCCTTTGACGGTCTGGCTTCAATGAGGCCGTGGCGTTCTGCCACGGAAGACGGTACGTCATCGTGGGGATTTGGTTGTTGTTGAGCGCGCTTCAATGAGGCCGTGGCGTTCTGCCACGGAAGACATGGTATCCGGCTGACGCCCGACAACGCGGTTGATCTCGCTTCAATGAGGCCGTGGCGTTCTGCCACGGAAGACAAGGGCGGCGCGCGCGCTGGAGTAGTTGGTCTTGGAGCTTCAATGAGGCCGTGGCGTTCTGCCACGGAAGACCACACCGCGGACTCCATCCGCGAGGGTCTGCGCGCGCTTCAATGAGGCCGTGGCGTTCTGCCACGGAAGACTCCGCGGTCGATGGGCTGGATCTGTCGGGGGGCACGGTGCTTCAATGAGGCCGTGGCGTTCTGCCACGGAAGACAGCATGATCCGGGGTCTTTCAATTGGCTAAGATCGGAACGCTTCAATGAGGCCGTGGCGTTCTGCCACGGAAGACTATTCGGGCGGACTGATCCGTCGTCGCCAACGGAAGGCTTCAATGAGGCCGTGGCGTTCTGCCACGGAAGACGCGAGGTGGTCCAGAGGCCGGTGACCGTCTGGAGCGGGCTTCAATGAGGCCGTGGCGTTCTGCCACGGAAGACGATGCCCTGCTCAGTCACATAGTCGCCACCGCCGGCGGCTTCAATGAGGCCGTGGCGTTCTGCCACGGAAGACGAGTAAGCAAGCCGCCTACCGCGCCACAGACGGCACGCTTCAATGAGGCCGTGGCGTTCTGCCACGGAAGACCTCGAAGCGCTGGCCGGTTTCCGGGTCCATCACTTCGCTTCAATGAGGCCGTGGCGTTCTGCCACGGAAGACGTGTCAAGATGCGTGCGTGCCGCATTCAGTCGCCCATAAGCTTCAATGAGGCCGTGGCGTTCTGCCACGGAAGACCTGATGGCTTCGGCAAGCTGTTCGCGAAACTCGTCGTTGCTTCAATGAGGCCGTGGCGTTCTGCCACGGAAGACCACTGCCATTACTGCGATTCCCCGCACTTGGCCGGCGCTTCAATGAGGCCGTGGCGTTCTGCCACGGAAGACGTAGGCCCCCCCGACCCACGTCGTCGTCGGCATGGCCAGGCTTCAATGAGGCCGTGGCGTTCTGCCACGGAAGACGTCTCGACCGGAGAGGAGTCGATCACCTGCTACATGCTTCAATGAGGCCGTGGCGTTCTGCCACGGAAGACAGCGCACCCGCACGGGCCTGGGGGCTGCCCCGGAAGGCTTCAATGAGGCCGTGGCGTTCTGCCACGGAAGACGGAGGGTGACGTAAGTCATTGAAAAATGGCGCGCCCGGCTTCAATGAGGCCGTGGCGTTCTGCCACGGAAGACGCCGTGGTGTTCCGCGCCCGCTTCTCCATCCCCAGTGCTTCAATGAGGCCGTGGCGTTCTGCCACGGAAGACCAGACGCTCGGAACGGAATGGGGCAGGGACCTCGTGCTTCAATGAGGCCGTGGCGTTCTGCCACGGAAGACACGCAGCGCGTACTATCATATGACCACGGTCGGGGAGCTTCAATGAGGCCGTGGCGTTCTGCCACGGAAGACCCGCGGCTGTCGGCGTGATGCTGATCATCGAGGGGATCAAGCTTCAATGAGGCCGTGGCGTTCTGCCACGGAAGACCGCGCTCGTCGGTGGGTACCAGGAGAGCTGCGTAAAGCTTCAATGAGGCCGTGGCGTTCTGCCACGGAAGACCGCGCTCGTCGGTGGGTACCAGGAGAGCTGCGTAAAGCTTCAATGAGGCCGTGGCGTTCTGCCACGGAAGACGTCAGCGCCCGGGGCCTGGACAAGATACTCCAGACCCTGCTTCAATGAGGCCGTGGCGTTCTGCCACGGAAGACGCGTGTCCCAGGGTTTCATCGGGTGTTTCCTCCTACGTGCTTCAATGAGGCCGTGGCGTTCTGCCACGGAAGACAATAATCATCAGAACCACCTCCCAATAGCAACCAGCCGCTTCAATGAGGCCGTGGCGTTCTGCCACGGAAGACCCGCCTGTGGCCTCGGGGAATGCCTCTGCCTCGTAGAGCTTCAATGAGGCCGTGGCGTTCTGCCACGGAAGACGCACCGACACATCACGCCGGTTTCCGGGTCGGTCCAGGCTTCAATGAGGCCGTGGCGTTCTGCCACGGAAGACGCCACGGACGGCGCCAGACAGGAGGATACAGATATGGCTTCAATGAGGCCGTGGTGTTCTGCCACGGAAGACCCGATGAAGTCGTGGCGCGAGCTGAACTGTTCCATGTGCTTCAATGAGGCCGTGGCGTTCTGCCACGGAAGACTCGGTTGTCAGCGCCGACCATGTGGGTGCAGTCGAACGCTTCAATGAGGCCGTGGCGTTCTGCCACGGAAGACAGGTGCTGAACGGCGCGGGGCTGGTACGGGCGGGGGCTGCTTCAATGAGGCCGTGGCGTTCTGCCACGGAAGACGGCGCCCAACGGGGAGTCCGACAACTCTGTGCGCGTGCTTCAATGAGGCCGTGGCGTTCTGCCACGGAAGACAAGTCGGCCAGACGCCGAGCGATCTCGTGGCGATCACGGCTTCAATGAGGCCGTGGCGTTCTGCCACGGAAGACCCTATATCCTTGCTGCCGACTATGTCGCCGACCCCGCTTCAATGAGGCCGTGGCGTTCTGCCACGGAAGACTCTCTGGTGGACGCAGGCTGGCGAGCGCCACAACACGCTTCAATGAGGCCGTGGCGTTCTGCCACGGAAGACGCGGACTCCGTCGGACTGGTTGGGCAGCTCAACGTCGCTTCAATGAGGCCGTGGCGTTCTGCCACGGAAGACACCGATCGTGGACGGAGATTGATCTGGAGCATGCCGCGCTTCAATGAGGCCGTGGCGTTCTGCCACGGAAGACCATGAACCCCAGCGATTGGGGTGAGATCGAGCGGCTGCTTCAATGAGGCCGTGGCGTTCTGCCACGGAAGACACAGACCACCCAACAGGGCACCACCGATCCCGCCCAGCTTCAATGAGGCCGTGGCGTTCTGCCACGGAAGACGGTATCTCAAGGATCGAGGTTTTGACGACAAGGAAGTGCTTCAATGAGGCCGTGGCGTTCTGCCACGGAAGACCCAGAGGCTTGGCGGGTCCCCTTTCTCCAGGGGGCAAGCTTCAATGAGGCCGTGGCGTTCTGCCACGGAAGACGAGACAATCGGGGATGTCACTGGTTCCGCATATCACGCTTCAATGAGGCCGTGGCGTTCTGCCACGGAAGACGTTTCAGATCGACCTCGATCCCGATGGCGAGAAAGGCTTCAATGAGGCCGTGGCGTTCTGCCACGGAAGACGACGGCGCCGGACGATTACGAGCATATCTGGGGCGGGCTTCAATGAGGCCGTGGCGTTCTGCCACGGAAGACCCTCGCTGTACCACTTGACCACGCCGTCGGGGCCGAAGCTTCAATGAGGCCGTGGCGTTCTGCCACGGAAGACCCTTGTGATCTGCGATGCGCGCCTTGACCGCGGCCTCGCTTCAATGAGGCCGTGGCGTTCTGCCACGGAAGACACCGACAGTCGCGCCCCTTTTCCCGCCGATCATGCCACGCTTCAATGAGGCCGTGGCGTTCTGCCACGGAAGACGCCGCGTTCGATCACGAGATCAGCGGTCGGGCGCCGACGCTTCAATGAGGCCGTGGCGTTCTGCCACGGAAGACCTCGCAGTGCGCGCGCTCGTATTCGAGTTCCGGGGTGCTTCAATGAGGCCGTGGCGTTCTGCCACGGAAGACCGCGGATCTCGCCTGGCGGGACTGGCCGCGGGACAGGGCTTCAATGAGGCCGTGGCGTTCTGCCACGGAAGACGACCTGATTCGGCGGCGCATCAATGCGGCCAGGGAGGCGCTTCAATGAGGCCGTGGCGTTCTGCCACGGAAGACTCATTAACATTTTCCAATAATCAAGAAGTTGCCGTAGCTTCAATGAGGCCGTGGCGTTCTGCCACGGAAGACGACACGAGAGCAGGCGCAGCGGCAGGCGGATGTGCTGCTTCAATGAGGCCGTGGCGTTCTGCCACGGAAGACAGCCCTCGCAGAGGTGCAAACGAAACGGGGCCCAGAGGGGCGATTTTCGAGCACTCCCGACTTCCACACGAATCCATACATCGTCGGGCTCCTGCAAGGACCGGACAACCAGCATTTTAGTCCGAGTTTTCAAAGAGCTGAAGCGCTTCGAGCGCTGCCCGGGGTTACTCGAACCACAGCAGCACTCGAATGGCTTCGGCGCGCGCCACCATGACTCACGCCATCCACAAGCCTAGATGATGACAGGCTCTCTGGGAACCGGTGCGAAATCCTTTCCCAGGCTGACCACTCGGGGCGCAACCTTGTCCGCCAACCCCACGTCAAGGATCACGATGTGATCCTGCTCATGGTGGATGATTCCGTCCAGAAGAGCGATCAGTTCTGCATGGCGCTGCCGGCTCATGCGGCACTGGAAGACCGATAGCTGAACCCATTCACCGTAACCGCGCATCAAACGGAACACCCGGCGCCAACGCTTCTGGTCGCTGATGTCGTAGGTGACGATATAGAGGTGTTCGTCCATGGACGTCACCGGGTCGTGAAGTTCGGGTAGTCCGGCAGCTCGCCGAGAAGGTAGCGGGCGAGCAACCTCCCTTGCACTTCCAGAAGACGGCGATAACTGACACGGTACCCGAACAACGGGTGCGTGATCTCGTGGCTCATGCGCCGCTCGAAGGTTGCAATGAAACGCTTGCGTCCATCGTTGGTGAGGGAGACGCTGCCAGCGACGCTCTGGAAATCCGATGGGCGCACTTCACCGTTGTTGATCGCCTGAATGACACAGGAGTCCGCGATCAAGGGCCTGAACGGTTCCATCATGTCCAGTGCCAGGGCAGGACGCCCATAACGCGGCTGGTGATAGAAGCCGCGATACGGATCGAGGCCTACAGCGGAAAGCGACGCCGTCCAGGCGCGTGTCAACAGGGCATAAGCATAGGACAGCAGCGCATTGACCGGATCCGTGGGCGGGCGCCGGTTGCGTGTGGTGAAATCGAAGGACAACCCGGGGTCCGCGTCGTTGGGCTTCAGGAGTTGAGAGAAGGCCCCGAAATATCGCGATGCTGCCGCCCCCTCGATACCAAGCAACTCGGAAATGCCGGATACACGACGCGCCTTGCGAAGATCCACCTGAAGTCCGTCCATCAGATCCACGGGCTTCTCCTCCCCCTTCCAGTTGCGGCGCAGCAACGTTCGGCAGTTCTGAATCTTTGCCTCCACCAGCCCCTTGGCGATGTGCAGGCACTGGTGTTCCTCGAAACTTGCCTTGTACTGGGCGGAGCGGATCTCCACATTCTTGTGGCCGGTGCCCACCGTATGCCCCATGAACCAACCGCCGTAGGAATGCCAACTGACGGGAATCTCCCGCTGCATCAATTCCTGAAGGCACGGGGTAGTGATGTACACGTTGCCCATGACAATGACCTGGGATACGTCGAGCAACCGCACCGACTGCACCTTCTCGTCGTCCACCGTGACTTCCAGTGTCTCGCCCCGTTTGGCCAGCTTGGCCCCACGGGCCTGGATGTAAAGCGGCAGGGCCTCGTCCCTGGCCACGGCCAGGGGGCGGGGCGGTGTCTGCTCGTGGCGAATATAGTTGACCTCGTCGGGCAGACAGATGCCCACCAACGAGCAGCGCGGGCATTTCGGGCTGTCCTCCAGGGGGGTCGGGATCTGTCCGCCCGCGGCGACGAAGCGCAGACCGTTGATGGCGTTGAGCGTCAGCCCGCGCAACTCCTCGTCGAAGGGCACACGCACACGCTCACGGGATTCGGCAAAGTACAACTCACCTTCCTCGCAGGTGTAACCATGCTCCTCCAGGATCATGCCCTGCACGCAGAGTTGCACGCGTTCCGGCTCGTAGGCCCCCTTGGCCACATGAGGACGCTTGCCCCGCTTGTAATCCACCGGCGTGACGCGGTCGCCTTCGCCTTCCAACAGATCCATCCGGGCGATCAGGCCCAGACGGTTGGACGACAACGTGATTGAACGGGCGTGGTAGCGCTCACCCTCCTCCGCCACGGCAGCCGGAGGAAGGTCCCCGGCACGCTTGTCCACCCTGCGGTGCCGATAGCGCCCCTCCACGGTATCGGCCGACTCGGACCACTCCCCCTGCACCCATTCCAGATACGCCAGACGCGGACAGTACTGGTATTCATTGACCATGCGCGCCGGCAGCATGGGCATGTCCCCCGACAACTCCGGGAACGGAAGCGGCAGATCGGGCTGCTGCTGATCCTCCATAGCGGCTGGCCTCCCAGTTGCGAGCATCACAAGAACAAACTACATTATGTAATACATTTGGTAATACGAGATAAAGCACATGCCTGCAATCAGTCTCCGCCTCCCGGAAGAGATCGAGGCACGCCTCGCCGAGGAGGCCCGTATCGAAGGTCGGCCCCGCTCCGAAGTGGTGCGCGAGGCGATCGCCGAGTACATCACCCGCCGGGAACGGGAGCGGTTCATGGCGGACATGGTGGCCGCTGCCAATGCCCTCGCCGGAGATCCCGATGCCCTCGAAGAAATGCGAACCCTGGCGGAGGACTCCATCGAAGCAAGCAACGAGGCGCTGGACATCGCCGAGGAACGCAAGCCCGGCGAACCCTGGCCCGAGGAAACCGGCGATAAGTGGTGGCGCTGATGCGCCGCGGCGAGGTCTGGATCGCCAACCTCAACCCCAACAAGGGGGCAGAGATCGGCAAGGCCCGCCCCGTGATCATCCTGCAGGACAATGCGCTCCTCGACAGCCGGTTGCGCACCGTCGTGATCGTTCCGCTGACCACCCAGTTCCGTCCGGCATCGGCCCCCATACGCATCGCAATCAACGCCCGCGACCGCCTGCGCAAGGACTGCTATGCCATGACCGAACATCCGAGGACCATCGACCGCAGCCGCTTCAGTGAAGGGCCCTTGACCACACTCACAGCGGATGAGTTGGCCGGCGTCGAAAAGAGCCTCAAGGCGGTTATGGGGATGTGGTAGTCAGACGACACAGCCCCGATCCGCGTTCACCACATAAGGGCTCGCGCGCTCCTCCACGGTCCAGCGGATACAACGGGCGGTGCGCGGCCCGATACCATCCACCTCCTTCAACTCCGCGTCACCTGCCCGGATGACGGCCTCGACGGAACCGAACCGATCGAGCAACCGTGCCGCGCGCTCTGCCCCGACCCGGGGCAGGTAATGATGATTTCATGCCATGTTGGCGTTCATACAGCGCGATCCGTCACGGTGGAACAAGGCACGAAAACGCCCAGCCCGAAGTGGCAGGCGAAGCCGAGGGCCAGCGGGCCTTGCACCGGTTCTGGAAACGTCAGGCGCCAGAAGCTGCCGAGGCGATCGGGTTGCGTGAGCCCACGGCGGCTGCGGAAGCGCCGGAAATGTATGGGGCGACGTTTCCGGTTCTTTCCCACCCCAACCTCGTTAAACGGTTCCAGAATTATCGGCTCGGGCAAGTCGCGTTCGCGGCATTCGCGTTTGATCTGCGCCGGGATATCCAAACGCTTCTTTACATGCCAGGGATGGAGATACGGTGTGATGGATTCCCAAACCTCGCTGGGTTGTGTCAGGACGCTCGCGATTTCAGGGCGACCGATGCTTTCAATCACGAGGCGCCACTCGCCGCCGTCGCGGCTCCAGAGTTTTCTGACGCCTTCGACGATCCGCTGCGCTTCAGGCCGCATGCCGTCGGGAACATGCAGCAGTACGCGATCGATGTGGCCGTCGCGGTTGCTGTCCCAGGGAAGGTAAAACGCATGGCGATGGCGATTGCCTTCGGGCATGTCGTGACCGGAGAAAATGGCGGGCACCTTGTCTTCACCGCATGCGCGCTTGGCCTGACTCATGACGGCCATGCGCATCAGTTCGCCGATGCGTAACGCGTCCTCCACTTTAGGCAGGGGCTTGCCAACCAAGATGAAGCTTGCGCTGGTGGCGTCGGGAACCTCGATATGGGGCGTGGCGTAACGTGGCCGCAGCGCATCGATGGGGCGCAGGTAGCTCGTTTTACGCGCTGCGGGCGGCTGGTTCCAGCCCTGCTTGCGCAGGTCGGCCGTGTCCAGGCTGAGCGCGTCAAGCAATTTGTCAGGAAGCGTCCCGGCCAGCTTCTTCGCCGACCTTTTGTCGGCAAGAAACCCCTGGCGCTGCGACTGGTATTCGGCCGGCGGCAAGGGGGCATAGAGGGTGACCATCTCGCCCTTGAGTTCGCCGGTCTCGGTATCCAGCTCCGGTGTGCCCGGTGTGCAGTTAATCACCGGCGCTTCGGTGAGGCGCTTGGCCTCCACCCAGGACTCGGCACGCCCGAGGTAGCCCATGACGGACAATAGCTCATCGAGTAGCTCACGCTGGTCGTCGGGTAGTTCGACATTCGGCCAAACCACGGTCAGCGGCTCATCGCGGTTGACGGCCGTGAAGGCATCGAAGACCAGCGACGTCTTACCGGCGGCAAACTGCGGCATGTAATGGCGGGTATGGCTGTGGCTTGCCGCGGGCAGGGCGTATTCCGGCAATTCCTGCGCCAGCGATTCAATCAGGCCCAGCAGCGTGGATTCGCCATGCTTTCCGCTGTGCTTGACCTTGTGATGCCAAGTGGCGATCAGCCCGCGCAGGATGCGCCACGGTTCCGGCGGCCAAGCCACGGCGCCTTCGTTGACATGCCGGTCCCAGGGCGTGGCGTGGTAGCGCCCGGCGGGAAAGGTGAAGGATAGTGCAAGCATGGTTCAATCCTCGCCGTCTTCGTTCTCGTTGCTTCCTTAGTCAGCGCGATCTTCCGCTTTCTTGCCCTTCTTCGCCCTGCCGCCGCCGGTGTACGTTACCGTCGTGACTTCAAACCTAGAATCGGGTTTGGCGGCGTTGATCAGGCCTGGAAGCGCTTGTTCCAGGTCGGACAGAGAGGGGAGATCGAAGCCTGCCGGACGTTGAATCTCAATTCCTTTGCACTCCAGATCGCAGGCCGTGCGCAGGCGCAGGCCGTATTCGAGGAATGCACGCATCTTATAGAGTGCGAGTGTGACCAATAAAGTGTAGACCGACTCAGCTAACCCGTACCCACGCAGTTGAGCGAGGTCGAGATTGAAATAAGCGCAAATCTCGGGCGAGACGAATTCGTCGCGGGCGAAGGGCACGTTGCCATAACCCTCCTTTGCACTCTTACCCTCGCCTTGGCTCCCAGGCTGCACGATGTCATTTTTCACTCCACCGCTTGAAGCAACTTTGGTGTTGCTAGCCTCGATGAATGCGGACAACGCGCGTGGTAGCCGTAGCCGACCGCCTGCAAGATCGCTTTTCGCCATAAACACGCCATGCAAGAGAGCGTTGACGTCCAGCGTGAGCAACACCGAAGCCAACTTGCGGAGATCGACTATTCCCTTGTCCATTGCCGCAAGCTCAGTTTTGAGTTTGTCGAAAACTGGAGTGTCTTTACCATTCTCCCCAACTGCCTCTAGGACATAAGGAGAATTAATCCGGTGCGCCTCCAGTACAGAGTTGGTCAGCGGCTTGCCGTCCTTGTCGTTGACCTTGATGACGGACAGGCCCTTGAGCGGCTTAACCCAGTCGTTGGCCACCTTGTCCCAGCACACGGCCTCCATACGGTTGGCCATGCTCTGGGCGGATTCCACCAGCAGCATGGGCGTACCGTCAGGACCTTCGTACTGGGCGGCACCGATTTCGGGAAAACCAGTGGGCTGGAAGCGCGTCCCCTGCAGGGGCTTCAACTTGGCGCGAAACAACAGGCGGGGGGCATTCTCGAGCGCGGAAAGATCGAAGCTCATAATGTGTCTCCTTAGTAGTTTTGTTTCAAGCTGTTTCCGTTTCTCGCACCCGTTTGTTGAGAACACTGTCCGCTAGGGCACCAATAGCGCCATAACGCAGTGGAATCAGCAACGCGGCGCTGGCACGCAGCGGCAGAATGCTGTCCTCGCTAGGGAGGGCGTCGAGGCCGACGAGAGGTGGGATCCCTGAAGTGCGCAATCGACGCCATGCGGTCTGTACCGCCCGATTGCCGTGGTTGCCCGCGGCGAGCTGCGCCAGCATGCCGGCGGGCACATTCAGGCGCATGTTGTCGGGCAGCAGGCCCAGCGATCGCAGGATGCGATCGGGCGTCAGGCTCAGTTTCAGCAGGGCGAAGGCTGCGGGAACGGCGCCCGCGCCTGCCCCGCGCTCCAGATCCTGCGGGATCTCGCAGAGCGAAAGCCCCGGCAGCAGCGCCGCAATCCGCTCATCCATGGCGTCATCGCGCAAGAAGGTGCTGACGTCTTCCAGCGTGACGCCGGCAGCACTGTCGAGCGGTTTGTCCTGCATTTCCAGTTTTTCAGCGAGCCATAAACGGCGTTCAAGCAGGGAGCACAGGGTGTCGATCAATCGGCCCTTCTGCCCAGTGTAGATGCGGACTTTCTCCTTGACTTCAGAGTTCATCCATTGGTTGTACCTGCGCTGTACCGGAAAAATCTGGGCACGCAGCGGCAATGGCTCTTCACCCACGCCACGCAGCCCGGCCAACGCCTTGGCAATACGAAAGGAGGGCGTGCCGTCGTCAGCGGCTGTGACCCATTGTTCGGAAAGCCTGGGAATGGGCAGCACAGCTTCATGCGCCTTGGATCTGCTCGACAGGGCAAACTGGATCCTTCCAAGCAGAACCAGCAGCGATTGCGCCCCTGCCTTGTCCGGTTCGCGGCCCGAGAGAGCGAAAAGCCTGTCTTCCAGTCTCTTACGCAACATCAGGAAGCGGTTGGCGGTGTTGTCGCCTTGCGCAAAATTGCGAAATGCATCGAGCCAGCCGTAACGATTCAGATCGGTCATGACCCAGTTGTCATGGGCCACTTTTGGCACCTCGAACCGGCCCAAGTGCGTTGCCACGTAATAACCTTGTCCCCGCCGCTCATAGAATCCAAAGCGGTTAAAAGCGGATATGCCGCGCTCAGTGCCGAGTGACGATACGGCTTGTAGCATGTCGATGCCGCTATGTGCCTGACGTCTGCCCTTGGTGACGCGGCCTTCTGCAAGTAACGTGACCACCTCGGCAATCGTTGCTGCACCATTCCAAAGGGGCAACCAGAGTTCTGGTCGCGCGCTCTCTCTCGACGCCAGGCTTCCGCTGCCCGCGAAGCTTGGTGCCACGGCAAAAGGAAAGCTCGGTCGGCCGGATGCCGTTGATTCGAGTCTTTTGGTCGTGAGCGAAGCAAACAGAATCGCGCCTTCAATGGCAAGCACGCTGTCCCAGATATTTCCGCTTGATCCACCCTCGAAGCCCACGCTCATGTTTGCACCGCCCGTTGCGAACGTGTCGAGAAATCCAATGTTCGACGAAGACTTGCGTGGGACGGTGTCTGCAAACAGGCTATTGCCAAGTAGGCGGGTGGCCAGCGATGTTGGCTCGTCCGTATTCTCGTCGATCAATTCAAGCAGGTAGCCGACGTGATTAATGGAAAAATCCATGCTGCCTTCGTTCCCGCCGGAGCCGAGCAGCGGGCCAGGTGTTCGCTCATCGCCCGCCAAGGCAAAGCATGCGTCGATCCATGGCAGTACGGCGTCGTCGAGTTCGTTGCGAAGTGCGCGCAACAACGCGTTTTTGAAATCGGCTTCCTGGCGCTTGATCGCGGACAGATGGTCGGTGCCTGCCTGATCCAGCTTATTCGCCTTCTTGAGTGCCTCCAAGCGTTTGCGATCCGTGCGGGCCTGATCCAGCTGTTGGATCATCGATACGTTCCGGATCGCAGAAAAAATCTGTTGATACAACTCGAAGCGTTTTCCGACAGCATTCTCGATGCGCCCGAGGATGATGGCGCCTTTGCGCTTTGAGTCTTGTCCGTCATCACCCTCAAGGAAGCCTGCTCGGCCGCTCCAAGGTGAGATGATCGGCGTCGGAGCATACTCGTGCAGGAAGAACCGTTCGATAGCTGTACGATCCAGTGCAGTGCGTATCACAAGGCGGTCGCCGCGCCAGAAGCCACGCGCCTGTGGATCGCGGGCCGACAGCAGGCGCAGAACGCCCAGGGCCTTGAGGTAGTTGGCCAGCGGCGTGGGTGTGCAGCCGTCGAGCACGATGTCGTGAGGCGAGGTATCGGTGCGGTAATCTGCCCGTGGTTCGTGTACACCTGCGGCTGCGCCATGTACTGCTGCCTGTCGCGGCATGGTTTGCAGGCGTTCGGACAGTACCGTCAGTTGGTCCAGCGCTTCCAGGCGCTGGCGGACGTTTATGCGTTTCGCCTGCCGGAGTTGCTCGCGGCGGGCGCCATCGAACGTGGTCTTGCTCCAGTCGATGGGGCGTTCGTTGTCACTCATCGGGGTTCTCCTGCAGCCACTGGAGGTGCTGGATGTCGTCAAGGTCGCGAGGGCGGCCGGCCGCCTGTTTCATGCGGATAAGTGTGGGGATGGACACGAATCGAACATTGATGCCCGGCAGCAGTTCGCCTCGCATGGCGATGTCATACTCATGTGCGAAGTCGAACGGTTCGTACACGAACACGTCCACCGAAGTACCGGGGAAGGCATCGCTCTGGAAATTTAGCACTTGCATGCCTTTGTCTTCTCGCCAGCGTTGGCGTTGCTCGGGCTGCGCGAAGGCCTCCGCATCGATCGGTACGGTCGGTCGATAGCCGGTCCCGGCCAGGGCGTTGAAAGCCTGGCGGATATTGCCGGCATCAAGCGCGATCACCAGGTCGATATCCATGGTGAGGCGGATGTAACCGTGCGCGTTGACGGCGAGTCCGCCGGCCACGAGGTAGCGTACTCGCGCGGCATCCAACGCCTTGGCGACCGCATCGAAGGCGGCAAGCTTCATGGTTTCTGCTCCTCGGCCGAGGCGCGCCAGTCGGCCAGCCGCACCAAAGTTTCCAGCCAAGCCAGCCGGAAGGGGCCGTGGTGGTCCAACAGTTTCAGGGTGCGCTCGGTCCACGATGGTCCCTGTTCGCCCTCGCCGATCTCCATCAACGTCAGTTTGAGCGTGGTCTCGCGGCTGTGCTCGCCGTCGAAATCGAGTGCGGGTAGGGTATCGCCTTCCCAGACACCGCGGGCGAAGCGCTTGACGCCATCGGCCGCTTCCTCTGTGGGCATGGCACGCAGGCTCATGCGTACCTTGCCGTGGTGAGCAGCGATCAGATAGGCGACGAGGTCGGCACGCTCATCGCCGTCCTGTTGATCGAGCCAGGCGAGCATGGAGGCTAGCTCGTGACGAAAGTACGGACGTTTATGGCGCATCGGTCCTGGACAGTCAGATTTAGCCAGCAGTTCATCGTCGATGGTTCCCTTGCAGCGATACATAGACTTTTGGAATATCGCGTGTGCCTTACCCAAATCGTGCCAACGACCGGCTATGACGACCACTTCTGTGTGCGCCGTCTCGTTCACCTTCGCGCACAGTTCGGCGGCATGCCGAGCGACATGACCGAGGTGCTCGGGTAGCGCTACGGGCTTGGGTTGTTGCGAGCGCCAATCCTCGCTCATGGCGTCGTGTGGCGAGCGTGTTTCAACCGATATTACAGGGACTGGCGGCTTCTTGAGCGCGCCGTCGAAGCCGATCGCCTCGTCGTAACCCCCGTCGGCGGCGCGGAGCAACAACACCATGCCGGGGCGCGGATCGCGGGCCAGCTTGGTCCAGTGCTCGTCGAGCGCGTCCCAGCGCCAAAGCATGGTGTCCTTGCGTTTAGTGAACTCCATCGCCTGTCCAATAGATACCGGGCACAGCTCTCGGCGATCCGCCCTTCCCTGGATGTCCGGGGTATTGGGATCGTCTTTGAAGTCGCGCCAGAACACTTGCACGCCGGGCGTACCGGTGTCGCGGATGTAGTCGGACACGTCCACGTCGAAACCGGACAGGTCGGGGTCGGTATTGAATAGATCCAGCAGATCCTTACGACGCGGCACAGAGGTCAGTGGACGGGTTTCCTCAACGGCCGGCAAGTCCTGCGGACTGGCGCTGGCCAAACCATTCAATTTGCCACGTGCAGTCGCCAGTGCCTCATGTGTGTAGGGCAGTACATCGGCCTCATCCTCGATATCCAGCCACAGGATGCGTGCACCGTCCTGATTGTTCTCGCCATAACGATTGCAGCGTCCGAAGCGTTGCACCATGGAAGCCCAGGGCGCCAGTTCTGTCACCAGGGTCTTCGAAGAAATGTCCACGCCGGCTTCGATGGCCTGGGTGGCAACGATAATGCGGTCGGCGCCATTCTCATCGTGCAGACGACGCGCCTGCTCAGTGCGCTCAGCGGCACGGAAACGGGCATGGATCAGCAGATCAGCCTTGTCCGGACGGCTGTCGCACAACAACCGGAATAGTTGCTGCGCCCGTTCGACACGATTCAGGATGACCAGCGTCTGCGCCCTTGTGTCGTGGGCTTCCAGCACCAGATTGCAGAGATTTTCAAGATAGGTTTGCAGCCCCGCCTTGTTGCCGGCATCTTTCGACAGCGAAACCGGTGCTTTAGCAATCGATTTCACCGCGCGCAGCCGGTCACCAGCCTGCCT
Organism: Thioalkalivibrio thiocyanodenitrificans ARhD 1; assembly: GCF_000378965.1. Classification (NCBI taxonomy): domain Bacteria; kingdom Pseudomonadati; phylum Pseudomonadota; class Gammaproteobacteria; order Chromatiales; family Ectothiorhodospiraceae; genus Thioalkalivibrio; species Thioalkalivibrio thiocyanodenitrificans. The sequence continues at coordinate 1,355,871 of NZ_KB900536.1, forward strand.
CCGGTCTTCATTACCGATCGCGCGCGTGGTGAGCGAATCCATGTGGCGATGAAGGTCCACCGTGTCCAGCCAGTCGCGATTCAGAGTAGCGGATACCCAGAGCGTGCGACTGTTCTTGGCGAGCGGGAAATCACGGCGAAATGCTTCCAGTTGTGCCGACGTGGCCAGCCCCGCACCCATCAACTGCACTTCGTCGAACACCCAGCATGCATCGTTGTGCAGCAGCGCGAAGTGGATCGGCCATTGATAGCGGCTCATGCCGTAGCCTCGCATCAGGGCGCGCGAAAGCAGCATGTCCTGTGTGCCGACGAGAATGGCGTCATCTTCGGGATAGCTTGTCCATTCTGCCTTGCGGATATCCTCTTCGCCTCCCATCAGGACGTTGACGCTGACCTTGCCTTCACCCGGCCTGCCGGAGAGATCGAGCGCCTTCAGCCAGCCTTCGATATTGGCGACCGTCTGCTCTACCAGCACGCGCATCGGCAGGCACCAGATCAGGCGGCGGGGAGTTGCCTCGTCACGCAGTTCGCGGCGTTTATAAAGCCAGGCCAGCGTGACGGCGGCGGTCTTGCCCAACCCGGTGGGCACATTGAGGGTGTCGGGCCACGAGGCCTCGGCGAGCCTGGCCTGATATGGGAAGGGCTCGAAGCCGGCTGCCTTGCTGAAAAATTCACTGTAATCCATGGCCGAGTCCTGATTGCAATGAGGCCGGGGATAGATCCCGGACAAAATACAACTATTTCAATGAATTAATAAACGACTCACATGCTTCAATGGGGACTCGCCAACGTCTCGGGCCCAGCCAGATCATGTGAAGCAGTTGCGTTCCCGAGGACTTTGCCCACGCCATCGGGCGCGGGACTGATTCACGGACTCACCTCCAGATACACGTCCAACCCCACACGCTCCCACGGCCAAGGCCCTTCACCCAGATGCGCGATGCGCCCCGTGAGCCGCTCTCCCCGATCCATCATCTGACTGACCGCCGCGTTCTCCCGGCGCGGCAGATAGCCGAGCTTCTCTCCCCGCCAGTCCACCCGTACGGCACTCGGGTCGAAGCGATTGCCGGGCTCGCGCACGAGCTTGACGGGCTGGCCCGGGCGCAGTCGCGGCCACAGGCGTTCGCCTTCGTGGAACTGGAACCCGGCGAGCGGGGAGCGCTGAACGAGGATTTCCCAGGGTGCGGCCTTGCCGATCACCGGGACGCCCGCTCCCGCAAGACCCAGCAGGGCCTTGAGGAAGCATCGGCGCGACGCCACGGTTGTCGGTTCAGATGTCACGTGTTCCCTCCCTGGGTCAGGTGTTGTTGAAGCGGCGCCCACGGGGCGCCCTATGGGGGTGTGGGGCAACGGCCTGCCGGGCTCTCTCCCGTTGTCTCGGCAGGTTGTACCACCCCCGGTGGCTCAGAGATTGAGCCTGTGCCCCGTCGGGCCCCTTGCATCGCGGCGGGGGCGCCTCATGGCGCGTTTCCGTAACGCATGACGGCCTGGCGCAGGCGCCCCGCCACTTCGGCACGCAATGACTCGGGGGCCACCACCTCCACCTCGGGTCCGTACTTGAGGATGTCCATCATCAGTTCCCTGGGGTCGGAGTACGGCACCTGGAGTTCGTAGGTCTCGCCGTCCCAGCGGCCGATCTGGTCGGGGTGCCAGGTCTCGTCGGCCACCCAGCGGGCCCGCTCGGGGGTGAAGCGCAGCACGGCCCAGTGGCGGGCGCTGCCCGTGAAGATACCGAAGCTGGCGCCCAGGTAGCGGTCCAGTTCGGCGGGATCGATGTGGCGCAGCGTGCCCTGCCCCGGCGTGGCCTCTCGGATGCGGTCCAGGGAGAAGGTGCGCAGCGCCCCGGCCTGCCCGCACCAGGCGATCAGGTACCAGTTGTCCCGGTAGTGCAGCAGGCGGTAGGGGTGAACGGCTCTTCGGGTGGGCTCGTCACGTTCCCGGCCGTGGTAATGGATGCCGAGCGGCAGGCCCTCCAGGACGGCCGCCGACACCTGGCCGAACAGCCGGTCATCCACCCGGCGGGGTGCCATGGGCTGGAGACGGACCCGCTGGCTGACGGTCTCGGCCGGGTGGCCGCCCTCCTCCAGCAGCTTGCGGATACGCGCCTTGAGGGGTCCGAGGCTGGGGCCCAGCAGGCCCGGCTGGACGGCCTCCAGCAACTGTTCGGAGGCCAGCAGGGCATACAGCTCGGAGGCATTGAACCACAGGCCCGGGAGCTCGAATTCGGGGGCGTCGGGATCGTATCGGTAGCCGTTGAGGTCGCGGTCGTAGGGCAGCGGCGCACCCATGAAGTCGCGCATGTAGGCGATGTCGCGGATCACGGTGGCCCGGGATGCGCCCAGGTCCTCCATCAGGCCCGCCAGCGGCACGGGCCTTCGGCTACCCTTGAGCAGTCCGTGAATCCGGTAGATGCGCTCCGCGCGGTTCATGCGTCCTGCCTCCCCATCGACCACCTTTCTGCAGGGCGGTCGTGACCACAATGACTGTGAGGATAACACCGGGATTGGGGAAGGGCATCCCCGGGGATCGGTGCACCGGGGGAAGAACGAAGGCCGGGTGAAGAAAGTGGCCGGATTGAACCCCGGGCGCGGGGCGCGACCCTGACTCAGTCGCCCAGGGCCGCCAGCAGACGTTCGTGCAACCCCCCGAAACCGCCGTTGCTCATGATCAGTACATGGTCGCCGGGCCGGGTTTGTGCCAGCAGCGCGGTCAGCAGGTGATCCGTATCGGGGCAGGCGATTCCATGATCCAGGACGCCCAGCACCTCCGCGCTGTCCCAGCCCAGGTTGTCGGGGGCATGCAGGAACACCCGGTCGGCGGCCTGCAGCGCGCCCGCCAGGCGGTCCCGATGCACACCCATGCGCATGGTGTTGGAACGCGGGTCCAGCACCGCGAGAATGCGCGCGCTGCCCACGCGGGCACGAAGGGCCTCGAGGGTGGCGGCTATGGCCGTGGGGTGATGGGCGAAATCGTCGTAGACGCGGATGCCGCCCCGCTCGCCAAGCAGCTGCATGCGGCGCTTGACGTTGTGGAATTCGGTCAGGGCACGAATGCCGACGTCCACCGGCACGCCCGCGTGGCGCGCCGCCGCCAGCGCCGCCAGGGCATTGGCCGCGTTGTGCCGTCCGATCAGGTCCCAGACCACCTCGCCCAGGGGCTCGCCCCCCAGGCGCACCTGGAAACGGCCGGCGTCGGGTTCCACGAGCGCTGCCTGCCAGTCGGCCGCGCCCGTGACCGAAAAACCCTCCCGCGGTGTCCAGCAGCCCAGGCCCAGCATGCGCTCCAGATTGTCGTCGTCGGCGTTGTGGATGATGAGCCCTTCCCCGGGGACGGTGCGCACGAAATGGTGGAACTGCCGCTCGATGGCGGCCAGGTCAGGGAAGATGTCCGCGTGGTCGTATTCGAGATTGTTCAGCACGGCGGTACGGGGCCGGTAGTGGACGAACTTGGAGCGCTTGTCGAAGAAGGCGGTGTCGTACTCATCCGCCTCCACCACGAAGAACGGGCCGCCGCCGAGGCGCGCGGAGACACCGAAATTCTCGGGCACGCCGCCGATCAGGAAACCGGGCTCCAGCCCCGCGTAATCCAGGATCCAGGCGAGCATGCTGGCAGTGGTGGTCTTGCCATGGGTGCCGGCCACCGCCAGGACCCAGCGGCCGCGCAGCACGTGCTCGGCCAGCCACTGGGGTCCGGACGTGTAGGCAAGGCCGCGGTTGAGCACATGCTCCACCACCGGATTGCCCCGGCTCATCACGTTGCCGATGACCACCTCGTCGGGCCCGGGGTCCAGATGTGCCGGGTCGTAGCCCTGGTGGACGCGGATGCCCTGCTCGGCCAGCAGCGTGCTCATGGGCGGATAGACGTTCTCATCGCAACCGGTGACCCGGTAGCCGGCGGCGCGCGCCAGCAACGCGATGCCGCCCATGAAGGTGCCGCAGATGCCGAGGATGTGAATGTGTGTCATGACAGCAGACCCGCGCCCAGAACCAGTTCGACGATGGCGGTGGAAAGCACCAGGTAGATCATGGCCAGCACCACTCCGAAACTCAGGCGATGCAGCGACAGCGCATGCCTCAGCACGTTGCCGTAGGCGGCCAGCAACCAGCCCAGCACCAGCAGGTAGGCGAGCCCCGCCAGCGCCGGGGTTTCGCCGGAAGGCGGGGCGCCCCGGGCCACCGCATGCACCAGGGGCAGAACCACGATCCCCAGCACGGCACTGATCCCCACCAGACCCGTATAGGTCTGCAGGAAGCGCTCCGGGTGGCCGCGCACGTGGAGGGCGAGATGCACCGCCACCCCGAGCACGGCCAGCTCCGCCAGCGTCTGCATCACGGCATTGCCGGGCGGATAGAAGGACAGGCCCACCAGGGTGCCGACCACGCCGTAGAGCGCCGCCACCATGAACAGCAGCGCCCGGGAGGCCGGCAGGTCCTGGGGCCCGATCTGCAGCAGGGTGAGTTGCAGGAAGGGTCGAATGGTGGCGTACATGAACGGGATTCCGTGAACCGGTCCGGAATTGCGGCCGGGCGTCCGGCCGCGATGGTTTGCGGCCCGAGGGATTCGTGCAAGCATATCATGAAGCCTGCTGCCCAGAGCCCCGCATGCGCCGCCCGTCACTGCTCAGGAAATACCGCCCGCCCTTCCCGGAACGGGGTCCGCACCAATACCGCCTGCTTATGGACGGCGAGACCTTCCTCCCCGCGATGCTGGAGGCGATCGACGGGGCCCGGCTCTACCTGATGCTGGAGCTTTATCTGGTCGAGGACGGGCAGTGCGCGGGGCGTTTCGTGAACGCGCTGAGCGGCGCGGCCGCGCGCGGTGTGGACGTATACATCCTGCTGGACGGCTACGCCGGCCGCGGTCTGTCATCGGCGCACCGCCGGCAACTGGCGGATGCCGGTGCGCGGCTGGCATTTCACAACCCGCTCGAGTTGCGCCGCTGGCGCCTGGCCCTCTGGCGGGATCACCGCAAGCTCCTGCTGGTGGACGGCGAGACCGCCTACGTGGGCGGCATGGGCATTACCGATGATTTCGACCCGCAGGTACGGGGGGACGCGGCGTGGCATGACTGCATGCTGGCCGTGGAAGGTCCCTGCGTGGCCGACTGGCAGCAGCTTTTCGCATCGGAGTGGCGGCGCTGGGCCGGCCATTGCGAACCGCTGCCGCCCACGCCCGCGCCCGGCGATAGCGGCATGACGGACGGACAGGTGGCGGGGGCGCTGCGCCACGGCGGAAGGACGGTCATGAGTTCGGTACTCGCCGCCATCGTCCGTTCCCGCCGGCGGGTGTGGATCGCCACGGGCTATTTCGTCCCCACCCGGCGCCTTCGGCGCGCGCTCGTGCGTGCCGCCCGGCAGGGGGTGGACGTCAGCCTGCTGCTGCCCGGCCCCGCCACCGATCACCCCGCCGTCTGGCATGCCGGCCGGCGATTCTACGGGCGCCTGCTGCGCGCCGGGGTCCGCATCCACGAGTATGCACCGCGTTTCATGCACGCCAAGATGGTGCTGTGCGACGACTGGGCCAGCGTCGGCTCCAGCAACCTGGACCACTGGACCCTGCGCTGGAACATGGAGGCCAATCAAAACGTGATGCGCGCGGACTTCGCGGCCGAACTGGCCCGGGTGTTCGAGGCGGATTTCGCCCAAAGCACCCTCTGGACCCGGGAGCAGTGGAGCGCGCGCGGACGATGGCAACGGTTCAAGGAATGGCTGTTCGGCACCCTGGACGACTGGCTGGTGCAGATCAGTTACCGCTACAGGCTCAGGATGAAGGACGAATGAAGTGGGAAGTGTGAATTGGGAAGGGCGAATAAAACCACCCTCTCCCTCGCTTGCGGGGGAGGATCAGGGAGGGGCCTTCCCACTTCCCAATTCACACTTCCCACTTCAAAAGCGCCTCACTGCCGCTCCTCTTCCCGGCGTTCCTCCGCCTCCATCGCCTCCATTTCCTCCAGCTCATCGAACAGATCGGCGCCCCAGTCCCGGCCCGGGACTTCGCCGTCGTGGATCAGGTACTCCCGGCGATCCAGGTAGAAATTGCGCAGGGCGATGTATCGGTCGGGGGCGATGTCCTCAAGAACGCGTTCGGTACTGAGGAATCCGGCACGGGTGTCCACGATCGACACACCGGCCGCGATATTCCGGCGCCCCCGGTTGTTGTGGTAGTAGAGCGGATTGGTTCGCGCGTCCACGTAACGGGTGGGGGTGTCGCGTACCGTGCTCGGCCCCAGGAACGGGAGCACCACGTAGGGGCCCGGGGGCACGCCCCAGTAGCCCAGGGTCTGGCCGAAATCCTGGTTGCTCTTGGGGAGGTCCATGTGAGTCGCCACGTCGATGGCACCCAACAGCCCGAAGGTGGTGTTGAACGCCAGGCGGCCGAAATCGTTGGCCGCGGCATCGAACTTGAACTGCAGCAGATTGTTGAACAGGTTGGTGACGTCACCCAGGTTGGCGAAGAAGTTGCCCACGCTGTTGCGCACGGGTCTCGGGGTCACGCGTACGTAACCCACCGCCAGCGGACGGATCACCGCCTTGTCGGCCGCCTCGTTGAACTCGAAGACAGCCCGGTTGAAACCCTCCCACGGATCACGCGGATCCCCGGGCTCCTGGGTCGTGGCACAGCCCGGGAGAACGCCCATCACGACCAGCACGAGCGTGACGGCTGCAGAGGATCTGAAGAAGTTCATGGAAGGACATTTCCTTGTGGCCGGTTTGCGGAAGGGCCGGTCTATTGTGAATGGATCTGCGTACGGTTACGACCCCCCTGCTTGGCGGCGTAACAGGCATCGTCCGCCGCCTTGAGCACCGCCTCCAGGCCGCCACTGTGACGATCGACGGCCACCAGCCCGATGCTGAGGCCGATGCGGAATTCACGGCCTCCGTCCCGGTAGACATAGGCGCGCACGGCCTCCTGAAGCTTGTCCGCCAACTCGACTCCGTCCTGCAGACTGCAGTTCAGGGCGAGAACGCCGAACTCGTCGCCGCCCAGACGCGCCACCGTGTCGGTCGAGCGCACCTGGCCTTCCAGGATATCGGCGATCTCCTTGAGCACGTGGTCTCCGGCCATGTGGCCCAGACTGTCGTTGATGGCCTTGAACCAGTCCAGATCCATGTACATCAGTATGTGGGTCTGACCGCCACGGGCGCTGCCCTCAACCGCCCGGGACAGGCGCGCCTCGAACTCCCGGCGATTGACGAGCCCCGTGAGGGAATCATGGGCCGCCTGATACCTGAGCTGGCGCGTCAGCGTGCGCAGCTCGGTGACATCGTGAATCACCAGGGCGCAGCCGGACACCCGGGATTTGCCGGCACGGATGCTGGACGTGGTGACCTTGACGGCGTACTCCTTGCCGCCCGGGGCGATCAGCAGTCCCTCCACCGTACGGGGTCTCACCTCGCGCATGGACGCACTGTGACGCGCCAGATTGACCAGCTCGCGCCGATCCGACTCCCGAACCAGTTGAAAGACCTGCCGGTAGTCCCGGCCGACGACGTCCTTCAACCGGCATCTCCCCATCTGCTCAGCCACCGGATTCATGTACTCGATCAGGCCCCGGGTATCCGTGGTCACCACGGCGTCGCCGATGGACTGCAGGGTATTGGAGAGGCTCGAACGCGATACCGCCAGCCGCGCGTTGAGCCGGAGCACGAACGTCAGGAAGGCGAGCAGGAGCAACAGGACCATGGCGCCGAACCAGGGTCCGTAGACCGACATCACCTGCCGCAGGGTCAGGTCCCCGTCGCTTTCGTACATGCCCACCTGGAGTTCCCGCATCAGGGCGTGGACCGGCTCGTAATCCAGGGGAATGGTCCAGCCCATGAGGCCGGCCGCATCGGCGGCAGGGTGTTCGACCGGCAGTTCCAGGAGCGCCAGAAGGACCTGCCTGGCAAGACGCTCATCCACGTGATGATGGACGGCAAGCGGCCATTCCGGGTAGAGCCGTGTGCTGTGAAGAAACGGGAAACCCGCGGTCTCGCGGGCACCCACCACGCGAAACTCACCGGGCTCGACGAGACCTTCCGCGATCCACTGCTCCAGCAGTTCCGTGCGGAACGTACCCGCGTCCGCATCGCCGCTGCGTACCGCCTCCAGGATCAGGTGCACGGGAAATCCGGTGAACGAAAGGTGCTCGAGATCCTGCCATGGGTCGATTCCCTGGGTGCGCAGTTCGCGCCAGGCCATCCACCAGCCGCCGAAGGCCTCCGGATGAACGGCGGCAAGACGCCTGCCGCGCAGGTCCTCCAGGGTGACGAGATCATCGCGATCGGCGCGGGTGATGATCACCGCGCCGAACCGGGTCGAGGGGCCGGTGGGCCTGCGGGTGACCATGGTGGCGATACGGGTGATCCCGTAGCGCTGATTGAGCGCCACGTAGGACCCTGGCGTCGTGATGACGAACTCCACCGCGCCGCGGGCGGCGGCCTGGTCGATGGTGTCGTGGGTCAGCGGCAGGATCCGAAAACGGGTCCGCGGTATCCGCTCGCCCAGGTAGTCGGCCGTGGGCGCCCACATGCGCTCGGTCTCCTCGAAACCCCGGAAGGCCAGCACGCCGATGCTCACCTCGCGGACACCTTCGCCGGCGTCGGCAGGCACCGGCGGCACGAGCCCGGCAAGGACGATTACGGCCATGACGCCGGCGTGCAGCAGCGCCCTCAAGCGATGGCCCTCCGGATGTCCATGCCGCCGGGGTCAGCGCCCCCGTTGTGCCGCGATGCGCATGCGCAGGGCGTTGAGCTTGATGAAGCCTTCGGCATCCTTCTGGTCGTAGGCCCCGGCATCGTCCTCGAAGGTGGCAATTGAGGCGTCGAAAAGGTTGTCGCGTTCGGACTTCCGACCGGCCACGATGACGTTGCCCTTGTAGAGCTTGAGCCGCACCACCCCGTTGACGCGGGTCTGGGAGGCATCGATCAGCGCCTGCATCATGCTGCGTTCCGGGCTCCACCAGTAACCGTTATAGATGAGGCTCGCATAGCGCGGCATGATCTCGTCCTTGAGGTGGGCGGCCTCCCGGTCCATGGTGATGGACTCGATGGCCCTGTGGGCCTTGAGGAGGATGGTGCCGCCGGGCGTCTCGTAACAGCCGCGCGACTTCATGCCCACGTAGCGGTTCTCGACGAGATCCAGGCGGCCGATGCCGTTGGCACCGCCCAGTTCGTTGAGCTTCGCCAGCAGCGTGGCGGGGCTCATGGCCTCGCCGTCCAGGGCCACCGGGTCGCCGCGCTCGTAGGTGATCTCCACGTAGGTGGGCTTGTCGGGCGCCTTCTCCGGGGAGACACTCCAGCGCCACATGTCCTCCTCGGCCTCGAACCACGGGTCCTCCAGCGGGCCGCCCTCATAGGAGATGTGCAGCAGGTTGGCATCCATGGAATAAGGCGATTTCTTTCCGCGCTTCATTTCCACGGGAATGCCGTGCTGCTCCGCGTAGGCCATGAGCCTGTCGCGGGAATTCAGGTCCCACTCGCGCCAGGGGGCTATCACCTTCACACCGGGCTTCAGCGCGTAGGCACCCAGTTCGAAGCGCACCTGGTCGTTGCCCTTGCCGGTGGCACCGTGGGAGATGGCGTCCGCGCCGGTCTCGTTGGCGATCTCCACCAGGCGCCTGGCGATCAGCGGGCGGGCGATGGAAGTGCCCAGCAGGTACTCGCCCTCGTAGACCGTGTTGGCGCGGAACATGGGAAACACGAAGTCGCGCACGAACTCCTCGCGCAGGTCCTCGATGTAGATCTCCTTCACGCCCATGGCCTGTGCCTTGGCGCGGGCCGGCTCCACCTCCTCGCCCTGGCCGATGTCGGCGGTAAAGGTGACCACCTCGCAGCCGTAGGTGTCCTCCAGCCACTTGAGGATCACGGACGTATCCAGCCCGCCGGAATAGGCAAGCACCACTTTCTTCACGCCATTGGACATGGGGAGACCTTCAGGGAATGTTGGGGACAAGGGGCGAAATTATACGGAAACGGGCGCCGCAGATTAAGGATGCGCCGTGGCCGGGCGGATGGGGGGCACGGGAGCGTTCTATTGCCCGGCAGGATGGACAGGCAAAAAGCACTTTAGAATCATGCGAATCCTGTCATTGCTGCCCAAGATTCCTTTAGTCCCCGGTGTGGCCCGATGATCCATTCAGGGTCTCGATCGGGCGGGGACGATCCAGCACATAGCCCTGGGCGAAGTCGATGCCCAGCGTCTTCAGCTGCTCGATCAGGGCATCTGACTCGGTGCATTCCGCCACCGTGCTGATGGACATGGCACCGGCAACGAGATGGATCGCCTCGGCCACGGTGCGGTTGACAGTGTCGTCGGTCAGGGACCGGATGAGCGCGCCGTCCAGCTTCACGAAGTCCACCGGCAGGGACCTGAGATTCGAGAACGCCAGCGCCCCCCTGGCGAACTGATCCAGGGCGACCCGGCATCCGAGTTGCTTGAACTGCGCAATCTGTTCACCGGCCATCCTGATGTTCGCCATGGCGGCCGATTCGGGAACCTCCAGGCAGATCATCCCGCCCGGTACCCCATGGCGGGCGAGCAGATCCTGCAGGTACCCGGGCAGCAGCTCGTCGAAAAAGGATATGGCCGAGAGGTTCACGGAGAACAGGGGCGCTTCTGCCGCCGTTTCCCCGCGCGCGGCGATCGTGGCGATCACCTCGCGCAGCACCCAGCGATCGATGGTGGGCATGAGATTGCACCGCTCGGCCACCGGAACGAACGTCGCCGCCTCAAGAAGCCCTTCTTCCGGATCCTCCAGGCGCAGGAGGATCTCGTAGTGGTGTCTCGCATGCTCTGCCTCGACCAGGGGCACAACGCTCTGGTAATAAAGACGAAAGCGCCCCTCGTCCAGGGCGCGGGTGAGGCGCGACATCCAACGCATCTCGTCGTGATGCCTGGTCAAGCCGGTGTCCTCGGCATCAAACAGTTCCACGCGATTGCGCCCCCGCTCCTTGGCCAGATAGCAGGCGGCGTCCGCGGCGTTCAGGGCCGCATCTGCGCTCTCCATGGCCGCGGTGAGGGGAACGACGCCGATGCTGGCCCCCACCGAGAAACTCTGCCCCTTCCACAGGAACTGATAATCGCTGACCGCATCGCGCAACTCCAGGGCGATGCGAACGGCCTGCTCCGACGGACAGTGCTCGAGCAGCACGCCGAACTCATCGCCGCCCAGACGTCCCAGGGTGTCGCGCTGGCGCATGTGCCCCTGCAGCAGCCTGCTCAGCCGGCGCAGCAGCTCGTCGCCCGCGGCGTGGCCGCAGGTGTCGTTCACCACCTTGAACCAGTCCAGGTCCATGTAGCACAGGGCATGCTCTCCGCCGCCTGCGTTCACCCCGCGCAGACTCTGACCAAGGCGGCGTTCGAACTCCTGGCGGTTGACCAGACCGGTCAATGCGTCGTGGGTGGCCTGCCAGGTGAGCTTCTTCGCCATCTCGTGGTGTTCCGTGACGTCGCGGAACACCAGCACGGCCCCACTGATGCACTCGCCCTCGCGCAAGGGGTAGGACGAGACATCCGTCGTGAACGTGGTGCCATCCTTGCGCACGAGCGGCTCGATCATCCCGCGCCGGATCACGCCGGAACGCACGGCGGCATCGATGGGACATTGCGAACCCTCGCAGGCCTCGGCTGCCGGACTGCCCGGCTCCCCGCAGATGCGCAGCGGCCGGCCGATCAGTTCTTCTTCGGCGTAGCCAAACAACTCGAGCGCCGCTCCGTTGACGAATGTGCAATTCCCATCCATGTCCACACCCAGGATGCCGTCGCCGGCGGATTCCAGCAGCAGGCGGAAACGCGCCTCACTGGCACGCAGGGCCAGCTCGACCTCCCTGCGCTCACCGATCTCGTCGACCAGATTGGCATTGGCGGACCTGAGCAGTTCCGTCTGCTTCTCGAGATCCCCGGTGCGCCTGGCCACCAGTTCCTCCAGGCGTTGGTGGTGGTAACGCAGCTCTTCTTCCGTGCGCTTCTTCTCGGTGATGTCGATCAGCACCCCCTGCAGGAACAGCGACTTGCCGTTTCCATCCTGGACGATGCGCGCCTCGTCCAGCATCCAGCGCGTCTGCCCTTCGCGGGTCACGATGCGGTATTCGCAGCGCAGCGGGATGCCCTGTTCGTAGCTTGCGGCGTATGCCTCATGCACCGTGCTCCGGTCCTCGGGGTGGATCAGCTTGAGCAACCCCTCGGTGTCTTCCAGCCATTCCTCGGGCGAGTAGCCCAGGCGTCTGACCTGCGGACTGATGTAGAGCAGCCGCCCCGGCACATCCAGGGCGGCGATGTAGGTGATCGCCGGGATCTGCTCCACCAGGGTGCGGAACTTGGCCTCGGCCGCGCGCTTCTCGGTACGCAGGCGCTGCTCGCGCAGCACTCTCTCGATGACGGCGGGCAGCAGTTCCAGGTACTGACGCTCGCTGTCCTTGACCAGATAGTCATGGGCGCCGCCTCGCATGGCCTCCACCGCCACGCCCACGTTGTCGGTCCCGGTGAGCATCATCACCGGCACGGGCGGCTCGCCGGCCTCGCGCCCGAGTTCGGCGAGAAACTCCAGACCGCTCATGTCCGGCAGGTGGTAGTCCAGCAGGATCAGGTCCGGAGTCTGTCGCAGCGCGAGCTGCAACCCCTGGCGGGCGGTCTCGGCTTCGATGAGTTTGAAGTCGTAGTCGGGATGGTTCACCAGCGCCCGCCGGCAGGCCAGGCGATCGACTTGGTCATCCTCCACCAGCAGGATATGTACGGGGGCTCTGTTCATGACTCACTCCGGCAGCTCGCTGATGGTCCAGTAGGCATCGATGGTGCGCATCATGTCGACGAACTGGCCGTAGTCCACCGGCTTTCGCATGTACCCGGCGACCCCGAGATCAAAGCTCTCGACCTTGTCACGCTGCTCCTCGGAGGTGGTCAGTACCACCACCGGGATACGCCTGAGGTGCATGCCGTCGCCCTTGATCTCGCGCAGGAACTCGATGCCGCCCATGACGGGCATGTTGAGATCGAGCAGGATCAGGCACGGCCGGGTCGAGGCGGGATCCTTCAGCCAGGCCAGCGCCTGCTCGCCGTTCTCCATATGCTCGACGGGATTGGCCACGTGCAGCTCCCTGAGCGCCCGTGTCACGGTCATGGCGTCGATGCGGTCGTCCTCGACCAGCAGGATTGGCCTGGCATTGCTCTTCATGGGTGCTGCGCTCCTGCGCGATCGGGCGGTCCGGACTTGGACAGGGTGAAGAAGAATGTGGCGCCCTCGCCCGGTGTGGACTCAACCCACACCCGACCGCCGTGCAGTTCGACGATCTTCCTGACCAGAGCGAGACCCACGCCGGTACTCTCCTTGCGGTCACGCGGCGTGAGCACCTGGAAAAGCTGGAAGATGCGCTCCTGATGACGGGGCTCGATGCCCGGGCCGTTGTCGGTCACACTGAACCGCCAGTGGTCCCCGTCGTCCGCACAGGCGACACGGATGCTGCCCTCCGGTTTGTCCAGATGCTTGAGCGCGTTGCCGATCAGATTCTGAAAGACCTGCTGGAGGCGTACGCGCTCTCCGATCACGCTAGGCAGCGGCCCCTCCACCGTGACCTGCACACCGGCGGGCGGCGCAAGCAGGTGTACCACCTCGGCGGCGAGGGCGTCGAGATCCACATCTGTGCGCATCTCATGGACGCGCCCCACCCGCGAGTATTCGAGGATGCCGTCAATCAGCGCATCCATGCGCGTGACACGGCTCTTCATCAGGTCAAGATACTCCCGCCCCTGGTCATCGAGCCTTTCCGCGTAGTCGCTGGCGAGCCAGTCGGCCAGCGAACCCACGCCACGCAGCGGCGCCTTGAGATCGTGCGAGACCACGTAAGCGAAGTTCCTGAGTTCCTCGTTGGCGTCGTGCAGTTCGCCGATCAGCCGGGCCTGGCGTTGCTCGGCGCGCTTGCGCTCCGTGAGGTCGTGGAGGATCCCGGTGAACAGACGCCGCGCGCCGAGTCTCACCTCGCTGACGGCAAGGCTGATCGGGATGGTGCTGCCATCCTTGCGCAGGGCGGTCACCTCGCGCCCGCTACCGATGATGCGGGCTTCGCCCGTATCCAGGTAACGCCTCAGATAGCCGTCGTGCCGGCTGCACTCCGGCTCCGGCATGAGCCGCGAGACATTGCCGCCGATCACCTCTGCCGCCGGATAGCCGAACAGCCGCTCGGCGGCCCGGTTGAAGCTCTCGATGCGGCCCTGCGTGTCGATGGTGACGATGCCGTCAGCGGCGGTATCCACGACCGCGCGCAGCCGCTCCTCGCTGTCGCGCCTTTCACTGCTCTCGCGGCGGATCTGCAGGTGCAGGGCCGTCAGGCTGGCAGCCACCAGTACGAGCAGCAGGCCGAGCATGGTGAGCGTACTGTGCGCACCTGCCTGTGCCGCCTGCTGGCGCTGCTGCAGGCGAGCGCTCAGCTCGCCCTGCATGAACACCACGTGTTCGCTGACTCTGTGCATCTCCTCGCGCCCCGGACTTGCGGCGAGCTGGCGCTGCCCCGCCTGAAAGCCGCGGGTCCGGCGCACCTCCAGCACGTGGTCCAGCAGGGCCATCCGGACGTCGATGCGCCGCTCCAGCTCGTCCAGGTGAGCGCTCAGGTCGGCATCATCGCCCAGCAGTTCCCTCAACCCTGTCACCTGCGCATGCATCCGGGCCATGGCCTCATGGCGCAGCTCGAGGTACTCGGGGAGCCCCAGCAACAGGTAGATGCGCTGATGACTTTCCGCCTGGTTCATCAGGGAGTAGACCGCTTCCAGGGTCGTCAGGGCCTTCTGGGAACGGGCCACGGCATCGCTGGTGTCAATGAAACCGACCGTGGTGCGGTACAGGCCGGCACCCACCACCGCCAATACCGCGACGGAGAGCGCAAACCCGGCAAGCACTTTGGATTCGATCTGCCACTGCCTCATCAGACACCGTGTTCCGTTTCAGGCCCGGAGACGCATGGCACCGCGCCGCCCACCGGACACACCCCGTGCACACGCGGCGCGACGCCGCCTGGCCGAGGCGGAAGATGGGGCGACAGAAAAGGAGTGAACGGGCGATACGGGCCATCACCGGAGCGACGGTTCGCCGGGGGTCCCCGCCGGAATCGAGCGATCAGACGTACCCGTCTCTGGCCCCTCGCCGGGGCCTCGCGGGCGTGGCATTGCGTCATGCTTGAGTCCTGAGCTTCTAATAGCCGGATGAGCCCTCTCAAAGGCAGTATTGCAGGGCGAGCGCCCCCCGGCAACCTGCGCGCACCGGACCGATCGCCCGCGGGAGCGGGCTCCTACAAGGGAGCGCATCCTCCGCCGTGGGGGCCCGGTCCTCCGGGCGATGGGCCACGTGCGCTGATCGCCCGCGGGAGCGGGCTCCTACAGGGGGGCGCATCGCCGACCGTGGGGGGGCGGTCTTCCGGGCGATGGTCGACGTGCGCTGATCGCACTCGGCGCCATCAAACCGCGGCCAGCAAGGCTACTTACGCCTGGGCGCAATGATGTCCGTGACGCTGCCGTGGGCCACCTCGGCGGCAAAGCACAGGGTCTCGGAGAGCGTCGGATGCGGGTGGACCGTCAGGCCGATGTCTTCCATGTCCGCGCCCATCTCCAAGGCAAGCACCGCCTCGGCGATCAGCTCACCGGCGTTGGGGCCGACGATGCCGGCACCGATGACACGGCCGTGCTCGTCGAACAGCAGCTTGGTCAGCCCGCTTTCGCCGCCCACGCTGATGGCCCGGCCGCTGGCGGCCCAGGGGAACACGCCCTTGGTGTACTCGATGCCCTGGTCCTTCGCCTCGGTCTCGGTGAGCCCCATCCAGGCCACTTCCGGATGCGTGTAGGCCACCGACGGGATGGCCCGGGCGTCGAAGTGGGACTTCTCCCCCGCGGCCACCTCGGCCGCCACCTTGCCCTCGTGGGCGGCCTTGTGGGCCAGCATGGGCTGGCCGACGATGTCGCCGATGGCGAAGATGTGCGACACGTTGGTGCGCAGTTGTTTGTCCACCTTGATGAAGCCGCGCTCGTCCACCTCCACGCCGGCGGCCCCGGCGTTGATATTCCCGCCGTTCGCGCTGCGGCCCACGGCCACCAGCACGCGATCGAAGGTATCCGTCTCCGGAGCCTTGCCGCCCTCGAAACTCACCTTGATGCCCGACTTTGTCGCCTCGGCCTTCGCAACCTTGGTGCCCGTGTAGATGGCCTCGTAGCGGCCCTTGATGCGCTTCTCCAACGGCTTGACCAGGTCCCGGTCGGCGCCCGGCATGAGATCGTCGAGGAGTTCACACACGGTCACCTTCGACCCCAGCGCATCGTAGACGCAGGCCATCTCCAGGCCGATGATGCCCCCGCCCACCACCAGCAGGCGCTTGGGCACATCCTTGAGCATCAGCGCGTCGGTGGAATCCATGATGCGTTCGTCGTCCCAGGGGAACCCCGGCAGCTTCACCGCCTGTGAACCGGCCGCGATGATGGCCTGCTCGAAGCCGATCACCTGTTTGCCGCCCTCGCCTTCGACCTCGAGGCTGTTGGGCGAACTGAATTTCCCGACACCCTGCACGACGCGCACCTTGCGCTTCTTCGCCAGCTGCTTGAGACCGCCGGTGAGCTTGCCCACCACGCCGTCCTTGAAGGCGGCCAGTTTCGGCAGGTCGATCTTCGGCTTGCCGAAGTCGATGCCGTGCCCGGCGAAGGCCTCGGCCTCCTCGATCACCTGTCCCGCGTGCAGCAGTGCCTTGGAGGGGATGCAGCCCACGTTGAGGCATACGCCACCGATCTCCGGGTAGCGCTCCACCATGATCACGTCGAGGCCGAGATCGGCGGCCCGGAAGGCCGCCGTGTAGCCGCCGGGTCCGGAGCCGAGCACCAGCAGCTGGCAGCTCATGTCCGTGTCGGCGGGCGCGGCCGCAGGCGTCGGGGCGGCTTTCTTCTTCTCCGCGGCCGGGGCGGCCTCTGACTTCCCGGCGGGTGTCTCCTGGCTGCTTTCGTCCTTCCCTTCGCCCTTGCCACCCTCATCCGCATCCATGTCCAGAATCGGATCGCCTTCGGACACCTTGTCGCCCTTCTTGACCTTGAGCGCCTTGACGGTGCCACCCCGGGGCGCAGGGATGTCGATGCTGGCCTTGTCGGATTCCAGGGTGATGAGCGGGTCCTCCGGTTTGACCGTGTCACCCGCCTTCACCAGGACGTCGATGATCTCCACGTCCTTGAAGTCACCGATGTCCGGTACCTTGATCTCAACCACCTTGCCCATGGAAAACTCCAATTGTTCGTTTGATGTGCCCCGGCCCTTGGGCCGTCGACATATCCCGTAGGAGCGGCGACCCCGCCGCGAACGCCCATGCCGCGGGGCGCCGCCTCCTTTCGGCCCGGGGTCGGGCCTCCTACATCCGCCATCCCAGGCACCGTAGGAGCAGCGACCCCGCCGCGAACGCCCATGCCGCGGGGCGCCGCCTCCTTTCGGCCCGAGGTCGGGCCTCCTACATCCGCCATCCCCGGCACCGTAGGAGCGGCGACCCAGCCGCGAACCGTCCTTGCCTGGGGCGCCGCCTCCTTTCGGCCCGGGGTCGGGCCTCCTACATCCGCCATCCCAGGCACCGCAGGAGCGGCGACCCCGCCGCGAACGCCCATGCCGCGAAGCGCCGCCTCCTTTCGGCCCGAGGTCGGGCCTCCTACATCCGCCATCCCCGGCACCGTAGGAGCGGCGACCCCGCCGCGAACGCCCATGCCGCGGGGCGCCGCCTCCTTTCGGCCTGAGGTCGGGCCTCCTACATCCGCCATCCCCGGCACCGTAGGAGCGGCGACCCCGCCGCGAACACCCATGCCGCGGGGCGCCGCCTCCTTTCGGCCCGAGGTCGGGCCTCCTACATCCGCCATCCCCGGCACCGTAGGAGCAGCGACCCCGCCATGCCGCGGGGCGCCGCCTCCTTTCGGCCCGGGGTCGGGCCTCCTACATCCGCCATCCCAGGCACCGTAGGAGCGGCGACCCCGCCGCGAACGCCCATGCCGCGAAGCGCCGCCTCCTTTCGGCCCGGGGTCGGGCCTCCTACATCCGCCATCGCCGGCACCGTAGGAGCGGCGACCCCGCCGCGAACCGTCCTTGCCTGGGGTGCCTCCTCCATTCGGCTTCTTGTCTCTTGCCTCTTGTATCCTGCATCTTGCGCCTTCCTACAAAAGCATCCTGCGCATGTCCGAAAGCCGGCTGCTCAGGAATGTCATGAAACGCGCCCCCAGGGCGCCGTCGACCACCCGGTGGTCGTAGGACAGCGCCAGCGGCAGGATCATGCGCGGATTGAACGCCTTGCCGTCCCACACGGGCTGCATCTTGGCCCGGGAGACACCCAGAATGGCCACTTCGGGCGCGTTGATGATGGGCGTGAACGAAGTGCCGCCGATGCCGCCGAGACTGGAGATGGTGAAGCATCCGCCCTGCATGTCGCCGGGCTTGAGCTTCTTGTCACGGGCCTTGGCGGACATTTCCTGCAGGGCCCGGGCGATGTCCACCAGACTCATGCGGTCCACGTCGCGGATCACCGGCACCACCAGACCGTCCGGCGTGTCCACCGCCACGCCGATATGGTAGTACTGCTTGAGGATCAGGTGCTCGCCGGTCGAATCCAGCGATGCGTTGACCCGGGGGTATTCCTTGAGCGCCGCGACCACGGCCTTCATGAGGAAGGCAAGAAAGGTGATCTTGACCCCTTTCTCCTTGTATTCCTCGCTCAGGGATTTGCGAAATTCCTCCAGTTCGGAGATGTCCGCCTCGTCGAACTGCGTCACGTGGGGGATCGTCACCCAGTTGCGGTGCAGGTTCTGCCCCGTGAGCTTGTTGATCCTGGTGAGCGCCAGGGATTCCACCGGTCCGAACTCGCCAAAATCGATCTCCGGCATGGGCGCCACGCCCAGGCCGCCGCCCTGGACCAGGGCACGCTTGACGTAGCCCTGCACATCCTCCTTGAGCACCCGCCCCTTGGGACCGCTGCCGTCCACCTGCCCCAGGTCCACACCCAGCTCGCGGGCAAATCGACGGACCGCCGGCGAGGCGTGGGCCTTGCGGAAGCCCTCCTCGTTGACGATGGATGCGGTGGGGGAGGGGCGCGGGCCGCCCGGCGCCGGGCCGGGCTTGCCGGCCGGTGCCGCTGGTTCGGGGGGCGCCTGCCGGTCCGTTGCCTGTTCGGATGCGGGCTCGGGTTCTTTGCCGGACGCCTCCGGTGCTTCAGATTCGGCATCGCCGGCCTCACCATCCTGCCGGCCTTCTGCGGCCTCCATGTCCAGCACCGGATCGCCCTCGGAGACCCGGTCGCCCTTCTTGACCTTGAGCGCCTTGACGACCCCCGAGCCCGGGGAAGGGATATCGATGGAGGCCTTGTCGGACTCCAGGGTGATGAGCGGGTCCTCGGCCTTGACCGCATCGCCCGCCTTCACCAGGACGTCGATGATCTCCACGTCCTTGAAGTCCCCGATATCCGGGACCTTCACCTCAACCACGTTGCCCATTTCGCAACTCCAGTGTCTTGTATTCTGTCCACGCGCGGTGCCCGTGCCGTAACCGGGGCCGCGCCCATGAACGGGCTCAGGCCCTCAGCGGGTTGGGCCGGCTCACGTCGACCTTGTACTTGCGGATGGCGTCGGCCACCTTGGAATCGGGGATCGCCCCCTCGTCGGCCAGCGCCTTGAGGGCGGCCACGGCCACGAAGTGCCGGTCCACCTCGAAATGGCGTCGAAGCGCCGAACGCAGATCCGAGCGGCCGAATCCATCGGTGCCCAGAACCACGTAACGACCCGGCACCCAGGCCCTGATCTGGTCGGCATAGCCCTTCACGTAGTCGGTGGCCGCCACCACGGGGCCCTGCCGGTCCTTGAGGCACCGGGTGACGTAGGGCTCCCGCGGACTGGCGTCCGGGTTGAGCATGTTGTGGCGGTCACAGTCGCGCCCTTCCCGGGCCAGTTCGGTGAAACTGGTGGCACTCCAGATATCGGACTCCACGCCGAAGTCCTTCCTGAGCAGTTCGGCGGCGGCGATGACCTCCTGCAGGATGGTGCCGGAACCCATGAGCTGCACGCGCAGCTTCTTGGGGCCGCCCTTGCGCAACAGATACATGCCCTTGATGATCCCGTCCTCGACGCCCTCGGGCAGGGCCGGGTGGGCGTAATTCTCGTTCATGGTGGTGATGTAATAGAAGACGCTCTGCTGCTCGGCGTACATGCGCCGCAGTCCGTCGTGAACGATCACCGCCAGTTCGTAGGCGAAGGTGGGGTCGTAGCTGATGCAGTTGGGCACGTTGGCGGCCATCATCAGGCTGTGACCGTCCTGATGCTGCAGGCCCTCGCCCGCCAAGGTGGTCCGCCCGGCGGTGGCGCCGATCAGAAAGCCCCGCGCCTGCATGTCGCCGGCGGCCCAGATGAGGTCTCCCACCCGCTGGAAACCGAACATGGAGTAGAAGATGTAGAACGGGATCATGTTCACGCCGTGGGTGGAATAGGCGGTCGCCGCCGCAAGCCACGAGCACGTGGAACCCGCCTCCGTAATCCCCTCCTCCAGGATCTGGCCCTGCTTGTCCTCCTTGTAATACATCACCTGGTCGCGATCCTGAGGCTGATAGAGCTGACCCACGGAGGAATAGATACCCAGCTGTCGGAACATGCCCTCCATGCCGAAGGTGCGCGCCTCGTCCGGCACGATGGGCACCACGTGACGCCCGATCTTCTTGTCGCGGGCAAGCAGGGTGATCATGCGCACGAAGGCCATGGTGGTGGAAAGCTCGCGATCACCGCTGGACTCGAGCATGCCCTCGAACACGGACAGCTCCGGCGTGGCCAGCGGCGCCGCCGAGTGCTTGCGCACCGGCAGAAACCCGCCCAGGGCCTTTCGCCGGGCATGCATGTACTGCATCTCCGGCGCATCGTCGTCCGGCTTGATGTACTCGCCGTTTTCCACCTGCTCGTCGGTGAGCGGGATATTGAAGCGGTCGCGAAACGCCTTCATGTCGTCCACGTCCATCTTCTTCTGGCTGTGGGTGCGCATCTGGCCCTCGCCGGCGGCGCCCATGCCATAGCCCTTGACCGTATGCGCCAGGATCACCGTGGGGCCGTCCGTGTACTCCACGGCGGCCTTGTAGGCGGCGTAGACCTTGTAGGGGTCGTGCCCGCCCCGGTTCAGACGCCAGATGTCCTCGTCGGTCATCTTGGCCACCATGGCCTTGAGCTCCGGGTACTTGCCGAAGAAGTGCTCGCGCACATAGGCGCCGTCCTTGGACTTGTAGTTCTGGTAGTCGCCGTCCACGGCCTCCATCATGCGCTGTTGCAGCAGCCCCTTGGTGTCGCGGGCCAGCAGCGGATCCCAATAGCTGCCCCACAGCACCTTGATCACGTTCCAGCCGGCACCGCGGAAGATGGCTTCCAGTTCCTGGATGATCTTGCCGTTGCCGCGCACCGGCCCGTCCAGACGCTGCAGATTGCAGTTGACCACGAAAGTGAGGTTGTCGAGCCGCTCCCGGGAAGCCAGGGTGATGGCCCCCAGGCTTTCCGGCTCGTCCACTTCGCCATCGCCCATGAAGCACCAGACCCGCCGGTCCCTGGTGTTGGCCATGCCGCGGTCCTGCAGGTATTTCATGAACCGGGCCTGGTAGATGCTCATGATAGGACCGAGACCCATGGACACCGTGGGGAACTGCCAGAAGTCCGGCATCAGCCACGGATGCGGATAGGAGGACAGGCCCTTACCGTCCACCTCCCGGCGGAAATGATCGAGCTGCTCTTCGGTGAGCCGGCCTTCCAGATAGGCGCGGGCGTACATGCCCGGAGAGGAATGTCCCTGCACGTACAAGAGGTCACCGCCGTGCTCGTGGGACGGCGCGCGCCAGAAATGGTTGAAGCCCACGTCATAGAGGGTCGCCGCCGAGGCGAAGGTGGCGATATGGCCGCCCAGTTCGGCACTGATACGATTGGCCTTGACCACCATGGTCATGGCATTCCAGCGGATATAGGAGCGAATGCGGTGCTCCAGGTCCCCGTCACCCGGGTATTCGGGCTCCAGGTGCGGCGGGATGGTATTGACGTAGGCCGTGTTGGCCGAGTACGGCAGGAAGGCGCCGGAGCGGCGGGCCTGATCCACCAGCCGCTCCAGGAGGTAGTGCGCCCGTTCAGGCCCCTCCGCCCGGATGACCGCCTCCAGGGCGTCGAGCCATTCCTGGGTTTCCTGGGCGTCCAGGTCCTGCATCTGATTCTGCTGCTGCGTCATACCAGCCTCACGGGTCCAGGCCTCCGCCCTGCTCATCCACTGCCGGTATCCACGTCATCATCGCCATCACGTGTGCGCAGTAAAAGGGGGGAGATTCCTGATATGTTATAGATTCGGTCGGGCGCAGACCCGGTTGCACGGGCCGCAATGGAGTTCATTATCTTCAAGCCTGGCGTCAGGCAGGTCAAGGCAAAAGGCACCGGCAGCAAATGTTGATCACGGCCGCAAGGCACAGAAAAGCCACAGGAATACCCCATGACATCCGTACAGACACTGACCCTGCGGTATCCGGACGACTGGCATCTGCACCTGCGCGACGGTGACGCGTTACCCGCCGTCGTGCCGCATACCGCACAGCGGTTTGCGCGGGCCATCGTCATGCCGAACCTCAAGCCGCCGGTGACCACCACGGAACAGGCGCTCGCCTATCGTTCACGCATTCTCGCCGCGGTGCCGCACGGCGCGGCCTTCACACCGCTCATGACGCTGTACCTGACGGATGACACAACGGCGGACGAAATCCGCCGCGCCAGGGACAGCGGCATCGTATACGGCGTGAAGCTCTATCCGGCCGGCGCCACCACCCACTCCGATGCGGGCGTCACCCATGTGCGCCATGCCTATGCCGCCCTGGAAGCGATGCAGCAGGCCGGACTGCCCCTGCTGGTGCACGGGGAGGCCACCGATCCGGACGTGGACGTGTTCGACCGGGAAACGGTGTTCATCGAGCGGACCCTGGCGCCGCTGATGAAGGACTTCCCGGGCCTGAAGATCGTGCTCGAGCACATCACCACGGCCGATGCGGCGGCCTTCGTGCGCGAGGGCGGCGAGCTCCTCGGGGCAACGGTGACGCCGCAGCACATCCTGATGAACCGCAATGCCCTGTTTCAGGGCGGGATCCGTCCCCATCACTACTGTCTTCCGGTGCTCAAGCGCGAACGCCATCGCCAGGCCATTATGGACGTACTGGCCGAAGGTCATGCACGTTTCTTCCTGGGCACCGACAGCGCACCCCACCCCAGGGGCGCCAAGGAATCCGCCTGCGGCTGCGCCGGCATCTACAGTGCCCATGCCGCCCTGGAGCTCTATGCCGAGGCCTTCGAGGCGGCCGGCGCCCTGCAGCATCTGGAGGCGTTTGCCAGCCTCAACGGCCCGCGCTTCTACGGCCTGCCCGAGAACGAGGGGACCCTCACCCTGGTGCGGGATCCCTGGGAGGTGCCTCAGGCGTATCCGCTGGGCGGGGACACGGTGGTGCCATTGCGGGCGGGGACACACATTGCCTGGCGACTCAAGTGAAGTGGGAAGTGGGAATTGGGAAGTGGGAGGGGTGGGTGTCCGCGGATGGAGATGACAGCCTTTCAGGCCCTTCTTCCCATTTCCCAATTCCCACTTCCCACTTCACCTGTATTACCCTACCGCCCCATGACCAACGCACCCGACTTCCAGCCCATGGGTCACCGCTTTCGGGGATTTCTCCCCGTGGTGGTGGACGTGGAAACCGGCGGATTCAATCCGCAGTCCGATGCACTGCTGCAGGTGGCCGCAGTGCTGCTGCGCATGGACAGCGAGGGCCGCCTGTACCGGCACTATACGGTCGCCCGGCACGTGCAACCCTTCGAGGGCGCCAACATGGACCCGAAGTCCCTGGAGGTGAACGGCATCAACCCCTTCCACCCCCTGCGCATCGCGCACCCGGAGAAGGACGCCCTGGCGACGGTGTTTCGCTCCATCCGAGAAGAAATGAAGCTTAACGCCTGCAAGCGGGCGATCCTGGTGGGACACAATGCCGGGTTCGATCTCTCTTTCATCAATCAGGGTGCCGAGCGCGCCGGACTGAAACGCAACCCGTTTCACCCCTTCAGCAGCCTGGATACCGTGACCCTTTCCGCCATGGCCTTCGGGCAGACGGTACTGGCCAGGGCGGTCCAGGCCGCCGGCATGAAGTGGGACAACAGTGAGGCCCACTCCGCCGTCTATGACGCCGAGAAGACCGCGGACCTGTTCTGTCACGTCCTCAACCGCTGGGGGCCGATCCTTCAACCGTCCGTCGATACGCACATGGACAGTGGATAACCGGGACGTTATAAGACGCTTGGAGAACGGGTCGCCGGCATAAATCGCACCTGTGCCGCATCTCCTCCGGGGAGGAAGGTGCATGGGCAATGCGGGCACCGCAAGCTGACCAGATAACACTTAGCGACGGGGTTGATCAGGGAATGGTCGAAGATCTCGCCATCGTCATTGTCGACGATATGCAATACAGCCGCGCGGTGCTGCGCACCACGCTCAACCGCATTGGCTACACGGACGTGCGCATGGCCGCATCGGCTTCCGAGGCCCTCGTCATGATGAGCGACCGCCGGGCGGAAGTGGTGCTGGCCGACTGGGTGATGCCGGAGATGAACGGTCTGGAACTGACCGCCGAAATCCGCCGGAAGGACGAGCAGCGCAGCCACTACACGGGGATCATCCTGTTCACCGGCAAGGAAGGCGACGAGGCCATGATGGAAGCCTTCCGCCATGGGGTCGACGATTATCTCACCAAGCCGGTCAACCAGATACAACTGGCCGCCCGGCTGTTTGCGGCGGGCAGGGTCGCCCGCCTGCAGAACAAGGTACTGGAAACCTCAGCCGCACTGAGCGCCACCAACCACCAGCTGGAATTCCTGTCCACCACGGACCCCTTGACCGGGCTGCCGAACCGACGCGCCATGGACAAGCGTATGGAGGCGGCGATCATGGAGACCTGCAGCCGTGGAGGCGCATTGTGCCTGGGCATCCTGGACGTGGATCATTTCAAGCGCATCAATGATCTCCACGGACACGACGTGGGCGACGAGGTGCTCATCCTCATCGCCCGGCGCATGCGGCTCGCGCTTCGCCCCATGGACATGGTGGCGCGTATGGGCGGCGAGGAATTTGCCCTGGTGGCCCACTTCCATAAGTCGGAAAAATGCGATCCCGCGATCTTTGAACGGGTGCGACAGACCATCAGCGATGAACCCATACCCATCCCGGAAGGCGGCATCACCGTGACCGCGTCCATTGGCGTATGCTGTTACCAGCATGGCGAGGAGATGCCAACCATCCAGACCATGACCCGGCTGGCCGACCAGAACCTCTACCGGGCCAAGTCGGAGGGAAGAAACAGGGTCGTTGGGTAAGTGGGAAGGGTGAATTGGGAGGTGCGAAGTTAAAGCCTTTCAGTTCCCACTTCCCAATTCACACTTCCCACTTCGATTACGCGCTGTTGCGCTTGGCGCTCGCCTCATCCACCATCTTCTTCAGCTCGCCGCTCTGGGCCAGCTCCAGGGTGATGTCACAGCCGCCCACCAGCTCGCCGTCGATATAGACCTGCGGGAAGGTCGGCCAGTTGGCGTACTGGGGCAGGGCCTGCATGACCTCCTGGTCGGCGATCACGTTCACGTAAGCGAACTCCTGCCCGCACTGCTTGAGCGCCTCGACAGCGCGGCTGGAGAAGCCGCACATGGGGAACTGGGGGGTGCCTTTCATGAAGATGACCACCGGGTGGCCTTCCACCTGCTGTTTGATGCGTTCAAGCGCTTCCACGTCTTCTGACCTCGCAAATCAATTCAATGTATTCGTTTGCCTAGTTTATACCCCGCCCCCCGGCAAATAAACGGCCTGCAAAAGGGGGCATTGGCAAGACGGCCACGCGACGAGCGGCTCGCGGGACCGCGCGGCAGGTCTCCGGTCCCCGGCGCGGGCAAGGTCCCGGGTGCGGCATAATGACGATCAGGAGGCCTGGGCCGCCAGCGCCTCCTTGAGATAACGGCTGGCGGCTTCCGGCTGTCCGCGTTCCGAGAAGAACCGCGCCAGCACCCGCGCCGCCGCCCGGGCAAATGTCTTGTCGTAAGCAGCCACCCGCTCCAGGGCGACGACGCCCTTTTCGTCGCCCCGGGCAAGGAGATAACGGCCGATGCGCAGATTCAACTCCGCGTCGGGCACACCCATGGTCAGCAACTGCCGGTACACGGTGCATGCCTGGGCGCCCGGCAGCAGGCGTTCGGCCAGGGCCGCATAGCCGCGCGCCTCCTGCACGCTCAGGGGACCCCCCTTGGCCTTTTCGGCCAGCGCCCGGATGCGCCTGAGCGAACGCTGCCTGCGCTCGTAGCGCTCCCTCCAGGCCGGCATGATGCCGCGAAACCACAGGCTGTCCATGTGCCTGACCCGGGCCGCGAGGGAGGCCCCGAGGTAATGGCCTGCTGCGGCTTCCTCCAGGGGTCCGGGCACAGGCGCAACGCCATGACCGATGTGATCCAGCCGGGCCCGCAGGCCCGGAAGCTCGCCGCGCCCCGAATCGGCCTCCGACAGGACCCGGTCGAGCCACTGCCTCGCTTTCTGCGGACCCAATGCCCGTATCGCGGCCGTCATGCGCGCAAAGGGGAAGTTGCGGGGCTGCGGGGACGCCGGCTGGTCCGGCTGCAATCGCGGCCAGAATGCCTCATCGAGATAGCGCTGCCGCAAGATGCTCGCAGCCAGGGCTTCCGCCACCTCCTGGTCGTCGATGACGGTCAGGACGCTGGCGTCGGCATCCAGTTCGGCCTGGCGGGCCGCACGCCGGGACAGGCGGCGCAGCAGCGGCACGTACCATGGAAAGAACGCCCGGAGCAGCCAGGACAGGGGCCAGGGCGCCGACGCCGCGTCCCGCCGATACCGGGGCCAGACGCGCGCGAGCACGTATACCCAGTTCCCGGGCCTGTAGTGCGGGGCGGCGAGTTGGCCGATGCGCCGGGCCATCAGCACCCGTGCCTGCTGCGGCGACAGACTCAGCAGGACCGGCAACCCGACCATCAGCGTATTGGTGAACACGAAGGGATAGCCGAATCGCGGCGTACGGATCATCTCCACCTCGAAGCGCTCGGAGAGCACGATCCGGTGCACCGGCGCGGCGCCGCAGAGCCGGCGCAGCTCGTCGACGGTGTCGAAAAGCGCCGGGGCCTCACCCGGTTCCAGCACCTCCGCACCGGGCAGCGTGAAGCGCAGGCGCGCAATCTGCCAACTGACCAGACCCAGCAGCGCGATGAGCACCACCACCCCCGCCAGCATGGCCCAATCAACGGGATCGGCGAGGCCTGCCACCCGCCCGGGCAGGCCCGCCAGCAGCAACAGGGCGACAAGCGGGAAACTCAACAGGTACAACTGCCCCAGGGCCGAAAGGCCGATGTTCAGCCCCATGTGCGTTCTGGGCCATCGGGTGACAAACCGATCGATCGCGCGTCGATATCCGCGCCGGATGCGCGCCCTGACCAGGGACGGCCGCGCACGGCGAAGCCTGCGCCTCAACTGCGGGGTCATGTGGATACCCGCTCCCCTGTTCTCGTGATTATTGTCCGTGACACTCTAGCCACGCCCGCGGCGCGCGGATGTTAAGGACTTCACACAAGAACGCGTGCACACAGGAACCGTCCACTTGGACGGTATAAAAAGCCGGGTGAACGGTCAGTCCAGATTACGTTGCAGCCAGAACTCCAGCAGGGCCAGATGCCAGAGCTTGCTGCCCTGAATGCGGGTGAGGTGGGATTCGGGGCTCGAGAGCAGGGCTTCCACGTAGCCGCGCTGATACAGCCCCCGTTCCCGGCAGGCCCGGGAGTCCAGGATGTCCCGCATGAAATCCAGGAACTCGCCGCGCACATACTTCAGTGCCGGCACCGGGAAATAGCCCTTGGGCCGGTCGATTACCGCGTCGGGAAGACGGCCCCGGGCGATCTGCCGCAGGGCGTACTTGCCGCCGTCACGCAGTTTCAGATCCGGCGGCATGGCCGCGGCCAGTTCCACCAGTTCCTGGTCAAGGAACGGCACCCTGGCTTCCAGGCCCCAGGCCATGGTCATGTTGTCCACGCGTTTGACCGGATCATCAACGATGAGGGTGGTGACATCCAGGCGGAGCACCGCATCGATGAAGCTGTCCGCGCCGGGTGCGTCCAGCAGTTCCGCGATGAGTGCGGCCGTGTGATCGCCGTCCACCAGGCCGGGGGCGATCATGCGCGCATACTCGTCGTGGTCCCGGTCGAAGTAGTGACGCCGGAAGCGGTCCACGCGGCTTCCTTCGGACTCCTGCGCCATGCGCGGATACCAGAAATAGCCGCCAAATACCTCGTCCGCCCCCTGCCCGGACTGCACCACCTTGACGTGCTTCGACACCTGCTCCGCCAGCAGGTAGAAGGCCACGGCATCCTGACCCACCATGGGCTCGGCCATGTGGTCCACAGCCTCCGGCAGGCGGGTGAGCACTTCCGCATTGGGCACGTGAAAGCGGAAATGCTCGGTGTCGTATCGCGCGGCCACCGGATCGGAATATTCGAACTCGCTGCCCTTCTCCTCGGGCTGATCCTCGAACCCCACGGTAAAGGTCTTCAGGCCCTGCACACCGCATTCCGCGAGCAGGGCCACCAGCAGACTCGAGTCCAGCCCCCCAGAGAGCAGCACGCCCACGGGGACATCGGCGATCTGCAGGCGGCGTTCCACCGCCCGGCGCAGGCTCTCGTGCACCGCCTCGATCCACTCCGCCTCACTGCGCGGCCCGGCGGGCCGCGAGGCATCGAGCTGCCAGTATCGATCGAGCCGGGCACGACCGTCCGCCTCCACCGTCAGCGTATGTGCCGGCGGCAGCTTGCGAACGCCGCGGAACAGGGTGCGGGGGGCGGGCACGACGGCGTGCAGGGTGAAGTGATGATGCAGTGCCACCGGATCGATGGACGTGTCCACGCCCCCCGCCTGCAGCAGGGCCTGTGAATTGGAAGCGAACCGGAGACGATTCGCGTCCTGGCTGTAGTACAGGGGCTTGATGCCCATGCGGTCGCGGGCCAGAAACAGGCGGCGGTTGCGCAGATCCCACACGGCGAAGGCGAACATGCCCTTGAACCGGCGCACACAATCTGCGCCCCATTCGGCGTAGGCCTTGAGGATCACCTCGGTATCACCGGTGGAGAAGAACCGGTGGCCGCGCCCCTCGAGCACGGCACGCAGGTCGCGGAAATTGTAGATCGTGCCGTTGAACACCACGGCGAGCCCCAGCGCGGGATCCAGCATGGGCTGGTGGGCACGTTCCGACAGGTCCAGGATGGACAAACGCCGATGACCGAACGCCAGCGGGCCATCGCTCCAGGTACCCTCGTGATCGGGTCCGCGCCGCTCCAGCCGGTCCAGCATGCGTCGCAGGGACGCCAGCTCCGGGCGCGCGTCGTTGAAGTTCAGTTCACCGCAGATGCCGCACATAAGGGCAGTGGCAAGTCTCAAGTGGCAAGTGGCAAGGAAGTGCGAAGTGGGAATTGGGAAGTGGGAAACGAGATGCCGGAGCCGGGCATTGCGATTCCCGCCACATGCACATGAGGGACCATTCTAACAAGACCCGGCCACAAGCGCGTGGTCCGTTCCCGTTTCCGCCGTTCAGCTTTTCGTTCTCACTTCCAAATTCACACTTCGCCCTTCAGGAGGCGGCTCCACACCCGCCTCCGCCCGGGGTCTCCAGGGTCAGCACATCACCCGGGCGGACATCCATACTCACCTTCGGCGGCAGGATCACGTTGTTGAGACAGTTGATGCCGGGGGCGCCGGAGGCGCCGCCGTGCAGGCCCCAGGGGGCGCGGCGTCGGCGCTCGGTGAGCAGGGTGAAACGCGCCGGGGCGAGAAACTCGTAGCTGCGCACCAGACCGTCGCCGCCCGATCGCAGGCCCGCCCCACCGGAACCGCGGCGAACCGAATACTCGCGCACGTGAATGGGGTAGCGGGATTCCAGCACCTCGATGGGCGTGTTGCGGGTATTGGTCATGTGGGTCTGGACGGCCGAGAGACCTCCGCCGTGGCGCCCGGCGCCCATACCGCCACCCAGGGTCTCGTAGTAACCCCAGGGATGTGCACCCGCCGCGCCCATCGCGACGTTGTTCATGCTGCCGTGGCTGGCGGCGGGGATGCGCCCCGGCAGCGCATCGGCCAGGGCGCCCAGCACCACGTCCACGACCCGCGTGCTGGTTTCCACGTTGCCGGCGGCCACGGCAGCGGGACGCAGGGCATTGAGCAGACAGCCCTCGGGCACGGTCATGCGCACCGGCCGGAACGTGCCGGCGCAGGCGGGTGTCCGGGCCGGCATCAGGCAGCGCATGGCGTAGAGCACGCCGGCCGCGGTGACGGACAGGGGGCAGTTGATGTTGCCCGCCACCTGGGCGGCAGTGCCCGTGAAATCCACGTGAACATGGTCGTCGCGGCGTTCGACGGCCACGCGGATGGGGATGTCCTCGTGCCCCAGACCGTCGTCGTCCATGAAATCCTCGAACTCGAAGCGGCCCCCGGGGATAGCGCCCAGGGCATCCCATGCGAGGCGTGCACCATAGTCGTTCAGCTGGTCGACGGCGGTGCGCCATGCCTCCTCTCCCATGGACTCCACCAGCGCTGCGAGACGTTGCAGGCCACGCCGGTTGGCGCCGATCTGGCCGGCGAAATCGCCCTGGGCATCGCGCGCATTGCGGGTGGCTTCGGTGACCTCGGCAAGGCGTTCCCGATTGACCACGCCGCCTCGCACCACGTGCCCCGGCGGAATCAGGATGCCCTCCTCGTGCAGGCTTCGCGACAGGGGCATGGACCCGGGGGATTCGCCGCCGATGTCCGCATGGTGTGCCCGGTTGGCCACGAAGGCCACGAGCCGATCCTCCACGAACAGGGGCGCCACCACGGTCACATCCGGCAGATGGGTGCCGCCGAGGAAGGGATCGTTGAGCATGACCATGTCGCCGGGCGACCACCGGATCCCCGCCACGATGCCGCGCATGGCATGGGCCATGCTGCCCAGGTGAACGGGGATGTGCGCAGCCTGGGCGCACAGTTCGCCCCGCGCGTCGAACAGGGCGCAGGAAAAGTCCAGCCGGTCCCGGATATTGGGAGAGAACGCGGAACGGGCCAGTTGCACACCCATCTCCCCGCACACGGAATCGACGCGGCTGGCGAACAGGCTCAACTCAACCGGGTCAAGACGAGAAGCCACGGGAACGGCCGGTCCTCAAAACAGGATGATCATGAAGGATTATTGCATTACGAAGAGTGCCTGTCCTATCTTTACGCCCTTACTCGGAAATTCGACCAGCCGCTTTCAGGCGGAAAGCGGCCGTTCCACTCACGTCACCCAATGAGAAAGGAGAATCCCCGATGGCACATGAACTGCCTCCCCTCCCCTATGCGAAAGATGCACTGGCCCCGCACATCTCCGCGGAAACGCTGGAATTCCATCACGACAAGCATCACGCCACCTACGTCACGAACCTGAACAAGCTGATTGCCGGCACCGAGTTCGAGGACCTCTCCCTGGAGGAGATCGTGAAGAAGGCCCCGGCTGGCGGCATCTTCAACAACGCCGCGCAGGTGTGGAATCACACGTTCTATTTCAACTGCATGGGCCCCAACGGGGGCGGCGAGCCCGGCGGCGCGCTGGCCGACGCCATCAACAAGGCCTTTGGATCCTTTGCGGAGTTCAAGGACAAGTTCAATGCCTCGGGCGCGGGCAACTTCGGTTCCGGATGGACCTGGCTGGTGAAGAACGCCGATGGCAGTGTCGAGATCGTCAATACCAGCAATGCCGCCACGCCGCTCACCGGCGACCAGGTCCCGCTGATGACCGCCGATGTGTGGGAGCACGCCTACTACATCGACTACCGCAACGCCCGGCCCAAGTACCTGGAAGCCTTCTGGAACGTGGTCAACTGGGACTTCGTGGCCAGCAACTACGGCTGAATGCCCCGTGGTTGATCCCGGAACCGGGCGGGGGTGAACCTGCCCGGTTTTTTTTTGTGCCTGCCCGTTTGCGGGACACCGTCGTTTTCCGGCCTGTCGACCTTCCCGAACCCAACCCCCTTTCGCCCGGAGGACCGGGCTCCTACGCGGCCTCGATCCCGCCCCGTGGGAGCCCGGTCACCTGGGCGATCCTCTCCTACCCAAGCCCCTTTCGCCCGGAGGACCGGGCTCCTACGCGGCTACGATCCCGCTGTAGGAGCCCAGTCCCCTGGGCGATCCCGCCCAAGCGAAACCCCTTTCGCCCGGAGGACCGGGCTCCTACGTGGCCTTGATCCCGCCCCGTAGGAGCCCGGTCCTCCGGGCGATCCTGCCCAGCCCCCTGGACCAATTCAACGTCGCCGGCAAGGGTTTTTCATGCGAAACCTCGAAGAACCCTTTTTGCTGTGTCCCTTCGTGTGCTTCGAAGCAACCCGCGTTTCAGGACGCCGTTGAACACAACCTAATCACCGGTATAATGAAATCCGATGCGGCAGCCCCTATCGCTGCCGTTTTTGTTTCCCGGTCGTCCTTTCACGGAATCACCCATGTCGGATGCGCTGATGCACAATTACGGCCGCCAGCCCGTCGCCTTCGAACGCGGCGAAGGCGCGTGGCTGTGGGACACGGAGGGCCGCCGTTACCTGGACGCGCTGGCCGGTATCGCGGTGTGCGGTCTGGGTCATGCCCACCCGGCAGTGACCCGCGCCCTGTGCGACCAGGCAGGCACCCTGGTCCATACCTCCAATATCTACCGCAACCCCCTGCAGGGACAGTTGGCGGAGCGCCTGTGCACCCTGACCGGCATGGATCGGGCCTTCTTCTGCAACTCGGGTGCGGAGGCCAACGAGGCAGCCATCAAGCTTTCGCGCCTGCACGGCCACGCGCGCGGCATCGATGCGCCCGCGGTGATCGTCACCGAAGGCAGCTTCCATGGGCGCACTCTGGCCACGCTCACGGCCACCGGCAATGCGAAGATCCAGCGGGGCTTCGAGCCGCTGGTGCCGGGTTTCGTGCGTGTGCCCTACGGAGATCTGGACGCCATCGCCCGGCTTGCGGATCAACCCGGCATCGCCGCCGTGCTGGTGGAACCGGTGACCGGCGAGGGGGGCATCCGCATCCCTCCTCCCGGTTACCTGAAAGGCATCCGTGAACTCTGCGACCGCCATGACTGGCTCATGATGCTCGACGAGATCCAGACGGGCATCGGCCGCACCGGCGCATGGCTCGCGTGCCAGCACGAAGGCGTGCTTCCCGACGTATTGTCCCTGGCCAAGGGGCTGGGCAACGGCGTGCCCATCGGCGCGTCACTGGCTCGCGGCAAGGCGGCCGAGCTGTTCACGCCGGGCAGCCACGGCACCACCTTCGGCGGCAACCCGCTGGTCTGCCGGGCGGCCCTGGCCGTGCTGGACACCATGGAACGGGAAGACCTTCCTGCCCGGGCCGCCCGCACGGGCAGTTACCTGCTCAACGGCTTCCGGGATCGCCTGGGCGGACAGCCCGCGGTCCGGGAGATTCGCGGCCTGGGTCTGATGATCGGCATCGAACTGGACCGCCCCTGCACGGAACTGGTGGGCCGAGCCCTTGAGCGGGGCCTGCTCATCAACGTCACCGCCGAG
The DNA here is from genome assembly GCF_000378965.1 of Thioalkalivibrio thiocyanodenitrificans ARhD 1. Classification (NCBI taxonomy): domain Bacteria; kingdom Pseudomonadati; phylum Pseudomonadota; class Gammaproteobacteria; order Chromatiales; family Ectothiorhodospiraceae; genus Thioalkalivibrio; species Thioalkalivibrio thiocyanodenitrificans. The sequence goes on from NZ_KB900536.1 coordinate 1,389,464, forward strand.
CGCGTCATCCGCCTGCTGCCGCCCCTGATCCTGTCCACTTCCGAGGCGGACATCCTGCTCGAGACACTCACGGGTCTGGTGGAGTCCTTTGCCGCCGGAAAAGCCTGAACACGGAGGCCTTCATGACCGTGCGCCATTTTCTTTCCCTGCTCGACCTCAGTACCGAAGAGTTGCGTGGCCTGATTGCGCGCGCCATCGAACTCAAGCGGCTGCATCGCAGCGGCACGGAACACGAATCCCTTCGGGGGAAAGTGCTGGGCATGATCTTCGAGAAATCATCCACCCGCACCAGGGTGTCCTTCGAGGTGGGCATGATCCAGCTCGGGGGACAGGCCCTGTTCCTCTCGCCACGCGATACCCAACTCGGACGCGGTGAGCCCATCGAGGATACCGCCCGGGTGCTGTCCCGCATGGTGGACGGGGTGATGATCCGCACGTATGAACACGAGAAGATTGAACGCTTCGCCGCCCACTCCCGCGTGCCGGTGATCAATGGACTGACGGACCTGGAACACCCCTGTCAGCTGCTGGCGGATCTGCAGACCTGGTTCGAACACCGGGGCGACATCACCGGCCGCGTCGTGACCTACGTGGGTGACGGCAACAACATGTGCAACAGCTACATCAACGCGGCGCAACTACTGGGATTCACGCTGCGCGCCGCCTGCCCGGAGGGTTACGACCCGGATCCGGAGCTGGTCCGTGCGGCCGGCGACGCGGTGAGCGTGGTGCGCGATCCCGCCGAGGCGGTGCGCAACGCCGACCTGGTGGTCACCGACGTCTGGGCCAGCATGGGTCAGGAGGACGAGCAGACCGCACGCAGGCAGGCCTTCACCGACTACGTGGTGGACTCGGCGCTCATGAAACGGGCGAACCCCGAGGCACTGTTCATGCACTGCCTGCCCGCCCATCGCGAGGAAGAGGTGTCCACCGAGGTGCTGGAAGGCCCCCAGAGCGTCGTCTGGGACGAGGCCGAGAACCGCCTTCACGCCCAGAAGGCCCTGCTCGAGTTTCTGCTCACCTGAGGAAGGGATTGCCGTTGAGACTCGGGAAAGAATAACGGACAGGATTAGGCTTTTGTGAACCTCTGCGGGCATGAATCCCCGATGGATGACGTTGATCTTTCAAACCCGGAGCTTTATCTCAACCGTGAGCTGAGTCTGCTGGCGTTCAACCAGCGCGTGCTGGATCTGGCCAAGGACGCCTCCATACCCCTGTTGGAGCGGCTGCGTTTTCTGTGCATCTCCAGCACCAACCTGGACGAGTTCTTCGAGGTCCGGGTGGCCGGACTCAAGCAGCAGGTGCAGCTGGGCGTGAATACCCCGGGGCCGGACGGCCTCTCCGCCGCCGAGCAGCTCGCGCGTGTCGGCACCCGGGCCCATGCGCTGGTACAGGACCAGTACCGGACCCTCAACGAGGTCCTGATCCCCGCCCTGGAAACCGAGGACGTGCGCTTCCTGCGCAGGACGCACTGGAATGCCGAGCAGGCCGACTGGGTCAGGGAGTTCTTTTCCCAGGAATTGCTGCCAGTGCTTTCGCCGCTGGGCCTCGATCCGGCACACCCGTTTCCGCGCATCCTGAACAAGAGCCTCAACTTCATCGTCACTCTGGAGGGCAGGGACGCCTTCGGCCGGGAGAGCCGCATGGCCGTGGTGCAGGCGCCCCGCTCGCTGCCGCGCATCATCCGGGTGCCCCGGGAGATTGCCCGCGGCGACTACGACTTCGTGTTCCTTTCCTCCATCCTCCATGCCCACGTGGGCGATCTCTTCCAGGGCATGAAGGTGACGGGGTGTTACCAGTTCCGACTCACCCGAAACTCGGATCTTTTCGTGCGCGAAGAGGAGATCGATGATCTGCTCATGGCGCTGGAGGGCGAGCTGCCCCAGAGGAACTATGGCGAGGCCGTGCGCCTGGAAGTGGCGGACAATTGTCCCGACGACACCGCGCAGTTTCTGCTGCGCCAGTTCAAGCTGGACCCGGAGGATCTGTTTCAGGTCAGCGGGCTCGTGAATCTGAACCGCCTGCTGGCGGTGCACGACCTGGTGGAGCGTCCGGATCTGAGATTCCCCGCCTTCACACCCTCCCTGCCTCCGGGTCTGTCCGCCGGCACCGATATCTTCCAGACCGTGCGCCGGAACGATGTGCTGCTGCACCACCCCTACCAGTCGTTCATGCCGGTGGTGGAGTTCCTGCGCCAGGCGGCCGGCGATCCGGACGTGCTGGCCGTCAAGCAGACCCTGTACCGCACGGGACTGCGTTCCCAGCTTGTGGACATCCTGGTGGAGGCGGCGGAGAACGGCAAGGAGGTGACCGTAATCGTGGAACTGCGCGCCCGGTTCGACGAGGCGGCCAATATCCAGCTGGCCAACCGCCTCCAGGATGCGGGCGCTCACGTGGTCTATGGCGTGGTGGGCTACAAGACACACGCCAAGCTCGCCATGGTGGTGCGCCGGGAAGCGGGCCGGATCGTGCGCTACGTGCACCTGGGCACCGGCAACTATCACATGGGCACCGCGCGGGCCTACACGGACTTCGGCCTGCTCACCACGGAAAAGACCATCGGCGAGGATGTCCACAAGGTGTTTCAGCAGCTCACGGGACTCGGCCGTGTGTCAAAGCTGAAGAAGCTCCTGCAATCCCCCTTCACGCTGCACTCGGGCATGCTGGAGCGCATCGACCGGGAAGCGGAGCACGCGCGCGCAGGCCGACCCGCGCGCATCATGGCGCGCATGAACTCCCTCATCGAGCCCCGGATCATCCAGGCGCTCTACCGGGCCTCCCGGGCGGGCGTCAGGGTGGATCTGATGGTGCGCGGCATCTGCGGCCTGCGTCCGGGCATCCCCGGGGTATCGGAAAACATCCAGGTCCGTTCCGTACTGGGCCGCTTCCTGGAACACTCGCGTGTCTTCTATTTCGAGAACGGGGATGAGGCACCCGAACTGTTCCTGTCGAGCGCCGACTGGATGCCGCGCAATTTCTTCCGGCGGGTGGAGGTGGCCTTCCCCGTCACCGACGACACGCTGCGCAAGCGGGTCATGCAGGAGGCCCTGCTCAACTACTTCTCCGACAACACCCAGGCCTGGGTGCTGCAGAAGGACGGCGGTTACCGGCGGATCAAACCGGCGGCCAACCAGAAGCCGCGTTCCGCACAGAACGAACTGCTGGCGCAGTATTCGACCATGTAGGTTGTCGAGGACTGGGGGTCAAGGTTCAAAGTTCAAAGTTCAAAGTTCAAAGTTCAAGGTTCAAGGTCAGTGGAAGGATCAAGCCTTGGCACCGCTTTGAACTTTGAACTTTGAACTTTGAACCTTGAACCCCTTCACTCAACCTTCAGCTTCACCCCCGCCGGCTTCAGATACTCCTTCTCCCGTTCCAGGTCCGCCCGCGTCAGCGGATGCGTGTCGAGCCAGCCCGGGGAGAACACGAGCTTCAGGCCGTTGGACGTGGCACTCGCCGATTGCAGGGCCGGGGGCGTATCGCCTCGGCTCCTGCGCAGCAGCACCGCCAGACGCAGCAGTACCGCCAGGCGCACAAGGCGCAGCTGCATGTCTCCCGACACGGACTGTCGGATCAGCCCGACGCGGAACTTGCGTCGATGGTTCAGCACCAGCAGCGACAGCCACTGCTGGCCCTGGCGCGAGTACCCGGCCAGATCCGCATTGGCAAGCAGGTAGGCACCATGCTTGTGATAACCCGCGTGGGAGATGGAAAGCCCCAGTTCATGGAGCCGCGCCGCCCAGCCCAGGGTATCGGCGGCGTCCTCGTCCATGTCCCACGCCTCGGCCACGTACTCCAGCAGTGTCCGGGCGGTGGATTCGACACGGAGTGCGTGGTCCGTATCCACCTGAAAGCGGTGCATGAGCCCGTCAATGGTCCTTTCACGCACATCCTCGTGGCTGATGCGCCCCAGCAGATCAAAGACGAGCCCTTCACGCAGCGCGCCGTCGGATACCTGCATGGTGTCTATGTCCAGGGCCTCGAAGATGGCCAGCAGAACCGCCGCCCCCCCGGGAAACACAGGCTTTCGATCCTCGCCGAGCCCGGCCAGTTCCAGTTTCGAAAGATCACCCGCCGCAATCATGGCCTGACGCAACCGCCGGAGCCCCTCCAGGGTGATGCCGCCCCGGGACCAGCCCTGTTCATGCAGCACGCGCTCCACGGCCAGCAGCGTCCCCGATGCGCCCAGCGCGCTCTCCCAGCCCAATGCCGCGTAATGGCGTTCGACCGGCTGCAGTTCGAGGCGCGCGGCAAGATCCGCCGCGCGCCATCCGGTCTCCGTGATACGGCCCTCCGGGAAATAGAGCTGTGAGAAGCGCACGCAGCCCATGTAGAGACTCTCGCCGTGGATCGGCTCGAAGCGCTCGCCGATGATCAGCTCCGTACTGCCGCCGCCGATGTCCACCACCAGGCGCCGGCCGCCGTCATCGGAAAGGGTGTGTGCCACCCCCAGGTAGATCAGGCGGGCCTCCTCATGCCCGCCGATCACCTCGATGGGATGGCCCAGTGCGGCGGCGGCGCGTTCCATGAACTGCGCGGCATTGGTCGCCTTGCGCAGGGTGTTGGTGCCTACCGCACGCACCGCCCCCCGGGGCAGATCCCGCACCCGTTGCCCGAAACGCTCAAGGCAGGCCGTGGCCCGGTCCATCGCCTCCGCCGTAATCCGGTCACGCCGGTCCAGGCCGCCGGCCAGACGCACGGTCTCACGAAGGCGATCGAGCATGTGGACATGGCCATCGCGCACCTGCGCCACGATCATGTGAAAACTGTTCGAGCCGAGATCGACGGCGGCAACGGTCTCGGGCGGTTTGAGGCGTCGGATCATGCGGTCACCGGGACAGGACGACTCGTTGATCAACCTTCAGTGGACAGCGCCCCGAAGCAGCTGCCGGGGGCGGGGCGGGATCCCTGGATCCTGAAGATCGGAGCAGCATCAGAATTTGCGCAGCTGTGCCTGAGACATGAGCCAGAGGATGGTGCCCCGCCCTTTCCCGGGCGTCCCGGCGAAATACACCGCGCAGGCCGCGCCTTTCTTGATTTCCACCAGTGACGTGGCGCTGTCGGCACACAGCCAGGCGATCAGGCGGGACAGGTCCGGTTCGTGGCCGACGAGCATCACCACGCCGCCGGAACCGGAAAGCGTGTGCGCGAGCCACTGAGTGAGCTCGGCCGGATCACCCCCGGGGGCCAGTTCCACGGCGCGCTCCACGGTGCCGTGGTCCAGCTCGCGCGCCAGGATGCGGGCCGTCTGTTCAGCGCGGGTACAGGGGCTGGTCAGGATGCGGTCCACGCCGTCGATCAGTTCCCGCATACCCTTGGCCGCGCGCTTCATGCGCTTGACCCCCTGCGAGGTGAGAGGACGGTCGCAGTCAGGCGATCCCGTGCCCGCGGCGAACGTACCCGGGTCCTCTGCCTGACCGTGGCGGACGAGGATCAGGGTGAGATCGCGGGGTGTTTCTTCGCCTGACATGGTAGCCCCTGATAAAGGCTGAGCGAACACTCAGGATACAGTGCGACGGAGAGGGGGGCCGGGGCAAGTGGCGGAACCCCATTCTTCGACACGGTCAACACTGCTGCCGCGCCGAAACGCCAGGACCCATTGAAGCAGTATCGGCGTGGATCCCCCGTGACGCACGGGGCGAAACAGGGTTCGAGCGAAAAACCCGAAGGGGCGCCGCCGGGATGCGGCACCAGCACCCGCCTTCACCCCAGAAACCCCTTCAGGATGAAAAAGAACACGATCGCCAGAACCGCGCCCGCGGGCAGCGTCACGATCCATGACAGGAAGATGGTGCGCACCACCCCCATGTTGATGGCCGCGATACCGCGGGCCATGCCCACGCCCAGAACGCCGCCCACCAGGGTATGGGTGGTGGAGATAGGCAACCCGGTCCCGGAGGCCATGACGACGGTGATGGCGGCGGCCAGCGTGGCGGCGAAGCCGCGGCTGGGGGTGAGCTGGGTGATGCCGGTGCCCACGGTGGCAATCACCTTGTGGCCATAGGTCACGAGCCCCACGACGATGCCCAGCCCGCCCAGCAGCAGAATCCAGATGGGCATCACCGTGCGCGCATCCACCACACCCCCACTCTGCACCACGCTCACCACCGCCGCCAGCGGACCCACGGCATTGGCCACGTCGTTGGAACCATGGGCGAATGCCATGGCGCATGCGGTGATCAGCATCAGCACCCCGAAGACCTTCTCCACGTTGGTGTAGTGGAAATCCCGGTCCGCTCCGGGGTCGAACTTCTGGCGACGAATGGCATGCACACCAAACGCCGTGACCACCAGGCCGATGCCGGCGGCAATGGCATAGGTTTCAAACGTCGAGAACTCGAGTCCCAGGTGGGTGAGCCCCTTGAACAGTGTGACAAGGGCGGTGATGAAGGCCGCCAGGAAGATGTAGCCGGGGACGAAACGCCGGGCATTGGCCAGCGGATCACGGGTATCGAGGATCAGGATCTGCACACTGCGAAACAGGGCAAACGCAATGCTGCCCGCCAGCAGAGGCGAGACCACCCAGGACATGGCGATTCGACCCACTTTGGACCATTCCACCACCTCCACGCCGATCCCCACGGCGGCGAAACCCACGATGGCGCCGACGATGGAATGGGTGGTGGATACCGGCCAGCCGAATCGTGATGCGATCAGCAGCCACGTGCCCGCCGCCAGCAATGAGGCCAGCATGCCGAAGATGAGAAGTTCGGGGTTGCCCGACATGAAGGCCGGATCCACCATGCCGCTGCGAATGGTCTGAGTCACCTCGCCGCCGGCCAGCCAGGCCCCGGCAAACTCGAAGACCGCGGCGATGATCACCGCCTGACGCAGCGTGATCGCCCCGGACCCCACCGACGTGCCCATGGCATTGGCCACGTCATTGGCTCCGATGCCCCAGGCCATGAAGAAACCGAACACACAGGCGAGGATGATGAACAGCGTGCCGTATTCCAGCATGAAGAACCCTTCGACGAGTCGGTGACGGGCGGTGCGCCGGCCTAACGCGCCAGCATCAGTTGCAGGCGGCTTCCCACCCGTTGCGCCTCATCGGCCAGGTCGCCGATGTTGTCGATGATCCTGTACATGAACATCACGTCCACGGGAAACAGGTTTGCCTCCTGCCTGAACAGGGTCTCCCGTATGCGCCGCTGGATGGCGTCGGTATCCTGTTCGATATGATCCAGCTCCGCAAGCATCTCGTTGACCACATCCACCTCGTGCCCCCGGAAACCGGCCTCCACCAGTTCGTCCAGCTCATGGACAATGCGCCCTGCCTGATGCACCGCATCGATGCAGCGCGCAAGATAGTTCTGGAGATCCTGGGTCATGTTGTCGGGGAAGCGCATCCTGCGGCCGAGAATCAGGCCGGCGATATCCTTGGCGGTGTTGGCAATCCGATCCTGGACCGTGAGCACCTCGAGCACGTCACGTCGTGACATGGCGAGCATCATGCCCTTGGGCAGCTGCAGGCGCAGCTCCTTCTTGAGCGAATCGGCCTCGCGCTCCAGGGTGGCGATCTTCTGCTGCTGGGTCCCGGCCTTTTCCCAGTCGCCGCTGCACACGGCCTCGAAAAACATCGGCAACTCGGCGACACAGACCTGCACCTTGTCCATGTGCGCCTGGAGCGGACGCACCGGGGATCTGCCGAACAGGTCATAGACGAAATTCTTGGTGAACATGGCCAGCATCCAGGAAAGTAACCTGGCTCCTATTGTACCCAAATCGGCCGGCTTCAACGGAGTTCGTACGGGTGGCCCGCGGGCTGCGGCGAGCACCGGCAGATCCGCAGCCCGACACGTCCATTGCCTGGCCGCCCCTGATACCGCGCACACGGGCATCGAACGGACGAATTACAGGGGCCGGACCCGGGACCGCAGCGACAGTCGGGCGTGAACCAGGGAGAAATAGCCGTTGTCCGGCTCGAAACGGGACATGGACTCCAGCCCGGCCTCCCCAAGCATGGCCTCCAGGGTCTCGGGGGTGAACTTGCGGCTAATCTCTGTGAGGATGGACTCGCCGGTTTCCAGTTCCAGGCGCTCATCGAGGCGGGTCAGGTGAACGGTCTGGCGGATACTGGAGACCAGATGCATCTCGATACGCTGGCACCCGGCATTGTAGAGGGCCCGGTGCATGAACGCATCGGGCACGAAATCAGAATCCAGTTCTCTGTTGAGCACCTCGAGCAGATTGAGGTTGAAGGCCGCCGTAACCCCCTCGGCATCGTTGTAGGCGGCCTCCAGAACGGCCGGTGACTTGACCCGATCAGCGCCCAGCAGGAGGCTGTCTCCGGAATCCATCAGGGCCGCCAGTTCGCGCAGGAATCCCACCGCCTCGGCCGGTTCGAAGTTGCCGATCGTGCTGCCCAGAAAGACAAACAGCCGCCGCCCGCCGGGCCGCGGCATGCCGGACAGCCCCCCCAGATAATCACCCACCAGGGCGTTGACCCGCAGGCCCGGACGGGCGGCCATCAGCCGGGCCGCCGCCTGGCGCAGCATGGGTTCGCAGACATCAAAGGGCCAGTACTGGCAGCCATGCAGTCCGGCCCGGTCCAGGGCGGCCAGCAGGTGCACGGTCTTGCGTGAGGCGCCGCTGCCCAGTTCGATGATGTGATCCGGACGGGCACGGGCGATCACCTGGCCGGCGCACGCGGCCAGCAGGGCGTCTTCGGTGCGGGTGGGGTAGTACTCGGGTGTATCGCAGATACGATCAAACAGGGCCGAGCCCCGTTCATCGTAGAAATACTTGGGCGGCAGACTGCGGGGCCGCACGAGAAGCCCGCGGCGCACGTCCTCCTCGAGGCCCGGCACCGGACGCGCGGCCGGCACCCGCATGCAGCGGAATCGTTCGTCCGTGTCGAGTCGCGACAAGATCTGGTCCATGATGGGCACGTGCGCCGGGATTTCCCAGACGCTAACATGATCCACATACCGGGGAAACCAAAGCCCCCGACACTTCAGGGACATGCCATGTGCAGACACGCCGCGTACCTGGGACCGGAGATCGCCCTGGCCCAACTCCTGCTGACCCCGTCCCACAGCCTCGAGGTACAGGCCTGGGCGCCGAAGGAACTGCGCTATGCACGGCTCAATGCCGACGGCTTCGGGTTCGGCTGGTACGGGGTCCACGATGGCGCCGTTCGCTACGTCAATGATATGCCCATCTGGTCGGATGTGAACCTGCCCACGCTGGCGGAGAACCTGCAGAGCGACCTCTGGATCGCGGCCGTACGCAGCGCCACGCCCGGCCTCGGCAGCGGACCCGTCAATACCCAGCCCTTCGCGGACGGAGATTACCTGTTCTCCCATAACGGCTATCTGGAGGGTTTCGTGCAGGAGGTGCGACCCGAGATGCAGCGATGGCTTTCGCCGGAGGTGGAGTCGGCCATCATCGGTACGACCGATTCGGAGTACCTATTCGCAGTGGTGCGGCAGCTCCTCGACGAGGACGAGGACCTGCCCCTCGAAGCCGCACTGGGCGAAGCGTTCAACCTGGTGGGCGAATGGGCCGGCGAAGGGGCCGCACTGCTCAATGTGCTCATGAGCGACGGCGAACGCATCTATGCCACCCGGCACGCCATCAACCATGAGTGCCCAAGTCTCTACTACATCACCGATGACGACGGGTTTCCGGAAGGCGCGCAACTGGTCGCCTCCGAGCCCCTGACCGAGACCGGCCTCTGGCGCGCCGTGCCGGAACACCACGTACTGATCCTGGACCCGGACGCCCCCCCGGAACTGCTGGCCCTGTGAGCACCTCTCTTGTCACCCTGACGCGGCTGCGCGCGGTACAGCGCCGCATGCGGGCACTGATCGAACCCCTGGATGACGACGGATACCGCCTGCAGTTTCACCCGGACCTGAGCCCGCTCGGCTGGCACCTGGGTCACTGCACCTTCATCGAAAATCACTGGCTGCGCACGGTGGTGCTGGGCGATGACCGCCTGACCAGCCCCCTGCACGATTACTACACGCCCGAACGGAACCCCAAGCCCCGCCGAGGACCGCAACTGCCCGACAAGGCACGGCTGCTCGAGGAAGTCTCGCGGCAGCAGGACGACAACGTGCTGCTGCTCTCGGGCATGGCCGAGGCCCTGCCCGCGCATCCGCTGCTGGAGGACGAGTACCTGGAGCGTTTTCTCATCCAACACCATTGTCAGCACTACGAAACCATGCTCATGGTGCTCAACCAGCGTATGCTCGCCGGCCCGGCCGGCGCGTTCCGCCCCGAGACGCACCTGTTTTCCGATCCGGCCCCTGTAGCACACACGCACGTCCCCGGGGGGGACTTCAGCGTGGGTGGCGAGCCGCCCCAGGCCCTAGACAACGAACTGCCGGCTCACCGGGTGCAACTGTCCGCCTTCGAGCTCTCCACGCGCCCCGTCACCAATGCGCAGTACCTTCACTTCATGGAGCGTGGTGGCTACCGGGACCCGGCGCTCTGGGACGCGCCGGGCAGTGCATGGCTTGCCGAGCATCCCGTTCGGGCGCCCGATCACTGGCGCCAGGACAAGGAGGGGGCCTGGTACGGGATCGACGAGAACGGCCCCCACGATCTGGACCCCGGGGCGCCGGTGCACGGCTTGTCACGCCATGAGGCGCGTGCCTACGCGTGTTTCGCCGGCGCCCGCCTGCCGCACGAGCATGAATGGGAGGCAGCCTGCCGCCTGGGGCTGATGCAAGACAGCGGGCACGTGTGGGAATGGTGCGAGAATGCCTTTTATCCCTACCGGGGCTTTCGCGCCTCCCCCTATGAGGCATACTCGCTGCCCTGGTTCGACGGGCAGCACTTCACCCTTCGAGGCGGCAGCCGCCACACCCGCCGTGACGTGCGAAGGTGCAGCTTTCGCAACTTCCACACGCCCGACAAGAAATACGTGTTTGCGGGAATCCGGCTGGCGTGGTGAAGGGCGAATCAAGGGTCAACATTCAAAGTTCAAGGTTCAAAGTTCAAAGTTCAAAGTTCAAGGGGAAGGTTGGGGCACTTCGTCGTTCCGGGTGGATTCGATCATCACGGGGGTCCATGGACATCTGCGCGACACGCCCCCGTAGAGGCCCAGCCCGCTAACGACTTGGCCGTCGCCGACCAAGGCATTCCACTCGAAACGCCGAAGAGCCTTGAACCTTGAACCTTGAACCTTGAACCTTGAACTTTGAACCTTGAACCTTGAACCTTGAACTTTGAACTTTGAACTTTGAACTTTGAACTTTGAACCTTGAACTTTGAACCTTGAATCCCAAGTGCCTCCACAATCCCTCACTGCTATCCTTGATTGATGCTGATCCTGCTGGAATATCTGGTCATCACCTTTCTCGCGGTGTTTGTCGTGGTCAATCCACTGACCACCGCCTTTGTGTTCATGGCCCTGCTGCCGCGGGCGTCGGACGAGAAGCGGCGCATCATCGCGGCACGCTCCACCAGGATCGCCACGTTGCTGTTCTTCGTGTTCGCCACGCTGGGCGGCATCATCTTCCAGCTCTTCGGCATCACCCTGGCTGCCTTTCGGATCGCGGGCGGCGTGATCCTTTTCGGAATCGCCATGAACATGATCCGCAGGCGCGGCGACGAGGACGAGGAGAAGGCGGAGGAGGCCAGGGCGGACAAGGCGCGCATCACCGATGACATCTCCGTGATTCCGCTCGCCATCCCCTTCATGAGCGGCCCGGGCGCCATCGCCACCGTCATGATCCTCACCAGCGAAGCACCCACCGTGTATCACACGGGGCTCGTCTACCTGGCGGTACTGGCCACCACCGTGGCCTGTTACTTCGCCATGATCCATTCGCGCCACATCGTTCGCTTTCTGGGCGATACCGGCAAGCAGATTCTCACCAAGATCTTCGGTCTGATCCTGGCCGTGCTGGCCATTCAGTTCATCATCAACGGCGCGAGTGATGCAGTCACCGGGTATATGCTGGACAAGGGGCTTCTGGATGGCGCGGTGATCGAGGACCCGCGCACGCCCTGACGGCTGTCAGTTGTCAGTTGTCAGTTGTCAGTTGTCAGTTGTCAGTTGTCAGTTGTCAGGAGATGAAAGCATGTGCTGGCGGGGATGCAAGGGAACTCGCTTGTCGATGAACGGTCTTTTGCGAAAGGCCCGATCAGCGCCCGGCCCTGACTTGCGGCCCCCCCTGCCACGAACCACGAACCACTGACAACTGACAACTGACAACTGACAACTGACAATGGACAATGGACCAGTAAGGAGAACCTCCATGGCTCACATGCTTCGCGGCATTCTGTTCGTTCTGCTGTGCCTGTCCCTGCCCGTTACCGCTCTGGCCGGTGACGACGGGGTACGCCTGAACCTGTCGGCGGTCAGCGAAAGGGAGGTGGATAACGACCTCATGGGCGTGACGCTGCAGGTGGACCGAAGCGGCGAGGACACGGCGGAACTGGCCCTCGCGGTGCGCGGCATCATGGAGAGGGCGCTCGACACCGGCCGCGCCTATCCGCAGGTCAGACTGCGCACCCCGGCCTATACCACCCAGCCGGTCTATGAACGCCGGGACGGAGAAACTCGGCAGACCGGATGGCGCATCACCCAGACCCTGGAACTGGAAAGCACGGACATGGAGGCGGCCACGGAGCTCACGGGCAAGCTGCAGCAGGGTGAGCTGCGGGTGATCCGGATGGCGTTCAGTGTGTCCCCGGAAAGCCGCAACCGGATTCGGCGGGAGTTGACCCATGAGGCCATTGACCTGTGGCGCGACAAGGCGGCCACGGCGGCCAGACGCATGCAGGCGAGTCACTGGGAGCCCGTGGAGCTGACCGTACAGGATGATATGGATGGCCCGCCCGTGCGCCCCATGGCGGCCCGCGCGATGGACGCCGTGGAGTCCGCACCGGCCGTGGAAGCGGGCACCTCGCGCGTCATCGTTCAGGTCAGTGGCAGCGCCCGGGCCCTGGGCGTGAAACGGCAGCCACTTCACTGACCGGCCAGTACCACGTCACGGCGGGTTCACCGCCGGGATATCGTGACTCCCGGGGCTTCACACGGAGAAGCGGGGTTCGGGGGCCGGCACCACGACGTTGCGCCCGCTGGACTTGGCCTGATACAGGGCATCGTCCACACGCTGGAGCAGCGCATCGGCGCTGTCCACACCGGGCGCCGGGGCGGCGTCCACCCCCAGGCTGACCGTGATCCGTTCCGGTCCCGCGCCGGCGATCTCCATGGACGCCACGGCGGTGCGCACACGCTCGGCGATTCCACAGGCCTCGGCCAGGCTCGCTCCCGGCAGCAGGATCATGAATTCCTCGCCTCCGTAGCGCACCAGCACATCACCTTCGCGCAGCACCCGCTGCGCGGCATGGGCCGTTTGCACCAGGATACGGTCGCCCGCCAGATGGCCCCAGGTATCGTTCACCGGCTTGAAGTGGTCGATATCGAACATGATCAGTCCCAGCGGCTCGCCGCTGCGCGCGCTGCGGGCGAACTCCTCCATGAGACGCTCCATGCCCATGCGGCGGTTGTAGCAGCCGGTCAGCGAATCCATGGCCGCGATGCGCCCCAGATGCTCATGGCTGAGGGCATTTTGAAGCGCGAGCTTGAGGCTCTGGCGGAAGAAGTCCAGCAGGCGGAATGTGTCCGGTGAAAAGGGTTGCAGCGAGGTCAGCACCAGCATCCCCATGGGCGCACCCTTGCCTTCCAGGGGCAGTAGCAGCATCTCCCGGGGTTGCGCCTCCGGCCGGCCCTTCAGCGATACGCCGGAGGGGGATGCCACCTGGCGTGACTTCAGGTTGCCGAGCGCTGCGCGCACGTCGCTGCGCCCCAACAGACCCTCCGGATCATCCAGGCCGTAGGCGGCAACACATTCCAGTTCCCCCTCCCGCACCACCAGGAGCGCGCCGGCCACCGCACCGGTGCGGGCCAGCATCACGCTCAGGGCCTCCCGACACAGGGGCGCCAGTTCCAGTTGCGAGGCCAGCGTGTTGGAGAAATCCCGTACCGATTCCTCCATCCGGCGGGCACTCACCAGCACATCGATAAGTCGGTTGAACGAATCCGCCGCCCGGCCCAGTGCATCCCGGGAGTCCACCGGCACGTGAAAACGATCCGCGTCCCGGTACGGGAGGCCCTTTACCACCTCGTCCTCGACCAGCACCTGGCGGAAGGCGTGCATGCCATCGGACAGCAGGTTGACCCGAGGCCGCACCACGTTGCAGACCACCAGGAAATTGAACGCCCCCACCATGAGGCCCGCACCCAGACAGGCCGCGTAGAAACTGGGCTGGTAGGCTAGGGACGGGGGAACGCCAAGCACCACCACGAAGGGCGGAAAGACCACCCCGGCAAACAGACCCAGGCCCACCATCCAGGTGGCCAGTTCGACGAACAAGCGCCGCTTCCCGGGGCGCTCCGCGGGCATCCGATCGCTTGCCGGACCCTCGGGCATGGTGCCATGCCTCCCTTGGTTTTGTGATGGCGCGCACAATGTTAGGGCATGGGCGGGAAAAATGCCCGCATGTTTCCGGCAAAACACACCATTTTTCGGGATCAATGGCAAGCGCCGCCACGGACAGGACCCCGCGGGCACGGTCACTCCCGTCCCGACGGGTCATCCCGGTACACTGCTGCCCATGGACCTGCCCACCTACTGCGAGCGCACGGCACACGGCCTGTGGGCCGAACCCTTCAATGCCGTCAGCAACGCGGCCTTTCTGGCCGCCGCCTGGCTGGCATGGCGCCGCTGGCGAGCCCATCCGCAGGCCTCCTGGCGCCATCAGCCCGACCTGGGAGGGCTCATCCTGCTGGTCGCCGCCATCGGTTTCGGCAGCCTGCTGTGGCACACCGTGGCACGGCCCTGGGCCTACTGGATGGACGCCCTGCCGATCATTCTTTTCATCCATCTGTTTTTGCTGAGTTTTCTGTGGCGGATGGCGCGGCTGTCGTGGCCCGCCATCCTGGCCGTATTCCTCGTCTACGAGGGGCTCACGCTGGGCCTGCTGCGCGTGGCGCCAGCGGGCGCGCTGAACGATTCGGTGGGCTATCTGCCGGTCCTGCTGTCCCTGTGGCTCATGGCCCTCTGGCTGAGGTTCCGTGCCCATCCCCTGGGGCACAGATTCCTGGCCTGTGGCGCGCTGTTCAGCGCCTCGCTCGGCTTCCGGATACTCGATCCCGCCCTGTGCCACGTGCTGCCGGTGGGGACCCATTTCCTGTGGCACGGGCTCAACGGCTGGGTGCTGTACCTGCTGCTGGCGGGCCTGATCCGCCACGGCATCCCGTCCACGGAGCGGCATCCGTGACGCCCGCGATCAGACTCCTGCAACAGGCCCGCGTCACGCACCGGGTACACGCATACGAACATGACCCCGGCAGCGCGTCCTACGGGCTGGAGGCAGCGCAGGCCCTGAACATACCCTGTGAACGGGTGTTCAAGACCCTGCTCGCACAGGACGCGGGGGGACGCCTTCTGGTGGCGCTGGTTCCCGTCGCCGGCCAGCTGGATCTCAAGGCCCTGGCCGCGGCCTGCGGTACGAAACGGGTCACCATGGCCAGACCCGAGGATGCGCAGCGGGCTACCGGCTACGTGGTGGGCGGAATCAGCCCGCTGGGGCAAAAACGGCGGCTTCCCCTCTGGCTGGACCGGTCCGCCCTTTGCCACGCCACCGTGTTCGTCAGCGCCGGTCGGCGCGGCCTGGAGATCGAACTGGCGCCCCGGGATCTGCTGGCAGTCACCGGCGGACAGGTGGCGGAGATCGTCCGGACCGGGTGACCCGCCACCCTACTCCGCCAGTTCCACCCGCAGACGGCCCTGCTCCACCCGCAGGTCCCGGACGCCTTCAGCAAAGGCCTGCCAGAACCCCGGTTCGCTGCCGTAGAGGGCGACAAGATCACGCCCCTTGAGCCCGCCCAGCCAGGCATCGGGCAGCGGGACGCCCATGATGCTCACCCCGCGCAGGACCACCACGGGCCGGTCGTTCATGTGCTGCAGGGCCAGCCCGGCATCCACCCGGATCACGCGCCCCGCCATGACGGGGAAGTCCGGGGGAAGGCTCACCAGCACCGTGGCCGACACCAGGTCGTCGGACAGGTGCAGCGCCACGCGGTCGGCCAGTTCGGGGCTGCCCGCGATCAGGCCGTTGAGTTCCCGCTGGGTAAAGTACAGCACCCGGGCGGCGGGGGCCTCGCCGTAGCGTTCCGGCACCGGACCCACGCCGGGATCCGCCGGGTCCGGATCCCGAACCTGACGCAGCTTGTCCTCCAGCACCTGCCGTTCCGGGGCGCTGAGCACCACCGGCTCCAGCGGTGCAGGGTACAGGTAGATGCGGGCCGCCCAGAGGGTCGCCACCGCGGTGATCAGGACCGCCGCCAGGAGCAACAGGAACACCTGGAGGCCTCCGAAACGCCGGGGTGATCGGGCAGCCGTGGGAGGGAGGGAAGGGTCGGGACTGGACACGGATTCCTGCTCGGAAGGTTGCGTCTGGGAGACGGGGAGCCCGGATGTGACCGGGCCCTCAGGGTTCAATGTAGCATTCCGCCGACCGGGCTGCCCGGGATGATCAGCGGCGTGACTGATACAGGAAGTAAAGCCCGAGCACCACGAAGGCCACGCCCACTGCAAGGGCCCCCGGTCCGGACATGGATTGGTATTCGGTGACCGCCGTGCGGCTGAACCAGATCTCGCCGGTCACCAGCACATAGCCGCCCACCCCCAGCAACAGCAGGCCCACCAGCACCAGGCCCATATCGGTACGTCGCCGTCTCATGGCCGCTCCTCCGGGCATGAACCCTGCCGTTCGCCATACGCGAACAACATGTTAAGCTTTCGTCCGGCCATCACAATCCGCGCCAGTGGGAAGAATGACCCGGTGCCGCGCGTCATTTTCCCATGAGTGCGCCCTTGCGCACGCCCCGCACTGGGAACAATGTGCCCGGAATGTGGCCTTACAGGACAGGTCCCGCGTCCGTGCCCCGCCGGTCCCCGGGTGTGCGCAGGCACATCCGGGCCTGAGGCGCCTGCGGCTGACGATCATCCCAACACAGGAGACATTGCATGGTCAAAAACGCCGTCATTCCGCTGCTGAGCTGTCTCATGGCCTTGTGGCTCAGCCAGGCCGCGGCAGGCGGCACCGGCAACCCGGGACTGGCCGAGCAGGTGGCCGCGATTCCCGAGTCGGATCTGATCGTCTTCAGCCCTGATGAACCCCGCTTCGCGGTAACCGTGTTCACCGACGTGAACTGTCCCTTCTGCCGCCGCCTGCATACCCAGATGGACGATTACATGCTGTTCGACGTGGAGATCCGCTATGCGGCCTTCCCCAACATCGACAATGCCCTGGAGCAGATGCACGCCGTCTGGTGCAGTGAAGACCGTAAGAATGCCATCACCCGCGCCAAGCGTGGCGAGATCATCGACGCCTCCGATTGCGAAAGCAAGGCGGTAGAGGCACAGATGGATCTGGCCCTGAAGCACCGGTTCATCGGCACGCCGGCCATTGTGACGCCGAAAGGCCGTATCCTCTACGGATATGTGGCCGCGGAAGACCTGGTCGACGCACTGGAACGGGAACGGTAAGGCGCCGGCCGGCACGAGATGTCCAGCCTCTTCGATCACATCCCGAAGGACCTGCCTGAAGAACACGTGGACACCCTGCTCGAGCACCGGGGTGTGCGGGTGGAGCGCATTGTCTCCCGGGGACACTCCACCCCCGAGGGCGTCTGGTATTGCCAGGATACGGACGAGTGGGTGCTGCTGGTTCAGGGTGAGGCCGCCCTGGAGTACCGTTCGCCCGAGGGGCACACCCGGCTCAGGGCCGGGGACTGGTTGTTCATCCCCGCCGGGCGACAGCACCGCGTGAGCTGGACGGCTCATGATCAGGATACGATCTGGCTGGCCCTGCACTGGACGGGCGACGTCGCGGGGCACGCAGCCGGCGGATTGCAGCCACCGCGTCCCTGACCTACCCTGTCAGACAATACCAGGCGAGCATGATCCGTTGCTGCCCGCCCAAGATGAACGGAGACGCCCATGCACTGGACGCGCATTCTCGGCATTGCCCTGCTGGTCGGCGGCGCCATCCTGCTCTGGATGGGGTTCTCCGCCACCGAAACGATCTCTGAAGATATTCGCCAGACCGTCACGGGCCAGTACTCCGATGCCACCACCGGTTATCTCGTGGGTGGTGGCGTAGCCGCGGCCGTCGGGTTGGTGCTCATCCTGTTCGGCGCCCGCCGCTGATGACAGCACACGCATTCCGCTCACCACACACGCACAGGAAACGGACACCATGGGCATCGAGATCAGCGGTCTGCTCGGCATCATTCTGCTCATTCTCAACATCTGGGCCATCGTCAGCACCTTATCCAGCACCGCGGGCGTAGGGCCCAAGGTGTTGTGGATCGTGCTCATCCTGATCCTGCCGCTGATCGGCTTCATTCTCTGGCTGCTGCTGGGACCCAGGGCCGCGCGTTAGTGTCGTGTCCCCCGGGCGATCCGGCCCACCCGGTGGATCGTCCTTCGCCCGGAGGACCGGGCACCTACGGGAAGGCCCCCGCAGTGCAGACACTCAGCCCGTCACAGCGAGCGGATCGGCGGCCGCAGCAGAAGGGTGGTGAGATACGCGGGCTAGATATTCCACTGCTCACCGCATCGGCGGCAAACCACGCGAATCCAGCCACCGGCTTCGTCATCGCCGGGTTCGCTGTTGTCCGCCGGCGACTGCCCGTGAGCCCTCACGTCGAAGGCACCATAGACGCCGCATTGCGGACAATTGGCCCGATCCGCCCTGCGCTGAGCCCTCTGCATGCCGATGCGGTAATGGGTCCAGCCGAACATGGCCACCATGGCGCCGCCGAACATCACCCCGTAGCGCTGCAGCCACTGCCAGAGAGTGCCGGGATCACTGAACATCTCGAAACCCACCGGGATGAGCACCAGACCCAGGATGCAGGTCACCAGATGCAGATGTGCGCGCATCAACACGCGCTCATGCCAGCGTATGAAACCGAGCCGGCTGATCTCGCCGGCCACACGCTCCGTGTTGTCACCCTGCTCGGCCATGTTCGTTCTCCATGCGCGCAATTCGCCGCATCCCGTGTCTATAGCCGACTGGAAGCCCGCCTGCCGAAACGCGCCCGCGGGCGTTGCAGGCAATCGGCCCGCCGGGCACACTGCCCTCATGTTGCATGTCGCTGATCATCCACGGCCCGCCCCATGATTCGGGCAAGGCTCGGCGCACTGGTACTCGTCGCGCTGGTTCTCCTGCCGCTGCTGGCATCCGGCCTGCACCAGCCGCACGGCGCCGATACCACGGCGGTGCTGTCCTGGCTCGCCCGCGCCACGGGCGTGCTGTCCCTGACGCTGATGCTGATGGCCGGTGTCCTGAGCATCCGGCTGCCCGGGCTGGATCCCTGGTTCGGCGGATTGACGCAGATGTGGTTTATCCATCACCTGATGGGCTGGTCGGGATTCATGCTGGCCATGATTCACGTCTGGATGGTGGCCGGCAGTGCCCTGACCCTGTCCCTGGACGCGGCGGTGCACAACCTGTT
Organism: Thioalkalivibrio thiocyanodenitrificans ARhD 1; assembly: GCF_000378965.1. NCBI lineage: Bacteria > Pseudomonadati > Pseudomonadota > Gammaproteobacteria > Chromatiales > Ectothiorhodospiraceae > Thioalkalivibrio > Thioalkalivibrio thiocyanodenitrificans. The sequence continues at coordinate 1,408,956 of NZ_KB900536.1, forward strand.
CCCGCCCCTGGCCTACTGGCAGGTCTGGGCCGGGTGGGCATCCCTTGCCGCCCTGCTGATCTTTCTGGCGCCCACCTTCAAGTTCTTCCATGAGCCCGCTTACCGGCGCTGGAAACGCCTGCACCTGCTCTCGGCGCTGGCCCTGCTGCTGGGCCTGGTTCACGCCCTCGCCCTGGGTTCCAGGCCCTGGCCCTGGCTCCTGCTGGGCACCCTGGCGCTTGCCGCCTACGTCTGGCGCAAGCTGCTCTCACCCCGTATCGCCCGCCTCGACTATCAGGTGGCGGAAGTGGAAACCCTGGGGTCCGGGATGGTGGAACTGAGCCTGAGTCCGGAAGGCGCGCCGCTTCGTCATGGTCCCGGCCAGTTTGTCTATCTCACGCCCCTGGACCCGACGCTGGCCGACGGGCGGGGCGAGGAACATCCCTACACCCTGAGTTCCGCCCCGGGCGCCCCCCGCCTGCGCATCGGCATCAAGGCCCTGGGGGATGCGACGCAGGCCATCCAGGACATCCGGCCGGGCAGCCGCATGCAGGTGGAAGGGCCGTACGGTGAGTTCCTCACCCCGCGCGATCCGGCCCGGCCGGCCCTGTGGCTGGGCGGCGGCATCGGCATCACACCGTTTGTTTCCGCTGTGCGCGCCATGGATGGCGGTGCGGCGGACCCGCCGGTGCACCTGTTCAACCTGGTGAACACGGATGCGGATGCCTACTACCGGCCTGAACTGGAACGCCTTGCGGAGGAGATCCCGGGGCTCACCCTGACCATCCACCGTTGGGAGCAGGATGGCGTGCTGGACATCGCCTATCTCGCGGCCCACTGCCCGGACTTCCCCCGGCGCGAGGTCTGGATCTGCGGCCCACCCGTACTCACGCAGCACCTCACGGCCATCCTTCGGGCCCAGGGTGTGCCTCGCAGACGCATTCATTCGGAGGCCTTCAACCTGCTGTGACCACCTACGGACGCATCGCCTACACCACCCTCGTGGCCTTCGCCGCCAGCCTCCTGACGCTGCTGGCCGCGTACGCCCTGTCTCCCGACAGGCCGCGCCCCGCCGCGCCGGCGCCGGAGGTGTCGCGGCAGATCGATCGCGACACGCTGGCCCGGCACGACAAGGCAGAGGACTGCTGGATGGCCATCCATGGCCGCGTCTACGATTTCACCGACTACCTGCCCGATCACCCCACCCCGATCCGGGTGCTGATCCCTTACTGTGGTACCGATGCAAGCGAGGGCTGGGACACCAAGGGCGTGAGCCGTCCCCACAGCCCTGCGGCCCACGCCATGCTGCCCGACTACGAGATCGGCGTGCTGGCGGACTGAATCAGGCAACGGCACCATGGAGATGCCGCCGGTCCTGCAGGGCGGAACAGACACAGCCGCACCGACCGACCCCGAAAACCGGGCTTGCGGGGCGTAGAGGACACCCGGACAACCGTCCTGATCAGGAGGCCCTGAACATCTCCGGCTCCAGGTGATGACGCTTGAGCAGCTTGTAGAACTCGGTGCGGTTGCGCCCGGCGAGACGTGCCGCACTGCTCACGTTGCCGCCGGTGATCTGCAACAACTCCTCCAGATAGTCCCGCTCGAAGCGATCCCGCGCCTCGGCCAGCGGCAGCACGCCACTCGGATCGGAACGCAAGGCACGCTGCACCAGGCTGGCGGGCACGATCTCCGTGGTGCTCAGCGCCGCGGACTGCTCCACGACATTCTGCAACTGTCGCACGTTGCCCGGCCAGGAAGCGGCCATGAGCGCCTCCATGGCGTCGGGGGCGAAGCCCTCGATGTGCCGGCCATTGCGCTCGTTGACCCGGGAAAGGAAATGGCGCGCCAGCAGCGGGATATCATCCCGGCGTTCGCGCAGCGGCGGCATTTCAAGGCGCACCACATTCAGGCGGTAATAGAGATCGGCGCGAAAGTCGCCCGTCTCCACGGCCTGTTCCAGATCCCTGTGGGTGGCGGAAATCACGCGAACGTCCACCGGCACCTGGTTGTTTGCCCCCACCGGACGTACTTCGCCTTCCTGCAATACCCGCAGCAGCTTGGCCTGGAAGGCCAGCGGCATGTCACCCACCTCGTCCATGAACAGGGTGCCGCCGTCCGCGGATTCGAACAGCCCCTTGCGGCTCTGGGTGGCCCCCGTGAAGGATCCCTTGCTGTGTCCGAACAGTTCCGATTCCAGCAGGGCCTCGGGAATGGAGCTGCAGTTGACGGCCACGAAGGGCCCGGCCGCCCGCCGGCTGGCCCGGTGCAGGGCGCGGGCCAGCAATTCCTTGCCCGTGCCGCTCTCGCTCTGGATGAGCACATTGGACTCGCTGTCGGCCACCAGTCGCGCCTGGCGCAGAGCCTCTTCCATGACCGCACTGCGACTGATGATGCCGTCGCGCCAGTCACCGGAGTCATCGCCCCCCTCACGCGGCTCGGCGCTCAGGCCGGTCAGGCGCAGGGCACGGTCCACGTAGTCCAGAAGCTCCTGGCTGTCGAAGGGCTTGGTCAGAAAACCGAACACACCCCGGCGGGTCGCCTCCACCGCGTCCGGGATGGTGCCGTGGGCAGTGAGGATGATGATGGGCAGCGCCGGATGATTCTTGTGGATCGCATCGAACAGCGCCATGCCGTCGATGCCGTCCATCCGCAGATCGGTGATCACCAGCCTCGGCTGGAACTGAGGCAACGCGGCCAGGGCCTGCTCGCCGCTGGCCACCGCCTTGATCTCGTGACCCGCCGACGCGAGGCGCATGGACAACAGGCGCAGCAGCCCTTCATCGTCATCCACCAGCAGTATGCGTGTCGTTTCACTCATCGTTCGTTTTCCAGGTTCGGGGCCGGGGTCCGGTCGCGGTCACGGATCTCCCGCTCAATGGCCTTGAGTTCTTCCAGTTGTTGTTGCAATGCGTCGCGCTCGGAGCGCGCGTCACTCAGACTCGCCCGCAGGGCCTGGCGCGCGAGAAGCTGATCCCGCAACAGGTTGGCCAGCAGGTTTCCGCCGTGGGAAGACGCCTCCCGGGACAGATGGGCCTCCAGCAGTTCCACGGCACGGGCGTTCTCCCCCGGGTCGTCAAGGGCCAGGAGCAGTAATGCCTGGCGGAGCGGTCCGGAGCCGGGGGACTCGAGCGCATCGCGCAGGGCCTGTTCCCCCTGATCCGACAGGGCCGCCACCTCATCCATGAGCTGACCCAGCCCTCTGGCATCCAATGCCGCCAGGCGGTCGTCCGCAAGGCAATGCATGGTTGGAGGGTCCGTATCCTCCACGTGCAACGGACAAGGCTTCGCCACGGGGCGCGCGTCCTGAATCGCCGCACAGGCACCGATCAGGACGGACACGAGCATCACCATCCCTGCCATCCGCACTTGACGGAGACGTGCGTTCATACGACCTCCGCTGGATCATCGTCTTGGCCCGCCGCCTCGGGCGGCGCCAGCCAGACCCGCGGCAGCAGCAGGCGCAACCGCGCGCCCCACTCAATGTCCAGTACCTGCAATTGCCCGTTCAGGGCCCTGGCGTACTCTCGGGCGATGGAAAGTCCCATGCCGCTGCCGCGCACATGGCCACGGTGACCGCTGGGACCGGTGTCACCCTGGTAGAAGACCTCGAACACCCGTTCCCGTTCCTCCCGGGGAATACCGGGGCCCTGGTCGCTGATCTCCACGAAGATCTGATCCCCGAACTTGCCCGTCTGAATGCGCACGGCCGAGTTCTCTACGGTGAACTTGATAGCATTGGACAAGAGATTATCCAGAATGACCCTGATTTTTTCCCGGTCCGAGTTCACTGTCTCCCCGGACAGCCCGAGTTCGAGCCGGACGCCTTTGCTTCGCGCCGCCAGCTTGTGCTGCTCGACCAGATCCGTGATCAGGGAGTCCAGATCGATGGGCCGGGACTCGATGACCGGCAGGGCCGTGTGAGCGACACTGAAGCTGATCAGGTCCTCGATGAGGTGCTGCAACTGAACGCTGTTGTCGCGCACGATTTCCACAATCTCTCCCTGCTGCGGTGTCAGGCTGCCCACCACCCGGTCCGTGAGCAGTTCCGTACCCTCGCGGATATTCGTCAGTGGCGTCTTGAGCTCGTGGGAGATATGGCGCAGAAAGGTGACCTTCTGCTCTTCCAGCTCAACCAGGCGCTGCCTGAGCCAATCCAGCCGCGCACCCAGCTCCGAGAGGTCATGGGGCCCGGTGATGCGGATCGGGCGGTCGAACCGACCGGAGCCCAGGGTGTGGATGGAGCGGTTGATCTGACGCAGCGGCCGCAGGATCAGCACGGTGAACACCACCACCAGGACCAGGACCGCGGGGATGAGTGCGGAAGCCTGCCAGAGCAGTTCCTGGCGCACCTCGGTCGCCTGCGCCTGCATGGCCTCGACCTCCCGGGATACCGCCCGCGTACTCTGCTGAAACACCCCGCGCGCCAGCTCATTTAGGGCAGGGAAACTCTCCAGCACGGCACGCACTCCCTCGCTGCCCGGCGCTTCGGTCTTCAGGGCCTCGAAGGCATCGGCCTCCCGGCGTTCGAGAAGTCGCAGCTCCTCCCATACCGGCGTGCCCAATTCCAGCCCGTACATTCGCGCAAGCGCCTCCCCGAGGCTTTCACGCCGGCTGGCGTAGGCCTCCAGCAAGGCCGTGTCGCCCAGTACATGGTACTGGCGCGCATGGCGCTCCAGGGCCGTCACATCTTCCATCAGCGTACGGCTCGCCTGGATGGCCTGCACGGCGTCCAGCACGGCCTGCTGCCCCTGGTGGGTCAACCTGTCCACGGAGATCAGCGCCGTGGCCAAGGCAAAGAACAGGGGCAGCGTCACCAGGGAGAATCCCAACAGGATCAGCTGAAGAATGGTGAGTGAACGATAAAAGGACAGCGGCGCGGCCACGATTCGCGAACTTATAACAAGGGGCCGCCACAGGGTCAAACGGGCGCCCGGTCCTCCCGCCTGTTGTGTCCCGAATCTGGTCACGGATGGAACATCGCTGATCGTGCAGGACAAAAATGACCCGGCCCATCCCGACAAACCTCATCGGGGATGGGCCGGGCCCTCCTGGAAGAACCGATTCCCGACGCATCCGGATGCACCTCGCGGTTCAAACCGGACGGTGTCGGTTGATGGCATCCCTGGGGAGATCAGCCGATGATCGTCCCGCCACGCTGCGGACGGTCGTGGTCCTCGTCCTTCTCCTCCTCGTCCGCATCGTGCATACCGCTCAGGTGCAGGGTGGACTCACCACGCTGCGGGCGATCCTTGTCCTCGTCCTTCTCCTCCTCGTCCGCGTCATGCATACCGCTCAGGTGCAGGGTGGACTCACCACGCTGCGGGCGATCCTTGTCCTCGTCCTTCTCCTCCTCGTCCGCGTCATGCATGCCGCTCAGATGCAGGGTGGACTCACCGCGCTGCGGGCGATCCTTGTCCTCGTCCTTCTCCTCTTCGTCCGCATCGTGCATACCGCTCAGGTGCAGGGTGGACTCACCGCGCTGCGGGCGATCCTTGTCCTCGTCCTTCTCCTCCTCGTCCTCGTCGTGCCAGGTGCTGAGCTGCAGAGCATCACGGGTATCCATGTGGTCGCGGGTTTCCTCGTCCTTGTCCTTGTCGTCCTGGCCGTAGCCAATCAGCGCGGCGGAGGCCGAACCGGCACCCAGGGCGCCGGCCGCGATCATGGCGATCAGCAGAGACTTTACGGAAGTGGGTTTGTTCATGACATTAACTCCTGAATGATCGTTGCTTGGTTGAGTGGCCCCCTGTGGCCGGAGGCCCTACGCTTGCGTCGACTTCAATCAGGGTAATGCGACGACCATGCCATCCACGAAAAACATATATTTTTCAGCATCTTGCCCACAACACCCCCGAAGCAGGCACCTGTCCGGATGTCGCTTGCAGGCGACAGATCGCCGGACCGCATCTCGCCAACATCCTGATAAGGCTCACATTCCCGACCGTCGCCTGAAGGAGACAACCGGCCTGCAACGTCGGGACACCCTGACACACCCTGACCGGTTCTCCGGGGGGTGGCGCAACAGTCCCGCGACACCGTCATTCCACCGGTCAGCGCGTCGCACGAGGTAACCGGATCGGATCGTTGCCGTCACGAAAGCCCCGGCTGCGGCGGGGTTGGCTCGATCAAGGCGGTGATCTGACCGCCTCCCGGGAAGGCGATCGGGACATCCCCGGTTGTGCGTCGAAGCAGGTCTCTCCGCAGCCTCCCTCCCTGCAATTCCTGGCATGCTTTGTGCTGCATGTCATGGCATGTGGATCGAGCGCTTACACAAAGGCAACCACCGGGGGACGTCCAGGCGAGACGCCCCGCCAGCCCGGGAGAGGGCTGGCGCCGGTGCCGATCCCAAGGTCCGGACCATCCGCGGTTTGCAGGGATGTGCGAACCACGCGGTCCTGTCGGCGGGTCCTCCCCCCCTCTCTGGGCCCCTCCCTGGCCCTCCCCTGCCCGCCGAGCCGTCCCCCCCGACGGCGCTTGGGCCGGTCACCCGCCATGAGGGCGGGTGACCCGCTCTTTTTTCTTGTCACACACGCAAATTCGAGAGGCGGAACGGGAAGACACCGTTCGCCAACCATCGGGAAACATTCAGAAAACCAAGGAGATCCTGTATGAAACCGTTCAACCTGCCCGCTACCGTCAAACCCCTGGGCCTGGGTGTCCTGCTGACACTGACCCTGTTGGCCGGGTGTTCGGAGAGCGGCCCCGCCGAAGAGGCCGGCGAGCGCATCGACGATGCCGTGGAAGAGGCCGGGGAGCGCATTGAGGACGCCACGCGGGAAGCAGAGGACGCCATCGACCCGCCGGGTCCCGCCGAGCGTGCCGGCCGCCAGTTCGACGATGCAATGGAGCGGGCCACCGGCGACTGACGCCGCACCCCGCCGGATAAGCGCAACCCCAATACGCCACTGTGCAAGGAGGCCGTCATGCTCAGCCGGGTACTGATCTTCTTCATCCTCGCCATCATTGCCGCCGCACTCGGCCTTTCGGGAGTGGCGGGCGCGGCATCCTGGGTGGCACAGGTGCTCTTTCTGGTGTTCCTGGTGCTTCTGGTGGTGGCAGTTGTCACCGGCCGGCGGGTTCCGTAGCCGCCCGCCGGTCCCGGTCACCACCGCTTGACCCCACCCGCTGGAAACCCGGGTGGTCGAACAGGAAGGCAGCCTATTGCGATGACCCGCCATCGGCGCGGTTGCGCCATTGCTGGAACTGGGGTTGCTCCACGTAGCCCTTCTCCAGCACGTAGCGAAGCCGCGCGACGATGTTTGCCGTGACACGGGGCGTGGCCTCCTCCACGGCCGTACCGCCGGCATCGATCAGCAGTTCCGAGTCGGCGCGCACCACCTCCTCGCCATTCTCGTCGAAAAAGAGCAGCGCCGGGGCGTGTAGCAATTCCAGCCGATCCGCCCATGCGGCGGGGGTGCTGGTTGTACCGTCCGGGAGCACGATGGATGTGGTCGCATCAGTGGCGTCCAACTGAACCGCATGGAAACGGGCCACCCTCTCGCGTACGGCCGTTTGCGCGAGGACCGTGCGATGCAACCGTAAACAGGCTGCGCAATCCGGCCGCTCGAAAACCACCAGCAGCGGCCGGTCCGCGGGCTGGCGCCGATCCAGGTCATGAGGCGGTGCGGCAAACAGCTCGGGGTCATGCACGATTGCGCCTTCGGCTGCGCGATCCGCTGCCTCCCGTTCCGCCAGGTACTCGCGCAGGCTCTGGCGCCCGTCGCGCCCCTCCTCCAGGTAATCCAGTGCGACCCGAAAGCGCTCCGGCGGCACATAGCCCACGAGACGCAGGCGCAGGGCGCCGTCCTCCCCGTAGAAAGCCAGGGTCGGAGTGAACCTGGCCTTCTCCTGGACGGCGAAATCCTTGGTCCAGTGGGATCGTCCCTGGAAATCCAGGAGCTGGTCGTCGCTCAGCACCTCCAGGCCGATGACATCGTAGCGGGCATTGAGCCGCGCCACGATGTCCTCCTCCGCGAACGTGGTCTCCATGAGGGCATGGCAGTAGCTGCAGGTGCGGGTGCCGAAATACAGCAGCACGCCCGCCTTTCCTGCGGCCAGTGCGTCATCGAGATCCGCCCGAAGGTCCAGGAGGCTCTCCTTGAACCAGGGCGGGTGCACGACTTCCACCTGGCCACCGGAACCGGGCTGTGCCCCGGTCTGCGCTGACGCGGGCACTGCGGGCACAAGTGCCAGACAGAGCACCACCGCAAGCGCGCGTCCCGAATTCACGATCGACAACATGGCCATGGTCTCCCGAGGCTCAAAGGGGGCGGGCCCGATGCCATGCCCCCGGATCCTCCATCATAGCCCGAGGGAGGCCCGTGCGTGACCGATCTCGGCCCGACCGGCGCCGACCTCCCCCACGATCGCCAGAAGCGTCCCATAGTGTTCCCGTGCGCGTTCGGCCAGACCGGCCTGCTCGGCGGCCCGCGCGGCGCCGTACAAGGCGCGGAACCGGTTGGGCTCCTTGCCCGTCACCGACTCGAACTCCCGCAACGCCGCCGCGGGATCACCCATCTCCATAAGCATTTCGCCCAGCAGTTCCCTGGCCGGTGCCACGGGACCCGGCGTGACCACGTTCTTCTCCGTGGCGTCCTCATGATCGGCGGCGGCACGCAGTCGTTGCAGCGCTTCCGCGTCGCGGCCCTCGGCCCGTGCGATCCAGGCCTCGATGATGCCTTCCTGTATCAGGCTCTGGTCCGCCCAGTAGCGTTGCCCCGCCGCGAGCATCGCCTCGCGCAGCCCGGCCAGGCGTTCCAGCTCGATTCGGGCCGCCGTGGTGTCACCGACTCGGGCGGAGCCAAGGCCCCGCCCGAAGGCATTGACCGCTTCAGCATTGGGGAAACGTGCCCAGGCAAAGTCGGGCTCCGAGGGCGAGAGTTCGATCCCTGCGGCGTCGACCCAGCGGCCGCGCTCCAGCGCGTGTCTCACGGGGATGGCCGCGATGGCGTAGGCGATGCCCAGGTTCTCGTTGCGGATCTCGCGCAGCGCTGCCACCTCCTCCACGATCTGCATGGCCTCTTCGTCCCGTCCCATCTGCAGGTACGCGTAGGTCAGGTAGTCCATGGCGTGCAGGCGCCCCCGCAGCTCGCCGGCGGCCTTGGCCGCGGCCCGGTTGGCGTCGATGGAGGCCTGCCAGTGACCGAGCCGGGTGAAGATGTGCGACGGCATGTGCAGGGCATGGGGCGCGCTTTCGGCCACGGCGGCGTAACGCTGCGCGGCGGGCAGACCGAGGTGCGCCAGCGGCGGATAGTCGTAGCTATGGATCAGGTAGTGCGCGACACCGGGGTGCTGAGGATAGCGTTCGAACAGCGGCTCCAGGATCGCCGCCGCCTCGCGCTGCCCGGCGTAGGTCTTGTCGGTCGGGTCGACGGTGGCGCTCAGCGCCAGGGCATGCAGGATGCTCGCCTCCACGCCCTCGCGATAGCGTGCCGCCAGCGCACTCATGGCCTGCGTATAGGCAGTGGCCCGGGCCTTGTGCTCGACGGACTCATGATCCCGGTAGAAGCGTTCCATTGCGGCGATGTAATCGCGCTCGCGCTGCGTCTTCGCGTGTGCAGCCCGGGCCTGCTCGACCATCGCCAGCCCCTCCGCGAGGTTCCTGCCCCGCAGCGGCCAGATGAAGGGGTTGTCCATCAGGACCAGGGCGTGACCCCAGTAGGCCATGGCGCAGTCAGGGTCGGCGGCCAGCACCGCATCGAAGGCCTTCTTCGCCTCGCGCCAGTGGAAGGAGTGATACAGCGCCATGGCGCGGTCGAATGCCTGCCCGGCCTGCGCATTGCAGGACACGGGGAAGTGCACGCTGCCGAGTACTTCCGTGTCGCCGCGGGGCGTTGAGACATCGGCCGTCGCGGACGCGACGAGCATGATCAGGGCGCACGCCGTGCCCAGGGCGCCCGTGGTGAATCTTCTGGTGTTCATGACAGGTTCCTCCTCGATTCCGTCGTGCCCTTGGTTCGGCACGCCCCCAGAGTGGAGGGGGGCGAACGGCGGGACGAGGGAGGATTACCCGTGGGCTTGTGAACTATGCACAGCGCGCACTGCCTTACCAGGCGCGGGGAAAGCGCTCCGCCAGGACCATGCGGCCGCTGTCCATCTGCACGTAGCCGCCGCGGACGAGATCCCCGAGGATGCGCGTCACCATCTCCCGGGAGGCGCCGATGCGGCTGGCCAGTTGCTGGTGGGTAGGGCGAGGGTCGATGACAAGCTGTCCGTCGTGCCGCTCCGCCAGCGTCATCAGCAGCCGGGTCAGGCGCCCGTAGACATCCTGCAGTGACAGGGACTTCACCTGCTCGGTGAGCCGGCGCACCCGCCCGGTCAGTTCGCTGATGAGGGCGAGCGCGATTCCGGGATGGTCCTGCAAGCAGCGCAGCAGGTCCTCACGCCCCAGCATGGCGAGGCGGGTGCGCTCGAGGGTCATCACGGACGCCGAGCGCGGGGCCTCATCGAACAGGGACATCTCGCCAAAGTACTCGCCCGAACCCTGGGTGCAGAGCAGGGCCTCCCGGCCCTCTTCGTCACTGGTGAACACCTTCACCCGTCCGTCCAGGATCAGGTACAGGGAACGGGTGTCGTCACCCTCGCTCACGACCATCACGCGCGCCGGGTAGACCTTCGTGTGCAGGCACGCCTCGAGCGCGGCACGCGCCTGCCCACCAAGACCCGCAAACAGGGGGAATTCCTCGATCACGGGAACGCTCCGGGACGAGGGGCGCGCACGACACCCGCGGGTGCCGCGCACGGGATCCGGCGACGGGGCACTCCGCGCATCGCCGGGCCTACTCCGGGATCCCGGCCTTGCGCAGGCCTTCAATGTACCACTGCAGCGTCTCCGGGCTTCCGAAGGACTCCGAGGTGATCCAGTATCCGATCGAGAAGCCAGGGCTCAGCATGCGGATCTCCTCCGCCACCCAGGCCGCCTCGTCAAGCCGCCCCTGCCTGCCATAGGCGGCTGCCAGCAGCACGTGGTTCTTCAGGTGGGTGTGATGCTGCGCAACGGCCTTTGTAAGCTCGCGAACCGCATCGTCATAGCGCTCCAGGAGTATGTAGGCGCTGCCGATCACCGTGGCGTACAGGGCGGAATAGTGGGGATTGAGCCGTACGGCGCGCTCCATGTGCTCCAGCGCCTGTTGAGGCTCGCCCATGGCAACGAGGATGAGCGCCACCAGCCCGTAGCCTTCCGCGAAGTTCGGATCGAGCGCGGTGGCATAGCGGGCCTGCGCCAGCGCCTGCTCGAACTCCCCCACGTGCAGCAGCACGTAGCCCTGCACCCACCGGACCTGGGGGAGGGAATCGTCCAGGACCAGGGCGCGATCGGCCAGTTCCCGGGCCATGCTCAGCGATGCACCCCGGTCGGCACTCCAGCCCCAGCGAGAGTCCCAGGCGTGGGTCAGAGCGAGCGCCGCCGGGGCGCGGGCGAAGCCCGGGTCGAGTTCGAGCGCGCGCTCGTAGTGCGCACGCGCGCGGGCATTGCCCTCGGCGGTGAACTCCTGGAAGTGCCACTGCCCCTGCAGGAAGTGGTCATAGGCCTCCAGGTGGACCGTGTAACGCCGCGCCAGTCGCGCCTGCTCCGCCTCGGTGACGGTGACCTGGAGCGCGCCGACGATCTGCTCCGTCACCGCATCCTGCAGGGCGAACACATCCTCCAGCGCGCCGTCATAGCGCCCGCCCCATATCTGGCGGCCGCTTTCCGTTTCGACCAGTTCTGCCGTGATACGCAACTGCCCGCCCGCCCGCCGTACCGTGCCCTGCAACAGATAGCTCACGCCCAGCCGGCTGCCGATCTCCCGGGGCGACACGTCAGCCGTCCGGTATGCGAAAGCCGTGGTGCGCGCAATCACCAGCAGGCTCGAAAGGTTGGAAAGCTCGGCGGTGATATCGGCGGTGATTCCGTCGCTGAAGTAGTCCTGTTCCGGCTCGGGACTCAGATTCCGGAAGGGCAGCACGACGATCGCCGGTCCGCCGGCCAGGGTCGCCGGGGTGAGCACCGTCTCCCGAACCGGCCCGGGCGCACGCAGCACGCCGACCATGAGCACGATGCCGAGCAGTCCGGCGATGACGATGAATGCAGTGAGAGAATGTCGGTGCAGATGCAGCCTGCGCGCAACCGGGCGCGACGACGGGTCCGCCTCTACCCGGTAGACCTCAACGGGCTCGGCCATGTTCTTGACGCGACGCCGCCCCATGGGCACGTAGCCGAGATCGAGCCTGTGGTGCACCTGGTTGTAGACATCCCCGGAGATGCAGATGCCACCGGGCTCCGCCAGTGCCTCCAGGCGCGCGGCCAGGTTCACCCCGTCGCCGTAGACCGCGCCCTCGCCGCTGAGGATGTCGCCCAGATGCACGCCGAGCCGGAACGCCATGCGCCGATCGGCCGGCAGGTCGGCGTTGCGCCCGCCGAGTTCGCGCTGGATCCCGACCGCGGCGCTCAGGGCCTCCACCACACTGGGAAAGGCGGCCAGGACACCGTCGCCCGCGGTGTCCACGACCCTGCCCCCATGCCGGGTCACGTGCCGGGAGATGACCTGCCGGTACTCGGCAAGGCGTCCGACAGTGCCCTCCTCGTCCTCGCGCATGAGCCGGCTGTAGCCGCTGACATCCGCGCTCAGGATGGCCGCGAGGCCGCGCACAAGCGCCGGGGCCCCGGGCGACTCCCGGGCGCGGTCGGACGCGCTCCCGTCCTCCCGGGACGGGTCGAGCCCTTCCCGCAACCAATGTTCGGGACTGCCAACCATGAGCGCCCCCGAGGTCCTCGACCCTGCATCGCGCAGTCCGCACCAAGGTGCCACGGCAGGCGAAACACACGTCCATGCCTGCGAAGCATCCTGCACCCGGCGCCGGTCCCTTGGGGTCAACGCCGCCTACTGAGTTTAGTCCAGCATGTGCATATATCACATCCGGCCACGGGCATCCTCCCTCGTCCCCCCGTTCGCCCGCCTCCACTCTGGGGGCGTGCCGAAGCAAAGGCTCGACGGAATCGAGGAGGAACCTGCCATGCGTATCAGACCCTTCCCGGGATCAGCACCCCTTGCCGCGCTGATCGCTGTCATCGCGTTGCTGCCTGCACCGGTGGCGGTCCCCGCGGCCGTGTCGGAGCCGGTGCTCCCCCCGGATCGGTTGCGGTTGTTCGACGCGCCGATCCCCGGTGATGCGCGCCGTGAGGCTACGCACCACGCAGCCTACGGGCTAGCACCCCCCGCTGAACGGACGGACCCGGAGACCTTCACGGGCCCCGGATTCACCGGCCACGCGCCACCCGGCGCCCACTGGAAACCCGACATCGGCCGGTCATATCTGGCGTTTACCAGGGCGACTCCGGAGGCGATTGAACTGGCCGCACGCGGCCAGACCTTCGTCATCATGATCACCCTCACGGACGCCGCGTATGCGCGGGGGACCACCGCAGAAAGTTTCCCGGAGGCCTTCGAAACCGAGACGAGGCGGGCAACCCGCGGCCGCTTCCGGCTGGTGGACATCACCGCGACACCCCGGGCAAGCGCCGGGAATCGCTGCGTGGACTACGCACTCCGGATGGGGGAGCGGGACGACCCGGATCTGCCCGGTGCAGAACTGGTGATCGAAACGAGAGGGGTTGCCTGTCTCGAGGCATCCTCGACCTTCATCGTCAATGCCTTCTACAGCGAGCGCAGGCCAAATGGCACACCGACGATGGTTGACGCGAAGCTCCGGGGACAGGGAGAGATGTTCCTGCGCAACCTGATCGTCCATCCGGAGTACGCGCGATGATCGGGGCGCAAAGTCAACCACCCGACACGCAAGCGCACCCTGCAGGGACTGCGCCCCGAATGTGCAGATATCACAGGCTCGCACGGCAGCACTCCCTGTCGGTGGCCCCCGTCGATGACCAGACTGCTATTGCATGCCGGAGGACGCAGGGGACCACCGACCGGCAGCTCACGGACCTCGTCGGATTGACCTGGACAGCTCTTACCTGCGGATACCTTCGGGAATCGGAAGCCCGACAAAGGAGGACGTCATCATGAATCGCAGACACTTTCTGAAACACACGGTCACCGCCGCGCTCGCGGCCGGGCTTGTCCCGGCGCTGCTCAGGCCTTCACGGGTGATGGCCGCTTGGCCCCGGGAGGCCTTCATGGCCCAGGATGCGGCACTCGCCTGGCGCACGCTCGCGGGAAACACCGAGGCCGAGTTGAGCCCCAGGGTGATGCTGGACACACCGGCGCGCGTGGGCAGCGGTGCGCTGGTTCGTGTCGGTGTTGCCACCGACCTCGACGACGTGCAGGGCGTCACGCTGATCTCGGACCCCAACCCCTTCCCCCTGGTGGCGAACTTTCGGCTCTCGCCACGGGTCCGGGGCCCCATCGTCACGCGCATCCGCATGGGCGGAAGCGGCAACGTGGTGGCCATCGTATCGGCCGACGGAAGGTACTTTCGTGCACAGAATACCGTGCAGGTAGCCACGGGAGGATGCTGACATGCAGAGCAAGATGCGTGCTGAGTTGAAGGACGGTTTCACCGCCGTCGCGGTGCTGATCAGTCACCCCATGGAAACCGGCACCCGGAAGGACCCCGTGACGGGCCTCACGGTACCGCGACATTTCATCGAGGAGATCCGTTGCGACCATCTGGGCGAGACCATCCTCAGTGCCGACTGGGGCTGGGGCATCTCCACGAACCCGCTTTTGACCTTCCAGTTTGCCGGAGGGGCTGCGGGCGATCCGGTCACCGCCCGTTGGAGAGACAACCTTGGTTACAGCGAGATCATTGAGGCGCGGATCGAATAGCCAGCACATGCCACAGGCCTCGCTGGTTCGGCGCCGGCGCGGTCATGGATCATGCGCCCGTCACGCCTTACAATGCCCCTTCAAACCGCAAACCGCCGGATCAGTCATGTCCAACTCATTGCGCGACCAGTTGCTGAAGTCCGGGCTGGTGGACGAGAAGAAGCTTCGTCAGGAGCGCCAGAACCGCAAGAAGCCCAAGGGCCGCAGGAACGGGGCGAAGCCCGCGGTTCAGGATTCCGCGGCGCTGCAATTGCGCGAGCGCCAGGCCCAGCGTTCCCGGGAACTGAACCGCAAGCAGCAGGAGGCGGCGGAACGCAAGGCGCGCGCCGCCCAGATCCGCCAGATCATTCTGGACCAGCGATTGCCGCGCGAGGACGGCGACCAGCCCTATCACTTCCAGCATGGTGACAAGGTCCGCTCCATCCATGTCACCGGCGAACAGCGGGACGGCCTGGTGCGCGGGCAGTTGGGGATCGTGACGCTGGCGGGCGGGTATGAACTGCTGCCGCGGGACGGGCTGGAGAAGGTGCGTGAGCGCGATGCCGGGCGCGTCGTCGTATTCAATGAACCGGACGGCACGACCGGGACACGACCCGACAGGGAAGACGACCCATACGCAGGCTATGAGATCCCGGATGACCTCATGTGGTGACGCTCCGGAAGAAACCCCGGATGTCGACTGGGCCGGCGAGCGCCGCCGGCAGCGATGGCGGCTGCTTGCCCTGGGTATGCTTGCGATCGTCGTCATCGCGCTCGCGGTCTCTCAACCCGTGGCGGTGGCTGACGCCCTGGCCTGGGGGGAGGCGCTGGCACCGCACCCGGCCACCATCCCGCTACTGATCCTGCTGCAGGCCCTGCTGCTGTCGCTGGCCCTGCCGGGCACCCTCATGCTGTGGATCGTGGCTCCCTTCTATCCGCCGCTGGCGGCGGCGGCGATCCTGACCGCCGGCAGCACCCTGGGTGCGCTGGGCGCCTATTACACGTCGCGCTGGCTGGGCCGGGCCTGGCGACCCGGCCCCACCGGACAGCGGGTACTGAGGCTGCTGCGCCGCAAGGGAGACGCCTGGACCCAACTGACCCTGCGCGTCCTGCCCGGCTTTCCCCACTCGGTGGTGAACTTCGGCGTCGGCACCCTCGGCCTGCCGCTGGGCGGGTACCTGCTTGCGGCCGCAGTGGGCCTGGGGGCCAAGTGGGTGGTGTATGCCTATGCGGTCCAGACACTCATGAAATCCGGCATGGAGAACGAAGGCATCAGCCCGGCATCTCTTCTGCCCCTGCTGGCACTCGTTGCTTTACTGGCCGGCGGGCGCTGGCTGCGGGGCAGACTCGCGTAGGCCAGTGTCGTGTCCCACAAATAACTTGCCTTTCAGAGCCCCGCTGTCTGATTCATCCCTAATCCTTCAACCTTCATCCCTCATCCTTCATCCCTGACCTGCGGTTTGCCGCCTTCGACTCTGCATACTGGTCCACCAGCGCCTGCATCGTGGCGTCGTCATAGGGCCTCAATCCGCTCAGCACCAGCTTCTTGGCGCCGGTCCCCACCGCCCGACCCCCGGCACGGATTACGAAATCAAGGCTCACGTCGCCCCGCTTGCCGTTGACCATGAGCGACGAGTTCTCCAGCTCCAGCTCAGGCTCCCGGATGTCCAGATCTTCAAGATCGAAACTCATGCCCTCGTAGATCACCAGCGGCCGCTGCGGGTTGATCATCACGTCGTGCGCGCGCATCAGCGGCACCAGCACATGGGGGAAGGTCTGTCCGGAAAATGACACGTACGCCAGCGTGAATCGTTCCAGCAGCGACATGTCGCGTGTCCTGCGTCCCTCGCGCCGCACCTTGAGGCACACGCGGCCGGTCGCATCGGCGATCTCGAACGACGGCGCGTCGGTGTCGGGGAAATCCAGGTCGGTATCCGCACCCACCATGTCGGTGAAGGAAAAGGCCATGCATTCGCTGAGCCCATAGCGCTCCAGCACCAGGGAGAACAGGAGGTCGCCGGGCACAACGAAGCGTTTGGCGCCCGGATTGTGGATGGGATTGAAATCCCCGGCGATCTCCTTGGCGAACCTGCTGCCCTGTTGCGCGGTAATTCGGGTGAGTCCGTCCTGCGTGTCGTGGAAAGCATCCAGATACATGGTGATTGTGCGTCGCAATGGGGTGAAATGGCCCGGCATTCTACAACGGCCGAGGGGTGCCCGGTATCGGTGTCCATGCGGCGTCCTTTTCCGCCCCCGGGTTCAGTTTGTGCCCCGGTCCCGGAGCCAGCGGGCCAGTGCCTCGGGCGCCATGGGGCGGGCGATGTGGTGGCCCTGGGCGCTGTCACAGCCAAGGATCTCCAGGAGCTGGAGCACCTCGGCGTCCTCCACGCCCTCGGCCACCACCGAGTAGCCCAGGTTATGGGCCAGATCCACGGTGGAGCGCACGATCACCGCGTCGTTCTCATCCTGACACATGTCGATCACGAACGACTTGTCGATCTTGAGCGTATGCAGCGGCAGCTGCTTGAGATAGGCCAGCGAGGAATAGCCCGTGCCGTAGTCGTCGATGGCGATCCTGATACCCCGGCCCGCCAGGCGCTCGAGCACCGCGGAACTCGTGGCGATGTCGCTCATCAGCAGATTCTCCGTGAGCTCGATCTCCAGGCAGTCGGCCGGCGCGCCGATCTGCCCGAGCAGCACGCCGATGCGCTCGGCGAGATCGCAGTGGTGAAACGACAGCGCATCGTCGACGTTGACCGCCACGCGCAGGGCAAGGCCCTCGGCGCGCCAGGCCATGCACTGCGTGAGCGCCTCGCGCAGCACCCAGTCGGTCATGGGGTGGATCAGCCCCGTGCGCAGGGCCGTGGGCAGGAACTCCTCCGGATACATCAGACCGCGCCGCGGATGCGCCCAGCGCACCAGCGCCTCCACCCCGCTGACCCTGCCCGAGGCGAGATCCACCTTGGGCTGATAGTGCAGGCGCAGCTCATCGCGCTCGAGCGCGCCGCGCAGCTCCGCCGCGAGCCTGAGCCGCTTCGTGGTGTGGGGGTTGGTGCCTGCGTCGTAGAAACCGTAACCGAGCCCGGCACGCTTGACCTCGTACATGGCCACATCGGCGCGGCTCATCAGACTGTCCACGCTCTCGCCATGCTCCGGGAACATGGCAATGCCGATGCTCGCCCCCAGATAGAGATTCTGGTTGGCAACACAGAACGGCTCGCTGAAACAATCAAGCAGCTTGCCCGCCACCTTCTCGGCGGTGTCCCGGGCATGCTCCATCTCCGGCAGCAGGACCGCGAACTCGTCGCCGCCCAGGCGCGCAAGCGTGTCGGAGTCGCGCAGCTTCTCCGAGAGACGCGCCCCCACCCTGCGCAGGACCTCGTCGCCCACCGGATGGCCCAGGGTGTCGTTGATCTCCTTGAACTGGTCCAGGTCCATGAGCATCAGCGCCACCTGCCGGGGCACCCGCCCGCGCCCGGCCGCGGCAATCGCCCGCTCGAGCCGGTCGAGCAGCACCGTGCGGTTCGACAGCCCCGTGAGACTGTCGGTGGTGGCCAGCACATTCAGGCGTTCCAGATTGTGCTTGGCATCGGTGGCATCCTCCATGAGCCCGTCGATGCGCACCACGCGACCGCTCTCGTCGGTGAAGGGGTGAAACACGCGCCGGAACCAGCGCAACTCCCCGTCCGGCGCCCTGACCCGGCTCTCCACCTCTACCTGACGCCCCGCCAGCGCCTCGCGCCAGGCCTGGCGCACCGCCTCGCGGTCCTCCGCCACGGTCCAGTTCAGACAGGGAATCGGTGTGTCCACGTCCATGTCGCAGATCCGCCTGCTGCTGGGGCTCACGTACAGCGGCTCGTTGCGCACCACGTCCACCGACCACAGCACCTGGGGCAGATTCGCCAGCAGACTGGTGATCTGCTCGCGCAGCGCCTGCGCCTTGTTGCGCTCGTCCTGCACCTGGCGCACGGTCGCATCCCAGTAGCCCTCGAGCATCAGCCCCATGTCGCGGAACAGGAACTTCGTCACCGCGTTCTCCAGGGCGGTGCACTCGGGCTCCGGGACATCCGCCAGGCGCGCATGCAGGTGATCCCAGTACAGCAGGTAGGCCCCCATCACCCACACCGGCTCCACGCCAAAGCCGTAGTGCACGTCACCGATATGGGCCAGACGACGCGCCGATTCCCGGTCCACTCGCCCGGAGAGCAGCTGCCACAGGTGACCCAGCTGGGAGTTGATCAGCGCACGCAGCTCCCCGCCGCCTTTCTGGTATCGGGCCAGGATCTGTGCGGTGACCGGGTAGCTCAGCAGATAATCGTAGAAGATCTCGGCAAAACGCTCGCTCTCGCCGATCAGCACCTCGTGGTACCTGACCAGCAGCCGCTGATCCTGCTCCGTGATGCCCAGAAACTGCGCGAACGCCTCATGGATGGTCTGATCCGAATATACGCGCAGACGCGCTGATCCCGCCTCTTCACCGGAGGATTTCGAAGACAAATGAATACCCCTGAGCTTATATACGTAGTTTTTTCTGGTTATATGAACAAGTTATGATGATGTCAATGATCACTGTCCGGCCACGGCCGCGCACCTCCTGCCCATACTTGCCACGGACGCGCCGCACCGGGCGCTCAGGATCCCGACGATACCGTGCCGAACAGGTGCCAGAGCATGTAGCCGCCATAGACCGCCAGCATCACGCCCGCCAACAGGGTCACTGCCCGGGGCCCCTTCTGCTCGGGGACTTCCACCCCTTCCCGGCGTAATCGCCGGTGCCACAGATAGCGCCGGAACCGCCACCAGGCGAAGGCGAGCAACACCAGCAATGTCACGATCTTGAGCATCGTAAGAATCAGCCCTTGGCCATACGCATCCTGAATCGGCGCCCCATGATAAGGCATCGCCGTGCACACATCATGAGACGCCGGCCCTGAGGATCCGGCCGCCGCTGGTTCTCAGCCCGGGGAGAGGCCGAACGCCTCACGAGGACAGGTCTGTCGACGGGACCTTACCGGCATCGGCGTCCCGGCAGGCCGAAGACCGCCCGCATGACCCGCCCCTGGTCCATGGCGTAAAGTCCCCGCTAAACCATCACGCCGGAACAACACCTCACTTCACTGCTCTCCAGATGCCGACCCCCGCAGCCCAAGCAGGACCGCCCGCCGGCTGGATCGGCCGGCATCCCGTGACCGTGATCGTACTGGCACAGCTTTTCGGCACTTCGCTCTGGTTCAGCATCAACGGCGTGGCGGTCTCACTGCACCGGGAAACCGGCCTGACCGAAGCCGGCCTGGGCCTGCTCACCGTGGGCGTGCAGGCGGGTTTCATCACCGGTACGCTGTTGCTGGCGGGCACGGGCCTGGCCGACCGCGTCCGCGCCAGCCGGCTGTTCGCGGGGGCCGCGGTGGCCGGCGCGCTGGTCAATGCCGCCTTCATCCTCACCGCCCACGACCTGACCGTGGCATGGCTGCTGCGCTTCGTCACCGGCCTGTGCCTGGCGGGCATCTATCCCCTGGGCATGAAGCTGGTGGTGAGCTGGACGCCGAAACATGCGGGCGCGGCCCTGGGCTGGCTGCTGGGCATGCTGACCCTGGGCATCGCCCTGCCGCACCTCCTGCGCGGGGTCACCCTGGACCTGCCCTGGCAATGGCCGATGGCCATCTCCTCGCTGCTCGCGCTGCTGGCCGCGGTGATGGTGCATCGTCTGGGTGACGGCCCCCACCTGCCCGCCACCGCCGGCCCGGGACGCCCCTGGGCCGGCCTCGTCGCCTTCACCCGGCGCCCGTTTCGCGCCGCCGCCCTCGGCTACTTCGGCCACTGCTGGGAGCTGTTCGCCTTCTGGACCCTGGTCCCGCTGCTGGTCCTGCGGGAAATGCTGCGCCTGGAGTGGCCCCTGCCCTGGCTGCCGTGGCTGGCCTTCGCGGTGATCGGTGTGGGCTCCGCCGGGTGCGTGCTGGGTGGCCGCCTGAGCCGGCGAACGGGCAGCCTGCGCGTGGCCCGCTGGGCACTGGGCATCTCGGGCACCCTTTGCCTGGTCTATCCCTTCCTCGGACACCTGCCGCCGGCATTCCTGCTTCTGCTTCTGGCCCTCTGGGGCCTGACGGTGATCGCCGACTCGCCCCAGTTCACCGCGCTGGCCTCCCTCAGCGCGCCCGGGGAACGCCTGGGCGCGGCGCTGGCCATGATGAATGCCGTGGGTTTTGCGCTCACCATCCCGTCCATCGCCGTGGTCACCCGCCTCTGGCCGAGCCAGGAACTGGCCGTGCTGTGGCTGATGCTGCCGGGTCCCGTGCTGGGTCTGTGGGCGCTGGGCCGTGTACGGGCATCGGATTACGTCACGCGGCGCTGATCCTAGCCCGCATATCTCACCACCGTTCGTGGCGAGGGCGTCGAGGCGCCGCTGTGACGGGGCGCGCGGACCGGAGGACGGCGCAGGCGTAGCCGACACTACGTCAAGCCGGCTGGAGGGAGCACGCCCCGTCACAGCGAGCGGATCGGCGGCCGCAGTAGAAGGGTGGTGAGATATGCGGGCTAGCGGCCTACTTCAGGCCGGCGGCCTTGATGCCCGCCCGGGCACAGGTTTCGTCGTCATCGGATGCGGCGCCGGCAATGCCCACGGCCCCCAGGATCCGGCCCGCCTGATCGTGGATCAGCACGCCGCCGGGCAATGGCACAACCCGGCCGCCGCTCATGGCGTTCAGCCCGTCGATGAAACCTTGCTGAAGACCGCCCTGCTCGTAACGCTCCGCGATGCGCCTGGAGTCCACCGCCAGCCCCAGCGCACCCCAGGCCTTTGCCTGGCAGATGCGCACGCGCAGGAAGGACACCCCGTCCTCGCGCTGCAAGGCCTTGAGGTGCCCGCCGTCGTCGAGCACGGCAACCGCGATGGGCGGCAGGGACAGTTCGCGCGCCCTGGCAAGGGCCGCTTCGATCAATCTGTTCGCCTGTTCAAGAGTCAGTGGCTGCATGGAGGCTTCCGGTACGTAAAGGAATGATGGTGCCCCGGCGATCCCCCGACCACGGGCCCGGTGAACAATAGTTCCCGATCGGTCTATGATGGGTCAAACCCATCCTCGTCAAGGAGCTCAAGGATCATGACCGACAGACCGGCCGTTCTGGTGACCCGCAAACTCCCACGGGCCGTGGAGGAACGCCTGGCGCGTGACTACGAGGCGCACTTCAACCGGGACGACAGGGTCTATCCGGCCGATGAGCTCGTCGAGCTTGCCGCCGGCGCCTTCGCCATCATGCCCTGCCACACCGAGAAGCTCGACGCCGGGGTGATTGCCCGTCTGCCGGACACCGTGCGCGCCATCTGCAGCTACTCGGTGGGATACGACCACATCGATCTGGCGGCGGCCAAGGCCCGCGGGATCATCGTCACGAACACGCCGGAGGTCCTCAGCGACGCGACCGCGGAGGTGGCCATGCTGCTGCTGCTGGGCGCCGCCCGCCGGGCCTTCGAGGGCGAACGCCAGATCCGCACCGACACCTGGGCAGAATGGAGCGCCGTCCATCAACTGGGCGTTCAGGTCACCGGCAAGCGTCTCGGCATCCTCGGCATGGGGCGGGTGGGCCGGATCATGGCCCGGCGCGCACGGGGTTTCGACATGGAGATCCACTACTACAACCGCCACCGCCTTGCGCCGGAACTCGAGGCCGGGGCCACGTATCACGAGAGCGTGGAGGCGCTGCTGCCCCATTGCGACTTTCTCTCCATCCATTGCCCGGCCACCCCGGAGACACACCACCTGCTCGACGAGGCACGCATCGCGTTGCTCCCGGATTCGGCGGTGGTGATCAACACCGCCCGCGGCGCCGTCGTGGATGATGATGCCCTCATTGCCGCCCTGCGCTCGGGCCGATTGTTCGCCGCGGGACTCGACGTGTTCAACAATGAACCGAACATCGATCCGCGCTACCGGGCCCTGGACAACACCTTCCTGCTCCCCCATATCGGCAGCGCCACCCGGGAAACCCGCGACGCCATGGGGTTCCGGGCGCTGGACAATCTCGATGCCATCGTCGCCGGGCGCGAGCCCCGGGACCGGCTGGCCTGACGACACCTTCCCGCAACGAAAGGGGCCCGGCCGGACATGCGCCGGCCGGGCCCCTCGCGATGCCTCTTCAGGGTCAGTCCTGGCGGGAGGTCACCTCCAGCAGATGGTAGCCGAACTGGGTCCTGACCGGCCCCTGCACCTGGTTCACCGGCGCGGAGAACACGACCTGGTCGAACTCGGGCACCATCTGTCCGCGCCCGAAGGAACCCAGCTCACCTCCCTGCTTCCCGGAAGGGCAGGAGGAGTATTCCCTGGCCAGGGCGGCAAAATCCTCGCCCCCTTCAATGCGCGTCTTCAGTTCGTTGCACAGGTCTTCGGAATCCACCAGGATGTGTCGTGCGCTTGCCATGGCCATGGAATCTTGTCCTCGAAAATTGAATCGAGGGGCCATTGTGGTGGATACGCCGCCATCAGGGAACCCCCGGCGCCGGGGCGGCTATCCGGTGTCGGTGTCGCGGCACACCAGGTGGATGATTGAGGCCGGACTCGAGATCCAGAACCCCTCGAAACCCTCGGGCAGCGCCTCGATCTCGTCCCTCCGAACCACGCCGGAAGCCTGCAACGCCGACGCGGCGGCCGCTACATTGTCGGTATTGAGCTCCAGCCACACCTCCGCCTGGCTGAGGCCGTCGACGGAATCGATCCAGAGCCGGCTGGCGCCGAACTCGAACACCACCGACGGGGCCAGGTGTTCGATGACCGGCAGGCCGGCCACGTCCCGATAGAACCGGATGGTGGCGTCGTAGAGATGGGGCGGCACCTTCATGGCGATGTTGCGGCCGCCGGTAAAGCCCGGCTTGTTGCGCATGATGCACTCCTGGTCTGATCCGTCCGTGCCACCGCCCGGTGCCGGCCATCCGGCACCGGCACGCTCACCCCGCGCCCGTCACTCGAGCCAATCCAGCAGATAGAAAAGGTACTGCCCCTCCGACGATTTGGACGGGCCAAGCACCCGTGCGGGGAACCATTTTCCCTGCGGGTCCGCCGCCGCGACGGCCGCCTCCGCTGAATCCATCAACCGCACACACCCGGCGGGAAAGCGCTTGCGGGTACGGCCGGGCATGTAGACCAGCGCATGATGTGCGGCGGAGACGTCGGTCTCGGGATCGGGTGGAACAATGCCTCGCATGCTCTTCCTCACTCCAGGGTCCATAGCCCGGTATGGGCATCCGTCGGGTCCGGTCCAACGACTATCAGTATGCGCAGGTCGCCCACATGAATCACGTCGTTGTGCCTGAGCGGTACCGCTTCGGCTTCGAGTGCGACGTCGTTCACCCGTACGCGGCCCGGGTCACCCTGTACCTGCCGGATGGAGAGTTCATCGCCACTGCGCAGGAACACCACCACTTCCTGCCCGGGCTCTCCGAGGGCGGTCACCGGCCCCAGCAGGTCCAGTTGCCGCCCCTGGTTGCAGCCGCTCATGATGCGCAGGGCCATCTGGCGATCCGCCGCCTGCCCGGCCTGGCGGGCGGCGGCCCGCAACTGCCTGATCCGCCGGGTGCAATGCTCATCCGCCAACCCCGGCGGCATACCCGGGCGGTCGACCCGGAGGATCTGCGTGGGCGGGCCCGGATCCTGGACGACGACCTCGCCCCTGCCGAAGCCCAGGCGATAGTTGCCGATGGCGATCATGTCTCCGTCCCGCAGCGAATGCGTGGTCACGCGCCTGCCGTTGACGAAGGTACCGTTGGTGCTGTCGAGATCCTGGATCGTGACCTCGCCCCCGGTCAGTTCGATACGCGCGTGCCGGCCGCTCACGGCCCGATCACTCAGCACGATGTCGTTGTCCGGCCTCCGACCGATGGTGGTGACCCCGTCGGACAGATCCAGTTCGCCCAACGGCTTGCCGCGCTTTCGCAAATACAGCTTCATCATGGCCCCGTTGCGCATTCTTTCGAACGCCCGGACAACAGGAGAGCCCTGTCGGGCATTCACATAGCCGAAGGCGGAGGGAGCGTCAACTCCCGCCGCTGCCGGCCTCACGGCAGCGAGCGGTCATGGCCCGTGAAATCCACCCGCCCTTCCACGGCATCTGCGATCCGGCTGCCCGCCTGCGACCGGGCCCGGGCACCATCCGGGTCACGGGGAAAATCCGGATCCATCAGTTCCAGGAAGGAACAGGCCTGCGGCGACAGGAACTTGCCCTTGCGCATCACGACACCGTAGGTGCGCCTGGGGAAATACTCGCTCAACGGGATGGCCGCCAGCTTCTCCTGCCCGGTCAGGCAGATACTCGTGACGATGGACACGCCCAGGCCCAGTTCCACGAACTTCTTGATCACCTCCCAGCCGCCGGCCTCCAGAACCACGTGATAACTCAGGCCGTGCTGATGAAACACGAGATCCACGATCTGCCAGGTGGAAAGGTGGCGTGGCGGCAGGATCAGTCCACAGGGCGCCACCTCTTCCAGGGTCACCTTCTTCTTGCGCGCCAGGGGGTGGTCCAGCGAGGTGATCAGCATGGGCTCGTAGGTGAATATGGGGTGATAGCTCATGTCGTCGGGCACATCGATCATGGAACCCACGGCGAAATCCACCTCGCCGGCGCGCAGCATCTTCAGACCGTCGCGGCCCGTGACGTTGTGCATGTGCAGTTTCACGTTCGGATAGCGCTCGCTGAAGCGTTTTACGTAATCCGGCAGGAGATAGAGGATGGTGGATTCCCCGGCCGCCAGATCCAGCGCCCCCTGGCCGACCTCACCCAGACGCGCGGCGAACACCTCGGGCAGGTGGTCCATGCCCTCCACCAGCGGCAGGCTGGTCTCCAGCAGCACCTGACCCGCCGCGGTCAGATCGATGCGGGGGCCCCGGCGATCGAACAGGAGCACACCCAGATCCTTTTCCAGGGCCTTGATCAGCAGGGACACCGAGGGCTGGCTGACACACAGGCGCTCCGCGGCCTTGGAGATGCTGCCTGTCTGTGCCGCCTGGCAGAATGCGCGCAGCTGTCGCAGCCGGTTGGGCGTTGCGGCGAGTGAATTGTTGCGGGCCATGGACTAAACCTATAGTGAATGCCACCGGTGCCACGAAACCTCGCGGTCTCATTGTGGAATTTAATATTCATTATTTGGTTAATAACCTAGTCAAATACTACGCAGTTTTCTACCGTAGGGCCAGACAGACCCGGGCGGCCCGGGCGCCGATCCCGTAAAGATCAGACCGGCCCCGGTCCCGGGACACGCCACAGGAGGAGACGACCATGCCGAACTACAGCGACGCCGTCGCGTTCAACGGCCCCATCGAGGGCTTCGAGGACCTGCTCACGCCCGAGGCGGTGGAATTCCTGGTGTCGCTGCACGATCGCTTCGCCGAGCGGGTGGAAGCCCTGCTGCAGGCGCGCCGCGAGCGCCAGGCCCGCTTCGACGCAGGCGAATTGCCGGACTTCCTCCCGGAGACCCGCGAGATCCGCGAGTCCGACTGGACCGTGGCGCGCATCCCCGAGGACCTCCTTGACCGGCGCGTGGAGATCACCGGCCCCACCGACCGCAAGATGCTGATCAACGCGCTCAACAGCGGCGCGAAATGCTTCATGGCATGCCTGGAGGATGCCCATTCCCCCACGTGGCGCAACTGTCTCGAGGGGCAGGTCAATCTGCGCGATGCGGTCAACCGCACCATCGACTTCACATCGCCGGAAGGCAAGGACTACCGCCTCAACGACGATACCGCCGTGCTGATCGTGCGCCCCCGCGGCTGGCACCTGCCGGAAAAGCACATGGCCGTGAACGGCAAACCCATCCCGGGCGCCCTGTTCGACTTCGGCCTGTACTTCTTCCACAACGCTCGCAACCTGATCGACCGGGGCACCGGTCCCTACTTCTACCTGCCCAAGATGCAGGCGCACCAGGAGGCTCGGCTCTGGAACGATGTCTTCGAGTTCGCGCAGCAGGCACTGGGCATTCCCTCGGGCACCATCAAGGCCACGGTGCTGATCGAAACCCTGCCGGCGGTGTTCGAACTGGACGAGATCCTGTGGGAACTCAAGGACCACATGGCCGGCCTCAACTGCGGGCGGTGGGATTACATCTTCAGTTACATCAAGACATTCCGGAGGCACCCGGACCGCATCCTGCCGGATCGGGGACTGGTCGGCATGACCGTGCCGTTCATGCGCGCCTACTCCCTGCTGGTGATCAAGACCTGCCATCGCCGCGGCGCTTTCGCCATGGGCGGCATGGCCGCCCAGATTCCGGTGCGCGGTGACGAGGACGCCAATCGGGAGGCCTTCGACAAGGTACGCGCCGACAAGGAGCGGGAGGTGAAGGACGGCCACGACGGCACCTGGGTGGCGCACCCGGGCCTGGTGCCCGTGGCCATGGAGGTGTTCGACAGGCACATGCCGGACGCCAACCAATTGGCGCGCCAGCGGCCTGACGTGGACGCCGACCGGGACACGCTGATCAGACCGGCCGAGGGCGCCATCACCGAGGCCGGGCTGCGCAACAACATCAACGTCGGCATCCAGTACATGGCCGCCTGGCTGGGCGGACGCGGCGCCGTGCCCATTCACAACCTCATGGAGGACGCCGCCACCGCCGAGATCTCCCGCTGCCAGGTCTGGCAGTGGATCCGCCACCCCGGCGGCGTGCTGGACGACGGGCGCCGGGTGACGCTGGCGATGGTGGAACAGCTCATCCCCGAGGAGTTGGAAACGATCCGCAAGGAGGTGGGCAACGAGGCCTTCGAGTCAGGCCACTACAAGCTGGCCGCGAAACTGTTCGAGGACATCACGAGTGCGGAGGAGCTGGTGGATTTCCTCACCCTGGTGGCATACCAGCATTTGGAGTGAGGCGTCAGGCGTGAGGGGATAGGCGTGCAGATCGACCTTCAGGCCGTCCACGCCTCACCCCTGACGCCTCACCCCTCACCCTGCAAAACAATCACCCCGTCCTCGTCCGCGAACACCCGCTCGCCCGGCGTGAACGTGACGCCGCCGAAGGCAACCGGTACGTCCACCTCACCGCCGCCCCGCTTTTCGCTCCTGCGCGGATGGGTGCCGAGCGCCTTCACGCCCAGGGGCAGCGTCGAGAGCACGGCCGCATCACGCACGCAGCCGTACATCACCACGCCCGCCCAGCCGTTATCCAGGGCCAGCTGGGCGAGGTTGTCGCCGAGCATGGCGCAACGCGGTGAGCCGCCGGCATCCACCACCAGCACCCGGCCATGGCCCCCGGTCTCGAGGACCGTGCGCACCTGCGTGTTGTCCTCGAAGCAGCGGATGGTGGCGGCGGGTCCGGAGAAAGCGGTGACACCGCCGAAATCCCTGAACGGTATCTCACAGACACGGGCCGCCTCCCCGTGGGAATCGCACAGATCCGCGGTCGCGGTCAGTCCATAGGATGCGGGTTCCATGATCACCTCCTGGCCCGGGACTGAATGAACGGCGCCGGGGACTCCGTGCCCCCGGCACGCCGGTCTCACTCCTTGGCGTCGTCGAACTGGGCCTCCTCGGTGGAACCGGTCAGCGCCGTGACCGAGGACAGCCCGCCCTGGATGGTGGTGGTCACGTCGTCGAAGTACCCGGCGCCCACCTCCTGCTGATGGGATACGAACGTGTAACCCTTCTCGCGCGCGGCGAATTCCGGCTCCTGCACCTTCTCCACGTAATGGCGCATGCCCTCGCCCCGGGCATAGTCGTGGGCCAGGTCGAACATGTTGAACCACATGCTGTGGATACCCGCCAGGGTGATGAACTGGTACTTGTAGCCGTACTCGGAGAGCTTGTCCTGAAACCCGGCGATGGTCTTCATGTCCAGGTTCTTCTTCCAGTTGAACGACGGCGAGCAGTTGTAGGCCAGCAGCTGGCCGGGATGCTTCTCGCGCACCGCCTCGGCGAACTCCCGGGCGAAACCCAGATCCGGCGTGCCCGTCTCGCACCACACCAGATCCGCGTAGGGCGCATAGGCCACACCCCGGCTGATGGCCTGCTCCAGACCGTTCTTCACGCGGTAGAAGCCCTCGGCGGTACGCTCCCCGGTGATGAACGGCTTGTCGTTCTCGTCCACGTCGGAGGTCAGCAGGTTTGCCGCCTCGGCATCGGTGCGCGCCAGCAGCAGGGTGGGCACCCCCATCACGTCGGCCGCCAGACGGGCAGCCACGAGCTTCTGAACCGCCTCCTGGGTGGGCACCAGTACCTTGCCGCCCATGTGACCGCACTTCTTGACCGCAGCCAACTGATCCTCGAAGTGCACACCGGCCGCGCCGGCGACAATCATGTTCTTCATCAATTCGAAGGCGTTGAGCACGCCGCCGAAACCAGCCTCGGCGTCCGCCACGATGGGCAGAAAGAAGTCCACGCCGTTTTCGTCTTCCGGCGCGACACCCCGGCCCCACTGGATCTCGTCGGCGCGCTTGAAGGTGTTGTTGATCCGGCGCACCACGGTGGGCACGGAGTCGTAGGCGTACAGGGACTGGTCCGGGTACATGGTCTCGGAGCTGTTGTTGTCCGCCGCCACCTGCCAGCCCGACAGGTAGATGGCCTCCACGCCCGCCTTGGCCTGCTGCAGCGCCTGACCGGCGGTGAGCGCACCGAGGCAGTTCACGTAACCCTTCCTCGCCTCGCCGTTGACCAGCCGCCAGAGTTTCTCTGCACCCCGGCGGGCGAGGGTTTGCTCAGACTGAACCGAGCCCCTCAGCCGCACGACATCCGCGGCGCTGTATCCACGGGTCACGCCCTCCCATCGCGAATTCTCCGCCCAGTCACGTTCCAGGGCCTTGATCTGCTGTTCTCTCGTCATCTTCTCAATCCTCTCCGCGATGGTGGCTGGTCTGGTTATCGGATCCCGGGGTCCGGCCCCGGGACGGCTCGGTTCAATCTCCGGCCCATGTACGCTAACTGACCTTCAGGCGCAGCGAAAGGGCCTTAATTTCAATGATATGAATTGAAAAACTTAATATAGCGGCGTGGCGTGTACGCCATGATTGAATGGTATAGTGCAGGCACATGCAGTTGAGGGACGCGAACTTTCAGGCCTTGCCATGAGCGATCTTGCCCGACAGCTTGCCCGCTCGATACTGACCGGTTTCGAACGCCATTTCTCGTTCTTCCAGGAGATCACCAGCGTGGCCCGGGAACGTTTCGAGGAATCGGACTGGGACGGTGTGCGCACGGCTGCCGCCAAACGCATCAGTTTCTATGACAAACGGGTGCGCGAAACGATCCACAAGCTGCGCGACAGTTTCGGTATCGAGCGCCTGGACGAGCCCCTCTGGCAAGAGGTGAAAGGCATCTACACCGGGCTGCTGGCGCACCACAGCCGCCCCGAACTGGCGGAGACCTTCTACAATTCGGTGTTCTGCCAGCTCTTCGAGCGCAAGTATTTCAACAACGACAACATCTTCGTCGAATCCGTGGTGGATCGCCGGGCGCTGGCGCAACGCTATCGCGGGTTCATGTCCTTTCATCCGCGCGACGGGGGCCTGGAAACCAGCATCTGGGAGATCCTCTCGGCCTTCTACTTCAATGTCCCCTACGAGGACGTGGACCGGGATGCCAAGCGCATTGCAGACGCACTGCTCAGACGCTCGCGGTTCGGCTCCTCGGACATGGAAGAGTTGCGCATCGACGTGCTCGAGTTTCCGTTTTTCCGCAACAAGGCAGCCTACCTGATCGGACGTGTCGTGCGGGGCGAGGACTCCCACCCCTTCATCGTGCCGCTGGTCAACAACGAGCAGGGAGGCATCTACGCCGACACCCTGCTCACCACCGAGGACGAGGCCGAGGCGGTGTTCAGCTTTGCCCGGGCATACTTCCTGGTGAAAACACCGGTCCCCGCGGCGACCGTGGCCTTCCTGCAGGACATCATGCCCGAGAAGCCGATTGCCGAGATCTACATGAGCATCGGCTTCCAGAAGCAGGCGAAGAACGACTTCTACCGGGATTTCCTGAATCACCTGCAGGAAAGCGACGATACGTTCCAGGTCGCCCCCGGCACACGCGGGCTGGTAATGGCCGTCTTCACCCTGCCGTCCTATCCGTATGTGTTCAAGGTGATACGCGACCGCTTCCCGCCCCAGAAGCAGGTCACTCCGGAACTGGTGAGAAAGCGATACCTGCAGGTCAAGATGCATGACCGCGTCGGCCGCATGGCCGATACCCTGGAATACTCCGACGTGGCCTTCCCCCTGAAGCGCTTCTCGCCGGAGTTGCTGGCGGAGCTCAAGGAGCAGATCCCGGAGAAGATCGAGATCGAGGGGAACGTGCTTTTCATCCGGCACCTTTACATCGAGAAGCGCATGGCCCCGCTCAATGTCTTCCTGGAACAGGCCAACGAGGAGGAGGCCCGGGACGCCCTGGATGACTGGGGCCGCGCCATCCAGCAGCTCATGGCGGTCAATATCTTTCCGGGAGACCTGCTCTTCAAGAACTTCGGGGTGACCGGCAGCGGCAAGGTGGTGTTCTACGACTACGACGAGATCTGCTATCTCACGGAATGCAACTTCCGCAGGATCCCCGCGCCGCGCACGCCGGAGGACGAGCTGAGCTCGGACCCCTGGTATTCGGTGGGACCCCACGACATCTTTCCCGAGGAGTTCCCCACGTTCCTGACCACGGACGTGCAACAGAGGCGGCTGCTGAAGGAGCTTCACCCGGAGCTGTTCGATTACCGGTACTGGCAACAGCGCCAGAAGGAAGTCGAGCACGGCATATACGGAGATGTGTTTCCCTACCCGAGGCGACTGCGCTTCCCGCGCCCGGAAACCGTCCCGCCGGAACCGGCTACGGTCGAGTAGTTCAACCGCCCGTCGCGGGAGTCACCGGGCCACGGCGGGCCCCCTGGTCCCGCGGCCCGTGCCGATACCCGGTCACCGGCAGGCCCGAAGGCGGTTGGCGCGGACCCTGAAGGGGACAGTGCACAGGAGGCTGCCGCCACCCCGGCGACCCGAGGAGACCCCCGATGACGACCGACAAACCGAGGACACCCGAGGATTTCATGCGCCGGGCGATCGCCCTCAGCCGCGAGCGCATGCGCACGGGAGACGGCGGACCCTTCGCGGCCATCATCGTACGCGATGGCGGCATCCTCGCCGAAGGCTGGAACCAGGTCACCAGCCACAATGATCCGACTGCGCATGCGGAGATCGTCGCGATCAGACGCGCGTGTGATGCCATCGACGGCATCTCGCTCGAGGGCGCCGAGATCTACGCGACCTGCGAGCCGTGTCCCATGTGCATGGCGGCCATCTACTGGGCACGGATCTCCCGGCTCTACTACGCGAACACCACGGAAGACGCGGAGGCCATCGGGTTCGACGACGGGGCGATCTATCGCGAAATCGCCCTGGCGCCCGAACACCGCACGATGCCGGCCGAGCGCCTGCTGGGGGACGAGGCGCTGGAAGTCTTCCGGGAGTGGGAGGCATGGCCGGGCAAGCAGCGGTACTAGCCCGCATATTGCGTCTGCATTGTGCCCGAAGAAAGGGATCTCAACCGGCCAGCCAACCCGCCACCCGCAGCGACGCCGCGTCCACGTCGTCGATCTGCTCGGGCTTCAGGTGGGTTCGCGCATAATCGAGATAGACCTCCCGCTGCAGGAACACATCGAACAGCGCCGCATCCAGGTGCCCTTCGGCGGCCATGCGGGCCATGATGCCGAGCGTCTCCGACAGTTTCTTCGCCGGCTTGTAGGGGCGATCCCCGGCGGTGAGCGCCTCGAACACGTCGGCGATGGCCATGATACGGGCCTGGACCGACATCTCGTTGCCGGTTAGCCCCTTGGGATAGCCTTTGCCGTCCACCCGCTCGTGGTGGCCGCCGGCAAACTCCGGGACATTGCGCAGGTTCTTGGGAAAGGGCAGCCGCTCGAGCATCTGCAGGGTGACGTCGATGTGGCTGTTGATGATCTGCCGCTCGGCGGCAGTCAGGGTCCCCTTGGGAATCATGAGGTTGGCCAGTTCATCGCCATCAAGCAGGGCAACCCTGTGCCCCGCGTGGTCCAGGAAATGCCGCCGGGCAATACCGGCAAGGCGCGCCTGCTCCGCCGGCTCCATGTCCTCCCCCCCGGGATTGCTTCGCCGCACGAGCGCCTGTTCCTCGGCCAGGGTGGAAAGCGTCGCATGGAGTTCACGGTCGAGGGCGGCGGTATCGGGGACCAATCCCTCTCGGAGCGTCTCCAGTTCCCGCCGCAGCCGCGCGATCTCGGCATCTCGACGGAGCACTTCGAAGCGGGTATCGACTGCGTGAATGCGATCATAGATGGTTTCCAGCTTGGTCGCCTTGTCGATGACGTGCTCCGGCGTTGCGATCTTCCCGCAATCGTGGAGCCACGCCGCCGTCTCGAGTTCATAACGGTCGTCTTCGGTCATCACGAAGTCGCTGAACGGACCCTCACGGGTCCCGGCCACCGCATCAGCGAGCAGCATCGTGATGACCGGCACCCTTCGGCAGTGCCCGCCGGTATAGGGGGATTTCTCATCGATGGCATCGGCAATGAGCTGGATCAGGGAATCGAAGAGCCCCCGAAGATCACTGATCAGGCGCTTGTTGGTCAGCGCGATCGCAGCCTGGGAGGCGAGTGACTGGGCGAGCCGTTCGCTTTCGGGCGAGAAAGGCACGATGGCGCCCGTCGCCTCGTCCACCGCATTCAGGAGCTGCAGTACACCGATGATCGCGCCTTCGTGGTCCTTGAGCGGAACTGTCAGAAACGATTGCGATCGGTAGCCGGTCCGTTCGTCAAAGGCGCGGGTGCCCGAGAAATCGAAGACCTCGGTGTCGTAGGCATCGGGGATATTGACCGTGCGATCGTGGTGAACCGCATAGGTGACCACCATCGAGTCATCGGGACGGCCCGATTCGTCATAGAGGGGGATCGCCGGAAAGGGAATGGGCTCGCCGGTACTCCCGCCCATGGCGAACGCCATGGAGTCGGTGCGCACAATGGCCATGCGCAGTGACCGCGCTTCCTCTTCCATCAGGTAGAGGGTGCCGCCGTCGGCCCCTGTGATGGTCTTGGCGCCCATCAGAATCGTCTCCAGCAGCCGATCGGTATTCCCTTCGGCGGAGAGCGCGACACCGATTTCGACCAGACGTTCGATGCGCCCAAGGAGCGACTTCGAATCCATGCCGGTCTTTCTCATGAGTAGCCCGATTGCATTGTAGGCCGATTGGTTTGGTCGGGCAAAATGGCGCCGCCCGGGCCCATGACAGCCATGGAAAGGCCGGCAGAACCTCCAGCGGCCCGGCGGCGCGATGACCCGGGACACCTTGCCGGACCCCATGGTATAACAGTTTCCGACATGGTCAGGCCAGCGATTGTTGCGGTAATACTGAGCCTCTTTCTGGTTGCGTGCAGCGGCGGAGGCAGTGGCGGCGGGGCTGCGGTTCCTCCGTCAGGCTTCACCGTGACGGGCGTGATCCAGCCGGACGCGCTGAACCGCGTCGACGCCGACACGAATGACCCGGAGTCTCCCACGGACCGGAACAATCACCCGGACCAGGCACAGGTGGTCCTCACGCCGGCGATCATCGGCGGTTTCGTGGCCGCGCCTGGCACGGTCAGCCGCTTCGGTGCCGCGGGCGACGAGTTCGATTTTTTTGACGTGGAACTCCGCGCCGGTCAGCAGATCATCCTGCAGTTCCCCGACCCGTCCGTGGCCGACCTCGATCTCTACCTGGTGAATCACGAAGGTCAGATCATAGACGGCTCGATCGGCCTGGGTGCCACGGAAACCCTGTCGGCGCCGGCCGATGGCCGGTACTTCGTCGGCGTACACGCATTCTCGGGACATTCGAATTATTCGCTGCGGCTCGCCACCGACCAGGACCCGCGGGTCGAATCCCGCCGTGGTCCGCGTCTCTCCGATGATTTCGTGCCCGGCGAGATGATCGTCCGTGCGGACGCCGGTCCGGGGAAGTCGGACGCAGCCACCGATCTCGATGCGCAGAGCCTGGGCCTGCAGGCGGTGGCCGGGGCTCCGGACCGGGAACAGCTCTGGCGTATCCCGAAAGGCTACGAGGAACTGGTCATCAGCGTACTGGGTGTCATGCCGGGCGCGGCGGACACCCTCTCCTGGGCCAGCCCCGGTTTGCGCGAACGGCACCGGACGCTGGTGGCAATCAAGGGACTGCAGAGACGGCCCGGGGTGCTCGACGTTTCGCCCAATTTCCGCTTGCGGGCACAGTTGCTGCCGAACGATCCGCTCCACGGGCTCCAGTGGCACCACGCCACTCTCGATCTGCCTGACGCCTGGAGTATCAGCACCGGCCGTGCGCCGGATGCCGATGTAATCATCGCGGTTATCGACACGGGGGTGTTCCTGGATCACGAGGACCTGCGCACGCGGCTGGTTCAGGGCTACGACTTTATCTCCGACCCGAACATATCTCTCGATGGTGACGGCATCGATCCGAATCCGGATGACCCGGGCGACTCGACGCACCCGGGGGAGAGCACATGGCATGGCACCCATGTCGCGGGTATCGCCGCGGCTGAGAGCAATAATGCCATCGGGGTGGCGGGCATCTCCTGGGGCGCGCGCATCATGCCGGTGCGTACCCTGGGCAAGGAAGGGCTTGGCACGCAGTACGACACACTCCAGGGAATACGCTGGGCGGCCGGTCTTCCAAACGACTCCGAGACCGTTCCGGCACGCCCGGCCGACGTGATCAATCTCAGCCTGGGCGGCGGAACCTTTTCCACGATCGCGGCCGCCCTGACCCAGGAGATCCGCGACCGCGGGATCTTTATCATCGCGGCCGCCGGCAATAGAACGGGAACGGTGGATTTCCCCGCCGCCCATGATGCAGTGTTTGCCGTCGGGGCCACCGATGCCATCAACCAGCTTGCGCCCTACAGCGGCTTCGGCGACCAGTTGGATCTGGTCGCGCCGGGCGGAAACATGCGCGTGGACCACACCGGGGACGGCTACCCCGACGGCATCCTGAGCACTCTGGTCGATGACACCAGCGGCACCCGCCGGTCCGCCTATGCATTCTACCAGGGCACTTCCATGGCGACCGCCGTGGTTTCGGGCGTGGTAAGCCTGGCCCGATCCATCGACCCCGGCCTCACGCCGGACACCTTCGCCTTCCTGCTGGAGTCCGGCCGCCTGACCGACGACATGGGTCCGCCCGGTTGGGATCCGGAGACGGGCTGGGGGCAGATCAACGCATTAAAGACGCTGGGCGCCGTCAGGGGGCTGGCGGACGACGGCGAGATTCCACCGTTGTTGTCCGCCGCACCCCAGCGGCTGGAGTTCGGATTCACGGAGTCCGTGCTGGATCTCCTGCTGCGCAATTCCGGGGGAGGCACGCTGCAGGTGACCGGGGTCAGCGCCGATGCCTCATGGCTTTCGGTCACGACACAGTCCGTGGACGGGGACGGGCTTGGCACGTATCGCGTGCGGGCCTCGCGAGATGATATGGAAGCACGGGAACATTCGGCATCGGTCCGGATACAAAACGATGCCGGACCCGACCTGGTGATTTCCGCCCGCCTTCGGGTAGCGGCGCCCGAACTCGCCGTTGACACGGTCGGGCGCATCTATGTGTTGCTGGTGGATGAGACGGGCGATGCGGTTGCGGCACAAGGGGTGAACCCGGAGGACGGGCGGTACCGCTTCCGTTTCGATGAAGTGCCCGGAGGCCGGTACCGGATCGCTGCCGGTACGGACATGAGCGGTGACGGGCGGATCTGCGGCCCTGGTGAGGCCTGTGGCGCCTATCCCACACTGTCGGTTTTCGAAAGCATCGATGTGAACAGTGACCTGAGCGACCTGGATTTCTCCGTGGGGTTCCGCAGTCAGCCGGATATCTCGGACCTGCCCCGGGACACGCGGCAGACATCTGACGCCGCCCCTTGACCGGGTTTCACCGGTGGCGATCGAACACATGGTTCCGGGTCGTCCGGCAGCAGGCAAAGGCATCCGTATGACCGGCTTTGTGTGGATGTCCTGAGCCGGACCGGCCTGCCCGCGGTAATCAGGCCTTCAGCCCTCGCACGGCAGGACTCGGTTTGGGGGTCCCCGTACAGGGGTGCCCGTACAGCGGGGATCCGCGGCCTTACTTCAAATGACCCGCGCAGGACGGACGATCAGCGGTAACGCAGTTCGCTGTTGCGGATCTCTCCGGCGGTATCCAGCGTGAGCGTGTCCAGATCGGGGGCGCGGTTGAGAATGTAGGCGGCCATTACCCGGCCCATATCATGGTCCTCGCGTTCGAGCGCGGTGAGAAGCTTGTCGCCCACGATGCGGATCCGGTCCTCGAGTCCGGGGCTCTCCACCCAGTCCCGGCCCATCTGCCAGCCGTTGTCCAGTTCCCGGTCGATCCTGTCGAAGGCATCCGTCGCCCCCCGTACAATCTCCTCGGGTACGTTCAGCGTATACAGCTCGTCGTCGATGATGACTTTCAGATCCATGGTCTCGCGTGATTCCGGTCTTGCGCGTCCGGGCAACGGACGCCGGTGCATGTCTCGATACGGGAGAAGCATATCAGGATGCGCCTGGCAGGGTCCCCCGCAGCGACGTCCCGAACCTGGCCGACCGGTCCTTCAATAGGTGAGTATCCGGCACTCGTCATCCAGCATCTCCGCCACATACTCGGTGACGGCGGTGACCCCATCGCATTCGGGAATCAGATCGGCCTCGGTGAAACTGTATAGCTCGAAGGTGGAAGCGCACATCAGGAAACGTGCGCCCGCCTTGTGGCTCATGCGGATAAAATCACCCACCGTACGGCCCGACTCCGGCTTGATGAAGATGCCGTCAGCCACCCCCTTCTTCATCAGTGCCCCCGAGGCGCCGGCGCAAATGACGTCCACGGCATAGTCCATGGACGCCGCCGCGGCCGCCTGAAACAGCGGAGCACCCAGTTCGATGCTGCGTTCCGGATCGGTATTGACCAGAAGGATGACAAGCTTTTTCGGCATGACTGTGTCCGGTCCCCCAGCATCACTGGCCAGCGGCCGCGCATGGGCCTGTCTTTCAGACATAGCACATCGGGGGCGCCCGCGTCACTCGGCTCCGCGTCCGGCCGGATGACTGAACCGGCCAACCGCCTTGACCTGCCACGGATGCGGTGACAGGCTTCGAATCATCCAGAGGTCATGCATCGCATCCGCAGTTTCGCGGGTCCTGTGCGCGGCCAATCCGCGGCAGTGACGCCGCCACGGGAGCACACCATGACATCCAGACTCTATGACGAATCCACGCCACGGCAGCTCACCCATTTCATCGGGGGCGAGCCGCTTGCGGGCGCTTCCGGCAGGCTCGGCGACGTGTTCAACCCGGCCACCGGAGAAGTGACCGCCCACGTGCCCCTGGCGAGCCCGGGCGAGGTGGACGCGACCCTCTCGGCGGCGGCCGCCGCCCTGCCCGGCTGGGCCGATACCTCTCCCCTGCGCCGCGCCCGGGTGGTGTTCCGCTTCAAGGAGCTGCTTGAGAAGAACGCCGACGAGATCACGGCGCAGATCACCCACGAGCACGGCAAGGTGCTCTCCGATGCCCGGGGCGAGTTCACCCGCGGCCTGGAGGTGGTGGAATTCGCCTGCGGCATCCCTCACCTGCTCAAGGGCGAGTACTCGGATCAGGTCGGCACGGGAATCGACAGCTTCTCCCTGCGCCAGCCCGTGGGCGTATGCGTGGGCATCACGCCGTTCAACTTCCCGGTCATGGTGCCCATGTGGATGTTCCCGGTGGCCATCGCCTGCGGCAACACGTTCATACTCAAGCCCTCGGAGCGCGACCCGGGCCCCGCCCTGATGCTGGCCGAACTGCTGCGCGAGGCGGGCCTGCCCAACGGCGTGTTCAACGTGCTCAACGGCGATGCCGAGGCGGTGAACGCCCTGCTCACCGACCCGCGCGTGGCCGCCGTGAGTTTCGTGGGATCCACACCCATTGCGCAGCACATCTATTCCACGGGCGCCGCCCACGGCAAGCGGGTCCAGGCCCTCGGCGGCGCCAAGAACCACATGGTGGTGATGCCCGATGCGGACCTGGAACAGGCCGTGGACGCCCTGGTGGGATCCGCCTACGGTTCGGCGGGTGAGCGCTGCATGGCCATCTCCGTGGCGGTGGCGGTGGGTGACGTGGCGGACGAACTGGTGGCCCGCGTGGCGGACCGGGCGCGCAACCTGCGCATCGGCCCGGGGACGGACCCGGAGGCGGATATGGGACCGCTCATCACCCGCGCGCATCTGCAGCGGGTGACGGATTACGTGGACACGGGCGTCTCCGAGGGCGCGGAACTGGTGGTGGACGGCCGGGGGTTTCGGGTCGACGGCCACGAGGGCGGCTTCTTCCTGGGCGGCTGCCTGTTTGACCGGGTGGAACCGTCCATGCGCATCTACCGGGAGGAGATCTTCGGCCCGGTGCTCTCGGTGGTGCGCGTGCCGGATCTGGACCATGCCATCGGACTGGTCAACGCCCATGAATTCGGTAACGGGGTCGCCGTGTTCACCCGAAACGGCGGCGTGGCGCGCGAGTTCGCGCGCCGCGTCTCCGCCGGCATGGTGGGCGTGAACGTGCCGATTCCCGTGCCGCTGGCCTTCCACAGCTTCGGCGGCTGGAAGCACTCCCTGTTCGGCGACCACGCCGTCCACGGGCCCGAGGGCGTGCACTTCTACACCCGCCTGAAGACCGTCACCTCGCGCTGGCCGTCGGCGGGCGACCTGTCCGCCAACTCGTTCATCATGCCGACGCATTGAGTGGTTCGCTGTTTAACCGCGAAGCGCGCGACGTCCCGATCGGTGAACCCGGCCGCGCCAGCCGGACGAGGCGCAGATGGATCGCCGGGTCGCCCATGCGGGTCACCCGGCGGGTTCACCGGTCGCTGTGGCCCAGCGACCGTCCGGGGTCGATGTGATCACGCAGTCGCTGCTTGAGTTCCTTGGCGTCGGGGTGCCGGCCCTCGATCTTGCGCGACCACAGGGTCACGTCGTCACAGCGGACCTCGAAGACGCCGCCCGTGGACGGGACGAGGGCCACCTCGCCCAGATCCTCGCCGAAGGTGAACAGCAGCTCCTGGGCCAGCCAGCCCGCGCGCAGGGTGAAACGGCATGCAGTGCAGAACTCGATCTCGACGCGCGGCTTCATGGGGCTCAGGCAGCCTCCTCCAGCGATTCATCGTACCGGCCGAGCGCGGCGAGGCTGTTGCACTTTTCGCGATGCAGCAGCGCCGCCTGCGCGGCCTCGACGTTCTCCGGGCGGCCGGCCCATGCCTTGAGGCTCGGCTCCTGCAGCGCGCGGCCATAGGAGAAGCTGAGCGGCCAGGGCAGGTCGGGATATTTCCTGTTCATGGCATCGAGGTGCACTGTGGCATCGCGCGCGCTCTGTCCGCCGGAGAGGAACACGACCCCGGGCAGCGCCGCGGGCACGCAGTTCTTCAGGCAGCGCACGGTCAGATCGGCAACCTGCTCGACACCGGCCTGGTCCGGGCATTTCTTCCCCGGGACGACCATGTTGACCTTCAGGATCGTGTGTTCTGTGACGACACGCTGCCGGTGGAGCTCGCTGAAGACGGTCCTGAGCGTGAGCTCCGTCACCTCGTAGCAGCGCTCGATGGTGTTGTCGCCGTCCATGAGGGTCTCGGGCTCCACGATGGGCACCAGTCCGGCCTCCTGGCACAGGGCCGCGTAGCGGGCCAGCGCGTGGGCGTTGGCCTCGATGCAGCCCGATGAAGGAATGCCCTCGCCGATGGTGATCACGGTGCGCCACTTGGCGAACTTCGCGCCCAGTTGCGCGTATTCGGCCAGGCGCTCGCGCAGCCCGTCCAGCCCCTCGGTGACCTTCTCGCCGGGATGCCCCGCCAAGTCCTTTGCGCCGGCGTCCACCTTGATGCCGGGCAGGATTCCCTGATCGGCGAGCACCTGTACGAACGGCACGCCGTCACGGGTGTGCTGGCGGATGGTCTCGTCGAACAGGATCATGCCGCTGATGTACTCGCCGCCGCCCGGGACCGTGATCAGCAATTCCCGGTAGGCGCGGCGATTCTCCTCGGTGGACTCCACATGGACACTGTCGAAGCGCTTGCGGATTGTGCCCAGGCTCTCGTCGATGGCCAGGATGCCCTTGCCCGGGGCGACCATCGCCTGCGCAATGGATGCAAGATCGTTTCCGCTCATGAGCCACCTCCCGCGGTTGAGGCCCGCAGCGCACGGCCGATGGCGATTTGTCACGCGCTGCGGGTGGTTCGCCGACCGCCTTGCCCTGAGTGTATTGCCCCGTGCCGGCAATCGCCAGTGGTGCCATTCCGGCCAGGTTCAAGGGCAATCGAACTACGAAGAACACGAAGAAAGAATATGTCTCTCGCAACGCGCGCAAGGAGAATCGGGAATCAGGTAGGTTGGGGTGAGGATCGAACCCCAACACGCGATACCTGGTCCGGGCCAATGCTGTTGGGGTTCGCGCTGCTCACCCCAACCTACACACTCTGCAGGCGGTTCGCCGTCAGCGTCCTTTGAGTGTATTGCCCCGTGCCCTTCGTGGTTCAAACCAGACATTTTCACCGAACCCGCGGCACCCAGCGCATGACCTTCTCCACCACCTCGCCGTTGAGGCGCGCCTCGGCGGTGAACTGCCCGGCGTAGGCCTGGTCCTCCTGGCGCAGCTCGTAGCAATTGGCGCCGCTGATGTCCATGAGCACCGCGGGCATGCCGGCCTCCCGAAAGGCCTGCATCCGTTTGAGGTAGAAATTGCCGCAGCACATGCCCACGTAGGCGGGCTCGCCGTCCTGGCGCATCTCGTCCAGCACGGCGCACAGGTGCTCGTAGCGGGTAATGGTGACCACGCGCATGCCCCGTTCCCGGGCCATCCGATAGGCCTCGCCCACCTCGCACAGGCCGCATTCGGGGCAGCCGTCCCTGTGGCGCCACTTGCACCAGGCGGGCTTCGCGCAGTAAGGCACCAGCATGACCGTCGCACGCTCGAGAATCTGCCGCGTGGAATCGGTCGTGTTGGCAGGATGCACCATGAGGGTGTTCGCCTGCGCCGTGCTCAGACCCAGGCTCTGCTCGGCATCCCGGTTCAGGGCACGTCGCAGCAGTCGGTACAGATCTCCCGCCTCGAACCCGAGCAGTTGAGCCTTTCCGTCGCCCAGGTATCGACGCCAGCGCGCCTCGGCCGCACCGGGTGCTGCCACCGTCAGTTCCCGGGCCAGATTCGCGAGCAGGGTGGGCGGCGCTACGTGCACGGCACCCGCGAGGGTCGCGTGGCGGATACGGGCGCCGTCTGCGTCCGGGTTCAGGAGCAGGTGAAGCACCCCGCCGGGGGTGGCCTCGAAGGCCTGCCAGGTGCGATCCCGGATGTCATTCCAGTCCTCTTCGAGTTCGTCCGCCACGGGCTCCGGCGCGGGGCTCGGAAGCCCGGCTGCCTGCACGTCGCCCGGCACGGCCTGCAATGCGAACTCCTCGCAGAGCGCGGCCTTCAGGGCACCCTCCAGGTCGACCCCGGTCCCCGGCCGGGGCAGGCGGTGTTGTTCCACCAGTTCGGCGAGCGTGGTGAAGCGCTCCCGGGCGCTCTGCACACCGCGGGGACTCAGCTTCTCGCGGGGTGCACGCAGCACGGTGAGCAGGGTCTCCGTGTCCAACGGGTGCTCCAGGAGCACCGCCTGGTAGAGCACCGCGTCCGCCCGCAGACACAGGAAGCCGGCGCCGAGTTTGCGACCGCCCCCCTCCAGATCGTTGGGCATGGTTGCCTCGGCGGGTATCCCCAGGCGCCTCAGCGCGGCGATGACTGCGCCGTTGCAGCGGGCCATGAGGTCGCCCAGAGAGTGGGCGGTTTTCAACCAGACACGGGGGAGCACAAAAGTCAGGCAGCACTGCCCTGGATCCAGGTACAGGGCACCGCCTCCGGTGAGGCGGCGCACCACGGGAATGCCCGCTTCCCGGCAGTAGTCTTCGCGCACCGCGTGGCAGACGGCCTCGTCACGTCCGAGGCTGGCGGTGGGCAGATAGCGATGAAACCGCAGCCACGCCGTCCCGCGCGCCTCGCTGTCCGCAAGCATGGCCCTGTCAAGTTCCGCCTGTCGCGGCCCCGGCGCCGGGCCCTGTCGCAGGACCAGACACGTGCGCGCCGTCATGGCGCCAGCGCACCCCGCCAGTCCAGCCCCGCACCTCCGTGCCAGTAACCGTCGCAGAAACCCGCGAAAAGGGGCGCAATCCGGGCCAGGGCCTCCCCGGCCGTGGACTCCCCGTCGGCACATGCGCGAAAGGCGCGGACTACCGTCTCCGTACCCTCCGCCTCCGGGTAGATACGCAGCACCTCCACCCCGGCCTCGTGAAGGCCCGCCACCTCGGCGATCAGGTTGACCGGATCGGCGGACTGGAGCTGGATGCCGTTGACCGTGAGAAAGTTGCGCCCGTCCTGGGTCGCCAGGGGCATGCCGGCCGGATCATCGCGGCAGGCCAGCTCGCAGGCGTCCTTGGGGCGATCGTGCGCACGGGCGGTGAAGCACCGGGCGGAGAAGGTCAGCGGCAGTCGGCCGAACACCATGACCTCGGTCTCGAGCCCCGCGGGACGGGCCCCGTGCAGGGCGGTCAGCGTGTCACGGGGCAGTTCCACCGGCGCAACCCAGCGCACCGCACCCAGATCCGCCAGTTCCGCCAGGGTACCCGGGTTGTAGGTGTTGATATGCGGTCCGGCGATGAAGGGCCGGCCCGCCAGCAGTCCCAGGGCGGTGGCGTCGTTGCCCTCCATCGGAAAACGGCCCTGCTTCACCTGCCTGCGAAGCGTGAGGCGTTCGGAGTCCGCCTCCAGGAGCGCCAGTGACGAGAGCACCACCGACTTGCCGGCGGCGGCAAGGGATTCGCCCAGTGCCAGCCAGTCATCGAAGCGCAGTTCACGTCGCTTGGAACAGACGGTTTCGCCCAGGTAGACGATGTCCACCGGCCAGTCGGCCACGGCCTCGTAGAAGGCCAGCACCCGCTCCCGGGGCCAGAAGTACTGCAACGGTCCCAGCGCGAGCTTCATTGCCATGCCCTGTGAAAGGCGCCCAGGGTGTGGGTGCGTCCCTCGGCCATGTCGGCGAGCGCGGCGGTCCACTCCGGAAGGGGAACGAAGAGTTCCGGGTCCGCCTGGCAGGCATCCAGCGCCTCACGCATCACCCGGGTCACGCGGCCCACGTAGGCGGGGCTGCGCTGGCGTCCCTCCAGCTTGATGGCCCGCACGCCCAGGTTGAACAGCTCCGGCAGGATATCCAGGGTGCTCAGGCTGGTGGGTTCCTCGATGGCATAGAAGACCTGGTCACGAACCTTGAATCGGCCTTTGCATACCACCGGGTAACCGGCGCTCTCGCCCGGGCCGAAGGTGTCGATGAGCACACCGTTCAGGCGCGCCTCGCGTCCCGTCGGGGTCTCCTGCCAACGGACCGCATGGGCGGGCGAACACACGCCGCAGGAGTTGGGGGATTCCCCGGTGGCATAGGACGAGAGCATGCAGCGCCCCTCCACCATCACGCACAGGCTGCCGAAACCGAACACCTCCACGTCCACCCCGCAGCCGTCAATCACCTGCGCCACCTGCC
This sequence comes from Thioalkalivibrio thiocyanodenitrificans ARhD 1, assembly GCF_000378965.1. NCBI lineage: Bacteria > Pseudomonadati > Pseudomonadota > Gammaproteobacteria > Chromatiales > Ectothiorhodospiraceae > Thioalkalivibrio > Thioalkalivibrio thiocyanodenitrificans. Next base: position 1,453,193 of record NZ_KB900536.1, read on the forward strand.
TGATCGACAGCACCCGGGGCAGTACCGCCCGCCGGATGCCGTAGCGCTCGCGGTAGAACTCGAGTGCATCGCTGGTGGTGGCCGAGGCCTGCACCGAAAGATGCAGGGGCAGATCCGGGTGATGGTCGACCGCATAGCGCATGAGCCCCATGTCGGCCACGATCAGGGCATCCACACCTTCGGCCGCGGCGATGTCCACCACCTCGGTGGAGGATGCCCAGCCATCGGGCTGCGGATAGGTGTTCAGGGCCATGAACACCTTGACGCCCGACGCCCGGGCATACGCGATTCCCCGACGCAGTGTGTTGACGTCGAAGTTGAGCCCCGGGAAGTTACGCGCATTGCTGCGCCCCTTCAGGCCCACGTAGACGGCATCGGCGCCGTTGTCCACCGCGGCCCGCAGCGCGGGCAGTCCGCCCGCCGGACAGACCAGTTCCATGGGTCGGGTCGTCATAGGCTGGATACCTCGTGATTCGTGAATTCCGAAGGCCGGTTGAGGCGCGATCCCTGCCGGGTGCCGCGCCGCGCGAGCTCGGCCTCAATGGCATTGAGTACCTGCCACTTGCCGCTGCACCACTGCGGCGCCAGCAGCAGCGGGGCACGGGCGGTGGCCGTGAGTCGGTGGAAGATCACCTCGGGCGGCGTCATCTCGATCAGGTCGGCGGCCGTGGCCACGTAGGCCTCCCGCGACCAGGGACGGTACGCGCCGGCCCGCCAGTCCTGGGCGAGCCGGGTGCCACGCACCACGTGCAGGGGATGCAGCTTGATCCCCTCTGTACCGGCCTCCAGCACACGTGTCAGGGTTTCGCGGGCGTGACCATCGGTTTCCCCCGGCAGGCCGATGATCAGGTGGGTGCACACATCGAGACCCCGGGCATGGGCGCGGTGCACCGCATCCAGATACTCGCCGAAACCGTGTCCCCGGTTGACCCGCGCCAGGGTTTCATCGAAGGCGGATTGCAGGCCCAGCTCCAGCCAGATTGCGTGGCCACGGTCCCGGTAGGCCGCCAGCAGATCCAGCACCCGGTCCGGTACGCAATCGGGGCGGGTGCCGATGGCCAGACCGAGGACCCCGGGCTGCGCCAGGGCCTCGTCGTACAGGGCCCGCAAACGCTCCAGTTCCGCGTAGGTGTTGGTGTAGGCCTGGAAGTAAGCCAGGTAGTGCCGCGCACCGGTGCGCCGGGCGATCACCGCACGGCCCGAGGCCAGCTGCCGAGCCACGGCACCGCCGTCATACCCATGGGGAGAGAAACTGGCATTGTTGCAGAAGGTGCAGCCCCCGCGCCCGCGGGTGCCGTCCATGTTCGGGCAGACAAAGCCCGCGCTCACGGTGAGCTTGTGTACCCGTGTACCGTGGCGTACCCGAAGCGCGGCACCCAGGGTATGGATCCGATCGGTCAGCGCCATGGCGTCATGCCGGTCGCCCCGGAACCCGGATGGGGCCGGCGACATCGATGCAACGCTTGCCGGAGCGCGCATTGCCCGTCATGGTGTGCCTGCATTGATCCGCACTGAACATTTGATCCACTCTAATGGTCGGGTTCCTGATCCCGGCCATTCCAACCCGTCGGGCATACACCCGCCATGACTTCGATCAACTGAACCCGGGGCAACCTGCGGGCCGCGTCACTGAACCGGCCGCTTTGGGTGCATCATTGCAGGCGCAGGTGCCATCGTTCACGAGACACACGACACCGCGCGGGGCAGCCCCGGCAACTCGGCACTTGTGCGCGCCCCCCCGGATACAGCAGACTGCCGGGCGTCGGCAAAGTCGTCACGGCACTGATGAGGCGTCACTCCATGCAGCCACCCATACCCCTGAGCAGCCGTGCCCTGGCACTGCCCGTGGACACGGCGCTGCGTGTCCTTCCGGATGCGCTGCACACGCGATTCTTCTCTATCCTGATCAACCACTTGCTGAAGGGGCAAGCCCTCGCGGACGAACTCGGACCGCTGGAGAACAAGCGCATCTGCCTGTCGGTGGCCGACACCGGCAACGAGATCGCATTTCTGGTCCGCGCCAACCGGACGCACGCCTATCGTTGCCGGGATGACCGGGACTGGGACGTGCGCATTCGGGGCCGTCTGCGGGATTTCTGGCGCCTGGCGGCGCGCATCGAGGATCCGGACACCCTGTTCTTCCACCGGGATCTGGAACTGGAGGGCGAAACCGAGGCGGGGCTTTATCTCAAGAACCTGCTGGACGGGATGGAGTTCGACTGGGAGGGCCATGTACGGGCGGTGCTGGGTTCCGGGCCAGGCGGCGTGCTGATCGCGGCCGTACGCCGGGCAGGACTGGACCGCATGGCGCAGCGCCCGGGTATTCCGCCAGCCGTTACCCGCCGGTGAGGCCGACGCCCACCCCGGTTGCGTCGTGTCAAGGCACGCCGGTGCGGAGATCGGGCATAATCCCACCATCCCCGGAGCCCTTACAGGAGTGCGCATGAACAGGGAGCAGGAAGACCTCATCGAGCTGTACACCCGCCCGGAACTGGTAGCCTGCACCGTCTGGCTGCACGGACTCGGCGTGAACGCCACGGACATGGACGCCATCATCACCAACATGCAGAAGTCACGCGAACTGGGCCTGCATTACCTGGCGCCCAACGCGCCTCTGCGGCGCATCACCGTCAACAGGGGGCAACCCATGCGGGCCTGGTTCGACGTGACAGGGGATCCTGCGGAGGTGCCCGAGGACCGTGCCGGCATCGAGGAGAGTGCCCAGCGCATCACGGCGCTGCTGGATAAGGAACGGGCGCGCGGTATCGTATCGGAACACACGGTGATTGGCGGCTTCTCCCAAGGGGCATCACTTGCGCTGCACACGGCGCTGCGCTACCCGCACCGCCTGGGCGGGGTCATCGTGCTTTCCGGTGAACTGGTGCTGGCAGACAGCCTGTCCGGGGAGCGCCATCCCGCCAACGCTGACCTGCCCATCCTGATGATGCATGGCGCCGACGACGAGACCGTCCCCCTGGAGGACGCACGCCGCAGCCGGGACCGGCTGCGGGAACTGGGTCATGCAGTGGACTGGCACGAGTTTCCCATGGGCCACACGGTCTGTCCGGAGGAGATCGATATCCTCGATCAGTGGACCTGCCGCATCCTCGAGCCGGCGCGCGTATGAATCCCTTCAGACGAAATCGCGGTTCGGCAGCAGCCAGTTCACATCCGGCCGGTGCCCAGCCTTCACGGCGCTCTGATACCCCTCGGTAAAACCGTGAAGCACGTCGTCGAGCGCCTCCTCGCGAGAGCTGTAGCGCCCGGTCTCGGACACCACGGGCGAAGCCATCCCCGGCGTCTGCAGGTAATGGCTCTGCTCCATCTCGATCCATTGCTCTCCCACCACCCGGTAGAGGCGTACCCGGATCATCTCGGGGATACCCTCCAGCGAGAAGGCGTACTCATCCACCAGCCGCCTGGCCCAGTCGATCCCGGACCGCCTGAAAATGTCCCTGCCGACGTCGTCACTCACCCTCTCGCTCCCATGTCACAGGTGAAGTTACAGTTTATATGCATCTTTCCGGACAATGCTTGACCAGAATCAAGGCCGCCATGCATGTGCGCTGATTACGATGATCGCATGTTTGATACGCGGCGTCGCCATGACTCCGACACCGCCCCGAGGGAAACAGATGTCCCGCAGCCGTCTTTCCAGATTCTCCGCCACGGGCCGTGGCTGTCGTGCCGGTGCGAACCTCATGTCCTCCATCGCCGCCATACAGGTTGGAGCACCCCTTTCGGACAGCGCCAGAGGCCCACAGGCATGTTCCTGAAATGGCTGCCCACCTGGCTGTGCCTGGTGCTGCTCCTGATGGCCACGGGGGCACCCGCAGGAGCCGATTGGGAGCGATTCTTCGCGGAAGCGGATCGCCTCGGGGAACCCGCCGGGGATCCGCCGGCCCGGGCCGTCTACCGGGGTGAAGAGCAGATCGGGCTGCTGTTCGAGACCAACGACGTGGCCCCCATCCCCGCCTACTCGGGTGAGCCCGTGAACATGCTGGTGGCCCTGGACATGACCGGCATGATCGTCGGCGTGCGTGTCCTTGAGCACAGCGAACCCATCATGCTGGTGGGCATCCCGGAACAGCGCCTGGTGGACTTCGCCAACCAGTATCTGACGCGCACCATCAAGGATCGGGTGCGTGTCGGCATCTCACCGCGCCAGCGCGAGGGATACCAGTACGTGGACGCCGTCTCCGGGGCCACGGTCACGGTGGTGGTCATGGGCGAAGGCATTATGCGCAGCGCCCGGCGCATCGCCCTGGCCCACGGCCTGGTCGACCCCGCCGCACTGGCCGTCCGGGAACCGGCCAGCGTGCGCGAGGACGTGTTCGAACCCGCCACCTGGAACGAGCTGCTCGAAGCAGGCGCCGTCGGACGCCTGGATCTGACCCGCGGCGAGGTGGACGAGGCATTCATCGGCACCGAGGCCGAGGGCCGGGAGACCGCCCCACCGGGGGCCGAGGACGAGACCTTTATCGATTTCCACGCCGCCTATCTCAACGCGCCCACCGCGGGCCGCAACTTGCTCGGCGACGCCCATTACGAGCGGGTCATGGACCGTCTGGAACTCGATGAGCACGCCATCCTGCTCATGGCCTCGGGCCGTTATTCGTTCAAGGGCTCCGGGTTCGTGCGTGGCGGCATCTTCGATCGCATTCAGTTGATGCAGGGCGACCGCGCCATCCAGTTCCGCGACACCGACCTGATCCGTGCCCCGAGCATCGCCGCCGAAGGTGCGCCCCATTTCATCGAGCGCGACATCTTCGTGGTGCGCGCCGAGCACGGCTTCGACCCGGGACGCCCCTGGGAAGTCGAGCTGCTGGTGCGCCGGCAGGTGGGGGCCCTCGACTCCGCCTTCGTCAACTTCCCGCTCATGTATACGCCGCCGGAGGCCTGGTTCACCTATCCTGATCCGCCCGAGCCCGCCATCGCAGTCGACGAAGACCGGCCGCTGTGGGTGACGGTCTGGGAAGACCGCGTCATCCATATCGTGGTGCTGGGCATCGGACTCACGCTGCTGGTATTCATCCTGATGTTCCAGGACGTGCTGGCGCGGCGTCCGAAGCTTCTGCTGCGGATTCGTCATGTCTTCCTGATCTACACCGTGGTGTTCATCGGCTGGTATGCCCTGGCGCAGCTCTCGGTGGTCAACATCTTCACCTTCACCAACTCGCTGGGCCGTGATTTCAAGTGGGACACCTTCCTGATGGATCCCATGATGTTCATCCTCTGGACCTTCGTGGCGGCCACCCTGCTGCTCTGGGGGCGGGGAGTCTACTGCGGCTGGCTGTGCCCCTTCGGTGCCATGCAGGAGCTGATCAACGAGGTGTCGCGCAAGCTGAAGGTGCCGCAGTTCGAGTTTCCCTGGGCGGTTCACGAGCGGCTCTGGGCGATCAAGTACATGATCCTGCTCGTCCTGTTCGCCATCTCGCTTCATTCGCTCTCCACCGCCGAGGTCTATGCCGAAGTCGAGCCGTTCAAGACCGCGGTCACACTTCGCTTCCAGCGCGAATGGGGATTCGTGCTCTACGCAGGGATCCTGCTCGCCATCTCCGTGGTGAACCGCAAATTCTTCTGCCGCTACATGTGCCCACTGGGCGCCGGCCTGGCCATACCCGCGCGTATCCGCCTGTTCGACTGGCTCAAGCGCCACAAGGAGTGCGGGACACCCTGCCAGATCTGCGCCAATGAATGCGAGGTGCAGGCCGTCCACCCTGACGGGCGCATCAATGCCAACGAATGCCACTACTGCCTGGACTGCCAGGTGACCTACTGGAACGACCGCAAGTGCCCGCCCTTGATCGCCCGCCGCAAGCGGCGAGAGAAGGCGGCCAGCATCTCGGCGGGAAGGGCGAAAGGTGGCGAATATCCGGTCATCCGGATCGAGGAACAGGCTGCATCAACCGCAAAGAATTAGCAGCCTTTTAACCATAGAGAGGTGACGTCATGACAGACCGAAACGATGAAAATAAGGCCCTGGAAAGCCCGGGACGCCGGCGCTTTCTGGGGGCCACGGCCGCCGTCGGCATGATCGGTGCAGCAGGCGGAGGCGCCGCGCTCATGAAGAGCGGAGAGGCAACAGCGGCGCGCAACAGTGGTGGCGGGCAGAGCCCCCACGTTCCACTGGGCGAACTGGACGACTACTACGGCTTCTGGAGCGGCGGGCAGTCGGGTGAAGTGCGCGTCTACGGTGTACCGTCCATGCGCGAGATCATGCGCATTCCGGTATTCAACCACTGCTCGGCCACCGGCTGGGGCATGACCAACGAGTCCAAGCGCATCATGGGCGACAGCTGGCGCTTCACCAACGGCGATGCGCACCATCCCCACGTGAGCTACACGGACGGCAGCCACGACGGCCGCTACATGTTCATCAACGACAAGGCCAACACCCGCGTGGCCCGCATCCGCCTGGACGTGTTCAAGACGGACAAGATGGTGACCGTGCCCAACGTCCAGGCCATCCACGGTCTGCGGCTTCAGAAGGCACCGCGTACCGGTTACGTGTTCGCCAACGGCGAGTTCCTGATCCCGCAGCCCAATGACGGCACAGGCATGGACGATACGGAAAACTACCGGACGCTCTACAGCGCAATCGATGCCGACACTATGGAGGTGAAGTGGCAGGTGCTGGTGGACGGCAACCTGGACAACACGGATGCCGACTACACGGGCAAGTATACCGCCTCCACCTGTTACAACTCCGAGCACGCGGTGACCCTGGCCGGCAAGATGCAGGCAGAACGCGACCACGTGGTGGTGTTCAACATCTCCAACATCGAGCAGGCTGTGCGCGACGGCAACTTCACCACCATCGGCAATTCCGACGTGCCCGTGGTGGATGGCCGCAAGACGTCCGACCTCAACGTCACCCGCTATATCCCGGTGCCAAAAAACCCGCACGGGCTCAACACCTCCACCGACGGCAAGTACTTCATCGCCGCCGGCAAGCTCTCGCCCACCGTCACCATGATCGAGATCTCGCGGCTTGACGCCCTGTTCAACGGGGAGCTCGAGAACGAACGTGACGTGGTCGCAGCGGAACCGGAGTTGGGGCTGGGGCCGCTGCACACGACCTACGACGGCAGGGGTTTCGCCTACACCACCCTGTTCCTGGACAGCCAGGTGGTCAAGTGGCACATAGAAAACGCCGTGCGCCATTACAACGGCGAGAACGTGGACTACATCGTCCAGAAGATCGACGTCCACTACCAGCCGGGCCACAACCATGCCTCCCTGGCGGAGTCCAAGGATGCGGACGGCAAGTGGCTGTTCTCGCTCAACAAGTTCTCCAAGGACCGCTTCCTGCCGGTGGGCCCGCTGCACGCGGAGTGCGACCAGATGATCGACATCTCGGGCGACGAGATGGTGCTGGTGCATGACACCCCCACCTTCGCCGAGCCTCACGACGCGGTCATCGTGCGCCGTGACCAGATCCAGACCAGGCAGATCTGGGACCGGGATGACCCCTACTTCGCCGAGACCATCGAGATGGCCCGGCGCGACGGGGTCAACGTGGACACCGACAACAAGGTCATCCGCGACGGCAACAAGGTGCGGGTCTACATGACCGCGGTCGCCCCCGCTTTCGGCATGGACCAGTTCCGCGTCAAGAAGGGCGACGAGGTGACCGTGGTGGTGACCAACCTCGATCAAATCGAAGATCTCTCCCACGGCTTTGTCGTCATGGACCATGGGGTGAGCATGGAGATCAGCCCGCAGCAGACCGCCTCGGTCACCTTCACGGCCGACAAGGCCGGGGTGTACTGGTACTACTGCAGCTGGTTCTGCCATGCCTTGCACATGGAGATGGCCGGTCGCATGATTGTCGAGGCTTGACCACCCTGTAACGGAGGGCGTGGCGCGGGGGCGGTGCGAGTACGCCGCCTCCGCGCCCATCCCCATGAGAACTATCCGAATACTCGCCTTGCTGGCCCTGTTCTGGACCGGCAGTGCACATGCCGTTGACACCCCATTGCGCATCGCCCCGGGCCAGCTTGCCACGGCGCTTGCGGACGCGCGGCCGGGTGCCTGGCTGCACCTCGAATCCGGGTCCCACCCGGGCGGTGTGCGCGTCGAAACCCCCATGAGACTCACGGCCGAGGCCGACGCCGTACTCGACGGCGACGGAAAGGGCCGCGTACTGGTGGTAGCGGCCCCGGACGTGGTGATACAGGGCCTGACCCTGCGCAACGGCGGCGCCGATCTCACCGCGATGGACGCCGCCATCTTCGTGGAAAAACAGGCCGAGCGCGTTCGCCTGATCGGCAACCGCATCCACGCCCGCGGCTTCGGCATCTGGCTGGACGGAACACCCCACGCGGTCGTGGCGGACAATCGCATCAGCGGAGACACGGCGCTGCGCTCCCAGGATCGCGGAAACGGTATCCACCTGTTCAACGTCAACCACGCCATCGTCGCGGGGAATGTCGTCCGGGAGACCCGCGACGGCATCTACATTGACGTGAGCGACCACAATCGGCTGCTGGGCAACACCCTGCATGACCAGCGCTACGGCATCCATTACATGTTCTCGCATCACAACGAGGTGATGGGCAACCGCACCCGGGACAACAGGGCGGGCTTCGCCCTGATGGCCTCCCGGAATCTCAAGGTGGTGGGCAACCGCGCGATGGGCGACGAGAACTACGGTTTCTTGCTCAACGACATCACCTACTCCACCATCGAGGGCAACACGGCGATCGGCATTCGCCACGGCACCACACCGGGCACCGGCGGGCAAACCATCGCCGGGGCCGAGGGCAAGGCATTGTTCGTATACAATTCCCAGCACAACGTCATCCGCGACAATCTCGTGGCGAGCACCGACATCGGCATCCACCTCACCGCCGGATCGGAGGGCAACCGCATCCACGACAATGCGCTGGTCAACAACCGCAGCCAGGTCATGTACGTGGCCACGCGCCAACAGGAATGGTCCGTGGAGGGCCGCGGCAATTACTGGAGCGACTATGTGGGATGGGACCTGAGCGGCGACGGTATCGGCGACGTGCCCCACGAACCCAATGACTCGGTGGACCGGCTGCTCTGGAAATACCCCATGGCGCGTGTACTGATGAACAGCCCCGCCATACAGCTCCTGCGCTGGGTGCAACGCACCTTTCCCGTCCTGCGCCCGCCGGGCGTGAAGGACAGCGCCCCCCTGATGCGCCCGACCCGTTCTCTGGAGGAACTGGGATGAGCCCCATCGTATGTCTGGAACAGGTCGAGCGCCGCTTCGGCGCGGTGCAGGCACTCAAGGGGCTGAGCCTCACGGTGGAGGCCGGCGAGGTGCTGGGCCTGCTGGGGCACAACGGCGCGGGCAAGTCCACCATGATGAAGCTGGTGCTCGGCATCCTGGCGCCCACCGCCGGACGGGTGAGCGTGCTCGGCGAGGATCCGCGCGGCCACCACGCCCGCAACCTGCGCCTGCAACTGGGTTACCTGCCGGAGAACGTCAGCTTCTACGACAACCTGAGCGGCTGCGAGGTGCTGCGCTATTTCGCACGCCTCAAGCGCGTGCCGGTGCCCGAGGCGGACCGGCTGCTGGAACGCGTGGGCCTGGGTCACGCCGCCAGGCGTCGGGTGCGCACCTACTCCAAGGGTATGCGCCAGCGCCTCGGGCTCGCCCAGGCCCTGCTTGGCGAGCCGCGCCTGCTGCTGCTCGATGAGCCCACCGTGGGGCTGGATCCGATGGCGGTGCGCGACGTCTACGGCATGATCGACCAACTGCGCGGCAAGGGCACCAGCGTGATCCTCAGCTCCCACGTGCTGCCGGGGGTGGAGCGCCACATCGACCGGGTCGCCATCCTGTGCGAGGGGCGGCTGCTGGCATGGGGCACCATCGACGCCCTGCGCCAGGAGGCCGGCCTGCCGCTGCGCATCCACGTGCGCAGCGAAGAGATCAGCGAGGCGCTGCGCGGCCGGCTCGTGGAACGCGGCGTACAGGTGATGACCAACGGTGACGGGCGTGCGCACCTGAACACCGCGCCGTCGGAGAAGCTGGACGTGCTGCGCACCCTGCTGGCCGAAGAGCAACTCAGCGACATCAGCATGGAGCCGCCCACCCTCGACTCGCTCTACGCCTACTTCGATGCCAGAGGCCGCAACGGAGGACAAGGCGATGCGTGAGATCTTCATCGTGGCCGGCAAGGAGTTCCGCGACGGCATGCGCAACCGCTGGATCCTGGCCATCACCCTGGCCTTTGCGCTGCTGGCCATGGGACTGGCATGGTTCGGAGCCGCCGCCTCCGGGGAGGTGGGCTTTACCCGCATCTCCACCACCATCGTCAGTCTGGCGAGTCTCGCGGTATTCCTGATCCCGCTCATCGCCCTGATGCTCGCCTACGACAGTATCGTCGGCGAGGACGAGCAGGGTACGCTGCTGCTGCTCATGACCTATCCGCTCAGCCGCACCGGCCTGCTGGCCGGCAAGTTCCTGGGCCACGGGGCCATCCTGGCGCTTTCCACGGCGCTCGGCTTCGGTATTGCCGCCGTCCTGATCGGACTGCTGGCGGAACAGGCCACGTTCGCGAATCTCACGGGCCCGTTCAGCCTGTTCATCGCCAGTGCCATCCTGCTGGGGCTGACCTTCCTGGCACTGGCCTACCTGGTGAGCGTGGTCACGCGGGAGAAGGCCAGGGCGGCGGGGCTCGCCCTGCTGGTGTGGTTCCTGTTCGTACTGGTCTACGACCTGGTGCTGCTGGGCGTGCTGGTGGGCACCGAGGGGCGTGTCGACGGCGGAGTGTTCCGCCTGCTGCTGCTGCTCAACCCCACCGACGTGTTCCGCCTGGTCAATCTGATCGGCTTCGAGGAAACCGCGACTAGCAGCGGCCTGCTGAGCGTATTCCAGGATCAGGACTACCCGCTTTCGCTGCTGCTCGGCATCCTGGTGGCCTGGATCGCGGTGCCGCTGGGGGCGGCCGCGGCATTGTTCGCCGCGCGGCGTACCTGAACGTTCCCTTGTCCGCGTCTTCCCTCGCACAGGAGATTCATCGCCATGCCCACACGACGTCAGGTCCTCGCTCTGCTCGCCGCCCTGCCCACACTGACTCTGGTGGCCTGCGGCGGTGACCGGGAGAGCGCGGCCACGGGCTGTTCACCGATCCTGCTCACAGACGAGCACGAGTGCGCCCTGTGCGGCATGACGATTGTGCGTTTCCCCGGCCCCAAGGGCCAGGCTTGCCTGCGCGACCGCCGCCTGTTGCCGTTCTGCTCCGTGCAGGACATGCTGGCGTGGTCCTGGCAGCCGGAATCCGTACCCGCCATCGATAGACTCTTCGTGCATGATCTGTCCCGTACCGACTGGGACGAGCCTTCCGACGATATCTACATGGAAGCCCGGGACGCCGTCTACGTGATGGGCCACGACCGTCAGGGCGCCATGGGGCATTCCCCCGCACCGTTCTCGCAGCGGGCCGATGCGGAGGCCTTCGCGCAACGCCACGGCGGACAGGTCCTGGAATTCGACCAGCTCAACTGGGACAATCTGCGCGGCAACCTGGGCTGACGCCGGGAGGCATTTGTTTCACCACGAAGCGCAATTGTTCTCGCGCCAAGACGCAAAGCGCCCCGGGAAAACCGGAAATCAGGTAGGTTGGGGTGAGGAACGAACCCCAACATGCGATGCCTGACCCCTGCCGATGCTGTTGGGGTTCGCGCTGCTCACCCCAACCTACGCATCCTTCGAGTTCCTTGGCGGACTTTGCGCCTTGGCAAGAGAAATATTCCTTACAACTTCGTGCGCTTCGTGGTGAAAAGCCATTGGCCGGTGAAGAAACGAACCGCTAATGGTTCATGCCGTGGCCATGCCCTTGGCCCGGCATCATGTCGCCGGGATCACGCACCGGGGCGTGGATCATCTGGCGCGAACCGTCATCGTAGACCAGGGTCACTTCCACCACCTGCCCTTCCTGCAACGGCTCGTGCAGGCCGATGAGCATCACGTGCAGGCCGCCGGGCTTGAGCTCCGTGCGCGCGCCCGCCGCGACCTCGATGCGCTCGATCTCGCGCATGCGCATCACACCCTCGTGCATGGTATGGGTATGCAGCTCCACCACGCGGGAGACGCCGCTCTCGGCGGACACCACGGCCAGGTCCTTCCCGCCGGTGTTCTCCAGGGTCATGAAGGCGGCGGTATTGGGCTGGCCCGGCGGCATCAGGCGCACGAAGGGCATGTGCACCTTGACCGGGTGGGAGGCGCCCGCGTCATGGCCGTGGCTGCCCGCCTGGACCGCGCCGACTGAAAGCAGCAGCGCGGCCGGCAGTAGGGTGTGCATCAGAAATCGCTTCATCTATCTAGTCCTCTGTCAGCAAGGGAAGAACGGTTGCAATAATCTGTTCGGCGTCGCTCCCGTGGGGCAGGATCTCCACGAGCCGCCCGTCGCGGTCGATCACGTAGGTGTTGGAGCTGTGGTCAACGGCATAGCCCATGGCGGACCCGGTCTCCGTGCGCTGCCAGGCGGCGCCGTAGAGGCGGCCTGCATGCTGCAACTGCTCGTGGGTACCGCTCGCGCCCATGATGCCCGGATGAAAGAAGCGGGTGTATTCGTCCAGGCGCGCCGGGTCGTCGCGCTCGGGATCAACGCTGACGAACAACCCCTGAACCTGTTCGAGCTGATCGGGCTCCAGTTGCTCCAGGGCCTGGCGCATGAAGACCAGTGAGGTGGGACAGACATCCGGACAGTAGGTGTAGCCGAAGTAGAGCAGCACCACCTTGCCGCGATGCTCGGCCAGCTCGAAGGACTCCCCCTCCCGAGAGAGGCGGAAATCCCCGCCCACCGGCTCGGCGGCCAAGGGCAACGCCCGATGAGGGGGTTGAGCGGTCTCCTCCGCCTCGGGCAGAAAGAATGCCACCCACACCACCGCAACCAGCAGGGCCGCCACCAGTATCCACAAACCGCGTTCAAGCATGATTCGACCGGCCATCGTTCCTCAGTCCCGGGTTGTCTCGAAGTGATACACGGCCACACCACGGCCCGCCGCACTGTCCATCAGCACCTGCACCCGCCAGGTCATGCGCTCCAGCACGCACATGGGCAGCAGCCCGTCGCCGCGGAAGATGCCGGGCTCCACTGGTTGAAGCCGCGGGCGGTTGAAGCCCATCTCCATCTCCTTGCCGCTGAAGTCCACCGACACGGTTTCTGCGGCAACACCCTCGTGGCGCACCTGGATGGTGAACGGATACAGCATGCGGATCGGGCGCGGCTCGATCTCCAGTTCCACCCAGCCGCCGCCTTCCAGGGACACGCGGCAGGGGCCGGCGTGCAGGTCACAGTCGCCGTCGGCCTCCGCCAGCCACGCGGGCGGCTGGTCGCCGTCATCCAGCAGAGCCGCCAACCGGGGCTGGAGCAACCAGGCCAGCAGCACGAGCAGGATCAGGGCGGCAAACGAAAGGACAGTGAGACGGGGCATGGGGTTTGTTCCGGTTCGTCATTCGGGAAAACCATGGTCCCCGCAATAGACTGCTCCATCGCGACGGCGGTTCGGTTCAGACACCCCGGCAGACTTCGCCAGTATCACATTGCGAGAACCATGCCAGACTCCTACCCGGGAGAAGCGCCCGGGAAACAGTCACTTGAGACCGATCACGCATCCGGCCCGGCGCATCGATGGGGCATCTGCCACGCCGTGGTGTGTGATTTGCCACAGAAGGCCCCGCAGTGCGTGGCGGCCATGGGTATGCTGATTTTGGCCACAGAGGTCACAGAGGTCACAGAGGACACAGAGGAAAGAAGAAACAGGGATTGTTCGTTCGCTGGCCATGCCACGCGGACTGGCAGGCACCCCGACCCATGCTTTTCTCTGTGCCCTCTGTGACCTCTGTGGCAAAAAAACACTCCCTCGTATAACACCCAACCCTCAAGCCCCGCGCCGGGCGTGGGCCGGACGGAATGCCTGAACGAAGTCCTCCCGCGTCTCCAGATACGGCCCCTCGATCAGGTCGATACAGTAGGGCACGGCGGGGAAGACCGCCTCCAGGCATTCTGCGATGGCCGAGGGCTTGCCCGGCAGGTTGATGATCAGGCAGCGGCCGCGGATGCCCGCGGTCTGGCGGGACAGGATGGCTGTGGGAACATGTTGCAGGGAGACCGAGCGCATCAGCTCCCCGAAACCGGGCATGAGCTTGTCACACACCTGTTCGGTGGCCTCCGGGGTGATGTCCCGCGAGGCCGGACCGGTACCCCCCGTGGTCACCACCAGGCAGCAGCCCTCCCCGTCAGCCAGGTCGCGCAGCGCCCCGGCCACCAGGTCTGTCTCGTCGGGCACGATGCGCGCCGCCGGCGCCCAGGGGCTGGCCAGCGCCTGTTCGAGCCATGCGCGGATGGCGGGACCGCCCCGGTCCTCGTACTCGCCGCGACTGGCGCGGTCCGAGACCGTGAGAATGCCGATTCGTGCGGGTGACGACTGCTGCATGGATACGTCTCTCCGGGCATGTAGCGAAACCATACCCGCTACGATGGCCGGAGCGGTGACCCGGGTCAATCACGGCGGCTTGACCTGGCGCAAGGCGGTTACCGTCGCCGGCCGGATAATATGTGAAGTTACGAACATCACGACGGGCGCGAAATAAAGCTTCTTTCTCGCCAGGAACGCCGCGCACGCCCGGAAACCCGGCCAACAGGTAGGTTGGGGTGAGGAACGAACCCCAACATCCGATGTCTGATCCCGGCCCATGCTGTTGGGGTTCGCGCGGCTCACCCCAACCTACGCATTTTCTGATTCCCGGGCGTGCGCGGCGTTCCTGGCGAGAGATCGTCCCGTAACCTTCACGCCCTTTGCCCCTTCGTGAGCCTCGTGATGGCGCCATGTTTTCCAGTGCAATCCCGGCACCCCGCGGAGAAACCCATGCATGAAACTCACGCGCCCGTGGTGGGCTACACCATCCGCAACCAGCGTTACATCAACGTCACCAACCGCTGCACCCTGCGCTGCGCCTTCTGCCCCAAGTTCAACAAGGTCTGGGATGTGAAGGGGCACGGCCTGCGCATACGCGACGAGCCGGACGTCGGGGAGATGATCGCCGCCGCGGGGCAGGATCCCGGGACGTGGGACGAGGTGGTCTTCTGCGGCCTGGGGGAACCCACCCTGCGCCTGGACGAGGTGCTCCGGGTGGCCGCCGCCGTGCGGGCGGCGGGCGCCCGCCGGGTACGCATCAACACCGACGGCCTCGCCAACCTGGTGCACGGGGAGGACGTCACCCCCCGCCTGGCCGGCCTGGTGGACGCCCTGTCGGTCTCCCTCAACGGCCAGAATGCCGCCGTCTACGACCGCCACTGCCGACCGCTGCATGCGGGCGCCTGGACGGCCGTGCAGGATTTCGTGCTCCGGGCGCAGCGCCACGTGCCGGAGGTAACCCTCACCGCCATCGACGGCCTCCCGGGGCTGGATATCGCTGCCTGCGAGGCGATTGCCCGGACTCTCGGCGTCCACTTCCGCCGCCGCGTGCTCGATGACGTTGGCTAGTGTCGTGTCCCGTAAATATCTTGCCATTCAGCGCGGCTGTGCAATTCCACCAGGTTGTTCACAGAAAAACTGAGAGCCGCAGGGCGGACAAGCGAAGGGCATCCGCCGGGCACCTTGCCCATGGCGTGAAAGGCAAACACCCCCCCCGCACCATAGGTGCCCAGTCCCCTGGGCGATCCGGGCCGGCACCGGTGGATCATTCTTCGCCCGGGGGACCGGGCTCCTACGGGGAGACCCCGGCAGCCGTAGGGCGGATAAGCGGAGCGCATCCGCCGGGCACCTTGCCCGCCATCCGCGGCCGAGGCATGCCCGGCGGCCCCCGAATGGCGCGGATGCAAGGCGGTGCCTGTCGTCGTTTCCAATCGGCCGTGCGGCCTCGAAGCACAAGGCACCCAGCGGGCGCGGCGGGTGCGTACTCCGGACAGGTCGGGGTGAACTTCCGGGCCCGGAAACCGGCATGGACAGGAAACACGCCTGGCAGTTGATCCAGATCAATGAACCCAAGATATTGGGGTGCAGGAGCGTCTCGACCCCACTATATAGTCTCTTCCAAGAATGGCCCGGCACGAAACCGACCGGGCCGCACCACCTCAAGGGGGAGACGCGATGACACCCAGTACCGCCCACGCACAGGGGGCCGGCGCCCCGGTCCACCTGCCCACCAGCGTCGTCAAGCGCAACGGCCAGCGGGCATCCTTCAACGGGGAGAAGATCATCTCGGCCATTCGCCGCGCGGGGGCGGCCACGGAGGAGTTCGACGCGCAAGAGGCACGCCGCCTGGGCACGCAGGTGGTCAAGGTCATCGCCCACCGTTTCCAGGGCGAGGCGCCGGCCATCGAGCAGATCCAGGACGTTGTCGAGCAGGTGCTCATCAGCGCCGATCACTTCCGCACCGCGCGGGCCTACATCGTCTACCGGGAACAGCACAAGCAACTGCGCCAGGATCGGCGCACCCTGGTGGACGTGGCAACCTCCGTGAACGAGTACCTGCACCGCCAGGACTGGCGCGTGAACGCCAATGCCAACCAGGGCTATTCCCTGGGTGGACTGATCCTCAACGTGTCGGGCAAGGTGATCGCCAACTACTGGCTGAGCCACGTCTATCCCGCCGAGATCGGCGAGGCCCATCGCGAGGGCGACATCCACGTCCACGATCTCGACATGCTGGCAGGCTACTGCGCCGGCTGGTCGCTGCGTACCCTGCTCCACGAGGGATTCAACGGCATACCGGGGAAGATCGAGGCGGGACCCCCGAAGCACCTTTCCAGCGCCGTGGGCCAGATGGTCAACTTCCTCGGCACCCTGCAGAACGAGTGGGCGGGCGCCCAGGCCTTCAGCTCCTTCGACACCTATCTGGCCCCCTTCGTGCGCAAGGACCAGCTGCCCTTTGATCAGGTCAAGCAGTGCATCCAGGAGTTCATCTACAACCTCAACGTCCCCTCGCGCTGGGGCAGCCAGACGCCGTTCACCAACGTCACCTTCGACTGGGTGTGTCCCGAGGACCTGCGCGAGCAGGTGCCGATCATCGGCGGCGAGGAGATGCCGTTCACCTACGGCGATCTGCAGGAGGAGATGGACCTGATCAACCGGGCCTACATCGAGGTCATGACCGCGGGTGATGCCCGGGGCCGGGTGTTCACCTTCCCCATCCCTACCTACAACATCACCCCCGACTTCCCCTGGGAGTCGGACAACGCCGACCGCCTGTTCCACATGACCGCCCGCTACGGCCTGCCCTACTTCCAGAACTTCCTCAACTCGGAACTCAAGCCCAACATGATCCGCTCCATGTGCTGCCGGCTGCAGCTCGATCTGCGCGAGCTGCTCAAGCGCGGCAACGGCCTGTTCGGCTCGGCGGAGCAGACCGGTTCACTGGGAGTGGTCACGGTCAACTGCGCGCGCCTGGGCTATCTGTTCCGCGGCGACCGCGAAGGGCTTTTCGCCCGCCTCGATGCCCTGCTGGAGCTGGGGCGCAACAGCCTGGAGATCAAGCGCAAGGTGATCCAGCACCACATGGACGCGGGCCTGTTCCCCTATACCCGGCGCTATCTCGGCACCCTGCGCAACCACTTCTCCACGCTGGGCGTGAACGGCATCAACGAGATGATCCGCAACTTCACCCACGACGAGCACGACATTGCCAGCGAGTGGGGCCATGCCTTCGCCGTGGAACTGCTGGACCACGTGCGCGCCCGGCTGACGGAATTCCAGGAAGAGACCGGCCACATGTACAACCTGGAGGCCACCCCCGCCGAGGGCACCACCTATCGCTTCGCCAAGGAGGACAAGCGCCGTTTCCCGGACATCCTCCATTCGGGCAGCGACGATGGGCCCTACTACACCAATTCCAGCCAGCTCCCGGTGGGCTACACCGACGACCCCTTCGAGGCCCTGGAGATGCAGGACGCCCTGCAGACCCGCTACACCGGAGGCACGGTGCTGCACCTCTACATGAGCGAGCAGATCTCCAGCGTCGAGGCCTGCAAGGCGCTGGTGCGGCGGTCACTGGAGCGCTTCCGGCTGCCCTACATCACGGTGACGCCCACCTTCTCCATCTGCCCGACCCACGGTTACCTCTCCGGGGAACACGCGTTCTGCCCGAAATGCGACGCGGAGATCCTGGAACGCAAACGAGCCGAAAGCGCCGAGAGCGCCCATCTCAACTGAAAGAGGAGACGAGAACGATGCAGCAAGTGACCATGCAACACTCCGAACTGCGTGACGAGGAACGCCAGCGCTGCGAGGTCTGGACCCGCGTGATGGGGTATCACCGCCCCGTGGCCGAGTTCAACCCCGGCAAGAAGAGCGAGCACGGGGAGCGGCAACACTTCCGCGAACACAGGGCCGCGTAAGCGCAATACGTAGGGCGGATAAGCGCAGCGCATCCCCCGGCCACTGCCCGGGCATGCCGGATGCGGTTGCGCCTTATCCGGCCTGCAGATCGACCAACGTGCGTTCCCTGTATGCCTGCCATCCCGGCGAGCGCGATGCCCAGCAAAGTTTCTTCATGTCTGAACAGCCGGATTCACCCAATGTCATCACCCGTCACGGAGTTCCACAAAGCCATGGGCCGCCCCGGTGAGGTTCCGGAACTCTCTGTGGGCGGACTGACACAGCTCACCACCCTGGACCTGCCAGGCCGCCTGTCGGCGGTGGTCTTCTGCCAGGGCTGTCCCTGGCAGTGCGGCTATTGCCACAACCCGCACCTGATCCCCCGGGGGACCGGCGACCGCCCCTGGTCCGATGTGCTCCATTTCCTCGAACGCCGCCGCGGCCTGCTGGACGCGGTGGTCTTCAGCGGTGGCGAACCCACGCTGCAGTCCGGCCTTGGGCAGGCCCTGCGGGAGACGCGCGAGATGGGCTTTCTCACCGGCCTGCACACCGGCGGGCCTTACCCCGAGCGCCTGGCCCGGGTGCTGCCCCTGGTGGATTGGGTGGGTTTCGACCTGAAGGCCCCGCTGGAGGAGTACGCGCGCATCACGGGCGTGCCCGGCAGCGGCGCGCGCGCGGCCGAGAGCGCCCACCTGCTGATGGCGAGCGGCGTGGATCACGAGTTTCGCACCACCGTGGACCCGTCGCTGCTCGATGGAGTACAGCTCGAAAAGATGACCCGCTGGCTGGCGGCGCGGGGCGTCATGCGCCACGTCCTGCAGCGATGCCGACCACCTCCGGTGCACCTGGCGGACCCGCTGGACGACCCCGCCCTGCTGGAGCGCCTGCGGGCCCATGTGCCCGAGGTGGAAGTGAGATGAAGGCAGTGGCAAGTCTCAAGTGGCAAGCCCCCCAACCCTCCCCCGCGTCGTGGGGAGGGGGTCTTATACTCCTCCCTCTCCCTCAGGGAGAGAGCCGGGGTAAGGGTGACTCTCCTTGCCACTTGAGACTTGAGACTTGCCACTGCCTTTATCAGGGCAGACCAGGCAATCCGACTGCATGTGATCGTCCACCGGCTCGCCGAAGGGTCGCGGCACCACATCACGAACGCGGCATTCCCGCTCCAGGAAACGATCCAGCCACCGGGCGGCCTCCGGGAAGGGTGAGGCGGCATCGTTGCGTACCAGCCGCGCGGTCAGCGCGCCCTGCCAGCGCCCCAGGTGATCGTTGAGAAAGTCCCGCGCGGCATCGCGGGTCACCGACTCGCGCTCGGACCAGCCGTTGAAGCACGCGTACGCCTCCTTGGCCAACAGGGTGGCGTAGAACTCCAGTTGCACGGCCAGGTGGTCCGGCCGCTCGGGGGCGTCCTCGCGGACATCAATACCGAATGCCTGGTAGAAACCACTCACGTCCGCCAGTTCGGCGGAGGGTCCCGCAAGCATCCCGGCACTGCCGTAGGCCGCGGAGTGCAGCGGACAGGGTGTGCGCCCGAGAAACAGTCGTGCATACTCGGCACGCAGTGCTTCACCCTCCCCGTCATCCCAGGCGGACACGAACGCGGCCAGGGCGCGCCGGGCTTCGCCCTCTTCCGCGTCCCAGCGTGTCATGAACGTTGCCAGCGACCTGTAGAGGGCTTCGCTTTGTCCCGGCTCCGGATAGGCGAACAAGGGGGCCAATGTGCCGCACCGGTAGCTGCGATCAAGCATTGCCTGAACCTGCATCGACGAATCATCGCGCGCTTCGACTCTCACGGATCATTCCCCGACGGTCAGCGGCACCCAGTTGGACCACGCCTTGCGCGCGCCCACCTCGCCGCGAGTGCCGTTCCATACCGCAAAGGCGGCCGTGGTCTCGATACCGGGCGAGAACTCCGGGTCACCGGGGTTCTGGGGCGTCATAGGGCGCGTGATGGCCACCCGCCATCGACCGTCCTTCCACACGCCCCAGCCGTCGGCCTGCTGGACCGGCTTGACCGTGAGCGTACCCCAGCCCTTGGCCACCTGGTCGAGCACCGGGCTGTCGAACGGACGGGAGACGGGATTGTCCACGCCGAGCCCGCCCGTATAGGCGCGCGCATCCGTGAGGTTGAGCACCTCGTCCGGGTAGACGTCCACCAGCGCATAGGGATAGAGATCCCGGATATCCGCCTGGCCCTCCGAGAGGTCGCGCTGGAAGGCGGCCCGCCACTGCAGGATGTTCACCAGCCCGCCGGGGTTGCCCATCATGGGGCTGGCAGGGGACTGCACGGGAAACTGCACCGCCACCTGGTCGCCGAAGCTGTCGGAACGCAGGATGTCTTCCGGCTTCGGATCCTGCCACTCCACGAGCACGCCGATCCAGCGGCCGTTGTGCACGGCGCGCACGGCGAGCTCGGTGACCGCGATGTCCGGGTGATGCGGCAGGGTCACGATCTGGGGATGCATGGTCACCTGCGCCGCGGGGGCGTTCGCCCAGTAGGCCGCCTCCGGGTCCTTGAGCGGCCCGGGCGCGTCCACGGCGACGGCGCTGATGCCGTTCGCCCCGGCTGCCGCTGCGAGAAACAGCGCCGCAAGCGCCGCGGTTCCCTTTGCGAGTGTCTGCTGCAACATGTGCGTACACCTCAGGT
Organism: Thioalkalivibrio thiocyanodenitrificans ARhD 1; assembly: GCF_000378965.1. Taxonomy (NCBI): domain Bacteria; kingdom Pseudomonadati; phylum Pseudomonadota; class Gammaproteobacteria; order Chromatiales; family Ectothiorhodospiraceae; genus Thioalkalivibrio; species Thioalkalivibrio thiocyanodenitrificans. Next base: position 1,474,140 of record NZ_KB900536.1, read on the forward strand.
CACATTGGTCCGCCAGGTGTCGAAGCGCGCGTCATAGGCCTCCCGGATGTACGTCGGCTCCTTCATGGGCACCCGGACCACCTCCGCGCCCTTGTCATTGAAACCGATCACCGTGCCGCCCTCGATCCGGAAGTGATGGATGATCTCCGCCGTGGCGCCGAAGAGCAGCATCGCGGCGAGCAGCTTCGGGTCCTCGTGCGCGCGCCGGTAGGTATCGATGGCCTCCTCCACGCCCCAGCCGAACATCTGCCGCAGGTACTCCGGCGGTACGTGCACCGGCGGGATGTAGTAGGTGTTCGGTTCAAGGCCGAACTGGGGATAGAGCGGCCTCGCCACCTTCGCCACGTGGATGATGTAGTCCATGGGATTGTCTTCCCGGGCCTGATCCGGTGTGGTGATAAACCCCTGCAGGCGGATCTTGCCGATACAGGTGATGGTGCACTGGGTCTGTCGATCGTTCTCGATGGCGGGGTAGCAGCCGATGCACTTCTCCGATACCCGCGTCATCGGGTTGAAGAAGACCTTCTTGTAGGGGCAACCGGTCACGCACTCCCGGTAGCCGCGGCAGCGGTTCTGATCCAGGAGCACGATGCCGTCCTCCTCGCGCTTGTAGATCACCTTGCGAGGACAGGCGGACAGGCAGGCGGGATAGGTGCAGTGGTTGCAGATGCGCGGCAGGTAATACATCCACTGCATGTGCGGCATGCTCAGCCATGCCCCCTGACCCATCTCACCGGTACAGTCGTCCTCGCCGACGTTCGGGTAGGCGTAGTCCTCGTCCTTCGGCCGGTAGCCCAGCACGACCTCGCCCTCCGGGGCCGCCTCGAACAGGGTCTTGCCGTGGTAGACGGGACCGTCCATCGTCTGCACACCCTGGCGGTCGAGAATGTTCACGTCCCATCCCAGCGGGTAGTAGCCGTAGGGCTTGGTCTCGACGTTGTTCCAGAGCATGTACTCCTGGCCGCGGCCCGCGGTCCAGGTGGTCTTGCAGGCCACGGTGCAGGTCTGGCACGCAATGCACTTGTTGGTGTCGAGGATCATGGCAAACTGCCGGCGCGGGCGCATGCCCTCGTAGGGGTATTCCATCTCCCGGCCCAGTTGCCAGTTGTAGACGCTCGGCATATCGGATCTCCTCAGGACTGTCGCTTCGCGACGGCCTTCACGTAGCCGCCCGACAGGTAACGTTTCAGGGCCTCGCTCTCGGAGGCGGGCCGAAGCCCGAGGGTCACCGGCCGCCACAGGCCCTCCCCGCCGATACCGCCCGGCTCGGCCCGCGTGATCTTCGCCATGGCCTCGCGGGGCGCCCCGGTGACGCAGTGCACGTCCGCGGCGAAGCCTTGGCCCTGCACATGGCTGAAGAGCTTGCGCCACACCAGGGTGTTGGTCTGGTGCGTGGGCTTGAGCCAGGAGCGGGTCAGGCTCTGGTGTCCGCCGTAGCGGAACATGGCCTGGTAGTTGGTTTCCGGGTTCTTGGCGATGCCGTCCTCGCGGGTGCTGTGACCCTTCACGGAACCCGGCGTGGACATGTAGCCGTTGAACCACATGCGCGTGATCCCGGGCGGCGTGCCGGGGTAGTAGCGCGCCCGCGCCATGAGCCGCGCTACCCGGTAGGCCTCCTCCTTGCCCTCATCCTGCCAGCCGCGGAAGGGCAGTTCCTCGGGATCCCCGTCGATCCATACGTAATCGCCATCGGCGATGCCCAGCGCCTGCGCATCGGAGGGGTTGATGTCCACGTACATCTCGCTGGTGCCGGGGATGCGCTTGTCGCGGCGGTAGATGTCCCCGAAGGGCCCGAAGAGCATCATCATGTAGTCGGTATCGATGGGCGTGGTGTGCGCCCCATGCCGGTACTTGGGCGTGTGGAACACGTAGCGAAAGCCCTGATCAAGCAGCGGGTGCTTCGTCTTGAGGAGCGCCTCGCCGTCGAACAGGGCGTTGCGCATCTGCCGGGACTGGTGACCGCGATCATCGGCAGCAATCCCCCAGTCCGCCGGCTGTTTCGGTCTCAGCGCCGGATGATCCTTCGCCAGGATGGCGCAGGGTTCATGGAAGGTGGCATCAGAAGGCTCCCGGTAGACCACCAGGTTCTCCCCCGCCTCGATGAATTCGGGCTCGGGGCGGTAGAACTCCAGGCGCCCCGTCTTCGTGTACCAGGGCTTCGATTCGCTGACCTGCTCGTAACTGAAGATGCGCGGATAGGTGCGGTTGTTCACCAGCGCCGGAATGCCCTGCCGCGCCAGACCGTTGAGGTTGTGGAAGCGGTAGCCGCGCAGGTTGGCCGAGTGATCCAGGATCCGCTGCAGGTAGACATCGACCCGGTTTTCCTCCACGAAATGCCACATGTCGGTGAAGCGCCGGTCGCCGGTGACCCCGGTGAGCGCGCGGCCCACCAGCAGGTAGGTCTCCAGGTCGTGCACGGTCTCGTAGGTGCGCCGCAGCGGCGTCGCCGGGAAGACCTGCAGGAACGGGTTGGTGTTGGACGCCGTCATGTCCGGATACTTGAACTCCATCCAGGAGTCCACGCCGTAGACGATGTCGCTGTACTCGCAGGAGGCCGTCCACCACCAGTCGTTGTAGACCACCACCTCGCAACTGGGCAGCGTGTTGTTGACGACGTCGTAATGGCCCTTCTGGTTACCGAGGCTGGAGTTGGAATTGGTCTGCCAGATGGCCTTGGTAGGCGTGGGCACGTGGCCGCCGGTGGTGATGACCTTGTCGCCGGCCTGCATGATGCGTTCGCCGTTGGCCCAGTAATGCAGCGATTCGTAGCGGATGGTGCTGCGCGTGGACACCGTGCCGTGCGCATCGAGCTGGACGTTGAAGGGATCTTCCGAGGTCCACTGGCCGGCCCCTGAGAACAGGGTCACGCGGTAGTTGCCCGCGTAGCTGCCGATGTTGCCGCCGTGGCGGCCCACGCTGCCGGTGAGAGCCACCAGCATGAAGATGGCCCGGTCCTTGTTGTCGTTGTTCCAGAACTGGTTCGGGCCCATGCCGCACGGAATCAGTGTCTTGCCCGCATGCCTTGCGATGTCGCGCGCCAGGCTTTCCACGGATTCCTTCGGGGCCCACGTGATCGCCTCCACCTGCGCGGGAGTGAGATTGTCATCGATGTACTGCCGTGTCAGGTCGAAGACGGGACGAACCTCGACTGTCCCGCCGTCCGCCGTCTTCACCTGGAAGCTGCCTTCGAGCGCCGGATCGACCCCCAGGGCATCGAAGTGGTCGCCCAGCTGGTCCGTGCCCACGGCCACCGGCTTCCCGGTCTTCCTGTCCCAGACAACGAAATCGGAGAACTCGTCCTTCAGGGCATGGGGGATGTAGCGGCCGTTCTGCTGGTGGACAGGGGGTTCCTTTTCGGCTTCGCTGAGGATATGGGTCCAGTTGTCCGGCTTTCTCTCCTTGTGACCGGGAAACACGTCGCGGGCCTTGAGATGTTCCAGGGTATCCATGCGCACCAGTGCGGGCAGGTCGGTATAGCGGCGCACGAAGTCCTTGTCGTAGAGGCCCTCGCGCATGATCACGCCGGCCATGCCCAGTGCCAGCGCCGGATCGGTGCCGGGGCGGATCACCACCACCTCATCGCACTTGTTGGCCGTGGCCGAATATTCCACGGTGACCGCGACAGTCTTGGTCCCCTTGAGGCGCGCTTCAGTAAGCCAGTGGCTGTCCGGCATCTTGGTGCAGATCCAGTTCATGCCCCAGATGACGATCAGCTCGGCGTTTTCTGCGTCGTGGAACTCGAAGTCGTTCGTCTGGTCGCCGCACACCATGGTGTGCCCCGGCGGCAGATCCGTGTGGAAGGAGTAGGAATCCCAGGCCCCGGCACCCTTCGCCTCGCCGGGCCCCACGCCGCGCACGTGATGATCCAGCAGCGCGAGGCTGTTTCCCATGCGGAAGGTGCCCAGCAGGCGCGCCGCGCCCAGCTTCGCCATACCACCGCGGACCTTCATGGTGCGCGTGCCCGCACCCTCCATGGCATCGATCATGGACGGGTGATAGCCCTGCGCCTCCAGGTAACTCCGCCCGGCATCCCCCGAGTACGTCTCGGCGATATTGGCCAGCGCCTTCGCGTGATAGCGGGCCGCCTCCTCGTGGGACACCTTGACCCAGGAATCCCAGCCGCGGTTGAGCATCTCCTTCGGCGGCATGCCCGTACGGCGGTCGCGGGGAAAACCCTTGTCCACCCATTCCTTGAACCCCTTGCGCAGGAAGGCACCGCGTACGCGACGGTCACCGTAGAGCCGGCGCGTGAGCACCAGCCCCTTCTGGCAGCAGCGCGGATCCCAGCGGGAGGAGGCGGTGTTGCCGTAGAGGTCGGTGGCCTTGCTGTAGCCGTAGGTGGGCTCGATGCGCGTGAGCACCTTGTTCTTGTAATAGGCACGCAACAGGCAGTTGTGGGTGTCGTTGGGGGCGCAGGTGAAAACGAAGGAGCCATCGCTGCGGTAGATGTCCCGGTAGATCTGCTCCCAGCCGCGGTCCGGATACGCGGCCAGCGGATTGTCCACCTTCACCGGCGCCAGATAGCGAAACTGTGCCAGCAGTTCACCAGGCGCCGCCAGGGCCCCGAAGCCCGCGACGCCCGCCAGCTTCAGGAAACGGCGGCGTGAAAGGGATACCCCATCGAAACGGTCAACCATGGTCGCAATCTCCGGTCAATCGTTTTTCTTATACGCAGATAAGGCGCACGCATCGGAAGTACCTAGCAGGTTGCATGGAATCCGGGGACACACCCGGCCGGATTGTTGACCTAAGTCAATTCAGGGACGGCAGAATGCCATGAGACGGGAGATGAGAAATGGGAAGTGTTTAAGGGCAGTGGCAAGTGGCAAGTGGCAAGTGGCAAGTGGCAGGTGGCAGGTGGCAGGTGGCAGGTGGCAGGTGGCAGGTGGCAGGTGGCAGGTGGCAGGTGGCAGGTGGCAGGTGGCAGGTGGCAGGGCAGGATGATAATGGAGTCTGTAATTCTTTTTGTGTAACTGCCTATCCCTGAGTGGCCCGGATTCGCTCGCCATGTTCGATTTCGAATCGATGCATGGCGGCCTTCCAGTTCTGGATGGGCCGGGTCCAGCGCTTTGAGGCGCTCTGCACGGCCAAGAATACCACCTTCATCGCCGAGGCATCGCTGGGGAAGACACGCCGGTTCTTGGTGGCCTTGCGGATGACGCTGTTGAGCGATTCGATGGCGTTGGTGGTGTAGGTCACCTTGCGGATCTCGGGCGGATAATCAAACAGCGGGATCACCTGTGCCCAGTGCCGGCGCCAGATCGGCCCAATGCTGGGATAGCGCTCGCCCCAGACGGCCTCAAAGGCAGCAAGCTGCGCCTCGGCCTGCTCGGCGCTCGCGCTGTGGTAGATCTGGCGCAGGTCTCGGCACACCGCCTTGCGCTCCTTCCAGGAGACGTAGCGCACGCTGTTTCTCACCATGTGCACCATGCACAGCTGCACCCGCGCATGGGGGAAGGCCGCCTCGATGGCATCGGGGAAGCCGCTCAGCCCGTCCACGCAGGCGATGAAGATCTCCTTGACCCCCCGGTTCTTAAGCTCGGTGAGCACCGAGAGCCAGAACTTCGCCCCCTCGGTTTCGGCCAGCCACAGCCCCAGCAACTCCTTCTCGCCCTCGGTGTTGATNCCCAGCGCCAGGTACATCGATTTATTCACCATGCGCCGGTCCTGGCGCACCTTGAGCACCACACAATCCAGAAAAACAATGGGATAGACCTCGTCGAGCACCCGGTTCTGCCAGGCCTCAACCTGCTCGATCACCGCCTCGGTGACCCGCGAGACCAGGTTCGCAGACACTTGCGCCCCGTACATCTGCTCAAAGGCCGAGACAATGTCGCGCGTGCTCATGCCCCGGGCATAGAGCGCCAGGATCTGATCATCAAACTGTGTCAGCCGCGTCTGGCCCTTGCCCNCCAGCCGCGGCTCGAAGCTGCCGTTGCGATCCCGGGGCGTGGCAATCTCGACCTCCCCGTGACTGCCCTTGAGCGTCTTGCGGCTGAATCCGTTGCGACTGTTGCCGCTGTGGTGCCCAGCCGGGTCGTGCTTGGCATAGCCCAGGTGCGCCTCCATCTCCGCGCCCAGCGCGGTTTCCACCACCAGCTTCATCAGCTCAGCGCTGAAATCACTGAGATCCTTCTCCGTCTTGATCCCCTTGGCCAGGCGCGCCGCCAACTCCTTCTTCTCTTGTTCTTGCATCTGCTTGCCTCCCGTTTCAGCTACCATAAACAGAAACAAGCAGTTACACAGATTTAATTACAGTCCCGAGTGTAGCCGGTAATACCCCGCCCCTCATGGCGGCGCCGGCTGCCCTCTTTCAACCTTCAACCTTCAACCTTCAACCTTCAAGGCTCCGAAGGAGCCTAGAAATGTCTTCCGGCATCGGTGCTTCCCAGGCCATCGATTCGCCTGTTTTCGGGTGAACCAGTTCGAGGCGCGCCGCGTGCAGGGCCTGCCGGCGAAAGGCCTTGAGCGCTCCCCGGGCGGCTGCCGACAGGCCGGCAGGTAGTTTCAGGCGTCCCCCGTAGACAGGATCGCCGACGATGGGGTGATGGATATGCGCCATGTGCACCCGGATCTGATGGGTGCGCCCGGTCTCCAGGTTCACACGCAGCAGCGTATGCGCGGCAAAGCGCGCCTGCACGCGGTAGTGGGTGACGGCAGGCTTGCCGCCGGTCACCACGGCCATGCGCTTGCGATCCACCGGATGACGGCCGATGGGGGCCTCCACCGTGCCGCCGGCCACCACAACCCCCTGGACCAGCGCCAGATACTCGCGGCCCACGGCGCGTGCCTGGAGCTGGCGCACCAGATCCGTATGGGCCTCCAGGGTGCGCGCCACCACCAGCAGTCCGGAGGTTTCCTTGTCGAGACGATGCACGATGCCCGCCCGGGGCAGGACCGCCAGGTCGGGGGCATGGTGCAGGAGGGCATTGACCAGGGTCCCGGCCCGGTTGCCGGCGGCCGGGTGCACCACCAGTCCCGGCGGCTTGTTGATCACCAGCAGGGTATCGTCCTCGTAGATCACGTCCAGGGGAATGGGCTCGGGCAGGTCACGGGATGCCGCCTCTGTCCGGGCCCGGATGACCACCCTTGCCCCGGCGCGGGCCGCATCCCGGGGGCGGGGAATCTCGCCGTCCACGCGCACCCAACCGGCCTGGATCCACTGCTGTATGCGGCTGCGGGAATAGTCCGGGTACATGCGCGCCAGCACGGCGTCCAGCCGCTGCCCGGCCATGTCATCGGGCACCTGTCCCTGCAGATCAATGATCTCGTGTTCGCCCGACAAACTGGCGCCCCCCTGCATCGTGTTTATCCTGCCCCTATCCTACCGCGCAGCGCGGCTGTACGGACCCGCCGGGGCGTTGCGTCCGCGGCCTGCAGGGTCCTGCGCCCATGCAGCGCGGAGGCGCCTTTCCCCCGCCCATCGGGCAGGCCCCGGGGAGCAGCATCTCTGTGGGACCGGACACGGGTGCGGTATACTGCACCACATTACTTCAGCCCCGGTGCCCCATGACTTCCATGCGCCAGATCACCCTCGCCGCCATTGCCGCCCTGCTCTCCATTTCCCTGATCGCCGGCTGCGGGACCAACCGCCAGGATCCCACCCGGGACTGGTCACCGAGCCAACTCTACAGCGAGGCCCGGGCAGCCCTGGACCGCGGCAATTTCGATCAGGCCGTCGGGTACTACGAGAGCCTGGAGGCCCGCTACCCGTTCAGCCGCTTCGCCCAGCAGGCCCAGTTGGAGGTGGCCTATGCCTACTACCGGGCCGACGAGCCCGACATGGCGCTTGCCGCTGCCGACCGCTTTATCCAGATCAATCCGCGCCACCCCTACGTCGACTATGCCTACTATCTCAAGGGCCTGGTCAATGCCAAGCGGCATCAGGGGTTCGTTGACCGCTGGTTTCCACGAGACGTCCGGGAGCGCGACCCGGAGCCCCTGCGCCAGGCCTTTGAGGATTTCAGCACCCTGGTGCGCAACTTCCCGGACAGCCCGTACGCGGATGACGCCCGGCAACGCATGATCTACCTGCGCAACATGCTGGCCGGCCATGAACTGTACGTGGCGGAGTTCTATATGCGCCGGGGCGCCTGGCTCGCGGCGGCCCAGCGCGGACGCATGGTGGTGGAACGCTACCACGAAAGCGACGTCACGCTGGACGCCCTCGAGATCATGGTGCGCGCTTACCGGGAACTGGAGCTGGATGACCTGGCCGAGGATGCGCTCCGAGTACTGGAGGTAAACGACGCAGCGCGGGCCGCACGCCTGCGGGGCAGCTGAGACAAAGCCAACCGCCGCATCAGCCACAGGGGCCGGGATCATGTGGGATTTCTTCAAGACTGTCCGCCATCGCCACTCCATCCGTCGCTACCAGGCAGACATGCCGGTGGAAGCCGAGAAGCTTCACGCCATCCTCGAAACGGCCGTCGCGGCCCCTTCCGCCGGAGACCTTCAGGCATACCGCATCACGGCCGTGCAGGATCAGGCCTTGCGTGATGCCCTGTGCCGGGCCGCCCACGATCAGGCGTTCATCGCCGAAGCGCCCGTGGCCCTCGTGTTCTGCGCCGAAGGCGAGCGCTCAGCCCGCAAGTACGGAGATCGCGGCCGCAACCTGTACGCCCTTCAGGACGCCACCATCGCGGCGGCATACGCACAGCTGGCGGTCGTGGCCGCGGGGCTGGGCTCCACCTGGGTGGGTTTTTTCGATGAAGAGGAAGTGCGCCGCGTGCTCGGACTTCCCGGTGACCGGCGCCCCATCGCGCTCCTGTGCGTGGGCTATCCTGCCGAGCTTCCGGAGGTAACACCCCGGCGCCGGCTGGATGAACTGGTGTCCTACAGGTAAGTCGGAAGTGCGAATTGGGAAGTGGGAAGTCAGGTCAACGTCGACTTCGCACTTCCCAATTCCAACTTCTCACTTCGTCAAAGCGCTTCGCTCCCCTCTTCCCCCGTACGGATCCGTACCGCCCGATCCACGGGGGTGACGAAGATCTTGCCGTCACCGATCTTGCCGGTGCGGGCCGCCTTGACGATGGCATCGACGCAGATCTCCACACGATCGTCGTCCACCACCACCTCCAGCTTCGCCTTGGGGATGAAATCCACCACGTACTCGGCACCCCGGTAGAGCTCCGTGTGGCCCTTCTGCCGGCCGAAGCCCTTCACCTCGGTGGCGGTGAGGCCCGTGACGCCGATCTCCATGAGCGCTTCGCGTACGTCCTCCAGCTTGAAGGGCTTGATGATCGCCTCGATCTTTTTCATGCGGTCTCTCTCCGAAGTAAATGCCGAAACCCGACCTGGCCGGTGAACTGGAATTCTTCAAGAATGCGTTTTGAGCCACAGAGGGCACAGAGGTCACAGAGAAAGAATCAGGGAACGTAATACGGGCTCGTTTCAAACGCCCCGAGGTTGGACTTCCAAGCCTTCAAACCTCTGTGACCTCTGTGCCCTCTGTGGCTGAAAAATGTTCCACTCCTGCTAGCTTAGCAATCTTCCGTACCCCGATGTAATGGGGAAGCGCCGATCCTTGCCGAATGCGCGCCGTGTCACACGCACGCCGGGCGGCGCCTGCCGGCGTTTGTATTCGTTGCGCAGCACCATGAGGGCCACACGCCGCACGGTCTCTTCCTCGAACCCGGCGCGCACGATCTCCTCCACCGACTGATCCTGCTCCACGAAGCGCTCCAGGATGGGGTCCAGGATCTCGTAGGGCGGCAGGCTGTCCACGTCTCGCTGCCCGGGCGCCAGTTCCGCCGACGGCGGCCGCTCGATGACCCGCGCGGGGATCGCCGGGGAGACGCCGTTGCGGTATTCCGCCAGGCGGTAGACCCAGAGCTTCGCCACGTCCTTGAGCGGCGCGAAGCCGCCGGCCATATCCCCGTAGAGGGTGCTGTAGCCCACCGCCATCTCGCTCTTGTTGCCGGTCGTGAGCAGCATGCGGCCGGTCTTGTTGGAGATGGCCATGAGGATAATGCCCCGGCATCGCGCCTGGATGTTCTCCTCGGTGGTATCGGCCGGCAGACCCTCGAACTCGCCGGCGAGCGACGACAGGAAGGACTCCACCATGGGGCCGATGGGAATCTCCCGGTAACGCACCCCGAGGGTGCCGGCCTGGGCGCGCGCGTCCTCCACACTGATGGACCCGGTATAGCGGTAGGGCATCATCACCGCCTCCACCTGGTCCGCACCCAGGGCGTCCACGGCGATGCACAGGGTCAGCGCGGAATCGATGCCGCCGGAAAGCCCCAGAACCACCCCGTGAAAGCCGTTCTTGCGCACATAGTCGCGCACCCCCATGACCAGGGCCTCGTAGAGTTCCTCCGCCTCCCCGTGCTCCGGGGCCAGGTCGCCCGGCAGCGGTTCCAGGGGCGCGTCCTGCCCGGGTATCGCCACCCGCGCCAGGGAGAGGGACTCCCGCCACGCGGGCAAGCGCTGACAGATCTGTCCGTCGCGCCCGACCACCAGGGACTGCCCGTCGAAGACCAGCTCGTCCTGGCTGCCGACCGTGTTGAGATACACCACCGCCAGTCCGCACTCCCGGACCCGGGCCTGCAGGGCCTGCAGGCGCTCGTCGTGCTTGCCCCGATGATAGGGCGAGGCGTTGATGTTGAGGATGAGCGAAGCACCCGCGTCGCGGGCCCGGGCGACGGGCTCGGGCTGCCAGATGTCCTCACACACGGTGAGGGCCACGGGCATGCCGCGCACGCGGATCACGCACGCATCGTGACCCGGAACGAAGTAGCGCCTTTCGTCGAATACGCTGTAGTTGGGCAGCACCTGCTTGTCGTAGCGGGCGGCCACCAGACCGTCGCGCAGGAGCAGGGCACTGTTGTGCAGACCACGCCCGTCGCCCATTGGCGCACCGAGGATCACGTCGATCCCCCTGACTTGCGGCGCAAGTGCATGCAGCGCGCGTTGGGTGCGCGCGTGGAGACTGGCGCGCAGCAGCAGATCCTCCGGCGGATAACCGGTGATGGCCAGTTCGGGGAACAGCACCAGATCGGCGCCGAGTTCGTCACGTGCCTTCAGCGCCCAGTCCCGGATACGCTCCGCGTTGCCCTCCACGTCTCCCACCAGGGTGTCCACCTGGGCCAGGGCGATCTTGAGGGTAGCGTTCATGGGGAAGGGCTGTTCAAGGTTCAAGGGGGGAGACGCATACTGTAACGGCAGTCGTGACATCAAGATCGATACCTTGAACTTTGAACTTTGAACCTTGAACTTTGAACTCACCGTTTCAAAGCAGCGACCTCATGCGTTCGCCCATGTCGGCCGGCGAACGCACCACGGAGACGCCGGCGGCCTCCAGCGCGGCGAACTTCTGTTCCGCCGTACCCTGGCCGCCGGAGATGATGGCGCCGGCGTGTCCCATGCGCCTGCCCGGCGGCGCGGTGACGCCGGCGATATAGGCGACCACCGGCTTGCTCACGTGCGCCTGGATGAAGGCTGCGGCCTCCTCCTCCGCCGTGCCGCCGATCTCGCCCACGAGAATCACGCCCTCGGTCTGGTCGTCGGACTGGAACAGTTCCAGGCAATCCACGAAGTTCATGCCCTGTATGGGGTCACCACCGATGCCCACGCAGGTGCTCTGGCCCAGGCCCGCGTCGGTGGTCTGCTTGACTGCCTCGTAGGTGAGCGTACCGGAGCGCGACACGATGCCGATACGCCCGGGCTTGTGGATGTGGCCGGGCATGATGCCGATCTTGCAGCCGCCGGGGGTGATGACACCGGGGCAGTTGGGGCCGATGAGCCGCGCAGGGCTGTCGGCGAGCGCCGCCTTGACCCGGAGCATGTCCAGCACGGGGATGCCCTCCGTGATGCATACGATCACGCGGATCCCCGCATCGGCCGCTTCGAGGATGGCGTCGGCGGCGAAGGCAGCCGGCACATAGATCATGGTGGCATCGGCGCCGGTGGCGGCGACAGCGTCATGCACGGTGTCGAACACCGGCAGGTCCAGGTGGGTCTGCCCGCCCTTGCCCGGGGTGACGCCCCCCACCATGCGCGTGCCGTAGGCGATCGCCTGCTCGGAATGGAAGGTGCCCTGCTTCCCGGTGAAGCCCTGGCAGATTACTTTCGTTTTGCTGTCGATGAGAATGGGCATGAGAGGCGCTTCGCTTGGATTCAAAGTTCAAAGTTCAAAGTTCAAAGTTCAAAGTTCAAAGTTCAAGGTGCGTCTACCCGATCCGGCTTGGTGTGTCGAAACTTGTAACCCTTGTACTGACTTTGCTGCAGATACCTGATGAAACCCGCCAGCAAACGACTGAGTGCGAGGCAATCAGATCTCAGCCTCGCCGCACACTGTTTATCGAGCAGGGCCGAATCTTCAGCCACGTAAACCTGTGAGCGCAGCTCCCCGACCGACCCCTTTGCGATAGAGAGAAAGTTGACCAACTCTCGATTCCCACCACGCTCATAGCCTTCGGCGATGTTCGACATCACTGAAACCGCTGCACGACGCATCTGGCCGCACAGCGCAGGATCTGAAACAAGCGCGTCACTACGCGTCAATCTGTATATCGCGGCCGTCAGTTCCCTTGACCGCTTCCAGACTTGAAGATCCTCGAATCGCGTCCCGGACACTCCCTGTCCTCCCGTCAATGCTTGAACCCTGAACTTTGAACTTTGAACTTTGAACTCTATCTCACTGCCGCCACAGCCTTGCGGGCGCCGTCGGTGAGTGACTCGGCGGGCGTGATATCGAGACCGCTGTCCGCCAGCATGCTGCGCCCCTGCTCCACGTTGGTGCCCTCCAGACGGACCACCACGGGGACATTCACGTGCACTTCCCTTACCGCGTTGATGATGCCCTCGGCGATCAGGTCGCAGCGCACGATGCCGCCGAAGATGTTCACGAATATCGCCTTTACCGAGTCGTCGGAGAGGATCAGCTTGAAGGCCTCGGTCACACGGGCGGCCGTCGTGCCGCCGCCCACGTCCAGGAAGTTGGCGGGCTCGCCCCCGTGCAGCTTGATCAGATCCATGGTGGCCATGGCCAGGCCCGCGCCGTTGACCATGCAGCCGATACTGCCGTCGAGGCGCACATAGTTGAGCTCATGCTCCCGGGCCCGCGCCTCGCGCTCGTCCTCCTGGGTGGCGTCGCGCATCTCCGCGAGCTTCGGGCGGCGATACAGCGCGTTGTCGTCCAGGTTGACCTTGCCGTCCAGGGCCACCAGCTCGCCGTCACCCGTGACCACCAGGGGGTTGATCTCCACCAGGCTGGCATCGGCGTCCATGAACAGGGCGTAGAGGCGCGCCAGCAGCTTCACCAGTGCCGAAACCTGCGCCCCTTCGAGACCCAGGGCAAAGGCGACACGCCGCCCCTGGTAGGGCATGAAACCGGCGGCGGGATCCACATGCAGGGTAATGATCTTCTCCGGCGTCTCGGCGGCCACCGTCTCGATGTCCATCCCGCCGGCGGCGGAGGCCATGATGGCGACCCGGCGCCGGGCCCGGTCCACCAGCAGGCTGAGATACAGTTCACGGGAGATGCCGGTCAGGGATTCCACCAGCACATGGTTCACGGGCAGGCCTTCGGCGCCGGTCTGGTGGGTGACCAAGCGGCTGCCCAGCAGGTCCTCCACGGCGTCGCGCAGGGCCTTGACGCCCTCCACCCGGCGCACGCCGCCGGCCTTGCCGCGGCCTCCCGCATGTACCTGGGCCTTGACCACCCAGGCATCACCGCCCAGGGCTTCGACCGCCGCATCCACGCCGGAGGCCCGGTCCATGGCCACCCCTTCGGGCACCGGGATGCCATGTTCGCGAAACAGGGCCTTGGCCTGAAACTCGTGCAGGTTCATGAAGGGAAAGATACCCCCGTGCACTGCAGTGCACAAGGACGGCCTTGCGGCCGCAGCCCGGACGATACCGTAGTGCCGCTTGCCGGCGCCCCATGCCGGGTACAGGCCCGATTCGGCCCGGGGCCGGGCCTCCTGCACATCACCACCCCGTAGGAGCGGCGACCCCGCCGCGAACCGGCCTTACCCGGGGTGCCGCCTCCATTCGGCCCGGGGTCGGGCCTCCTACGCAACACCACCCCGTAGGAGCGGCGACCCCGCCGCGAACAAACCATGCCAAGGGCCCACCCCCTTTCGGCCCGGGGTCGGGCCTCCTGCACACCACCACCCCGTAGGAGCGGCGACCCCGCCGCGAACAAACCATGCCAAGGGCCCACCCCCTTTCGGCCCGGGGTCGGGCCTCCTACAGCCAGATCGCATCCCAATGGGGGTAATCCCGTGCACTTTGGACCAATCCGGCACGGACCGGATTGGCAACCACATAACGCGCAAGTCCTACCAGATCCTCTTCATGGCGAACGGCGTGGTCGTAAAACCCAGCTTGCCAGATGCAACCATTCAGGCGCCGCGCGGATATGGACTTGACCCGACCCACGACCCGCTGGAGCGCGTCCGAGCCATGGAGCTGCATCAGCCAATGCAGGTGATCCGGCATCACGACGAAGGCGAGCGTAAGCGCCTTTTCGCGGATCTGCTCCTCCCGGAGGATCTTGATGAGCATTCGAGCAGCGCAGAAATCCAAAAAGATCGGTTTACGATCCAACGTGACCGTAGTGATCAGGTACGCCCGGCCCGACTCCGAACAGCGCCCAATGCGCAGGTTTCGCCCCTGAAATCTTGACATGAATGCACCCCCTTTCCTTGGGAAGGAAGAAATGAACTCACCCCGTAGGAGCGGCGGCCCCGCCGCGAACCGGCCTTACCCGGGGTGCCGCCTCCATTCGGCCCGGGGTCGGGCCTCCTACGCAACACCACCCCGTAGGAGCGGCGACCCCGCCGCGAACCGGCCTTGGCCAATCCCGGTGAGACAGGCCAGACAGGCCATCAGACGCATTTTCTTGTATCTTGTCTCTGAATTCCTGTATCTGACGCCCTCATGCGCATCCTCTTCCTCATCGCCGCCGTCGTGCTGGTCTTCCTGATCGTCCGGACGCTGGTTCGCAAACCCCTGGGCCATTCCCGGCCCGAGAAGCGCCCGTTGCCCTCGGGCAACATGGTGCGCTGCGACTACTGCGGCCTCCATGTACCGGACGAAGAGGCCCTGTTGTCCGACGGGCGCCGTTACTGCAGCCAGGAACATCGCGAGCTCGATCGGCTTCCCCGCCGGGACGACTGAGCCCCACGGCCCGTGCCCGCCCTGCCCACCTCACGGCCCGAACTCAACTGGCGATCGCTCCGCGTCTTTTCCTTCTACCGCCTGTTCATCGCCGGGTTGCTGCTGGCGGTGGAATGGCTGGGTACCGGCCCGATCGTCCTGGGCCAGGCATTGCCGGAGGTGTTTCTGGCGGCGGCGGGGATCTACGTGATCGCCGCCCTGCTGCTGGGCTTCTGCGGGCGCCTGCGCCGGCCCGCCTTCGAGACTCAGGTGGGCCTTCAGGCGGCGGTGGACATCCCGCTCATCACGGCCCTCTCCTACGCCAGCGGCGGCATCGCCAGCGGGCTCGGCATGCTCATGATCCCGGCCATTGCCGGCCTGAGCCTGCAGATGCCCGGCCGCTGGGGCCTCCTGTTTGCGGCCCTGGCGGCCCTCTCCCTGCTGGGCGCGCAGATCCAGGGCATCGTTATCGGAGTCTTCGATGACGGGGCCTTTACCCAGACGGGTCTGCTGGGCGCCGGACTGTTCGCCACCGCCCTGCTGGCCATGGGGCTCTCCTGGCGGGCCCGGGAAAGCGAGGCCCTGGCCATACGCCACAGCATCGATCTGGCCAACATGGCCGAACTCAACGCCCATATCATCGACCGCATGCAGGCGGGGGTCATCGTGGTCAACGACGAGGGCCACATCCACCTGATCAACGAGGCCGCCTGGAGCCTGGTGGGCAACCCGGACCCGGAGAACCCCAGCAGCCTCGCCAATCTCTCCCCCCGGCTGTTCGCGGCCCTGCAGGAATGGCTCAGGGAACCGGGCAACGGGACGCCGGTCACCCTGCCGGGCAACAGCCAGGGTCCGGAACTCCGGGTCCGGTTCACGCGCCTGGGCGTGGACCGGGCCGTGGGCACGCTGCTGTTCGTGGAGGACACGGCAGAACTCCGGCGCCAGATGCAATCCGCCAAGATGGCCTCCGTGGGCCGGCTCACCGCCAGCATCACCCACGAGATCCGCAACCCGCTCGGCGCCATCAGCCATGCCGCGCAGTTGCTGGCCGAGTCCGAGTCCCTGGCGCCGCCGGACCGGCGTCTGAGCGGGATCATCCAGACTCAGAGCCAGCGCATGAACGCCGTGATCCAGAGCGTGCTGAGCCTGTCCCGCAAGGAGGAGCCCCGCCGCGAGGAGATCCGGCTGCTGCCCTGGACCACGGCCTTCGCCCGGGAGTTTCAGGGCCACCGGAACCTGGAGATGGACCAGGTCGCCATACGCATCACCCCGGCGGACACCCGCGTGTACTTCGATCCCGATCACCTGCACCAGATCCTGTGGAATCTGTGTGACAACGCCCTCACCTATGGCAAGGCGCCCGACGGACGCGCCCGGATCGAGTTGCGTGGCGGCGCCCATCCCGCGGGCGGCCATGCCAGCCTCGATGTGCTGGACAGCGGTCCCGGCGTGGATCCAGGCATTGCCGGGCAGTTGTTCGAGCCTTTTGTCACCTCCAGCAGCAGCGGCACCGGACTCGGCTTGTATATCTCCAGGGAGTTGTGCGAAAACAACGGGGGCAGCCTGGAGTATCTGCCCCTGCCGAGCGGCGGAAGCTGCTTCCGGATCCTGTTCCCGGTACCCGAAGCATGAGCATTCAGCACGTACTGATCGTCGACGACGAACCGGATATCCGCGAACTGCTGGAGATCACGCTCGGGCGCATGGACCTGTCCACGTGCGCGGCCGGGACCGTGGCGGAAGCCCGTACGCTCCTGGAGGGCCGCCACTTCGACCTGTGCCTCACCGACATGCGCCTGCCTGACGGCAGCGGCATCGAACTGGTCGAGTACATCCAGCAACGCCGCCCCCAACTCCCCGTGGCGATGATCACCGCCTACGGCAGCATGGACACCGCCATCGCCGCCCTCAAGGCCGGGGCCTTCGATTTCGTCTCGAAACCGGTGGACCTGAAGATGCTGCGGGACCTGATCAACAGCGCCCTGTCGCTCGCGCGGTCACGGCCCCCGACGGACGGAGACGCCCCGGACAGCAGACTGCTGGGCGAGGCGCCCCCCATGCGCCAGCTCAAGGAGACCGTCCGCAAGCTGGCCCGCAGCCAGGCCCCCGTGTGCATCCTGGGGGAATCCGGCAGCGGCAAGGAGCGGGTCGCCCGGGAGATTCACCGCCTCGGCCCCCGGGCGGAGCGTCCGTTCGTGCCGGTCAACTGCGGCGCCGTGCCCACCGAACTCATGGAGAGCGAGTTCTTTGGTCACCTCAAGGGTGCCTTCACCGGCGCCGCCGGTGACAAGGAAGGGCTCTTTCAGGCTGCCCAGGGGGGCACCCTGTTTCTGGACGAGGTGGGGGAACTGCCCCTGCATATGCAGGTCAAGCTGCTGAGGTCCATCCAGGAACGGGCCGTGCGGCCTGTGGGCGGCAACCGCGAGACCCCCGTGGACGTGCGCATCCTCTCCGCCACCCACCGGGACCTGGCCGCCCTGGTGGCCGAGGGGCAGTTCCGGCAGGACCTGTACTACCGGCTCAACGTGATCGAACTTCGGGTCCCTTCCCTGCGCGAGCGCCTGGAGGACCTGCCCCTGCTGGCCGGGCATATTCTGTCCCGTATCGCCCGGGACTGGGAATCCACCGGCTTCCGGCTCGCGTCCGACGCCCTGGAACTGCTTCGCGCCCACACGTACCCCGGCAACATCCGCGAACTGGAGAACATCCTCGAGCGCGCCGCCACCCTGTGCGAGGGAAACACCATCCGCGCCGCCGATCTGCAGATGCCCGAGTCGCATGATGACCTGCAACCACTCCGCACCGATGCGCCCGGGCAGGGCCTCGAGGACCTGCTGGAGGACCGCGAGCGCCGCGCCATCCTCAAGGCTCTCGCGCAGACCGGCGGTAATCGCACCGCCGCCGCCCGCCTGCTGGGCATCAGCTTCCGGCAGATGCGCTACCGGTTGAAGAAGCTCGGCATCGAGTAAGGGGGAGAGGCGGGAGGCGAAAGGCGAGAGGCGCAAGACGCAAGACGCAAGACAAGATTGATGAGCCACAGAGGACACAGAGGTCACAGAGGGTCAAAGAGAAATCAGGCAAACGCTGTTTGTCTATCCGCATCCCCGCCGTAGCCACCGGACGGCGCATACGGCCTTCTCGCTCTTAACTCTGTGCCCTCTGTGTCCTCTGTGGCCAACACGCCTTTCCGACCCGAAGCTTCGCCGCGCATGGCACAACGCAGGCGCCCTGCGACCCACGGTTCCGAATCCCCCCGAAATCTGCCGCCCCTTGTCACCCGGAGTGACAAGATTGGTCACCCCGTTCCGCGCATTCAATGGTAGGTGTACCGTTCGTCCCCCCATACCATCCGGCTATCCCGAATCAGGGACCTGGCACGTTGTCTGCATTACTGACGTCCGAGAGTACTCACGATTCCACCGCGGACAACCGCTGCATCCTAAGGAGCTTCACCATGCAGAACATGAAGAGAACGGCACAGCAGGGCTTCACCCTCATCGAACTGATGATCGTGGTGGCCATCATCGGCATCCTGGCGGCCATCGCGCTGCCGGCCTACCAAAACTACACGGCCCGGGCCCAGGCGTCGGAAGCGCTCAGCTCCACCGCGGGCCTCCGCGCCGACATCGCCGTCTACGTATCCGAGAACAATGGCGCTCTCAACGTTGAGACCGATCCGGCCATTGTGGCCGTAGCGGGTGGCCTGAATGGCAAGTACATCTCAAATGGCAACGTCGATGTTCTTGCAGGCGGCGTGATCTCTGTGCCCTTTGACGCGGGCGTGCTGGACACCCAGACCATGACCCTCACGCCGACCATTGAGGCCGGCACCAGCCAGATCAGCACATGGACCTGTGCGGGCCTCGCAAACCAGGCCCATATCCCCTCCGGCTGCCAGTAACTGGCTGTAGCAATAGAGGCAACCTCAGGGATACTCCGGGTTCCGTCGCCGCCTCACAAACAGAGTGAGCGGGACACGACGGATCCCGCCTTACAGGGCCGCAACCGCGGCCCTGTTCTTTATTAGGCCATGGAGAGACGCCAGGATGCTTGCCCCAGGGCAAGCCCCCTCGCCGCTCAACTTACTCCTGACGGCAACCGGACACCCGATCGGCAGGAGTGCTCGTCACCCTGCACCAACCCATGACTCCGGGCAACAGGAGGTCCGTGCTATTCTCCCAAGCACATGTCGAGACAGGCCGCACAAAGCCGGACCATTTGCATTGACTTCACAGATGCTTCCGCTAACATGCTGTCCAGATAGGTATTTTATAAACCTACGCACAGGGAATCCATGTCGACACCCGCAGCTTCCATTCCGCTGAGCGGCCTTGCGCGCCGCCTGGTGCAGGACGGCCTGCTCAGCGAGGCCGACGCCGGCAACGCGTTGGCGCAGGCCCAGAAGAAGCGCGTCCCCCTGGTCGCCCACCTGGTGGATCAGAAGCTCGTGGAACCCCGGCGCGTCGCCCAGGCGGCCGCCGAGGAGTTCGGCAGCCCCGTGTTCGACCTGGACGTATTCGACCGGGAACTCCTGCCCAAGAAGCTGGTGGACGAGAAGCTGGTGCGCAAGCACCACGCGCTGCCGCTGTTCAAGCGGGGCAACCGCCTGTTCGTCGCCCTGTCCGACCCCATGAACCTCAATGCCCTGGACGAGATCAAGTTCAACACGGGCATTGCCACCGAGCCGGTGCTGGTGGAGCAGGACAAGCTCGCCAAGCTCATCGAGGACAGCCTCAACGATTCCACCTCCGTGATGGACGGGCTGTCGGACAGTGACCTGGACAACCTGGAGGTGGTGGCGGGGGATGAGGACAAGGGGCCTGACCTCAGCGAAAGCGACGTGGACGACACCCCGGTGGTGCGTTTCGTCAACAAGGTGCTGCTGGATGCGATCAACCGCAAGGCCTCGGACATTCACTTCGAGCCGTACGAAAAGGAGTTCCGAGTACGCCTGCGCATGGATGGGGTGCTCCACGAGGTGGCCCACCCCCCGGTGAGCCTGTCGCCCCGGATCATCGCCCGCATCAAGGTGATGTCGCGCATGGACATCTCGGAGCGCCGCATCCCCCAGGACGGGCGCATCAAGATGCAGATCTCCAGGAACCGGGCCATCGATTTCCGTGTCAGCACCTGCCCGACGCTCTATGGCGAGAAGGTGGTGCTGCGAATCCTCGACCCGACCAGCGCTTCCCTCGGAATCGACGTGCTGGGCTATGAGGAGGATCAGAAGCAGCTTTATCTGAACGCCCTGGCAAAGCCCTACGGCATGATCCTGGTCACGGGGCCCACGGGTTCCGGAAAGACGGTCTCACTCTATACGGGCATAGGCATACTGAACACGGCGGACCGCAATATATCGACTGCGGAGGATCCGGCGGAGATCAATATGCCGGGGATCAACCAGGTCAACGTCAATCCCAAGGTGGGGCTGACATTTGCATCCGCCCTGCGCGCCTTTCTTCGTCAGGACCCGGACGTGATCATGGTCGGCGAGATCCGGGATCTGGAAACCGCCGAGATCGCCATCAAGGCGGCCCAGACCGGACACCTGGTGCTTTCCACCCTGCATACCAATGACGCGCCCCAGACCCTGACCCGGTTGGCAAACATGGGTGTACCCCCCTACAACATCGCTTCTTCCATCCTGCTGATCATCGCCCAGCGTCTGGCCAGGAGGCTGTGCACCCAATGCAGGGCGGTGGATGACGTACCCAGGGATGTATTGATCCAGGAAGGATTCACGGAAGAGGAAGTCGACGGGGGGATGAAGATCTACAAGGCCGTGGGCTGCGACCAGTGCACCAACGGCTACAAGGGACGCGTGGGGGTCTACCAGGTGCTGCCCATCACCGAAACCATGCAGCGCCTGATCCTGGAAGGGGGCAACTCGATGCAGATGGCCGAGCAGGCCGAAGCCGAGGGTGTCGCGGACCTTCGGCGCTCCGGGCTGCTCAAGGTCAAGGCGGGCATGACCAGCCTTGAAGAGATCAACCGGGTAACCAAGGACTGAACCAATGGCCCAGGTGCAGAATACCAGCTTTGTATGGGAAGGCCTCGACAAGAAGGGGAGCAAGGTCAAGGGGGAGACCATGGCCGCCAGTGAAGTGCTGGCACGGGCCGAGCTCCGTCGTCAGGGCATCAACCCGCTCAAGATGCGCAAGAAGCCGAAACCCCTGTTCGGCGGCAAGAAGAAGATCATACCCAAGGATATCGCCGTTTTCCTGCGCCAGATGGCCACCATGATGGAGGCCGGCGTGCCTCTGGTGCA
The DNA here is from genome assembly GCF_000378965.1 of Thioalkalivibrio thiocyanodenitrificans ARhD 1. Lineage (NCBI taxonomy): Bacteria > Pseudomonadati > Pseudomonadota > Gammaproteobacteria > Chromatiales > Ectothiorhodospiraceae > Thioalkalivibrio > Thioalkalivibrio thiocyanodenitrificans. The sequence goes on from NZ_KB900536.1 coordinate 1,495,516, forward strand.
GGCATTCGACATCGTCGGCCGGGGCCACGAGAACCCCTCCATGCAGGAACTCATCATGGCCATGAAGGCCGACGTGGAGGGTGGAACGACATTCTCGGCGGCACTGGGCAAGTACCCTAAGTACTTCGACGACCTGGTGGTCAACCTGGTCAACGCGGGCGAGCAGGCCGGCGCGCTGGAGACACTGCTGGACAAGATCGCCGTCTACAAGGAGAAGACGGAAAGTCTCAAGGGCAAGATCAAGAAGGCCCTGTTCTATCCCGCGGCCGTGCTGGTCGTGGCGTTTATTGTCACGTCCATCCTGCTCATCTTCGTGGTGCCCCAGTTCCAGGATCTGTTCGACGGTTTCGGCGCGGACCTGCCCGTCTTCACCCTCTTCGTCATCGGCATCTCGCGCTTCTTCCAGGCCTACTGGTGGGTGATCTTCGGCGGGATCATCGCCGCCGTTTTCGGGTTTCGCCAAATGCACCGGCGCTCACCGGCGTTTCGCCGCCGTCTGGATCTGCTGTCCCTCAAGATCCCGGTGATCGGCGAGGTGCTGCGCAAGGCGTCCATCGCGCGCTTCGCCCGCACCCTGTCCACGATGTTCGCCGCCGGCGTGCCCCTGGTGGAAGCCATGGACTCCGTGGCCGGAGCAACGGGCAATGCGCTCTACCAGGAAGGCACGTTGAGGATTCGTGACGAAACCGCCTCCGGCACGCAACTGCAGCAGGCCATGCGCAACACCGGATTGTTCCCCAACATGGTGGTGCAGATGGTTACCATCGGCGAGGAATCGGGCGCCCTGGACGACATGCTGGATAAAGTGGCCGACTTCTACGAGGAGGAAGTGGACAACATGGTGGACAGCCTGTCCAGCCTCCTCGAGCCCATGATCATGGCCTTTCTCGGCATCGTGGTGGGCGGTCTGGTCGTGGCCATGTATCTGCCCATCTTCCAGCTCGGAGCGGTGGTTTGAAAGGCGATTCAAGATTCAAAGTTCAAAGTTCAAAATTCAAGGACAGGGGGCCGGGTTGATCGTTCACCGGCCCCTCTGAGTCGGGGAACCCATGATTGAACTGCTGCAAGCCAGCATGCCCGTGCTGCTGATCCTGACCGGGCTATTCAGTCTGCTGGTGGGCAGTTTTCTCAACGTGGTCATTCACCGGCTGCCGCTCATGATGGAAAGGCAATGGCGGCAGGAGGCCACCGAGATGCTGAGCGCCGAAGGCCATACGCTTCCGCCTGTCGAGGACAGCGGCCCCTACAACCTGTGGGCCCCGCGTTCCGCCTGCCCGGATTGCGGCCACCGCATCACCGCGCTGGAGAACATTCCCCTGCTGAGTTACCTGTTGCTGCGCGGCCAGTGCAGCGACTGCGGCGCGCGTATACCGCTGCGCTATCCGATGGTGGAGGCGGCCACGGCGCTGCTCTCCATCCTCGTCGTATGGCATTTCGGATTCACCTGGCAGGCGGGCGCGGCACTCCTTCTCACCTGGGCCCTGCTGGCGCTTTCCGTCATCGACCTGCGCACCACCCTGCTGCCCGATGCCATCACGCTTCCCGTGCTGTGGCTCGGACTGATCCTGAACCTGGGCGGCATGTTCACGGATACCACCAGCAGTCTCATCGGTGCCGTCGCCGGATATCTCAGTCTCTGGCTTTTGTATCACGGCTTCCGGTTGCTCACGGGCAAGGAAGGCATGGGATTCGGCGACTTCAAGCTCTTTGCGCTGATCGGTGCCTGGCTGGGGTGGCAGATTCTGCCGCTGGTGATTCTGCTCTCGTCACTGGTGGGGGCGGTGGTGGGCATCACCCTGATCGTTGTATACGGGCGCGACCGCGCGCAACCGATCCCCTTCGGACCCTACCTGGCTGCGGCCGGCTTCATCGCCCTGCTCTGGGGCGACGCGATCATGTATCTATACCTGGGGTGAGGGGGGCTCGAGAAATTCAAAGTTCAAAGTTCAAGGTTCAAAGTTTAAAAGGTGGGCTCGGCGGGTTCGAACCGGCACAGTGGAACCGGCCACCAAAGCACTTCCCTTGAACCTTGAACCTTGAACCTTGAACCTTGAACCTTGAACGTTGAACCTTGAACCTTGAACCTTGAACGTTGAACTTTGAACCTCGACTTCCTCATGTTGCGCATCGGACTGACCGGCGGCATCGGCAGCGGCAAGAGCCTCGTCTGCGATCTGTTCGCGAGACGGGGGGTACCCGTGATCGACAGCGATGCGATCGCGCGGGAGATTGTCACCCCGGGCAGCGAGATTGCGGAGGCCGTGATTCGCGAATTCGGGGAGACATACCGGGATGTCACGACGGGTGGTCTGGACAGAAAGGCCCTTCGTCGGCTAGTTTTCGGGAACATCCGGGCACGTCACAGACTGGAGGCTATACTGCACCCTAGAATCAGGCTGGAATTGAGCCGGCGCCAGATCGGCCTGGACGCACCCTACTGCATCCTGAGCATCCCCTTACTGATCGAGTCAGGCTTCGGGGATCTGGTCGACCGTATCCTCGTGGTCGACTGTCCGGAATCCCTGCAGGTGCAACGGGTCATGTCCCGGGACGGGGTCACACAGGAGGAGGCTCAGGCCATCCTCGCCAGCCAGGCCTCCCGCGAGCAGCGTCTGGCTCAGGCGGACGATGTCATTGATAACACCGGCCCTCCGGGGGACCTGGAAGACAAGGTGGAAAGGCTGCACCGGCAGTACCTGGTATGGGGAAGAACGACCCACAGGAAGGACCCCGCTCCGGACCTGCCGGAATCATGATGAGGAGGTTGTCGACATGTTTGTGAATTTTGCACTCAAGGTAGAGAATAACGAATATGTCCTCCATGAATCCCCCACGGCTTCCTCGGTGAGCGACACCATCACCTACGAACAACCCCTGCTGGAGCGCATGCGCCTGTTCATGCGTATCGAGGAGCTGATGCATCGCTTCCGATTCTCTCTTGAAGGCAAGAGTGGATGGGAGACCCATTGCGCGCTCACCACGCTGATCGAGGTCCTCGATCTGACCAACCGGGTGGATCTGAAGCGGGAACTGATGAAGGAACTGGAACGCCAGATCGCCAACCTGAGTCATCTGATATCGGAACCCTCTGTCGACCAGGATCGCCTCAACCGCATCATCAACCAGCAACGTGAACTGATCGAGGAAATTCACACGATCAATGGCCAGCTGGATCAGCATATCAAGGCCAACGATCTGTTCGGCAGCATTCGTCAGCGCAACGCCATACCCGGAGGCACCTGCGACTTCGATCTGCCCGCATACCACTTCTGGCTGGCGCGTCCCGCCAGTGAGCGGCGCGAGCTTCTGCACAGTTGTTCCCGGCCCTTCCAGGAGATCAACGAAGCAGTAAGTCTGGTGCTCAAGCTCATCCGCAACAGCGCCGAGCCGCGTACCACCGTGGCGCCCCAGGGATTCTACGAGCAAGCGCTGGACAGTTCCGTTCCCTGGCAGATGATCCGCATCACCCTGCCATCCGACACGCCCTGTTATCCGGAGATCAGCGCCGGACGCCAGCGGTTCTCGGTGCGCTTCCTGAAACCGGGCGACATGACCCAGCGCGCGAGACAGTGCGAACAGGACATCACCTTCCAGCTCGCCTGCTGCGCGCTCTGACAAGGGACATTACCGGGGCCGGCGGTCACGCCGATACCCGGGGAATTCCGAACCCGCATACCTGCCCCGAAATACCGCCCGCGCAATCCGGATGTGCGGCTCTCGGCATCGTCGCCGCTCACGAACCAACCTCGCATGAACCCTCCCGGCGATCCTGCCCGGGCCAAACCCTGTTCGCCCGGGGGACCGGGCTCCTGCAGGGGGGATCAGGGTACGCGTAGGAGCCCGGTCCTCCGGGCGAATCTGCCGTTGCCGACGAATGCTTTCGATTCGAGACGTCAAAGAACCGGGATTCATGGGTGCCCCATCAGCCGGTCACAGACCCCTTCACTTCCCTCTCCCAGAAGGCCCGAATCCCGGCGACTCCCTGACCTCCACAGGTCCGGGCCCGTTCCACGTCGCCGGGACCAACTCCACCCAGCGCATAGACGGGCATGGTGGCGGCCTCGGCCAGGGCGGCGAATCCTTCCCATTCCAACACCCTGGCTCCGGGGTGGGACACTGTGGGCAATACCGGTGAGACGACAGCGAAGTCCACGCCGGCATCATTGGCCAGATCCATCTCGCGCCGATCGTGCACCGAGGCGGATACCATGAGGCCATCACGCCGCGCGTCCGCGCGCCATCGGGTGAGCCGCTGGCTGTTAAGGTGCACACCGTCCGCAGCGACGGCCCGCGCCATGTCCGGGTCGGCATTGAGCATGACGCGCACATCCAGGGACCGGGCCAGGGGCATTACCCGCTCGGCCAGTCGTGCCAGGCGATCCGGACTCAGGGAAGGCGCTCTCAACTGCATCAGATGAATGCCGCCTCGTTCCAGCCGATCCTCGAGTCTCCGGAGAAAACCCGGTTCATCGTTGGACGGATCCGGCGTGATCAGACAGCAGTCGGGCAACTGCAGGGCGGCAACGATGGCGTGATTCGCCGCGGGGAAGTCGTAGTTGGACAAGGCGGGCGCGGATACCCAGCGCAGGGACTGTCCCTCGCATCCGCGGGGTTCGCCCGCGAAGGCGTCCACAACACTGACGCGCAGGCAAACGCGCTTGTCGCCGTAGTCGTGATTGATATTGATGAGCGGCTGAAAACTCTGGACGCGTATGTCCAGTTCTTCCCGGAGTTCCCGGTACAGGGCGTGCTCCAGCTCCTCCCCCGGCTCGAACTTCCCGCCCGGAAACTCCCATAGGCCGCCCTGATGCACGTGATCCGGGCGGCGCGCGATGAGGTATTCGCCGCGTGCATTTCGAATGGCAGCGACCGCCACCGGAACCGGTGTCAGGTCGGGCGACATGGATGACGAGCAGACAGCGGCATCGCTGCCCCCGGCACGGTCATGACCGGTACTCCGCGTTGATCCGCACATAGTCAAAGGAGAGATCACAGGTGTGGATCCGTGCCTCGGCCGATCCCCGCGCCAGATGGATACGGATCGGGATCTCCGCCTCGCCCATGACCCGCTGCCCCGCCTCTTCCGAATAGTCCGGGGCGCGCCCGCCCTTCTCGACTATCAGGACGTCACCGAGCTCGATGCGCACCCGTGAAACGTCCAGGTCCGCTACACCGGCGCGGCCCACGGCGGCCAGGATACGTCCCCAGTTGGGGTCCGAGGCGAACAATGCGGTCTTCACCAAAGGTGAATGGGCCACCGCATCGGCCACCTGCCTCGCCTCCCGCGGAGTCGCGGCGCCGGTGACATGCAGCGTGATGAACTTGGTCGCGCCCTCTCCGTCGCGCACGATGGCCTGTGCCAGGTGATCGCAGACAGCCTGCAACGCAGTCATGAATCGGCGACGATCATCGGCATTGACCAGTCGGATGCCGCTGGCGCCGGTAGCCGCCAGCACACAGGCATCGTTGGTGGAGGTGTCACCGTCGACGGTGATGCAATTGAAGCTGCGTTCGACCGCGCCCTCCAGCATCGCCTGCAACTCGGCGGTGGGGACGGATACGTCGCTGGCGAGAAAAGAGAGCATGGTGGCCATGTCCGGATGGATCATGCCCGAGCCCTTGGCGATGCCGGTGAGCGTGACCGTCCCGCCCAAAAGCGTGATACGGCGGCTGATGCCCTTGCCCACGATGTCGGTGGTCATGATGGCGCGCATCGCCTCGATCCACGTGTCCGCCGAAAGCCGCGCGGCAAGTCCCGGGATTGCCTCCCGGATGCGCGGAACGGGCAGGGGCTCCCCAATCACACCGGTGGAGAAAGGCAGCACCTGCTCCGGCCGGCAGCCCATCACCTCCGCCACATGGGCGCAGCTCGCCTGCGCATCCCTGAGCCCGCGTTCCCCGGTGCCTGCATTGGCGTTTCCGGCGTTGATCAACAGACAGCGCGCACCCCCTGCCGCCAGATGCTCCCGGGCCACGACCACCGGCGCAGCACAGAAGGCATTACGCGTAAACACCGCCGCCAGGCTGGAACCGGCCGCCAGTTCCATGAGCACCAGGTCATCGCGTTCCCGGTAACGAATCCCCGCCGCCACGGTACCCAGGCGCACGCCGGGCACGGCAAGCAGTTCAGCAGGTTCGGTCAGATGGACGGGCATGAGGGCGCTGGAAGGTCAAGGTTCAAAAGTTCAAAGTTCAAAGTTCAAAGTTCAAAGTTCAAGGGACAAGGGACAAGGGACAAGGGACAAGGGACAAGGGACAAGAAGAGACGCCAATCGTGTCCAGTTTGTCGCGACAGTACTGAACCCCGCCGAGATCCTTCACTTTGAACTTTGAACTTTGAACTTTGAACCTTGAACTCACAGTTTCCCATGACAGTGCTTGAACTTCTTGCCGGAGCCGCACCAGCAGGGCTCGTTGCGGCCCAGCTTGGGGCCCTCACGGCGAAACGGCTGTGCCTCGCCGCCGCCCTGGCCTTCCGCGCCCTCCTTGTGCAGCGCGCTCTCGGGCTGGGAGTGCTGGAAGCGCATCCCGCCGACCCCGGCCCGCTGCTGGCGTTCCAGTGTCTCCGCGTCTTCCGGGGAGCGAACCTGCACCCGCAGCAACAGGGCGGTAACGTCATGCTTGATGCGCTGTAGCAGCGCCTCGAACATCTCGAAGGCCTCGCGCTTGTACTCCTGCTTCGGATTGCGTTGCGCGTAGCCGCGCAGCCCGATGCCCTGGCGCAGATAATCCATGGCCGCCAGATGTTCCTTCCAGTGGTTGTCCAGCACCTGCAGCATCACATCCTTCTCGATGCGGCGCATGGTCTCGGCACCCACCTTCTCCTCCTTCTCCCGGTAGGATTCGGCGAGGCGCTCCTGGATACGCTCGCGCAGGGTCTCCTCGTGGAGATCGTCCTCACGCTCCAGCCAGCCGGCAATATCCATCCGTGCGCCGAACTCCTGTTCCAGGGCATGGGTCAGACCGGGCACGTCCCACTGCTCCTCGATACTGCCTTCGGGGATGTACTGGGAAATCACGCCATCCACCACATCCCGGCGTACCGCCTCGACGGTTTCGTAGATATCCTCTGAATCGAGCAGTTCACGACGCTGCTCGTAGACCACCTTGCGCTGATCATTGGCCACGTCATCGTATTCGAGCAGGTTCTTACGAATGTCGAAGTTGTGAGCCTCCACCTTGCGCTGGGCATTCTCGATGGCCTTGGTCACCCAGGCATTCTCGATGGCCTCGCCTTCCTGCATGCCCAGCTTCTGCATCAGTCCCTTGACGCGGTCCGAGGCGAAGATGCGCATCAGATTGTCTTCCAGGGACAGGAAGAACCGGCTGGAACCCGGGTCACCCTGGCGCCCGGCGCGCCCGCGCAGCTGGTTGTCGATGCGCCTCGACTCGTGGCGCTCGGAACCGATGATGTGCAGCCCCCCGGCCGCCAGTACGGCGTCGTGGCGCTTTTTCCATTCATCCTTGACCTGCTCCTCCTCCTTGGCCTTCAGGTCGTCACCGAGGGACTCAAGCTCGGCCTCCAGGCTTCCGCCCAGCACGATGTCGGTACCGCGGCCTGCCATGTTGGTGGCCAGTGTCACCGACCCGGGACGTCCCGCCTGGGCCACCACATGGGCCTCGCGCTCATGCTGCTTCGCGTTGAGCACCTCGTGGGGGATCTTTTCCTTCTTCAGAAGGCCCGACAGGAACTCCGAGGTTTCCACGGAGGCCGTGCCCACCAGCACCGGCTGCTGGCGCTCCCGGCAGAAGCGGATCTCCTTGATGATGGCGTCGAACTTCTCTTTCTCGGTCAGATAGACCAGATCCTGCATGTCGTCCCGGACCATGGGCCGGTTGGTGGGGATCACCACCACCTCCAGACCATAGATCTGCTGGAACTCAAAGGCCTCGGTGTCGGCGGTGCCGGTCATGCCGGAAAGCTTGTCATACAGGCGGAAATAGTTCTGAAAGGTGATGGAGGCAAGCGTCTGGTTCTCACTCTGGATCGGCACCCCTTCCTTGGCCTCGATGGCCTGATGCAGTCCTTCGGACCAGCGCCGGCCCGCCATGATGCGCCCGGTGAACTCGTCAATGATCAGCACCTGGTTGTCGCGAACCAGATAATCCACGTCCTTCTGGAACAGGACCCGGGCGCGCAGCGCCGCATTCAGATGATGCAGCAGCGCGATGCTGCCCGCATCGTACAGGCCCTGGTTCTCGTCCAGCATCCCCGCCTGGCGCATGAGCTGTTCGGCCTTCTCCTGGCCGTCCTCGGTGAGGAACACCTGCTTGAGTTTCTCGTCGACGCTGTAGTCCCCGGGCCCCTCCTCTTCCTCCTGGGGTTCGAGCTTGGGCACGATGCGGTTCATGGCCTCGTAGAGGTCCGCATTGTCCCCGGCCGGTCCGGAGATGATCAGCGGCGTGCGCGCCTCGTCGATCAGGATGGAATCCACCTCGTCCACGATGGCGAAGTTCAGTTCGCGCTGGACACGGTCCTGCAGCCGAAAGGCCATGTTGTCGCGCAGGTAGTCGAACCCGAATTCGTTGTTGGTCCCGTAGGTGATATCGGCGCCATACGCCTCGCGCCGGGTAACCGGACGCAGGTGCGTATAGCCGCCCTCGCCCCCCGGGTAATCCGGGTCATAGACAAAGGAGGCCGAATCGGGGCCGCCTCCACCGGTGGAATTGATCACACCCACGGTGAGCCCGAGCCCGTGATAGACGCGCCCCATCCACGCCGCGTCGCGCCGGGCCAGGTAATCGTTGACCGTAACCACGTGCACACCCGTACCGGGCAACGCATTGAGATAGGCCGCAAGGGTTGCCACCAGGGTCTTGCCCTCACCGGTGCGCATCTCCGCGATGCGCCCGCTGTGCAGCACCATGCCACCCACCAGCTGCACGTCGAAATGGCGCATGCCCATGAACCGGCGACCGGCCTCGCGTACTGCCGCAAACGCCTCCGGCAGCACATCATCCAGGCTGCTGCCGCCCGCCACCTGCTCACGCAACGCGTCGGTACGTGCGCGCAGGGCAGCATCGTCCAGCGCGGACAGATCGGGCTCCAGCTCGTTGATCCGTGCCACGGTCCTGCCAAAGCGTTTGATCAGCCGTTCGTTGCGACTGCCGAAGATTTTCCTGACAAAACTGGTAACCATGGGTTCGGGAGGTTCTTCCAGAGTAGTGGGACTGACCCGAATAGGGCGCCATAAGAGGCGCCTATAATACCCCATGGAGGGGGAATCGGTCAGCGCGTGGCGCACCGCAGGCCCTCAAACGGCCCGTCCGGCACGGGGTCAGCGGGAAGCCTTGATGAAACGCGAAGGATTGATGTGCCGGCCGTTCTCCAACACTTCAAAATGAACGTGGGGGCCGGTGGCGCGGCCGGTCTGCCCCAGCAGCGCGATCACCTGGCCCTTGCGCACCGTATCCCCTTCCTGGACCTTGAGGTCCTTGTTGTGCGCATACCGGGTGACGAAACCGTTGCCGTGATCAATCTCCACCAGCTTGCCGTACACATTGCGGTCCCCGGCCCAGGTGACGATTCCCCCGCCCACGGCCACCACGTCGCTGCCGGGCCGGCCGGCGAAATCGATCCCCCGGTGATACACCCGGCGCCCGGTGAACGGGTCATTGCGCATGCCGTAACTGGAGGAGATCCAGCCCTGGGTGATGGGGCGCCCTTCCGGGGTCACCTCCTCCTGAAGCTGTCTGGAGATCATCAGCCGGTCCAGCAGCCGCAATTGCGATTCCTGCTCCGCCATGATCCCGTCCAGGGCATCCAGCTGGGCCATCAGGTCCGGTGCATGGCCGATGCCGATCTCCGCCTCGGGACCGCCGATACCCGGCATCGCGGCGAAATCGAACTCGCCGTCGTCCAGACCGGCCAACCGCACGAGCCGCTCCCCCAGGGCGTCCAGACGGGTGGCCCGGACCTGCAACTCGGCGAGACGTATGGTGAGCGCGTCGATATTGGCCTGGGCGTTGTCCCGGGCAGATTGCAGGCCTTCCCGCTGGGCCTGCAGCCGGTCTTCCCAGGAGGAAACGAAGGCGGCATCCCCATGGCGCACCCCGGCGGCAAAACCGGCCACCACCAGTGCGCCCAGCAGAAACGCCACGCCCGCGCCGGCCACGAGCCAATGGTACCAGCGGCAACAGTTCAGGTTGTGGCGGCGGGCGCCATTGTGGCTGAGCAGGATGATGTTCATCTTGACCCGGTGCTAAGATGGCGGTCGGGCCGATGATAGCCCCTTCCGCGGTGGTTTGAGAACCCTGATGCCCATTGTAATTGACGCTCAATCAAGCAGATGCGCCGCGTTCGCCAGCTGATCGATGAAAGCCTGGTATCCCGCGCCCGGCAGATGGGCGCGCTGACCCAGAGCCTGCGTCAACTCCTGCCCCCGGCCCTGGCCCCCCATTGCCGGGTTTCCGGAGTGACGCCGGAGCACCTGATTGTGGCGGCGGACGGTGGGAGCTGGGCCACGCAATTGCGCTATCTGCAGCGCGAGATTGTCAAGCACATGAACGCCCACCATGGCCTGAGCGTCGTCAGGGTCCGGGTTCAGGTGTCGGCACCCTCGTCCGGGGACGAGGCGGCCCGGTCCTGCGGCACGCGCCCCGCCCGGCCTCGGCCCCGGGTCCCGGCCGGCGCCGGGGCGGTCCTTCGGGAAACGGCGCGCACCCTGGACGACCCGCAACTGGCCGGTGCACTGAAGCGGCTGGCCGAGCGGGCCGGCCGGAAGTCCTAGCCCGCGTATCTTACCGCCGTTCGTGGCGAGGGCGTCGGGATGCCGCTGTGGCAGGGCGCACACAGCGCGCAGACCGGCGGCCGGAGCAGAAGGGGGGCGAAATATGCGGGCTGGCTGGCGGACTTGGGGGACCTGCGGGAGGCGGGCGCGGACAGGGTCCGCGCGCGCCGCGTCAGATTGATCTGCATGCGGGCTAGAAGGCGGTGACAGGCTGGGCATAGGAGATCGGCGCGGCCACGCCCTCATCCTCGAAGGTGATGCATTCCCACGCGTCTTCCTGGGCAATGAGGCTGCGGATCAGCCGATTGTTCAGGTCGTGACCCGACTTGAACCCGGTGAAGGCACCGATCAGGCTGTGACCCAGCAGGTACAGGTCGCCGATGGCATCCAGGATCTTGTGTTTGACGAATTCGTCGTCATAGCGCAGGCCGTCTTCGTTGAGAATCCGGAAATCATCCAGCACGATGGCGTTGTCCAGACTGCCGCCCAGTGCCAGCTGCCGTTCGCGCAACATTTCTATATCGCGCATGAACCCGAAGGTACGGGCCCGGCTCACCTCCTTGACAAACGAGGTGGTGGAAAAGTCCAGTTCGGCGGTCTGTACGCCATTGCTGAAGATGGGGTGCTGGAAATCGATGGAGAAACCCACCTTGAACCCGTCGAAGGGCTCGAACCGGGCCCACTTGTCCGCTTCCCGCACCTCCACGGCACGCTTGATTCGGATGAATTTTTTGGGGGCCTCCTGCTCCACGATCCCGGCCGACTGGATGAGAAACACGAAGGGGCCGGCGCTGCCGTCCATGATGGGCACCTCGGGGGCACTCACGTCCACGTAGACGTTGTCGATGCCGAGACCCGCAATGGCCGAAAGCAGGTGCTCCACGGTGGATACCCGGGCGGCACCGTCCACCAGCGTGGTGGATAACCGGGTATCCCCGACGTTGTCCGGACTCGCCTTGATCTCCACCGGTGGATCCAGATCCATGCGCCGGAAGACCACGCCCGTATCCACGGGGGCCGACCGCAGCATCACGTAGACCTTGTCGCCGGTATGCAACCCGACACCCGTGGCCCTGATATTGTTCTTAAGCGTACGCTGTTTGATCAACGCGATAGTCCCCTTTGATTCGGAAATACCGAATCCCTATTCGCTCGCTACTGGCCATCGGTGAGAGCGCTACCCGGTCGCCCGGATGTACAAAAAACCGCGACATTATGGCACCAAGTTGCCCAGGATGCATGTTTTTAGTGCAAAACGGGTCCCGGCGGACCTGCCCGACCGACCGGCGGCAGGCTGGCCATGGCCCCGCCGCCCCGGCCCGGCGCTCAGTCCGCCTGCTTCCTGAGGAAGGCCGGGACGTCCAGATAGTCCATGTTCAGGCCGCCGTTGAGGTCCACCGCCGCATTGCCCTGGTTCTTGCGGATGACCGTCGGGCGCTCCAGGTGGCCATAGTCCGGCTCCAGTTCGGGCGGGGTCTCCACGAGCTTGACCTTGGGCTTGTCCTCGATCACGGTCCGGGTCGTGGCGGCGGCCTTGATGCTGCTGCCCAGCCCCGTGGCCACCAGGGTCACCCGCAGTTCGTCGCTCATCTCCGGGTCAATCACGGTACCCACCACCACGGTGGCATCCTCGGAGGCGAACTCCTTGATGGCATCGCCCACCTCCTCGAACTCGCCGATGGACATATCCAGACCGGCGGTCACGTTCACCAGGATGCCCCGGGCACCGGCGATGTTGACGTCCTCCAGCAGCGGGCTGGAGATGGCCGCTTCCGCCGCCAGCCGGGCACGGTCCTGCCCTGAGGCACTGCCGGTGCCCATCATGGCCATGCCCATCTCCGACATGACCGTGCGGACATCGGCGAAATCCACGTTGATCAGGCCCGGGCGGGTAATGAGCTCCGCGATCCCCTGCACCGCGCCCAGCAGGACATCATTGGCGGCCTTGAAGGCGTCCAGAAGGGAGATGTTCTTGCCCAGCACCGTGAGCAACTTCTCATTGGGAATGGTGATGAGAGAATCCACATACTTGGAAAGGTTCTCCATCCCGGCCTGGGAGACCGCGAGGCGCTTCTTGCCCTCGAAGGGGAAGGGCTTGGTCACGACGGCCACCGTGAGAATGCCCATCTCCTTGGCGATCTGCGCCACCACGGGGGCGCCGCCGGTGCCGGTACCGCCGCCCATGCCGGCCGTGATGAATACCATGTCAGCACCTTCGATCACCTCGCTGATGCGGTCCCGGTCCTCCAGTGCGGCCTCCCGGCCCACCACCGGGTCGGCACCCGCGCCCAGGCCCTTGGTGATGTGCCCGCCCAGCTGCAGCAGCGTCTTGGCGGTATGGTTCTTCAGCGCCTGGGCATCGGTGTTGGCACACACGAAGTCCACGCCCTCGATGCTGGCGTTGACCATGTGCTGGACGGCATTGCCGCCGCCGCCGCCGACACCGATCACCTTGATCACCGCGTTTTGCGGGAATGTATCCATGAGTTCAAACATTGTCTTACCTCCTCAACCCAGTGGTTGATCCGATGCATGAAACGCCGCCCCGACCCGGGGCCACGAAAATTCCCTCTCCAATCCCCAATTCCTGATCCCCGATCCCCGATCCCGATTCATTAGAAGTTGCCCTGAAACCAACTCTTCATGCGCTTCCAGATGGCCTGAAGGCTGCCCGACTGGCGGCTTTCCGCCCCACGCCCCAAGCGGCTCTGGTGACCGAAAAGCAGCAGACCCACACCGGTGGAGTGGATGGGATTTCTCACCACGTCCACGAGGCCACTCACGTGCTGGGGCAGACCCAGGCGCACCGGCATGTGAAACACCTCCTCGGCCAGATCGATGACGCCTTCCATCTTCGATGAACCACCCGTCAGCACCACGCCGGCGGCCACCAGTTCCTCGCAGCCGGAGCGGCGCAGTTCCGCCTGAACCAGCGACAGCAGTTCCTCGTAGCGGGGTTCCACCACTCCGGCGAGCGTCTGCCTGGACAGGCGCTTGGGCGCGCGATCGCCGACGCTCGGCACTTCGATGGTGTCGTCCGGATTGGCAAGCTGACGCAGCGCACAGGCGTACTTGACCTTGATGTCCTCGGCATACTGCGTGGGTGTGCGCAAGGCCACGGCGATATCGTTGGTGACCTGATCGCCGGCAATGGGAATCACCGCCGTATGGCGGATGGCACCGTCGGTGAACACGGCGATGTCAGTGGTGCCGCCGCCGATGTCCACCAGGCAGACGCCCAGTTCCTTCTCGTCCTCGGTGAGGACAGCGTGGCTGGAGGCCATCTGTTCCAGGATGATGTCGTCCACCTCCAGCCCGCAGCGGCGCACGCACTTGACGATGTTCTGGGCGGCGGACACGGCGCCGGTCACCAGGTGCACCTTGGCCTCGAGCCGCACACCCGACATGCCCACCGGCTCGCGGATACCCTCCTGCTCGTCGATGATGAATTCCTGGGGCAGGATGTGCAGGATGCGCTGATCCGCCGGTATTGCCACGGCGCGGGCGGCATCGATCACCCGATCCACGTCCGCGGGCGTGACCTCCTTGTCCTTGATGGCCACAACGCCAGTGGAATTGAGGCTTTTCACATGGCTGCCGGCGATACCCGTGAACACCGAGTGGATCTGACAGCCCGCCATCAGTTCGGCTTCCTCCACCGCCCGCTGGATGGACTGCACGGTGGACTCGATGTTGACCACCACGCCCTTTTTCAGGCCCCGGGAAGGATTGGAGCCGATTCCGATGATCTCGATCTGACCCTCCTCGTTGATCTCGCCCACAATGGCCTCGACCTTGGAGGTGCCGATGTCCAGCCCCACAATCATTCCCTTATCGGATCGCTTCGACATAGAGCCTCTCTTTGTCCTCACTGTCGTTCACTGCCCCGCCCGGGCGTCTTCGTCCCAGGCAACGGCGATGCCGTTGGTGTATCTCAGGTCCATCGTGCGGATGGGTACGTCCCGGTGGGCAGCCACCCGGGGGTAGACACGCAGCAGGCGCTCCAGGTGATCCGCACCCGTGTCACGGCCCATCAGGATCCGTGCCCCGCCCGCCAGATCGATGAGCCAGGCCTGGCGGGCATCCTCGCGGATCCCCTCCACCTGTATCCCCACATCCGCCAGACGCGCCTGGACAGCCAGGTAGCGGCGCATGAGCGTGCGCTGACGCCCCGGCCCGCCCTCAAGCGCGGGCAGCCCCCCGGGCAGACTGTCCGGGGGTGGCGTGAACACATCCCCGAAGCGGTTCACCAACTCTGTGTCGCCCCAGCGCGCCACCGGCACCTGTTCGGTCACCCGCACCACCAGGGTGTCCGGCCAGTTGCGACGTACGGAGACGCCGTAGACCCAGGGCAGTGTCCTGCCCGCATGCTCCACCGCGTTCAGATCCACACTGAAGAAACCGCCCGTCACATGAGGGGCAAGCACGTCCTCCAGTTCACGCCGGTCCAGATGGCGAAATTCACCTTCGATCAGGACTGCGCGCACGGGCAGAGTCCCCGGTTGCAGCGCCCAGGACATGCCGGCGGCCATGGCACCCAGCGTCACCACGAGCGCACCTGCCGCCGCCATTGCGCGCAGCATCCGGCGAAGGCGCAGCCCGCGCCACCAGGGCGCGGCCGCCTGGTTGCCCTTGCGCCTTGCCATGGCATTCCGGTTCGCCACGTCATTGCCGCTCCCCGTTGTCCAGGGTCTGCGCGAGAATGCGCAGGACCAGGGCATCGAAGTCCATGCCCGCGGCCCGGGCCGCCATGGGCACCAGGCTGTGATCGGTCATCCCGGGCACGGTGTTCACTTCGATGAACCAGGGCACACCCACCCGGTCCACCATCAGGTCCACCCGGCCCCAGCCGGATGCGCCCACGGCCCGGAAGGCCTGCAGCGCCTGGTTGCCCAGGCGCCGTTCCTCGCTCTCCTCCAGGCCGCAGGGGCAGTGATAGCGGGTGGTGTCCGACTGGTACTTGGCGTCAAAGTCGTAGAACGCGCGGGGCGTCTCAAGCCGGATCAGCGGCAGCACCTCATCACCGAGGATCGCCGCGGTATACTCCTCGCCCGCCACCCATCGTTCCGCGAAGACGGCCCCGCCGCAGGCGACCGCCCGCAGGTAGGCCTCCGGCAACTGTTCCGCCGACTCCACCTTCGTCATGCCGATGCTCGAACCTTCGAGCACGGGTTTCACGATCAGGGGCAGGCCCAGTCCGGAGGCCACGGCGGACCAGTCGCAATCCCCCTCCAGCACCTGGTAGTCCGGGGTGGGCAGTCCGGCGCCCCGCCACAGGCGTTTGGTGACCAGCTTCTCCATGCCGATGGCGGAACCCAGCACGCCGCTGCCCGTGTAGGGCAGCTCGATCAGATCCAGCGCACCCTGGATCACGCCGTCCTCCCCGCCCCGCCCATGCAGCATGATGAAGGCCCGATCGAACCCGCCCTGCCGAAGCACCGCGATCACGTCGCGGCCCGTATCGACGCCGTGCGCATCCACCCCTGAACGCTGAAGGGCCTCAAGCACCGCCCATCCGCTGATGAGCGAGATCTCCCGCTCCGCGGACCAGCCGCCCATGAGCACCGCCACCTTGCCGAACTCGCCGGGATTCACGACGCATCCTCCCCGGGGGCGGATTCGCCCACGATGCGCACCTCGGTCTCGAGCCTCACACCGAAACGGTCCTCTACCCGGGTCTGGACGTGCCGGATGAGGGCCTCCAGGTCAGCCGCCGTGGCATGTCCGGTGTTGATAATGAAATTGGCGTGCTTGTCCGAGACCTGTGCGCCACCCACGGCACACCCCTTGAGACCGGCCGCTTCCACCAGCCGCCCTGCATGATCGCCGGGCGGATTGCGGAACACGGAACCGCAACTGGCCACGCCGGTAGGCTGTGTCTCGGCCCGCTGGGCCAGCAGTTCACGGATGCGCGCGCGTCCCGCCGTCCCGTCACCCGGCTCAAGCTTGAGGGTCGCGGCCACGAACCATTCCTCCACCGGCGTGATCACACTGCGGTAACCCACTTCGTATTCCCCGGCCTCGCGCAGATGGCGGCGCCCGGTGCGTTCCATGGTTTCCACGGTCTCCACGCAGGACCAGGTTTCGCCCCCCCACGCGCCCGCATTCATGGCCAGTGCGCCGCCCATGGTGCCCGGAATCCCCGCCAGGAATTCGGCGCCGGTCAGGTCGCTGTCGGCACAGAAGCGGGCTACCTTGGCGCAGGCCACGCCGGCCTCGGCGCGAACCCGGTTTCCGGGCAGGCGTTCCAGCCCATCGAGCGCACCGGACAGGGCGATCACCGTGCCCCGCAGTCCGCCGTCGCGCACCAGCAGGTTGCTCCCGAGGCCGAGCCACAGCAGGGGTTCCCCCCTGGGCAGCGTGGACAGGAACAGGGCCAGGTCGTCCATGTCCGCGGGCCGGTACAGGCGCTCGGCCGGGCCGCCCACCCGCCAGGAGTTGTAGCGGGCGAGGGGCTCGTTCTCGCGCAGTTCGCCCCGCAGGGCTTGCAGGTTCTCGGCGGTCATCATGGATGTTCCTCCCCGGATGCGGCGGCGAGGGCCACGGGCAGCGAGGCGGCAAGGGCGCCCACGTTCCCGGCCCCCTGGGTGAGCAGCACGTCCCCGTCGCGAAGGACCCCCTGCAGGGTCTCCACAAAACGATCGGGAGACTCCACGAATACCGGATTCACGCGTCCGCGGGCCCGGATGGCGCGGGCCAGGGTGCGGCCGTCAGCCCCGTGGATGGGCGCTTCACCGGCGGCATACACGTCCAGCAGCACCAGCACCTCCGGTTCGGACAGCACTTCCGCGAAGTCCTCGAACAGATCCCGGGTACGGGTGTAGCGGTGGGGTTGAAAGGCCAGCACGAGGCGCCGGCCGGGCCAGGCGTCCCGGGCGGCGGCCAGGGTCGCGGCAATCTCCGTGGGGTGGTGGCCGTAGTCATCCACCAGGGTCACCGTCCCCGAAGGAGTCAGGATGTCCCCGTAGACCTGGAAGCGACGCCCGATGCCCTGGAACCTGTCCAGGCCGCGCTGGATGGCGTCGTCACTCACCCCCAGTTCGTGCGCTACGGCCACCGCGGCCAGGGCGTTGAGGACGTTATGCCGTCCGGGCATATTCAGCGCCACGGCCAGCGGGTGATCACGGCCGGGTAACGTGATGTCGAACCGGGTGCGGGTGCCGTCGGCGCGCAGATGGCTCGCGGCCACGTCGGCGGCCACATCGATGCCGTAGGTAAGCGTCGGCCGCCCGACCTCTGCCAACATGTCCGCCAGGTGCCGGTCATTGATGCAGAGCACCGCCAGTCCGTAGAACGGCAGGTGATGCAGGAACTCCAGAAAGGTGGCCCGCAGTCTGTCGAAATCCCCCTGATAGGTGGCGAGATGATCCGCGTCGATGTTGGTGACCACGGCGATCATAGGCTGCAGATGAAGGAACGAGGCATCGCTCTCGTCCGCCTCCGCCACCAGATAGGCCCCCTGGCCCAGGCGGGAGTGGCTGGCGGTGCTGTTCAGCCGGCCGCCGATCACAAAGGTCGGGTCCAGACCCCCCTCGGCCAGCAGGCTTGCCACCAGGCTGGTGGTGGTGGTCTTGCCATGGGTGCCGGCCACGGCGATGCCGTGCCGGAAACGCATGAGCTCGGCCAGCATTTCCGCGCGGCGAACCACCGGGATGCGCGCCTCCCTGGCGGCCAGCAGTTCCGGATTCCCCGGCTCGATGGCGCTGGAGATCACCAGCACGTCCGCGTTGCGCACATGCGCTGCATCGTGACCCCGGTGGACAGCCACGCCCAGACCCTCCAGGCGCCGCGTCATGGCATTCTCGGCCATGTCCGAACCGCTCACCCGGTAACCGAGATTGGCCAACACCTCGGCGATGCCGCCCATGCCGGAGCCGCCGATGCCCACGAAATGGATGCGCCGGATGCGGCGCATGGGCAGGGCGGCGCTTGCGGGAGGCGCGCTCATGGCCTGCCTCCCGGTATCAGATCGAGACAGTGACCGGCCACCACCCGGGTGGCATCGGGCGTGGCCAGCGAACGGGCCGCCTGCGCCATGGCGAGGGCGCGCGTACGATCCATGCGCGAGAGCTCGGCGGCCAGGCGCTGCGCATCCAGTTCGGCGGGGGGGATCAGCACCGCCGCATCGGCCCGGGTGAGAAAACGGGCGTTCACGGTCTGGTGGTCGTCCACCGCGTGGGGATAGGGCACCAGAATGGCACCCACTCCCGCGGCGGCCAGCTCCGCGACGGTCAGGGCACCGGCGCGGCAGACCACCAGGTCGGCCCAGGCGTACGCGGCGCCCATGTCCTCGATGAAGGCCGTGATCTCCGCCCGCACACCCGCATTGCCGTAGGCCTGCGTGGCCTGCTCGAGGGTGCGCTCCCCCGTCTGGTGGCGCACCAGGGGACGGGCCTCCACCGGCAGGCGGGCCAACGCGGCGGGCACCGTCTCGTTCAGGGCAAGGGCCCCCAGACTGCCCCCCAGCACCAGTAACCGCAGGGGGCCCCGGCGTCCCTGGAAGCGCTGGTCCGGCAACGGCAACCCGGCAATCTCCCCGCGCACCGGATTGCCGGTGTGGAGGGCCCCGACCTTCTCCGGAAAGGTGCCCGGGAAGGCTTCCAGCACCCGATCGGCGACACGCGCAAGC
This sequence comes from Thioalkalivibrio thiocyanodenitrificans ARhD 1, assembly GCF_000378965.1. Classification (NCBI taxonomy): domain Bacteria; kingdom Pseudomonadati; phylum Pseudomonadota; class Gammaproteobacteria; order Chromatiales; family Ectothiorhodospiraceae; genus Thioalkalivibrio; species Thioalkalivibrio thiocyanodenitrificans. The sequence goes on from NZ_KB900536.1 coordinate 1,514,875, forward strand.
CAGCGGTTGGTCAGGCCCGCCACGGCGTTCTGCTCGTGGATCACCAGTGGTATGTTCAGGGCCGAGGCCACCAGGCCGCCGGGGCCCGAGGCGAAACCGCCCATGCCCAGTACCAGCCGGGGTTTCACGCGCATCATCAGCAGCAGGGCAGCCCACAGGGCAATGCCCAGGCGCCACGGCGCCAGCAGCCAGTTGACCAGCCCCTTGCCGCGCAGCCCGACCATGGGCAACGTGTGCAGCACCATACCCGCCGCCGGCACGACCCTGGCCTCCAGCCCCCTCGCCGTACCCAGCCACTGCACCTCTTCACCTCCGCCGCGCAGGTGTTCGGCCACCGCAAGACCCGGGAACACATGCCCCCCGGTGCCGCCGGCCATGACCAGGATGGGACGCCCGCTCATGACGCCCGCCTCCCGCGCAGCACCCGGCTGCCCCGCAGCGCCCTGCTCTCCACGGTCTCCCGATGCACGCGCAGCAGCAGGCCCACGGCGGCGCAACTGACCAGCATGGAGCTGCCGCCATAGCTCATGAAGGGCAGGGTCAGCCCCTTGGTGGGCAACAGGCCCATGTTCACGGCCATGTTCACGAAGGCCTGCAGGCCGATCCACACGCCAACCCCGTAAGCCGCGTAGGCCCCGAAGGTCTGTCCGGCCGTTTCGGCGGCTCGGGCAATCGCGAAGCTGCGCCACAGGAACCCGCCGAACAGCAGAATCACCACGGCAATGCCGGCCAGCCCCAGTTCCTCGGCCAGAACGGCGAACAGGAAATCGTTGTGGGCTTCGGGCAGGTAGAACAGTTTCTGCACACTGGCCCCCAACCCGGCGCCCAGCCAGGAGCCGCTGCCGATGGCGATCAGCGACTGGGTCAATTGAAAGCCGCTGTTGAAGGGATCCGTCCAGGGATCCACGAAGGCGGTCAGACGTGCCATGCGATAGGGAGTGGTGACCGCCAGGGCAACCAGCGCACCCGCCACGGTGCCCAGCAGCAGGCCGAACTGCCAGAGCCGGGCGCCGCCCAGGAAAAGCAGCGTGAGACCGATGGCCATCAGCACCACGGCGGCGCCGAAGTCAGGCTGCATCAGCAGCAGCACCGCCACCAGGGAAAGCACCACCATGGGGCGCAGGAACCCGGAGAACCGTTCCCGCACCGCACGGGCGTGGCGGCACAGATAGCCCGCCATGTACAGGGTGATGAGCAGCTTCACCACCTCGGAAACCTGCAGATTGAACAGGCCCAGGCTGAGCCAGCGGGTGGATCCGTTGACCGTGACGCCCACCCCCGGAATCAGCAGCAACCCAAGCAGCAGGAAGGCGAGCACCAGCAGGAGTGCCGTGGCCGCAGCCCAGTAGGCAAGGCGAATCCGGTACATCGCGGCTGCGGCCAGCAGGCCAAGGATCACGTACACGGTCTGGCGATAGAGGTAGTGGAAGGGATCACCCAGATTGCGCTCCGCGATGCCCACGGACGCCGAACCCACCATCACCAGCCCCAGCCCCAGCAGCGCCGCCACGCACACCACCAGAGTCGGGTCGAGACGCTGCGCCAGTTGCACCCGCAGCTGCTGGCCGGCGTCACGGGTGGCCTGAAGATCCGCGGCGCTCACGGGGCCAGCTCCCGCACCGCGGCCATGTAGGCCTCGCCCCGGTGCATGAAGTTTTCGAACATGTCGAGACTTGCGCAGGCCGGCGAGAGCAGCACGCTGTCACCGGCGCGGGCGAGTCGTGCCGCCTCGGCCACAGCCGCGGGCATGTCCGCGGCCGTCACCACGGGCACCGCATCCCCGATGGCCGCGGCCATGGCCGGCGCATCCTCGCCGAGCAGCACGACGGCACGGGCCCGGCCGGCAAGGGCATCACGAAGCGGCGCGAAGTCCTGCCCCTTGCCCTGCCCGCCCGCGATCAGCACCAGGGGGCCGGAGAATCCGGCCAGGGCGGCCAGCGTCGCGCCCAGGTTGGTGCCCTTGGAATCGTTGTACCAGGATACGCCGTGAATGCGGGCGACCCACTGGCAGCGATGCGGCAGTCCCTGGAAGCTCATGAGCGCCTCGACCATGGCGGGGCGCGGCAGGCCAACGGCCTCCCCCAGAGCCAGCGCGGCCAGGGCATTGGCGGTGTTGTGGCGTCCGGGGATGCGCAGCCGGGATTCCGCGATCCAGGGGATCTCCCCGCAGGCCAGCCAGATCTCACCATCGCGCGTCACCAGCCCCCATTGCCCGGGTGCCGGCTCGTCCAGGCCAAAGCTCACGCGGCGCTCGCCGCCGGACATGGCAGCCACCCTCGCGTCGTCCCGGTTGATCACCGCCGTGGCTGCCCGGGACAGGATCCGGGCCTTGGCGGCCGCGTAACCTTCCAGGTCCCCGTAACGGTCCAGATGATCCGCCGACACATTGAGCACCGCCGCCGCCGCCGGTGCCAGGCTTTCGGTGGTTTCCAGCTGGAAGCTGGACAGCTCCAGCACGTAGAGGGCGGGTTCCGGCTCGGTGATCAGGTCCAGTGCGGGGGTGCCGATGTTGCCGCCCACGCCCACGCGGATTCCAGCGGCGCGGGCCATTTCCCCCACCAGGGCCGTCACCGTGCTCTTGCCGTTGGAACCGGTGATGGCCACCACCGGAGCGGTGGCGGTGCGCGCAAACAGCTCGATGTCACCCAGGATCTCGGCACCCGCCGCCCGGGCCGCCGCGACGGCCGGCTCACGCACGCTCACCCCGGGGCTCACCACCAGGCGCCGCGCAGCGGTGAAGACGCCGGCATCAAAGGGGCCGGCATGCACGGCAATCCCGGGGGCAAGGCGTGTCAGTTCCTCGCGTCCGGGCGGCTGCGCGCGGCTGTCCGCCACGCGGAAGGACTCGCCGCGCGCCAGCAGGTGGCGCGCTACCGAGAGTCCCGTTGTGCCCAGTCCCACGATCAATGTCTCATCCGTCCCGCTCATGCAATGAAGAAGTCCTGCGCCTAACGCAGCTTCAGGGTGGCCAGACCCACCAGCACCAGGATCACGGTGATGATCCAGAACCGCACGATGACCCGGGGTTCGGGCCAGCCCTTGAGTTCGAAGTGGTGATGCAGCGGCGCCATGCGGAAGATGCGCCGCCCGGTGAGCTTGTAGGAGACCACCTGCAGGATCACCGACAGGGTCTCCACCACGAACACGCCGCCCATGACCACCAGCACGATCTCCTGGCGGGTGACGATGGCCAGCACCCCCAGCGCGGCGCCCAGCGCCAGCGCTCCCACGTCGCCCATGAACACCTGCGCGGGGTAGGCGTTGAACCATAGAAACCCGAGGCCCGCGCCCACCAGCGCGCCGGTGAACACCACCAGTTCGCCCACCCCGGGTACCGAGGGAATGCCCAGGTAGTCGGCAAACACCGCATGGCCCGCCGCGTAGGCGAACACGCCGAAGGCGCCCGCCACCATCACCGTGGGCAGAATGGCCAGGCCGTCGAGGCCGTCGGTGAGATTGACCGCGTTGCTGGTGCCCACGATCACGAACCAGGCCAGCAGGATGAACCAGGGACCGAGCTGGACCGCCACATCCTTGAACAGGGGCACGTACAGCGTGGTTTCCACCGGCGTCTGGGCGGAGTAATAGAGCAGCGCCGCCACGGCGAAACCCGCCACTGACTGCCAGAAGAACTTTTGCTTCGCGCTCAGGCCGCGGGCATTGCCGTAACGCAGCTTGCGGTAATCGTCCACACCGCCGATGAGCCCGAACAGCAGGGTGACCAAGAGCACGATCCACACAAAGCGGTTGCTCAGGTCGCTCCACAACAGGGTGCTCACCCCCACCGCCACCAGGATCAGGGCACCCCCCATGGTGGGTGTGCCCGCCTTGGTCAGATGGGTTCGGGGCCCGTCCTGGCGTATCTGCTGACCCACCTTGTAGAGGCTCAGGCGCCGGATCATGGCGGGTCCCACCACGAACGCGATCAGCAGGGCGGTCAGAACGCCCAGGATGCCGCGCAGGGTGAGGTACTGGAATACGGCGAATCCCCGGTAATACTGCATCAGGAACTCAGCGAGACTGAGCAGCATGGGCATCCCCCCCGGCGTTATGGTTGTTGTGGTGATGCCCTGCCTGCAGGGCCTGGACCACCCGCTCCATGCGCTGGCTGCGCGAACCCTTGACCAGCACGGTCATGTCCGGGTGCAGCGCGGGGCCCAACGCGCCGATGAGCGATGCGCAATCCTCGAAATGCCGCCCGCCCTCACCGAAGGCCTGCACGGCCTGCACACTCAGAGGCCCGGTGGCCAGGAACCGCTCGATGCCAAGCTCCCTTGCCCGGCGTCCGACTTGCGCATGCAACGCACCGGCCTCGTCGCCCAGTTCCCCCATGTCCCCGAGCACCACGCAACGCTCCCCCGGACAGGTCGCCAGGACGTCCAGGGCCGCCAGGGTCGAGGCGGGATTGGCGTTGTAGCTGTCGTCCAGCAGCCGGGCGCCGTTCAGACCCGGCAACGGCGTGAGACGGCCGCTGACCGGATGCACCCGGGCAAGTCCGCCGAGGATGGCATCCACGGGGATTTCCGCCGCCAGGGAGGCGGCCGCGGCGGCCAGGGCGTTCATGGCGTTGTGGCGCCCGGCGAATGCCAGCGAAAGATGCCGCTCCTCGCCGGCCAGCCGGAGGGACAACCGGTTCGGGACCTCCCAGACACCGCTCACGTCCGCGGGGCGCTCGAGTCCGAAGGTGATGATGCGGCGCCCCCGGTTGAGTGTCCGCCAGTAGTCCGCGTAGGCGTCGTCGGCGTTGATCACCGCCACGCCGTCCGCGCGCAGCCCCTGGAAGATCTCGCCCTTGGCACGGGCCACGCCCTCGATACTGCCGAACCCCTCCAGGTGCGCGGGGCCCGCGTTGGTGATCAACGCGACGTCAGGGCACGCCAGGGCGGTAAGACAGGCGATCTCCCCGGCGTGATTGGCGCCCATCTCCACCACCGCGAGGCGGTGGTGCCGGCTCATCTGCAGCAGGGTGAGGGGCACACCGATATCGTTGTTGAGATTGCCCCGGGTCGCCAGCACGGGGCCGCTCTCGCGGGCAATGGCCGCCAGCATCTCCTTGACCGTGGTCTTGCCGTTGCTGCCGGTCAGGGCGATCACCTTCGCCGGCATCTGTGCCCGCCAGGCCTGCGCCAGCCGTCCCAGGGCGAGACGTGTATCGTCCACGACGACCTGCCCCAGGCGCGTGGGCAGGGCACGATTGACCATGACCCCGGCCGCGGGCAGGGCATCGTCCACGAAGGCATGCCCGTCATGGCGCTCCCCGGACAGGGCCACGAACAACTGCCCATGGCGCAGGCTCCGGGTATCGGTGCTCACGCCCTCCGCGATGGCATCCGGACCCTCCACGTATCCGCCCACCATGCGGGCGATCTCCGACAAGGCGAGGATCATCATGTGCAATCCTCCGTGAGGCTTCGTGCCAGGCCGCGATCGCTGTACGGGCGCTGCTCATCGCCGACGATCTGCACGGTCTCGTGGCCCTTGCCGGCCAGCAGCACCACGTCCCCGGGCGCGGCCCCGCGCCAGGCCAGTTCCACGGCCAAGCGGCGATCCGGTTCCAGGTGCGCCCGCTCCGGATGTTTGAAACCGGCCATCACCTGCCGGGCGATCTCCTCGGGGTCCTCATGGCGGGGGTTGTCGCTGGTCACCACCACGTGATCCGCGTACTGCTCGGCGGCCCGGGCCATCAGGGGGCGCTTGCCCGGATCCCGGTCGCCGCCACAGCCGAACACGCACCAGAGGCGCCCCTGGCAATGAGCCCGCAACGCATGGAGCACATGGGCCAGGGCGGCCGGGGTATGCGCGTAATCCACCACCAGGCTGGCGCCGGAGGCCCCGGCAAAGCGCTCCATGCGGCCCGGCACCGTGCGCACCCCGGACAGTCGCTCCAGGGCCTCGGACAGATTCAGACCCAGTTGCAGCAGGGTGGCCAGGGCCCCCAGCAGGTTGTGCACGTTGAAATCACCCAGCAGGCCGGCCTCCAGCCGGCCGTCACCCCACGGGGTATGCACGTGAAATGACAGGCCTTCGGCCCGGAAGCGCACGTCCGATGCTTGCACGCAATCCTGCCCGGGTACCGCCCCGCCCGTGCCGTAACCCAGGATCGACACGCGCTCCGCCAGGCGGTCCGCCAGCCGGCGGCCGAAGGCGTCGTCGGTATTGAGGATGGCGGTGCCCAGCCCGGGCCACTCGAACAGCCGGGCCTTCGCCTCGGCGTAGGCGGCCTCGTCGGCGTGGTAGTCCAGATGATCCCGGCTCAGGTTGGTCAGTACGGCGAGGTCCAGGGCCACGCCGTTGATACGCCCCTGCACCAGGGCGTGGGAGGAGACCTCCATGACCGTGTGGCGTACTCCCCGGCCATGCAGATCCGCGAGGCAACGGTGCAGGGAAACCGCGTCCGGGGTCGTGTGTCCGGTGTCGGACAGTGCGCCGTAGACACCGGCGCCCAGGGTACCGATCACGCCGCAGCGTCCGGGCTCCCGGTCAAGGGCCTGCGCCAGAAACTGGGTGACCGAGGTCTTGCCGTCGGTGCCCGTGACACCCACCAGCTTCATGGCCCGGGACGGGTGGTCGAAGAAACGGTCCGCCATTTCGCCCAGGCGCCAGGAGAGCTCCGGCATCGCCACGCAGGGCACGGGCAGGCGGTGGGGCGGAGCGACGCCAGGGGCCGGTTCCCAGACCACCGCGGCGGCGCCACGTTCCAGCGCCGCGTTCACATGGGCCAGCCCGTGGCTGCGGTGACCGGCCAGGGCAAAAAATGCGGCGCCGGGCTGGGCCCGGCGACTGTCGATGCAGAGGTCGGTGATCTGGGTGTCCTGCCCCGGCGGCACCGGGGCCAGCCCCTCGAGCAGGGCGGCCAGATTCCAATGTGACCGGGGAGACAGGGCTGCCATCATGCGGGGCCCTCCCCGGCTGAGACCCGCCGCAGTTCCGGCAGGTCATCGGGGGCGATGTCCAGCAGGCGCAGCGCGCCCTGCATGACGCGGGAGAACACCGGCGCCGCCACCTGCCCGCCGTAGTATGCCTCCCCGGTCGGCTCGTCGATGGTCACCACCATCACGAGCCGCGGCGCGCTGGCCGGTGCCATGCCCGCGAACACCGACATGTAGCGGTCCTCCGCGTAGCCGCCGGCTCCGCTCTTGCGCACGGTGCCGGTCTTGCCGGCCACCCGGTAGGCCTCCACCGCGGCCCGGTTCCCGCTGCCCTCCGGTGCCACCGCTGCTTCCAGCATCCGTCGTATCCGCTGCGCCGTCTCGGCCGACATGACACGCTCCGGATCACGCACCCGCTGACCCGCCACGAACCGTGGCGCGGGCATGAGGCCGTCGTTTGCCAGCGCCGCGTAGGCCTGGGCCAATTGCAGCGGCGTGACGGACAGACCGTAGCCGAAGGCGAGCGTGGCCCGGTCCACTTGGCGCCAATAGAAGAAGTCACGCAACAGGCCCGCCGCCTCGCCCGGGAAACCGCTGCCGGTGCCGCGCCCCAGGCCGGCCCGGTGGAAAACGCTCCAGAGCGCCTCCGATTCCATGTCCAGGGCCAGCTTCGTGGCACCGATATTGGAGGACTTGGCAATGAGCGTGGTGAGATCGATGCGGCCGTAGTTGCGGATGTCCCGGATGGTATGCCGGCCCACCCGGAACTGCCCCGGCGCGGTGTCCAGGAGCGCGTCCGGGCGCACCGCGCCGCTTTCCAGTGCCGCGGCCACGGTAAAGGGCTTGATGGTGGACCCCGGCTCGAACACGTCGGTCACCGCACGGTTGCGGGATGCTTCCACGCTCAGACCGGCCCGATTGTTGGGGTTGAATGCGGGCTGGTTGACCATGGCCAGGATCTCGCCGGTGCGGGCATCCATCACCACCAGGGATCCGGCCCGGGCACCGTGGGCCTGCACGGCGGCCTTGAGCTCCCGGTAGGCCAGGTACTGGACCCGCTGATCCAGGGTCAGCGTCACGTCCTTGCCCGGGCGGGCGGGCCGGATGTTCTCCACGTCCCGGATCACCCGGCCCAGGCGGTCGCGCAACACGCGCTTGGCACCGGGCTGCCCGGTCAGCCGGTCATTGAAGGCCAGCTCGACGCCCTCCTGCCCCTGATCGTCAATATTGGTGAAGCCCAGTACATGGCCGGCCACCTCACCCATGGGGTAGTAACGGCGAAACTCCCGCTGCAATCCGATGCCGGGCACCCCAAGGGCCTGCACACGCTGCGCCACGTCGGGATTCACGTGGCGGCGCAGGTACACGAACTCGCGGGAAGCACGCTCGGTGAGCCGGCTCCGCAGGTCCCGAGGGTCCAGACCCAGTTCCTGCGCCAACTCGGCGATGCGCTCCGGTGCCTGAAGGGTCTCCCCGGGATTGGCCCACACGGACTCCACCGGGGTGCTCACCGCCACGGGCTCCCCATGGCGGTCCAGCAGCATGCCGCGGTGGGCCGGAATCGAGACGACCCGCAGGTGGCGCGCATCGCCCTCGCCGCGCAGGAAGTCCTGCTTGAGGATCTGCAGGTCGAAGGCGCGCGCCACCAGCATCACGAACGCCAGGCAGAAGAGGCCCAGCACCGTGTTGCGGCGAATTGCACTCACCTTGTCCGGGGCATCCGACATGCAGTCATTCACTCCAGCAGGATCACGGTGGATCGGGCGTCCGGCAGCGTCATCTCCAGGCGCCCGCGCGCCACCTCTTCTATACGGCCGTGGGTGGCCCAGGTGCTCTGCTCCAGTTGCAGCTGACCCCACTCCACGTTCAACTGGTCCCGCACCTCGGTCTCCGCCTGCAACGCGGTGAACAACCCGCGGCTGTGGTGCTTGCTGTAGACCACGCCGAGGGCCGAGCCGATCACCGCCAGAAACAGCAGCGAGAGACCGAACAGGCGCAGGTTCACGGCAGGCGCTCCGCCACCCGCAGCACGGCGCTGCGCGCGCGGGGGTTGCCCGCCACCTCGGCTTCCCCTGCACGAACCGCGCGCCCGACCAGCCGCAGGGTCTGGCCGCGCCGGCTCTCGCGGACCGGCAGACGCCGGGGCAGGCGTTCGCCTTCGACCTGCTCGCGCATGAACCGCTTCACCAGCCGATCCTCCAGGGAATGGAAACTGATCACCGCCAGGCGCCCGCCCGGAGCCAGCAGCGCGGGTATGCTGGCGAGGCAGCGGCGCAGCATGTCCAGTTCGTCATTCACGTGGATACGGATTGCCTGGAAAGTGCGCGTGGCCGGATGCTTGTGGCGCTCCCGGGTGGGTACCGCCGCCGCCACGAGGTCCGCCAACTGCCCGGTGCGCTCGATGGGCGTGTCGCTTCGTGCCTCCACGATCCGCCGGGCGATGCGCCGGGCGAAACGCTCCTCTCCGTAGTCCTTGAGCACCCGGGCAATGTCATCCTCCGGGGCACGGGCCAGCCAGGCGGCCGCCGACTCGCCGGAATCCGGATCCATGCGCATGTCCAGCGGCCCGTCGCTCTGAAAGCTGAAGCCACGTGCCGGGTCGTCCAACTGGGGGGAAGAGACCCCCAGGTCCAGCAGGACCCCGTCCAGCCGGCCAGTGACTCCCAAGCTGTCTGCCACCTGCTGCAGCATGTCGAATGAACACCGCTCAAAGTGAAAGCGTTCATCGCCGCCGAATCGTCGTGCCGCCTCGGCGGCGGCCTGCGGGTCCCGATCCAGGGCGATCAATCGACCGCCCGGCCCGAGCCGCTCAAGAATCCTGCCGCTATGCCCTCCCCGGCCGAAGGTGGCATCCACATACAGCCCTTCGGGGCGTACCGCCAGTGCCTCCGTGGCCTCATCCAGCAACACCGCGCGATGACTGTCGGGCGCCGGATTGGAGCCCCCGGTCACAGGGAGAGGCTCTCCAGTGCCGCGCTCAGATCGCCGGCCTCATCCTCTTCCCGGAACCAGTCCTCCCTGCGCCGGACCCAGGTATCCTCGTCCCACAACTCGAACTTGTTACCCTGGCCCACCAGCACCGCGCGCTTGTCCAGCGCGGCGTACTCACGCAGCGGGGTGGGCAGCAGAATTCGGCCCTGCCCGTCCAGTTCGCATTCGGTGGCATGGCCCACCAGCAGACGCTGGAGGCGTCGGACCTGCCGGTCCATGTTGGGGCGGGACATGAGCGCCTGTTCGATGCGCTCCCACTCGGGCTGTGGATAGACCAGGAGGCAGCCGTCCCGATCCACGGTGAGCACCAGTCGCCCTTCACAGGAATCCACCAGGCGATCGCGATACCGGGACGGCATGGCCATGCGCCCCTTGGCATCCAAATTGAGATTGGTCACGCCTCGAAACACGCCCGGCTCCCATTGGGGAGGGAAAACCACTTTCCCCCACCATTCCCCACATTTCTACACTATAGGTACGGTTCCGCCATGGTGTCAAGGAAAAACAGGGCCTGCCGAGCAAAAATAGTGCTTGTGTCACAAAGACTTAGAGCGGGGTCCTAATGGTGGGAGCAGTGCGTCCAGGCGAGCTCGAAACAGCGCATTGGGTTCACGGAGTTGGGGCCGACTGTTCACAAGTCACTTTAACTGAAGCGGGGTCCTCACCCCTGGGTTCCCGGTCCCGGGGACCCAAGGGTGCTTCATGCTTTGGAACCGCGCCGGCCGGACGCATCCATAACCGGGTCCCTCGCGAGCAACGAAGCCCTCGAGGACCTGTACGGAACTCGCGAATACCGTACGGACAGGCCGAACACGAGACAACCAATTGATCCTTCGATAATTTCCGTCACGAGCATTCTGGCGGGACCCGGCCGCATGTTGGCCCGGAGCCCTCCAGAACACCATAAAGAGCGCCCCGGGGTCTGCCGGGGCGCGAAATTCAAAGGGAGCCGGCCTGTAAGCCGGGTTCTGTCGGGGACAGTCATTCATCTGGGACGCGCGTCACCGCGCGCCTCAAGCAGCCTACCCGGGTGCGATGCGGGCCACACCGATGCACCCCTATTTGGCCTTGCTCCGGGTGGGGTTTGCCGTGCCGCGGCGTGTTGCCACCCGCGCGGTGCGCTCTTACCGCACCATTTCACCCTTACCTGTGCCCGAAGGCCATCGGCGGTATGTTTTCTGTGGCACTTTCCGTCGGCTCGCGCCGCCCAGGCGTTACCTGGCACCCTGCCCTGCGGAGCCCGGACTTTCCTCGACGGCGCAAGCACCGCCGCGACTGTCCGGCCGACTCCGGGTGGTTAGACTACCGGGGTTTCGGAAAGTTACAAGAGGCTGTTGGAAACAGGGAGGGAGAACCGCGCATCGAAGAGAACCGCTATCACTGGGCGCGCAACGGAAGGCCTGGCCCCTGCGTGCGACACCCCGCCGCATCTCTGGCATTTCATTGACCGGGGTCATGCCCGGACGCAGTGGCACTGTTAACCTGATCACAAGAAAGAGACTCAATCTCCGAAAGGGAAACTCCAGGTGGCCACATGAGTATCGGGATACTCGTCCTATTCAGCGTCTGGCTCGCCCTGTTCATCTCCATCGCGTGGGGATTCCTGGCCCGTGTGCGCCATAGCAGGCGCGTTCACGCCCAGGCAACCCGTTGCGTCGAGGCGCTGAGGGCTCAGCGCCGCGTGCTCGATTGCCTGCAATGCCCCGAACGGGCGACCTGCGCGGAGGCTCATCTGCCCAACCACTCGCCCTGGCCCGAGGACGACTGCCCGCTGCGGTCACGCGGTGCTTAGATCAGCCGCGGCGGCGAGCGATGCCGGGGAGTCGGACCGGAACAGACCTCCGCCTGGATCAGAAAAACACCATCAGAACCGTCAACAGTCTGTTGTGAAAGTCTCCGGTGGATGCCAGGCAAGGCGCAAAGCAAGCAACAGCGCAGCGCAGCGCACAGGTGGGTACACGGGCATGCTGGACGTTTTCCAACGCAGCATGGCGCCAGCCGAGAGTCATTCAACAGCCTGTCAAAGGGAACGGAGTGTGAAGCCTACACCCCCCCGGCCCTTTTCCTACCTTCTTCAGGCGGGTGCGGGCGGCCGTAAACCAAGCTGCTCGTCACCTGCCTCATGCACCTTGACACAGTTGCGACCCGCATCCTTGGCGCGGTACAGGGCAGCGTCTGCCGCAGCGATCAGGCGCTCGGGGCTCAATGCGTCGTGCGGCACCCGGGTGGCCACACCGACGCTGACCGTGACATGAGGCATGGGTTGCCCTTCGCACGCCTCCAGGTTCAGTCGGGACGCCATTTCGCGGACACGTTCCGCGACGGCTCTCGCACCGTGCGCGCCGGTATCGGGCAGAACCACGACGAACTCCTCGCCGCCGAAACGCGCCGGCAAGTCCCCCGGCCGCTGCACGGCCGAGTGGAGCACGGCCGCCAACTGCCGCAGACACTGGTCCCCGGCCAGGTGTCCGTAAAGGTCGTTGTGCCGCTTGAAATGGTCGATGTCCACCATGAGCAGGCTCAAGGGCATTTCCTGGCGTTCGCAGCGGGCCCATTCCCGGGCCAGTACCTCCTTGAAGTGCCGGTGGTTGGCGAGCCCGGTCAGGCCGTCCTTGACGGACATTTCCTGGAGCACCCGGTTGGATTGCTCGAGTGCGCCGGCGAGTTCCACCAGTTGCGTCTGTGAGTGACTCAGCCTGCGATTGATGCGCATGATGTAGCCTGCTGCCCCGATAACCATGACCAGCAGTCCGAACAGCAGCAGGAGCCAGTGCCAGTAGTGGCGCAGCAGGGTCTCCAGATCGACGCGGTCCAGGTCCGCATAGGGGCCGATACGCAGTTCCCGCAGCAGCTCGTGCACCGGCGTGTAATCCAGCGGCATGGTCCAGCCGGCGGACTGGCTGGCGCGCGCCTCCGGGCTGTCCGGCGCGAGCTGCAGCAGCGCCACGCCCACCTGGTGGGCAAGCTGTTCCGGAACGTGCGCACTGCGCGCGAAGGCCCATTCCGGATACAGCCGCGTGCTGAGCAGGAAGGGAAAGCCCGTCACCTGCCTGCGATTGATCACCTTGAACCGTTCCATGTGCACCACCCCTTCGGCGGCCATGCGCTCCAGGGTGTCCGTACGCACGGTACCCGCATCCACTTCGCCCGCGGCGACGGCCAGCACGATCTGGTCCTGGGGCAGACCGACGTACTCGATGCGGGTGAAATCCCGCTCGGGACGGATGCCGGCCTCACGGAACTCGCGCAAGGCCATCAGATAACCCCCGAAGGCGTCTGCGCGCACCGCCATGACTGACCTGCCGCGCAGATCCCGGAGGGTTTCGATGTCATCGCGGTCCGCACGCGTGAAGATAACCGCGCCGAACTGTGTATGGACACCATCATCGCGCAGGTTGCGCAGGGTGAGGATGCGCGTCACACCGTACGTTGCCTCGAGTATCGCGTAGGAACCAGGATTGGTGATGACGAAATCCACCGTGCCGGCGGCCATGGCCTCGTCCAGGGAGATATTGTTGAGGGGAACAACACGAAACTCCCGCCCCGGCACGGCGCGGGTAAGGTACTCTGCGGTAGGTGTCCATGCCCGCACCGCCGCCTCCGGGCCGCGATGGGCCAGCACGCCGATACGCACCTCCTCGCCTGATTTTGCTTCGTCCCCAGAGGCCGTCAGTGGCAACAACGCCATGACAGCCAGGAGAATTGTCCTGCGCACTGACTGCACACGCACCCCTGCTCTGCGCGCGCCCGCTCATGGTCATTCCGATGCGGGCCAGCGCGTTCTTCTTGTTTGTCCGCGTGGGCAATGGCGGTCGTCGTCCCTGTGTCGGGCGGCGCACACCTTGAACTCCCCACGCCATACTATCCGCAAACGCGGGGTACGCCACTCTTTCCCACAACCCTCTTAAGGAATAATCCTGATACAGACGACCGCGCAGCAGAGGGCGCTCGGGTGGGTCGCCCCGGGTTCTTCCCAGACTTCACGGACACATCGATCAAGCCTCACACTGAGCGCGGATGTGTGTCATGGCAGGTAGAAGACCATTCTCACCGGAGTTCAAGCGGGATCCGGTCCGGACTGGTGCGATCCGAATCGCGCGTTGCCGAGCCGCCTTCCCGATTCGACGGATCGGTACGTACCTGAAGGTCTCGCCCAGTGGGTAACTACGGCTGGCGTGAGCGAGTGCCGGGAGTGCCACGCCTCCTCAGTATGCGCGTGGTCCCCGCGGACCGAACCATGTTGCCCGGGTGATGCGGATCAACGCAATTCAGGGTGCCCCGCCGCGGGCACGGTGGCGCATCCGGCATTTGTCTCAATGTTGCACACCTTCAATCAATCATTCCGAAGCACGACACCGATGTGGAAAAAGAGGCGGTATGATCATCTGCCGGATACCCCTTGTGTCGGGTAATTACCAAACTTGTACATACACTCATTGGTCACCAACACCGTTTGCTTTGCTCAATACTTCCATTACTTCATCATCAAAAATATAAGCCATTGACCAGACAAGCTTCCTTTCAAACGTCTTCCCCTCCCATGAGCCACTTCTAAAGCGAATGACCACGACGTCCTCGTCAAAAGACACCTCCCAATCACCGGGGTCACACCCGAACATACCATTCAGCTTCTCGACGACTTCAGCGGTCTCCCTCCCCCCGTATTCGGCACCGGCTCCAGAACATAAGCGAACCCGCCGACAAGCGCTCCCAGGAACGTCTCTCCACACTGTTACCGATGCAAGCCTCCGCATATACCTTGGATTAAATCCACCAAAGCGCCGAACGACGGTCCTCCCACACACGACATCTTCACGCGTCCCTCGTGGACTTGGCCAATAATCAAGCAGAGGTCTATCAATTGACACCTCAATGCTCGAACTATCAAAAGACCCACGGATCTTTCCGCCCACATGACTTACCTTCCACCCAGCCGCTCTGACCGTTCGTTCCACATCTGACTTTAGGAACAAACATAGACGCCACGTCACCGTGACAAAAGCAAGCGCCACCAGAATCAACGCGGCGTCACGATGGCCAACCATTTTAGGAGTGGATGGATGATCAGGAAGGAACCAGTTCTGGACCGAGACAACAAATATTAAAATAGACCCAATCGCCAGAATATATGAAACATACCAAGTCACCGCGAGCGCGCTCGGCGGAGCATCGTATCTACAAAGACCCATGTAACGCCTTCTTGCCAATCGAGGCTATTCTGTTGGCCTCCAGTTTCGAGGCCGCATAGAGTTTACCATTCAGCACGCCATACATAATTCGATCAAATTCGGAGAAAATTGCACCAAGAATCCAGTTCTTAAGTATTGAGATCACGAATGCGACTAATAGAGCAACAAATATGGCGACGAGGATCGGAGACGCGAATCCAGACAAGAAACCAAAGGCTATTGCACCCAAATAACCCGAAAGGACGGTCAAGGCCAAATCAATTGCCCCCGCACCAAGCGCGCTCCATGGATTTCCGGTAGCCGAGTACGTTAAGTATGCAGTTAGCATAGCACTGAGCCCTGCTAACACATTACTAACGTCTTTAATTGCTGTGACATAATGGGCAAGAGCGACGCCAGCCTTAGCGAGAAAGCTGGCAAGATCAGCAACCACACTCAGTATGGATAGACCGGCGCTTGCAAGGTCAGTCTCAGAATACGAACCATTCCCTCCACCCCCAATCTTCCAGGCCCCCGCTCCAGTCTCCGCATCAAAGATCACATACCCGGCCCCGCTCCACCCCGGCACGCTGACGGGGTCGGTGTGCACGATCACTTCCTTGCCCACCGCCAGTGCCGCGCGGATCTCGTTCATGGTCAGGCTGTTCTGACGGATGTGCGGCAACGCCTCGGCCTGGTTGGCCGGGGTAATATGATAGATGCGCTGGCCCTGTTGGGAAGCCTTCTGCAGCGCCTTGACCGCCGAGACCGCCTCGCCGGGGTTCTCGGGCGTCACGAACATCTGCTCGGGTACGGCGTGCTCCAGGGCGGAACTCAAGGCACCCAGCTGGAAGTTGAAGTTCTTCCAGGTCTCATGGCCCTGCCCGTCGACGCTCGAGACGTGCGCCACCCGGTCCAGGTCCATCTCCACGCCGCCGGGGGTGATGCTTCTCGGAATACCGAAGAAGTAGGTGACGTTCGGCACGTAGCCGTAGGTACCGACCGAGGTGGCCAGCTGGAAGTGGCTCTGCTGCGTCAGGGCGGACAGATGCCCCAGGGCCAGATACTGGGCGAAGTAGCCCAGCAGCCCCGCGTGGAACATGTCTCCCAGCAGCTCTTCTCTTGTCAGGCCCTCAAGCAGTGCCTCATTCTCGGATTCGAGGATGTCCCGGGTCTGTTCCAGGCGCGTCTGCGCCTCTTCCAGGCTGCCTACCGCCACGCTGCCGCCGATCACGCCCACCGCCAGGTAGGAACCGGCCACCACCTTGTTGGGGTAGTGGCGGGTGCCGTGCACGGGGTCCCGGACGCTGTAGCGGAATGCGAGTTCCTCGCCCAGGCTCATGGGCGAGCCGGTGAGTACGGTTTCCCCTTTCACCTTGAGCTCGGGCACCACCTGGATGAGATAGGCCGGGATGCTGGAGGGCAGCTGGCTGATGTTGATGTCGGTGATCTCGCCCTCGGGCAGCAGCGCAATAAGGGCATCTTCATCGGCCTGGGTCGCGGGGCGGAACGAGAGGGTGATGCGCGCATTGTTGACCTGGGCCCAGGGGAAGCTGGTCTGGGCCAGGGGATCACCCAGGATGTCGGCTCCGAGGCCGAAGCTGATGCGCGGCTGCAGCGCCTGGGGCAGGACCGCGTAGCGCACGCCTTCAACAGCCCGCGGATAGGGCAGTCCGCTCGGCAGGATGGGCTCCTCCCGCACAATGACCTTTCGACCGCCGATGACCTCGCCCACGGTGGGTTCGTGCATCTGTCCGATGCACGCCTCCAGCGCCTGACGGGCATCCTCCTGGGCTGCCTCAAGCAGGGTGGAATCAAGCCCCTGGACCCAACCCTCGGATTCGTTGACGGCACCGCTTTGTAAAAATCTGTCGGTCAGGGCTTGGGCGTCGATCCCGGCGATGGCCGCCACGTCCAGGCCTTCCAGGAATTCGTATTGCTTGAAGCTCGCATCCAGGGCAAGCCAGGTGTCGGCGCCGCGCATCACCGCGCCCCGCGAGGGCAGGAAGTCGATGGCCGCCTCGGCCCAGACATGCTCCATGCGCACATGGGTCACACGGCCGCCCTGGATGAGCCCGGTCACCGGGATGCCTCCGGAGGCGGCATAGTCCATGGCCTCCTCGATACTCTCGAAACCACCCGCCCAGTTGCGGAACCTGTCCTCGGGCACCTCGATGGTGCCGTGGACATAGCGGGCGGGCACGTCAGAGGCCCGCAGCAGGGCCACCAGCAACCCGGCGATGTCCATGGCGTTGCCTCGTTGCGCCGACAGCGTCAGGTCGCTGTCCTGCACGGCGCCCCAGGTGGGCAGCCATTCGACGTTGTTGCGCACCCAGTGGTAGATCTCCACCGGCTGGTGATTCAGTTCCGCCGCCTTTGCGCGGATCTCCGGACTGAGCCGGATCTCGATGGTTTCATCCAGGTAGGCCGGATCATCGGCACCGGGAAGCAGATCGTAGGTGTAGCCTTCCAGGCCCGCCCATTGCGCCAGCGGATTGTCCAGGAGCCCCGCGCCCAGAAAGCCGTCCCGGCCTTCCCGCGGCAGATTGTCCGGGTTGGGCCGCTGGGGGCCGTGGGGCAGCTGCTGCGGGTCGAAGGGATGCTGGGATCGCTCGAGTTGTCGCGCTGAGAGACGCCGTTCGGCGCGTTCGATGCGATCGCGCAGTTCGCCTTCCGATTCGATGGTTTCGATGCCGGTGAGGTCCTCAAGGAGGGATCTCATTTCCTCCCGGTAGGCGGCGACCGTTTCGTGATGCCGGGCGACGATTTCCCCGGGCACAGCGCGCTCCCGCAGACGGGCCTCGATCCCGTCGAACTCGTGCAGGATGCCCTGGTCCAGGGCGGCGATCTGGCGGCGCAGGTCGGCGAGTGCCCGGCGTTCTTCGGCGATGGCCCGGCCCTGGCCGATACCGCGTTCAGCGGAGCGCAACACCTCTCGGGCCTCACGAAGCGAGGCCGCCAGGCGTTCCCCCTTGGTCGGGGCCCTGACGCGCTCTTCCTGGTGCCCGTGCGAATCGGCATGTAACGCCGCGGCCAACGGTTGGGTGATCAACATGGTGAATGCAACGATCACCACCATCGCGACCGTTCGACAAAAGAGGGTGTGCCGGAAGATCAATGGAAAACCTGCTGTGGTACACATCGAAGTCGATCCCTCGAAAAAACCGTTTATTCCGTTCAGAACTCAGATCTCGCCGGAGATCCCGCGAATCAGCCAGGAGAGGGCTTCGCGCAACTGGCGCGCCTCCGGCTCGTGAATACGCGCTAGCCAGTCCGCCACCTTCAAGAGATGGAACACGGCCTTCTCCGGATCGCCACGCTCATGGAAGGAGTAGGCTTGGTCCAACTTCTCGAGGGCCCGCCCATAGTCCGCGTGGAACTCCAACCGGCCCAGAAGCCCAACCCGTACCTCATCGAACGATGGCGGCGACGAAACCTGGAAGCGGTGTCGGCTGGTGCCGTATTCCACCAGGCTCACCCCCTCGCGCAGTTCGATTTTTGCGCTGACCCAGGCATCCTCGACGTCGTCCGGCAGCAACCACCAGAACACCCGCTCCAGTTCCTCGCCGGCTGCAAACTCAAGGTCGAACACCACGGTGTACGGATCAAGCGGAACGCCCACCCCAGGATCAAGAAGCACCCCGTCGGCCGTCTCCAGGGTCAGGCGAACGGATGCCAGGTCGCCCCGGTTGAGGATCCGCCAGTGGACCGGAACGGCCATCCCGGCGCGATGCAAACCTGGTGCTGGCTGGACGTGTTCAAGGGCATCAAGCAACAGCCGGGCAAAGACGCCCTCCGCGCCCTGCGCGTGGGCCTGTGCCAGCATGTCGAATCCGGCAATCACGGCCCTACCGGAACCGAACTGATGAACCGCCATGGCCGTGCCATCCTGTGGCCGACCCCGGGGCACCCTGTACTCGGCCACCGGCACGGCACCCACAAGTCGAAGCGCCAGGGACCACTCACTGTCCGGGAAGCCCGCCTCCGGCACATCGATCGGCGCGCCTGCGACCGGCTCGATACCGGTCGCCTCCGGCAACATGCCTACGATCCGGACCCCGAACACGTCCAGAGAATCGCCGTCCATCATCAACTGCTGATTACGATGATCCCGGCCACCGGCCATGACGATGCCTGCGCCCCCGTAGATCGCTTCGCGAAGCTCGCGCTCCACCTGCGGCTTGAGGGCCACATCGGACGAAAGCAGCAGGTAGGCGCTGTAGCCACCACTCCGCAGTTCTCGTGCAAAAGCATCACGGTCGGTCACGATGGTGTGGAACCAGCCCGCATCCCGGAGCAGGGACGTCAGAAAATCACGCTGTTCGGCGACTCCATCAGCTGACAACGGATGTACGCCTGCAAAGGTGAACGCACCCAACTCCATGCCCGTCTCGGGATAATCGCCACACGCCGTCTCGACAAGACCGGTGTCAAACTCCCGCACGGTTCCATCCTCCTGCTGAACGGTGGCCAGCAATCGAACATGGCCTGTGAGCGCTTCACCGGCCTCGGATGCCTCCACAAGCAGCCGGATACCATTCACCGTGAGGGCCTGGATGCCGAGATTGGCCTCCTGCCCGGGATTCCGGTCAACGGGGAAGCCGTCTCCGATGCGAGCGGTCTCCGTGTCGAGCAGGAGCCCTGATCCATCAAAGAGACTCACCTGCAAGGTGTCACCATGAATCAACCCGCCGGGCGGCATCAGATCCCACTGCATTCCGCCGACGCCTTCACACTGCTCCCTGCGCGGCGCGTCCATCAGGACCAGAAGCCGTCCACGCCCACCCAACGCAGGTGTTGATAGGAATTTCTCCTCCACACCAACGGCGGCATGGTCAAGGACCCGAACCTCTCCCTGGATCTCCGCACTGAGTACGGCCATCAACACAGTGCCCGCCGGTTCGAGCGCCGACCAGGAGCCCGTCAGGCTGGCGACGCCGTCACGGGGAAGGTCCAAGGTCTTCGACCAGCTGGCCAGCTCCTGTTCGTTCTCCGGATCCAGCAACGTGAGGGTCACCGGCAGATCCACCAAGGCATCATTGCCGTGGTTGCTCAGCCGGGCTTCCAGGTACAGGGATTCGCTGCGCAACACGGGATCGGGCGTAGCCGAAACGCTGCCGGAAAGACCTGCACCCGTTTCACTGGTGGACAACACCCCGAACTCGGTACTGGTGACGGCACGGGACACCCCTTCGGCATCACGAACCGTCAGGACAACCTGATAAACGCCTGCCGGCGCGGACCCCAATGGCATGGACCGAACCATGTCCTGTTGGCTGCCCGGCATCAGCGTACGCAGTGCCAGTTCGTCACTCCACATCGGACTGCCGGCAACATCCAGCACCTGCAGACTCGCCGTATAGCCCTCCAACTGCAGGTTCGGTGCGGTATTGCGGAAGCGGGCGGTAATCACCACCGTCTCCAGGGGCGCGTAGACCGCCTGATCCGTATTCACCGAGGCGCCGAGCCCGGTGTCCTGCGGCGCATCGATTCTGAACGCCGAGACCACTTCGTGGCTGGATCCACCGTCCTCCTCAATCAACCGCAGCACGACCTCGTAGTCGCCAGCGTAAAGTCCCGAGGTATCGATCAGGCGCGGCGTCACGGAGACGAGCGCACCGGCCGCCACGGCCAGGGCATCGATGCCGGGCAGAACCGCCACCACGGCGCCGGCGCCATCCCGAACCTCGATGGTGGCGGTAGCTGTTGCGTCCACGGCATCGAGGTTGGCGATCTCGACAGAGACACTCACCGCTTCCCCGGGGAGATAGCTGCTCTTGTCCGTGGACAACGCGATGTCAAAGCCCGAAGGCAGAACGTCAACACCCTGGGGGCCCAGGAGGCGGGTATGCTCACGGCCTGTGAGATCGGTGTAGGTGATCACCACCTGGTCCACAACAGGCCGATGTTCCCCGGGCTGCGGATCCATGACGGTCACACCGAAATCGAGATCCTCGAGACGCCCTATGGTGAACGTTTCGAAGGACCACTCGATCTCGATGCGGTCCGCAAAGGTTTCCACCCGTTCCGGAGAGACAGCAAACGAGTCCGGATCCAGCTCGATGCCCTCACTCGACAGCGTGGCAATGACAGTGACATTCCGATAATCCGGGTCACCATCGATGGGTTGACCGCCGACCATGACCCCATCGAATGCCAGGCCTGATTGATAGCGCGTATCCCTCCAGTTGACCACGCCAAGCTCCAGGACGTAGTTTCCGATCTCAGGAAACACGTAGCCGGAATGAACCCACCCGGTGTAGCCGCACCCACTGCTGTAACAACGCCCTGAATCCGTCCCGAGCGGACTCCACGCCGGGCCACCCCGGATGATCTCCACGCTCTCGGGCGTGAGTTGTGCCTCCACCTCCGGCATACCGAAACCGGGCACGATGTTGCCCGTCGAGCGGGTACGTGCAGTGAACAACAGGGCGACCTGTTCCATGGACTCATCCAGAACCCGGGCCCATGCGTAATCGGCATATCCCCCGCCGTCGGTCGTCACATAGTTGAAGTAGAAGGCCAGCTCCTCCCCGGACTCTGCGGAGAACAGCGGGGAGCGCAGGCGAGAGCCATTGGTCCCCCCGATTCCAGGCAAGGTGGCGCCACGAAAGCTGCTCCCGGTGGTTGCCACCCAGCCGTACTGGGCCGCCCCCGTGGGCGACAGGGTGACCACCCCGTCCTCCGGGGAAGTGCCGCAGTTCCCCTCGCAGGTCCAACCGCTTGGGATCCCGTTCTCGAATCCGGCGCCCGGAACAGCGGCCGAGAGGCACGCGAGCAAGCCCAGCAACGCGATGCGCATCCATACGGATCGTGTCATGGGGAGTCCTCCACGCCTTCTATGCGCAGTCTTATGCGTACGCCCTTGCTTTCGCCCGGGGTGATACTTTCGGGTTCCGCTCCCAGGTGACCCTCAATCCGGATGTTCGGCGGCACGATCAGGTCGTCGGTACGCACTGAGCTCACGGTCATGCCCAGCACGTTCACGACTTGAATCGGGTAAGAACCGGCCTCTTCAAACGCTTGGGTGATCGTCCCCAAAGAGACAAGACTGGAGGATGCGGCAGCCATGACCGGGATGTGCGCGTCACCCTGATGTACCACGTTTCCATCAGGGTCAATCAAGGCATAGTCAAAGGTCAGCTCGGAGTCGACGTTCGAGAGGTTTTCCAAACTCGCCAGGAACTCGACCTCCACCTCCTCACCCCTGATCACCTGGGTCGGAACGGTATGGATACCCAGCGAGCGCAGACGGCTGGTTTCCACCACACGGATGAGCACCATCTCTTCGGACAAGAGAACGTCCCGATGCTCCGTGAGGACTTGCACATTTATGCGGTAATCCCCGGGCGGCCAGTTTCCGGGTGACCAGGTGAATTCACGGGTCACCAATTCGCCCGGATCGATGTCGAATCGTGCGTCACGAGGACCTCCCGGGACCGGGATCACGAAGTCCTCACGCAGGTCGTTATTGATCCCCAGCACGGTCGCCGCCATCACCACCCGCTGACTCTCATCCCCTTCGTTCTCGACCTCCGCCGAGACCAGCACCTCATCGAAGGCCTCATAAGCCACGCGATCCTTGACCACGCGCACAATTCCTATGCCATCCGTAGCGGCCTTCTGCAGCGGGATATCCAGACGAACGACACCATGCTGCTGGAGGACGAAACCATTGGATCCCGAGAGATAACCAACCGCGCTCGCGGACACCTCGAACGCCAGCGATTCTATGTCCGTGATCTGGTATTGCCCGCTCTCATCGGTCGAAGAGGACAAGCCACCCACTGTCACGGTCGCCCCGGCAACCGCTAGATCCGTCTCCACGTCATAGACGCGCCCGTGCAGCGTGGTGGCAGGATCCGGGAGCGGAATCAGGTGCAACGTGCCGATGGTCACCTGGGATCCGGGAACGGCAACCAGATTCACCGCAACGGATTGGTAGCCTTCCCGGGTAACATGCAGCACGAGTTCCCCGGCTTCCAGATCACCAAGGACGAATACGCCTGCACCATCAGTGGCGGCCGCTGCCGTCCCATCCTTGAGCGTGACCGATACACCTTCCATGGCAAGACCGGTATCCACGTCCACGATGGTCCCGGTGATCGAGACCGGCCCATCCGGCACCTGGCCATCATCCGGATGCAGCGCAGGGGAGAATTCCACCCGCTGCCCCGCCTGCACCGTCGCGGTTGCATTGACCGAATGGTATCCCGGGGCAACCACCTGAATGTGCACCAAACCCGGCGACACCGTTACCGCGTAACGGCCATCCATGCCTGTCGAGACCGACACATCGGCATCACCACTGAACCCGATTGTTGCTGTCACGGGCGAGCCGGTGCCAGCATCGCTCAGGCGTCCGGAGATCAGCGCGGTTTGAGGAGCAGCGGGAAGGCGCACCGCTCCCAGATCCAGGAACTGACCGGCCTGCAGGGAAATCGACTGGACGTACCCCGCGTATCCGGCGGCACCGTAACTTACGGTGTACCCTTGCGGCTCCAGGTCCTCGAGTGTGAACCGTCCGTCCGTTCCGGTGGGAAGGGTTATGCTCGAACCATCGTCACCCGCGGCAGTGACCATCAC
Organism: Thioalkalivibrio thiocyanodenitrificans ARhD 1; assembly: GCF_000378965.1. Classification (NCBI taxonomy): domain Bacteria; kingdom Pseudomonadati; phylum Pseudomonadota; class Gammaproteobacteria; order Chromatiales; family Ectothiorhodospiraceae; genus Thioalkalivibrio; species Thioalkalivibrio thiocyanodenitrificans. The sequence continues at coordinate 1,538,489 of NZ_KB900536.1, forward strand.
CCCATTGAGCGGCACCCCAGTGGAGTCATCAAGAACCCGGCCACCGATCGCCGCCAGCCTCGGTACCGGCGGACTTGTGACGGCTCGCGGCGCCTCGATTGCGCGCAAGGCCAAAGCCGTGGCCAACACACTGCCATCCCAGGATCCGTTCGCACCCTGCCTTGCGAGCAGCTGATTCAGCGCAGCATCGTATCTGGACGTGTCCGTGGTGAGGGGTATCAGGGCCAGAAGGGCTTCGGCGCTTTCCCAGATCTCCCCCCAGAGCCCCTGCTCCTGATTGTTCCAGAGAAAGTCTGCGGCACGCTGCAATGGCGCAGACAGGTTGTAGTCAAAGCGGTGGGGTTGAAGAACCGACAGCGCACGGGATGTCAGATAGAAAGACGGGAGACTCACAGAAGTGGCCGAGAAAGAACCGTCGGCATGCTGGCGTTGCAGCAGGTAGGCAATGGAAGGTTGAATCACGGCCCCGCTTGCGACTCCCGCAACCGCCAAGGCTTCCAGCGCGTCAAGTGTATCCAGAACACTGCTCTGATCACCCGGACGTCCGCCAAAACCGCCGTCCTCGTTCTGATGGATGAGCACTGCCTCGACTTCATCAGAACCGGACTGCCCTGCCAGTCTTCGCGCGATCAGCACACGGGACAGGTACGGCAAGGCGCCGTCCACGCTGGCCGCATCAAGGTATCCCAGCCCGCCTGCCTGCGCGGACTCCGAACCCCGCCCCGGGAGACGAAGCGCACGCAGGGATTCGCTGGTGGAGTGATACGGGAGACTCTCGTCAGAGGACGACGCGAATCGCCCATCGTCATGCTGTTGATGCAACAGCCACTCCACCGCGGCCTCGTTCCCCTTTGCGGGAGAAGCCAGCACGGCGCAGACAATGAGAGGGAAGAATACGGCGCCAGAAATGATGCGCCAGCAGAAATGCCCATCCGGCAATCGTGATCGAGCAGCCATGCTCATGTCCCTTGATCCACTCCTTGGATGCGCCTTTTTATATCATGCAGGGTACGTGGTCGCAACCTTGCAAGCATTCACCCCGACCGACGCGGATCGGGAAGGGCCACGCCCTCCAACCCTGTCCTTCCGACCACCACTCTGCGTGCACCGATGGACGAATGACCCCTTCATCCATCCGGGTCTCTCATCTTCACGGCCAAGGCATAGAGCTGGTTCCTGGACGCCCCGGTGACCTCGGCGGCCAGTTTCGCGGCCTTCTTCACGGGCAGTTCCTCAAGCAGCATTCGCAGCACCCGTTCCGCCTCGGGCGGTACGCCCGCGTCCCGGACCTCGGGGGCGCCGGCCGCAAGCACCACGAATTCCCCCTTACTGTGATCCTCGTGTGCGGCGAGCCACTCGCACAGTCCGGCGAGGCTGCCGCCCTGCACCTGCTCGAAGGTCTTGGTCAGTTCCCGGGCCACCACGGCGCGGCGCTCCGGGCCCAGGGTCTCGCGCATGTCCGCAAGGCAGGCGGCGATGCGGTGGCTGGATTCATAGAAGATGAGCGTGCGCGGATCGCCGGCCAGGGCCTGGAGCCGCTGGCGGCGGGCGGGGCCTTTCGCGGGGAGAAAACCCTCGAACACGAACCGGTCGGACGGCAGGCCGCTGACGGACAGGGCCGCCATGGCGGCCACCGGGCCCGGCACGGGAGAGACCCGGATACCCGCCTCCCGGGCGGCGGCAACGAGCCGGTAGCCGGGATCGCTGATCAGCGGCGTGCCCGCATCGGAGACCAGCGCCACGGTGGCGCCCGAGCGCAGGCGCTCGATCAGGCCGGGCACCTGCCGGGGCTCATTATGCTCATGCAGGCTCACCTGCCGGGCGCTGATGCCGAAATGGCTCAGCAGGACGCCGGTGCGCCGGGTGTCCTCGGCGGCCACCACGTCCGCCGCGCGCAGTGTCTCCAGGGCGCGCGCGGAGATGTCGCCCAGGTTGCCGATGGGCGTGGCCACCACGTAGAGGACACCCGCTTCAATTGACACATCCACCCCCGGTCCAGATACTGGCTCCTGCCAGCGACAGCGCCCGCCCGCCAGTCTACGCGCACCCACGGACACAAGACCAATCCCGACACCCATGACCCACCCATTGCCCCTCGCGCGGCTCCTGACCGCCCTGCTGATCAGCCTGACCCTGGCCGCCTGCGCCCCCGCTCCGCGCCCCACGGAACCGCCCGTCGATCCCGCCGAGGCCGTCGCGCTGGAACAGGCGGGGGAAACGCTGGAGGCGGCGCGCCTCTACCTTCGCCTGGCCGCCGGGACCCGGGAGCCGCAGCGCACGGAACTGACACTGCGGGGGCTGGAACTGCTGCTGGCGCAGGCGCCCGAGGCCGGGGATGAGGAGTCCGCGGAATCGGCCCTCGCGTACCTGGCCACGGCGGATCTGGCGCCCCAGGACCGGGTTCGCACCCGGCTGGCCAATGCCCGGCTGGCACTGTGGCGCGAGCGGCCCGAGGATGCGCTGGCGGCTCTGCCCGCGGAGGTGCCGGGGGTGCCGGCAGCCCTGGGGCGCCGGGTGGAAGAAACCCGCGCCGATGCCTACGCGGCCCTGGAGGACTGGGGACGGATGGTGGAAACCCATATCCGCCTGGAGGGGTGGCAATCGGACCAGGCCGGCATCGACGCCAACCGGGAGGAACTGTGGGATCGGATGCTTGCCCTGGACCGGGCCACCCTGATGCGCCTGGAAACCGAAGCCCGCGACCCGGTAAGCGCCGGGTGGCTGGCGCTGGCCCGGGCCGCCCGGGGCACGGCGCCGGTGACCGAGGCACTGGAGCGGGCGCTGGAGGCGTGGGCGGCCCGTTACCCGGACCACCCGGCCGCGCCCGCGCAGGTGCGCCTGTTGCGGGAACAATGGGCGGCGCTCGGCCGCTATCCCGACCACATCGCCGTGCTGCTGCCAATGAGCGGGCGGCTGTCGGTCGTGTCCTCGGCCGTGTACGAAGGGCTGACGGCGGCCTACTACGGCCTGCCCGCGGATGCGCGGCCGACCCTTCGCCTGTATGACACGGGCGAACAGCCCGAGGCCGCCTGGACCCTCTACCAGCAGGCCGTCGACGACGGGGCCGATCTGGTCATCGGGCCGCTGGACCGCCAGGCGGTGACCCTGTTCGCCGGGGCCGAATCCCTGCCGGTGCCCGTGCTGGCCCTCAATCATTCGGTGCAGGACACGGCACCGGAGCACTTCTACCAGTACGGGCTCAACCCGGAGGACGAGGCACGCCAGGCCGCCGAGCACGCGGCCATCGAGGGCCACCTCTTCGCCCTGGTGCTGGCGCCGCGCAATGACCTCGGAGAACGTCTCGGCCGGAGCTTCGCCGAGCGCTTCGAAGACCTGGGGGGCATGGTCCTGTCCACCGAGTTCTACGCGCCGCAGGCGTCGGATTTCGCCGGACCCATCACCCGCGGGGTCGGCCTCGAAGCGAGCAGCGCCCGGCACCGGCAGTTGCAGAACGTGGTGCGCCGGTCACTCGAGTTCGAACCCCGGCGCCGGCAGGACCTGGACCTGGTGTTCATGGTGGGGTCACCGCGGGAGGCGCGACTGCTGGCGCCGCAGTTGCGCTTTCACCGCGCCGGGGATTTACCGGTGCTGAGCACCTCCCACGCCTATGACGGCACCCGCAATCCCCAGGCGGACCAGGACCTGGACGGCGTGGTACTGGCGGACATCCCCTGGGTGCTGGACGTGGAAGTGGGGGACGCGCCGGGCCGGGAAGCCCTGTCACCCGTCCTCTCCCCCGCCAGCCGGCAGCTGCCGCGCCTGGTGGCGATGGGCCATGACGCCCTGCGCCTGGTGCCGCTGCTCAACCATCTGCACGAGCGTCCGGGAGAACGGTTCGCCGGGCTGACCGGCAGCCTCCACCTGGACGAGTCGGGCCGGATCCACCGGCAACTCCACTGGGCCCGGTTCCAGCGCGGCGAGCTGCGCCCGCTCATGGCCGTGGCACCGCCTGACAGGCCCGTACCGGACGCCGTGCCGGCCGTACTGAGAGAGCCGCCCTCGCCTTGAAGACGCAACGCCAGGGACGGCGCGCGGAACAGGAGGCCCTCGCCTTCCTGCAGGCGCGCGGCCTTCACCTCATCGAGTCCAACTACCGGTGCCGTGCCGGCGAGATCGACCTGGTCATGGCGGACGGCGAGACCCTTGTCTTCGTGGAAGTGCGCATGCGTATCAACAGGCGGTTCGGCGGCGCGGCTGCCAGCGTGACCCCGGCCAAGCAGCGGCGCCTGTGCGCCGCCGCGCGCCATTACCTCCTGATCCGCGGCGAACCGGAAGGACCCATGCGCTTCGACGTGGTGGCCCTCGAAGGCGGCTCGACCCCGCACTGGATTCCCAACGCCTTCGATGCGCCGGTGGATTGACTGCCGCAACTGCCGCCTGTCCGGCCGCTCACGGTCTGTCCCGACGGCCCGTCGACTTGCCGGGGCCCGGTCCCCTGCGCCCACGCGGGAACCGGGAGGGCGGAGAGACGCCGGCGCCCGTCCCGTGGCAAACTGAATCCATGAACGACGACACGCCCCTGATCGCCGCGCTGCGCCAGTGCATACCCGCCGAAGCCCTGCTCACGGAGCCCGGCGACTGCTGGCCCTACGGCTACGACAACTCCCGCCGGCAGGCCCTGCCCGAGGCGGTGGTGTTCCCCACCGATGCGGAGCAGGTGCGCCGGGTGGTGCGACTGTGCAACGAGTACGCCACCCCGGTGGTGGCCCGTGGCCGGGGCACGGGCACCACCGGCGCCACCGTTCCGGTCAGTGGCGGCGTGGTCCTCTCCTTCGAACGCATGGGCCGGATCCTGGAGGTGGACCCCGACAACCGGTTGATGGTGGTACAGCCCGGTGTCACCAACCAGGCGGTGCAGGACGCGGCCCGCGAACACGGTTTCTTCTGGCCGCCGGACCCCACCAGCGCAGCCGTCTGCACGGTGGGCGGAAACCTAGCCTACAACTCCGCGGGACCACGGGCGGTGAAGTACGGAACACCCCGCGAGAACACCCTGGGCCTGTGCGCCATCACCGGCGATGGACGCCCGTTGCGCACCGGCGTGTTCACGACCAAGGGGGTGGTGGGCTATGACCTGACACGCCTGATCATCGGTTCCGAGGGGACGCTGGCCATCATCACGGAAGCGACCCTCAAGCTGACTCCCCTGCCCGAGTCCACACTCACCCTGCAGGCGGTCTATGCCGACATGCGTGATGCCGCCCGGGCAGTGGCGGCGCTGATGGCCCAGCCGGTGATTCCGTGCGCCCTGGAATTCATGGACCGGAGCGCCATCGAGATGATTCGCTCGTACGCACAGGTGGATCTGCCCCGTGGCGCCGGGGCCCTGCTGATGATCGAGGTGGACGGTCCGGCGGACTGCGTGGAGGCGGCGGGCGATGCAGTGGCGCAGGCGGCCTCGGTGGACGGCGTGCTGTCGGTGACGGTGGCAAAAAGCGAGGAAGAGGTCAGGGCCCTGTGGGCCACGCGCAAGGCGCTGTCACCCGCACTGCGCAACGTGGCGCCCAAGAAGATCAACGAGGACGTGGTGGTGCCCGTCTCCTGCATACCGGAACTCATCGACGGGCTGCAGGCGCTGGGTGAACGTCACGGCATCACCATCGTCAACTTCGGCCACGCGGGCAACGGCAACATCCATGTGAACCTGCTGGTGGACCCGGACGACCCGGCACAGATGCAGGCGAGCGACCGATGCCTGGACGAGGTGTTCTCCCTGGTGCTGAACCTGCGCGGTAGCCTGTCCGGGGAGCACGGCATCGGCCTGGTGAAGCGCGAGTTTGTTGCTCGGGAGATCGAGCCGGACACCCTGGATCTGATGCGCCGCATCAAGTCCCAGTTCGACCCGGCCGGCATTTTGAACCCGGGCAAGGGCTTCCCGGATCCGGCCTGAGATTCCTTCCGGCAAACGGCGGGAGCTATTTCACCACGCGCAGGTGGCTTCCCTTGCCGTCACCCCCACCCCCGGAACCGGGGCCGTCACCCGAGGGCCCGTTGCCGCCCTCGTCGGTAAACATCATGCCCTGGCCGTTCTCGCGGGTATAGATGGCCATCACCCGGTGCACGGGGATCTGCACGCTCATCGGCCTCCCGCCGAAGCGGGCGCTGAAGGTGACCTCCTCGTTGCCCAGCGTCAGTCCCTGAACGGCCATGGGCGCAATATTCATGACGATACGACCGCCTTCCACGTAATCGGAGGGGACCATGACGTCATCATTGCTGGCGTCCACCAGCAGGTGAGGCGTGAGACCATTGTCCACAATCCATTGGTAGATCGCGCGAACAAGGTACGGCCGGCTGGAGGTCATGGGCTCGGTCATCGGGAGCCTCCCGGTCAGGAACGCAGTTCCCGTTCAGCCTCGGTCAGGCTGTGCATGAACGAGGGCCGGGCGAAGAGGCGCTTGGCATAGGACGCGATGGGCTTGGGAACGCTGCCGGATGGGATGCCGTAGGCGGGCAGTCGCCAGAGTATGGGCAGGATGGCACAGTCCACCAGACTGAACTCGTCGCTCAGGAAATAGGGCTTGATCGCAAACACGTCCGCCGTGGATACCAGACTCTCCAGCAGGATCTTGCGGCTCTTGGCGGACAGCTTGCGGCCGTTGGCCTCGGCCTCCTCCGCCAGCGTGTACCAGTCCCGCTCGATGCGGTACAGGGCGAGCCGGGCCGCCGCCCGGGACACCGGGTCCACCGGCATCAACGGCGGATGCGGGAAGCGCTCGTCCAGATATTCGGTGATCACCTGCGGCCCGTACAGGGCCAGGTCCCGATCCACCAGGGTGGGCACGGAATTGTAAGGGTTGAGATCGGACAGGTCTTCCGGCTTGTCATCCGGGTCGATATTGATCACATCGACGGTGATGTCCTTTTCGGCCAGGACGATGCGTACTCGGTGGCTTTGCACACAGAGGGGTGCGGAAAAGAGCGTCATTACGGACCTTCTTGCGGCGATCAACGCCATGTTGATTTCTCCCTGGGACGGTCCGGATCTCCGCTGGCGAGAATCCGCGAGTATTGGGGGTCGTGCCGGCGCAAACCCCGAATCCGGCAGGCCATTATAACGCGGCGCGGCGCTGATGGGGGCGTCCCTGCCCTTCACCCGACCAGACGCCGGGAATGCACCCCCAATCGGGAGCGCGTCCCGGGCGTGGGTAACGAGGCGAAAAGGCCATGCTGCATGACGACCCGCGGCCGCGACGCGAACCGTCACCCGCGCTAGTGGATGTCCTTCCAGTATTCCTTCTTCAGCAGATAGGCGAGCACGGTGAACAGCCCCAGGAACAGCATCACCCAGATGCCCAGCATCTTGCGCTCGTGCTGGATCGGCTCACCCATGTAGGACAGGAAGGTGACGATATCGCGCACCACGGCGTCATATTCGGCGCGGCTCAGACTACCCGATTCCGCCAGTTCCAGGCGCGTCACCTCGTTGCCCCTGGCGTCGGTCTCGGTGACCTTCTCCTGCCAGCCCTGCAGATCCCACAGCACGTGGGGCATACCCACGTTGGAGAATACCGTGTTGTTGACGCCGAACGGGCGATCCTTGTCCAGGTAGAAACTGCGCAGGAATGTGTAGAGCCAGTCCTCGCCGCGGGCCCGCGCCACCAGGGTCAGGTCCGGAGGCACCACATGGAAGGCTTCCTCCGCATCCGCTTCCGGGAAGGCGTTCTTCATCAGATCGCCCACACGGGTGGGATCGCCCTGCTCGTCACGGGTGAAGATCAGGTTGTCGCGAACCTGGTCCTCGGTCAGACCGAGGTCCTGACCGACGCGGGCGTAACGGCTGTACTGGGCCTGATGACAGCCCAGGCAGTAGTTGACGAAGTACTTGGCGCCTCTTTGCAGGGAAGCCTGGTTGGTCACGTCGATGTCGGCCTTGTCCACCTTCACGGAAGGCCCCGCGGCAAGGGATGCCGCGGGCACGGCCAGGCCCAGGAGAATCAGTATCAGGATCAGTTTCTTCATCACGCGGTCACCCTTTCCGGAACGGGCTTGTCCTGGCCTGTGCCGCGCATGAACGCGGGCAGCAGCAGGGTAATGGCCAGGTAGATGGTGGGAATCAGCCACACGCTCCAGACCAGCAGCGCGGTCTCGCTGTCCACGCGGGTCAGGTCGTAGACCGTGTACAGGCCCACCAGCACCAGGAAGGTCACCACGCTCATGACCATCGACCTTGCCCGGCTGTGGAACCAGAGCACGACGAAGAACACGAAGTACACGACGGTGGCGCGCAAGCCCAGTTCCACCAGCAGCGGGTCGGGCGGATTGGTGCCGAGCCAGGTCATCAGCATGAAGATCAGGCCGAAGAAGATCAGGTTGAACTTGTGCACCGGGCTGCGATAGCGGATCGACTTGACCGGGTTGCGGTCGATCCACGGCAGGAACAGCAGCACGAACACCGCGCCAAACATGGTCAACACACCCAGGAACGGATCCGGGATCACGCGCAGGGTGGTATAGAAGGCACCGTAATACCAGACCGGCGGAATGAAGTCCGGCGTGACCAGGGGATCGGCCATCACGAAGTTGTCCGCCTTCAGGAAATAGCCCCCGAACTCCGGCGCGAAGAACATCACGGCAAAGAACAGGATCAGGAACACGCCTACGCCGACGATATCCTTGACGGTGTAGTAGGGATGGAACGGGATGCCGTCGAGAGGCTTGCCATCGGGTCCCTTGAGCTTCTTGATCTCCACGCCGTCCGGGTTATTGGAGCCCACCTCGTGCAGCGCGATGATGTGCACGAACACCAGCATCACCAGCACCAGCGGCAGCGCCACCACGTGCAGGGCGAAGAACCGGTTGAGCGTGGCATCGGAGATCAGAAAGTCGCCGCGAATCCAGGTCACCAGATCCGGTCCGATGAAGGGGATGGTGGAGAACAGGTTCACGATCACCTGGGCGCCCCAGTAGGACATCTGCCCCCAGGGCAGGAGGTAGCCCATGAAGGCCTCCGCCATGAGCACCAGGAAGATCAGCCAGCCGAAGACCCACAGCAGTTCACGCGGCTGCTTGTAGGAACCGTAGAGCAGGGCGCGGAACATATGCAGATACACCACGATGAAGAACGCGGAGGCGCCGGTGGAATGCATGTAGCGGATGAACCAGCCCCACTGCACATCGCGCATGATGTACTCGACGGAGGCGAAGGCATACGCCGCATCCGGCTTGTAGAACATGGTGAGGAAGATGCCGGTGACCAGCTGGATCACCAGGACCACGATGGCCAGCGACCCGAGAAAGTACCAGAAATTGAAGTTCTTGGGGGCGTAGTATTCGGCCAGATGCTCGTTCCACCACTTGGTCATGGGGAAGCGCGCATCGATCCAGCCCGCCAGGGCGGTCAGTGACTTGCTCATCAGGCTGCTCCTTCGTCTTCACCCACCAGCAGCAGGGTGTCGGACAGGTAGAAGTGCGGCGGTATCACCAGGTTCGTGGGGGCCGGGAGATTGCGGTATACGCGCCCGGCCAGGTCGAACCGCGAACCATGACAGCCGCAGAAGAAGCCACCCCGCCATTCGGGCCCAAGATCATCCGGCGCCACTTCGGGCCGGTACGCGGGCGAACAGCCCAGATGCGTGCAGACCCCGACGACCACCAGGTACTCGGGCTTGATGGAGCGATGGATGTTCTGGGCGTAAGGCGGCTGCTGACTCTCCACCTCGGAGTCCGGGTCACGCAGACGCGGCGTCAGCTCAGCCAGGGAGTCGAGCATCTCCTCGGTGCGCCGCACGACCCATACCGGTTGACCGCGCCATTCCACGCGAATCAGCTGCCCCGGCTCGATCTGGGATATATCCACTTCCACCGGTGCGCCTGCCGCCTGGGCCCGTGCACTGGGCTGCCAGGACGCCAGGAAGGGTATCGCCGCCGCCACGACACCCGCGCCTCCGACCACCGTAGTGGCCGCAACCAGGAAGCGGCGCCGGCCCTGGTTAACGCCTTCGTTAGCCATTACAAGTCTCCCACTGAGAGTGCAATCATCATTCTTTATGCTGCCGCCCGAACTGGTGCCGGGCTTGTATCCACGGGGTGCGCTCCCGGACATACGGCAGCGCACCCCGTCCTTTGGCGGGCGAGTCAAGACGCGATAGGATTCCCGAACTGCGTGTTCAGGTCAAGCGCGCGCATGCGCGCGCGTGCGCAAGCAGCGGATTTATACCGGGTTTTCTATATCGATAAACTCATGCTGAAGATTGAATACGTCGGCCAGTCGGCTCCCGAGCGCGCGGGCGCCATCCCGCTCCGTGGCATGATGGCCCGCGGCGAAGTAGTGGATGCCGGCCTCACGGGCCACATGCACCGTCTGCTCGGAGATTTCACCGCTGATGTAGGCATCCAGCCCAAGGGCCGCCGCCTGTTCAATAAACCCCTGGGCCGCGCCGGTGCACCAGCCGATCCGCCGGATCTTCACGGGGCCGCCCTGCACCCACTGGGGCCTGCGCCCGAGCGCCGTCTCCAGGCGATCACACAACGCGGCGCCGTCCAGCGTCTCCGGCGGGCTTCCCACCAGACCCATGCCATCCTCGCGCAGATGCCCCTCTACCTGAAAACCCAGACGCGCGGCAAGTCTCGCATTGTTGCCCAGTTCCGGATGGGCATCCAGGGGCAGGTGGTAGGCCAGCAGACTGACATCATGGGTGAGCAGCAGACGCAGGCGCTCACGCTTCAGGCCCGTCACCCGGGCGTCCTCGCCCTTCCAGAAATAGCCATGATGCACCAGCAGCGCATCGGCTCCCTGCGCCACTGCCGCCTCGATGAAGGCACGGCTTGCCGTCACGCCGCTCGCCAGGCGGCGCACCGGACGCCCGCCCTCCACCTGCAGGCCGTTGGGGCAGTAATCGCTGAATCGACCGACGTCGAGCAGTTCGTCCGCGTGGCGGGCAAGCGCATGGATACTGGTCTCCACGGGTATACCTCCTTAAAACGCGCCACCATCGGGACACGGCTCATGCTATTGTAAATCCATGTCCAAGCTATCGCGATTCTTCGTCCAGGTGGTGGTGGTCGGCATCGCCGCGGCCGCAGTCATGGTCATTTTCTTCCCCGACCTCGTACGCGACAGCCGCCCGGTGGTCGAGGTGCGCCAGGGGGACGGGCCGGCGGTCGGGCCGCGCATGGAAGGACCGGTGTCCTACGCGGATGCGGTGGATCATGCCGCGCCCGCCGTGGTCAACATACACACCCGCAAGACGGTCACTCAGCAGGCCCACCCCTTCATGGAAGATCCGCTGTTCCGGCGTTTCTTCGGCGACCGATTCGACACGCCCGGCCAGCGCACGCAGACCAGCCTCGGCTCGGGTGTGATTTTCAGTCCCCAGGGTTACGTGCTCACCAACCACCATGTGATCCGCGATGCAGACGAGATCGAGGTGATGCTGGCCGACGGGCGCAGCCTTGACGTAGTCGTCGTGGGCACGGACCCCGATACAGATCTTGCCGTCCTTCGCATCGCCGCCGGCAACGGGGACCTTCCCAGCATCGCGGTGGGCGGCTCCTCGGACCTGCGGGTGGGGGACGTGGTGCTGGCCATCGGCAACCCCTTTGGCGTGGGTCAGACGGTGACACAGGGCATCGTCAGTGCCACGGGTCGGAGCCGCCTGGGGATCAACACCTACGAGGACTTCATCCAGACCGACGCGGCCATCAACCCGGGCAACAGCGGCGGCGCGCTCATCAACGCCCGCGGCGACCTGGTGGGCATCAACACCGCCATCTTCACCCGGTCCGGCGGATCCCATGGCATCGGCTTCGCCATCCCCGTGGATCTCGCCCGGGACGTCATGACGCAGATCATCGAGCAGGGCCAGGTGGTGCGCGGCTGGCTGGGGATCGAGGTACAGGAGATCACCCCGCAACTGGCCGAGTCGTTCGGCCTGGAAGACCGGCGCGGCGTGCTGATCGCCGGCGTGCTGCGCGAAAGCCCCGCGGGCCGCGCCGGCATGCAGCCCGGGGACATCATCACCCACATCGGCGGCGACCGGGTCACCGACGCCCAGGATGCGCTCAACTTCATCGCGCGGGCCCGCCCCGGCGACACCCTGCCCATGGAAGGCATCCGCGACGGCGAAAAGATCGAGATCCGCAGCGAAGTCGGCAAGCGCCCGGCGAGGCGGTAAAGGCTGTCAGTAGTCCGTTGTCAGTGGTCCGTTGTTCTGTGCCTTTCACAACTGACAACGGACTACTGACCAACAACCCTTCCGAGCGCAGCGAGGAAGCGCTCATTCTCCTCCGGCCGGCCCACGGTGACGCGCAGGCAGTCGGTCAGTGCGCCGCCCTGGCCGGACAGGTTCTTGATCAGCACGCCCGCCTCCTTAAGCCCCTGAAACACCGCATCCCCCCGCCCCGCCGGTACCCGGAACAGGATGAAGTTGGCCTCGCTGGGATAGGGCGTGACGCCGGGCAGACCGGCCAGCGCCCGGGCAAGGGTTTCACGGTCGCGACGGATGGCGGCGGCCTGCTCGTCCAGCACGTGGTGATGGGCGAGCGCGAAGTCGGCACTGGCCTGTGTGAGCACGTTGATGTTGTAGGGCAGGCGCACCTTGTCAAATTCCGACAGCCAGGCCGCGGGCCCGCACAGGTACCCGAGTCGAAGCCCGGCCAGGCCCTGCTTTGAGACCGTGCGCATCACCACCAGATTGGGATAACGGCCAAGGTCGGACAGGAAGCTGTCATCGGCGAACGGCGCGTAGGCCTCGTCCAGCACCACCAGCCCGGGCGCCGCCCGGATGACGGCCTCCACGTCCGGGCGGGAGAAACGGTTGCCCGTGGGATTGTTCGGATAGGCCAGGAACACCACGGCCGGGCGGTGCGCCTTCATGGCGGCCAGGAAGGCGGGCGTGTCCAGGGCAAAATCCTCGCCGAGAGGCACACCCACGTAGTTCATATCCGCATAGCCGGTAATCATGCGGTACATGACGAAGCTCGGCTCGACGGACATGACCACGCGTCCCGGCTCGGCGAGCGCCATGATGATCACCTGGATCAATTCGTCGGAACCGTTGCCCAGGATCACCGACTGCTCCGCCGGGATACCGGCCACCCGGCGCAGGGTGTCGATCAGCTGCGGGGAACGCGGATCCGGGTAACGATTGAGCGCCACCCCGCGCAGCACTTCCAGCCAGGCGTCCACCAGTTCCCGCGGCCAGTGGTAGGGATTCTCCATGGCGTCCAGCTTCACAAGTCCGGTGGCATCCGGTACATGGTACGCGGCCAACGCGCGGATGCCCGGCCGGATCCACTGGCCGACCAGTTCGTTGGCGGCATCGCTCATGTCCGGGCCTTACCTGATACGGTATTCCGCGGAGCGTGCATGGGCCACCAGGCCCTCGCCCCGGGCCAGCGACGAAGCAATGCGGCCCAGGGTGGACGCGCCCTCGGCGGAACAGTGGATCAGGCTCGAGCGCTTCTGAAAATCATACACCCCCAGCGGCGAGGAGAAGCGTGCCGTGCGCGACGTGGGCAGCACGTGGTTCGGTCCGGCACAGTAATCCCCCAGGGCCTCGGCGGTGTGGCGGCCCATGAAGATGGCACCGGCGTGACGAATCCGCGCGGCGAGCACCTCCGGCTGCGCCACGGACAGCTCCAGGTGCTCGGGGGCGACGTGGTTGGCCACCTCCACCGCCTCGTCAAGGTCCCTCACGTGCACCAGCGCCCCGCGGCCCTCGAGGGATGTGCGGATGATCTCCGCGCGGGGCATCTCCGCCATGAGCCGGTCCATGCTTTCCGCCACCCTGTCAAGAAACGCCTCGTCCGGTGAGACCAGGATCGACTGCGCGTCCTCGTCATGCTCGGCCTGGGAGAACAGATCCACGGCGATCCAGTCGGGATCGGTCTCGCCGTCACAGATCACCAGGATCTCCGAGGGCCCGGCGATCATGTCGATCCCCACGGTGCCGTAGACCATGCGCTTGGCCGTGGCCACGTAGATGTTGCCCGGACCCACGATCTTGTCCACGGCGGGGATGGTCGCGGTACCGTAGGCCAGTGCCGCCACGGCCTGGGCGCCGCCCACCGCAAACACCCGGTCCACGCCGGCCACGGCAGCGGCGGCCAGCACCAGCTCGTTGACCTCGCCGCCCGGCGTGGGCACCACCATGATCAATTCCTTCACGCCGGCCACCTTGGCGGGGATGGCATTCATCAGCACGGACGAGGGATAGGCGGCCTTGCCGCCGGGCACATACAGGCCCGCCCGGTCGAGCGGCGTCACCTGCTGGCCGAGCACGGTGCCATCGTCCTCCGTGTACTGCCAGGACTCCATTTTCTGGCGTTCGGCATAGCGACGAATCCGTATGGCGGCCGATTCCAGGACCTCGCGCTGGCCGGCCGGGATGGCGTCCAGGGCCTGCCGGAGCCGCGCGACGGGAATCTCCAGGTCGGCGGCGCTCGCCACCTCCCGGCGATCGAAGCGACGGGTGTACTCCATCAGGGCCGCATCCCCGTCGCGGCGCACAGCGGCCAGGATGTCGCGTACCGTGTTGAACACGGCCTCGTCGGACACACCCTCCCAGGCCAGCAGCGCGTCCAGACGCTGGCGGAAGTCGGGGTCTCGGGTACTCAGTCGGTTGATGGCAGGCATGGCGGTTCTGTTCAAATGTGGGAGGAAAAGCTCGTTATGCCACAGAGGGCACAGAGGTCACAGAGGAAAAACTCTCAGATCCACGTACCATGGCGTTTTTGCGCCTTGGCGAAAGCAAGGTCTTTGCCGTGACAGAGACAGGTTCATCCGCCGCAATGCCGCCGAGCCAAGGACCCCGTTCGATTCCTTTCCTCTGTGACCTCTGTGACCTCTGTGGCGCTCTTGAACCAGGTTCAGACCGCCTCACGGCGTGCGCGCACGGCGGTGGCCAGTTCGTTGAGCACCTTCTCCGTGTCATCCCAGCCCATGCACGCGTCGGTGATGCTCTGGCCGTAGGTGAGATCCCGGTCGTCGGAGACATCCTGACGCCCGCCCACCAGATGGCTTTCCAGCATGGTGCCGATGATGCGCCGGTCGCCGGCGGCAAGCTGCTCGCCCAGCGACCGGGCCACGTCCACCTGCCGGCTGGGTTCCTTGCGGCTGTTGGCATGACTGCAATCCACCATCAGGCTCGGCGGCAGCCCGGCCGCTTTGAGCTGCACGGCCGCGCGCTCGATGCTGGGGGCGTCGTAGTTGGGTTCCTTGCCGCCGCGCAGGATGATGTGGCAGTCGGTGTTGCCGGCGGTGGAAAAAATGGCCGAATGACCGGCCTTGGTCACCGACAGGAAATGGTGCGGGCGGGAAGCGGAGCGAATGGCGTCCACGGCCACCTGCAGGCTGCCGTCGGTGCTGTTTTTGAAACCCACCGGGCAGGACAGGCCCGAGGCCAGTTCCCGATGCACCTGGCTCTCGGTGGTGCGCGCGCCGATGGCACCCCAGGCGACCAGGTCCGCCACGTACTGAGGGCTGATGAGGTCCAGGTACTCGGTGGCTGCCGGCATGCCCATCTTGGCAAGATCGAGCAGCAGCCCGCGCGCCAGGCGCAGGCCCTTGTTGATCTGGAAGCTGCCGTCCAGGTTGGGGTCATTGATGAGCCCCTTCCATCCCACGGTGGTGCGCGGCTTTTCGAAGTACACCCGCATGACGATGTGCAGGTCGTCGGCCAGTGCGTCGCGCATGCGCTTCAGCCGCCCCGCATACTCCATGGCCGCATCCACGTCATGGATCGAACAGGGACCGGCGATCACCAGCACCCGATCGTCCTTGCCGGCGAGGATGTTGTGGGTGGTCAGGCGGGCGTCATGCACGGTGGCCGCGGCCTCGTCGGTGATAGGCAGCTCTTCGTGCACAAGCACGGGGGGCGACACCTCGCGGATCTCCAGGATTCGCAGGTCATCGGTCTGGTAGCGCATAGTCGGTTCTTCTTGCATTCAGGGGTTGGGGGTCGCCCGTTCCACCGCCTCGCCGAGAAGCCGGATCAGGTCCTTGACCCGTGCCGATTTCATCTTCATCGAGGCCTTGTTCACCACCAACCGGGCGCTGATGTCGGCGATGTGTTCCAGCGGCACCAGGCCGTTGGCACGCAGGGTATTGCCGGTATCCACCAGGTCCACGATGCAGTCGGAAAGACCCACGATGGGGGCAAGCTCCATGGAACCGTAGAGCTTGATGATCTCCACCTGCCGCCCCTGCGCGGCATAATGGTGTCTGGTGGTATTAACAAACTTGGTGGCAACGCGCAAGCGGCCGGCCGTTTCTGTGGCGCCCGGGCGCCCCGCCACCATGAGTCTGCAGCGGGCAATGCGCAGATCCAGGGGCTCATAGATACCTTCACCGCCGTGTTCCATCAGCACGTCCTTGCCGGAGACCCCCAGGTCCGCCGCACCGTACTGCACGTAAGTGGGAACGTCGGCGGCACGAATGACCACCAGCTTCACCTCCGGCAGGTTGGTGTCCAGGATCAGCTTGCGGCTGGTTTCCGGATCATCCACGGGGGTGATCCCGGCCGCGGCCAGAAGCGGCAGCGTGTCCTTGTAGATCCGCCCCTTGGACAGGGCAATGGTGAGGGATGCGTTGCTCATGACGTGTCGATCCCCTTATCCGGGCACACGGCGGATGCTGGCGCCCAGCTGGGAAAGCTTCTCTTCAATACATTCATATCCGCGGTCGATGTGATAGATACGGTCCACCAGGGTCTCGCCGTCGGCCACCAGGCCGGCCAGGATCAGGCTCGCCGACGCGCGCAGGTCCGTGGCCATGACCGGTGCACCGGTCATGCGCGGCACCCCCCTGATCATGGCGGTGTTGCCTTCCACGCGGATGTCCGCACCCATGCGCTGCAGTTCCAGAGCGTGCATGAATCGGTTCTCGAATACCGTCTCAGTGATGGCGCCGGTGCCATCCGCCACGGCATTGAGGGCCATGAACTGGGCCTGCATGTCCGTCGGGAACGCCGGATAGGGGGCCGTGTGCAGGTTGACCGCACGGGGTCGCCGGCCGTCCATGTCCAGTTCGATCCAGTCCTCTCCCGTACTGATGTGGGCACCCGCCTCCTCAAGCTTGGCCAGAACCGCGTCCAGGCTGCCGGGCGCGGTACTGCGCAAGCGCACCCGGCCGCCGGTGATGGCACCGGCCACCAGGAAGGTCCCGGTCTCGATGCGGTCCGGCAGCACGTCGTAGCGGCAACCGCTGAGGGTGTCCACCCCGTCGATCACGATGGTATCCGTACCGGCCCCGGAGATCTGCGCGCCCATGGTGTTGAGGCAGTTGGCCAGGTCCACCACCTCCGGTTCGCGGGCGGCATTCTCGATCACCGAGGTCCCGCGGGCCAGCGCCGCCGCCATCATCAGGTTCTCGGTGCCCGTCACGGACACCATGTCCATGACGATACGCGCGCCGTGCAACCGATCCGCCCTGGCGCGGATATAACCGCCGTCCACGTGGATTTCCGCGCCCATGGCCGCCAGCCCGTCGACGTGCAGGTTCACGGGCCGGGAGCCGATGGCACAGCCGCCGGGCATGGACACCTCCGCCTGGCCGAAGCGCGCCAACATCGGACCCAGCACCAGGATGGACGCGCGCATCGTCTTCACCAGCTCGTATGGGGCGACGAACTGGTTCGTGGTGGTCGGGTCCACCTCGATGCGCATGCGCTCGTCCACGGTGAGTGTGGCGCCCATGCGTCCCAGCAGTTCCATGGTGGTGGTCACGTCCTGCAGATGCGGGACATTCCCAATGCTCATGGGGCTGTCGGCCAGCAGCGTGGCCGCGAGGATGGGCAGCACGGCATTCTTGGCGCCGGAAATGCGCACATCCCCGGACAGGGGTTGACCGCCACGAATGATCAGCTTGTCCATCATCGATGTCTGGCGCCCCGCGGGGTCCCGTTCGGTGAAAAAAAGACGCCCATGATAGCGAATTTCGGCCCGCGACGGGACCTCGGAGGCGCCTTTACTGAAAAGAGGTGACAGGCAGCAGGTCCTGCAGGTCGGCCAGCTGGATCAGGTCCCGCATTGCCGGGGGAGCGCCGGTGATCCTCAGCACGGCGCCGCGTTCCCGGGCGAGACGCATCCATTCCACCAGCAGGGCGACGCCGGCGCTGTCGACGCGTTCGACCCTCGAGACATCCAGTTCACAGGGCCCGGATAGCCGGCGGAACAACGGCAGGCCCTCGTCCCAAAGGCCCGCAACGGTGGAAAACCCCAACGCGCCCCGGACCCGGAACACGCCGTCCTCGGCCCATACCGAAGCGTCAGCGCTCACGATCCCACTGCCCCTTCCACCAGGTCCCTGTCCCGCCGTTCCAGGCGCTGGATGAGGCTCTCCAGCCCTTCCGCCTCGGTTCGCGCACCCTCGATCTCCGCACCGAAGCTGGTGCGGAAATTGGTCACCAGGCTCCAGCTCTCCACCGTCAGGTTGAACGCCTTCCACTGGCCGTCCACGATGCGCAGGTCATAGACCACGGGAATGTTGGGCCGGCCCTGCCCGACCACGATCTCGGTGGCCACGGTGGCCCGGTTGCCATCAGTGCGGCTGCGCCGCTCATTGACCGTGATGCGCTTGTCGGCGTGTTCCGCCAGTTGGCCCGCATAGGCACGCACCATGGTGTCGCGAAAGGCTTCCACGAAGCGTTCCCGCTGCTCGGGGCTGGCCGTGCGCCAATGCCGGCCGAGGATGAGGCGGGACATGCCCTCGAAATCCACCAGGGGCAGGATCTCCTCCTCCACGAGCTCATAGACGAAATTGGAGTCGTTGCTGAGCCGTTCCTCGTTATCGCGCAGCAGCTGCATCACCCGGTCGGCGGATTCGCGCACCTGCTCCACCGGATCGCCGGGACCTGCCAATGCCGCGGGGGCCAGGAACAGTGCGCAGGACAGCGCAAGCATCATGGGCCAAAGCCGGTTGAAGCGGATGCCGGTCGTCATGGTTCAGGGTCCCTGTCTGCTTCCGGTTTGCGTCACGTCACTGGGTGGTGAGGTTGGTCATGATACGGCCGAGCACCTGTTCCAGCACCAGGGCGGACTGGGTGAAATATATCTCGCTCCCCTGGGTGAGGACATCATCCTCACCGCCCGGCTCCAGGGCGATGTACTGCTCGCCCAGCAGGCCCGCGGTATAGATGCTGGCCTGGGTGTCGGCGGACAGGTAGTCGTGCTGGGCGCTGATGGTCATATCCACACGAGCCTGGTATCGCTCCGGATCATAGCGGATGGCGCTCACCCGTCCCACCCGCACCCCGGAGACCGTCACCGGCGCGCGCACCTTCAGGCCCCCGATGTTGCTGAAATAGGCGCTGACCGTGTAGCCGTCGCTGTCGCGGTATTCCGCCAGGTTGCTCACCTGCATGGCCAGCATGAACAGGGCCGCCAGGCCCAGGGCAACCAGAATGCCCACGGAGATCTCGATGGTGCGCGTCGTCATGGCCCGTCCGCCTCTTTGTCTCAGATGTCACCGAACATCAGGCCGGTGAGAATGAAGTCCAGCGCCAGCACGGCAAGCGCGGTGTGCACCACCGTGCGGGTGGTGGCACGGCTCACCCCCTCGGAGGTGGGCACGGTGTCATAGCCCTCGAACACGGCAATCCAGGCCGCCACGAAGCCGAACACCAGACTCTTGATGATGCCGTTCATGACGTCCTCATGGAAATCCACGTTCGCCTGCATCTGGGACCAGAACGACCCGGAGTCCACGCCCAGAAGGCCCACACCGATGAAATAGCCGCCCATGATGGCCACTGCGCTGAAGATGGCCGCCAGCAGCGGCAGGGAGATGAACGCCGCCACGAAGCGCGGCACAATCACCCGCTTGAACGGGTCAACCGCCATCATCTCCATGCCGGAGAGCTGTTCCGTGGTCTTCATCAGGCCGATCTCGGCGCTGAGCGCCGAGCCGGCACGTCCGGCGAACAGCAACGCGGTGACCACCGGACCCAGTTCCCGCACCAGCGACAGGGCCACCGCCGAACCCAGCACCTCCTCGGCGCCGAAACGCACCAGGGTGATGTAGAGCTGATAGCCCAGCACCATGCCCACGAACAGGCCCGACACCGCGATGATCAGCAGCGACAGCACGCCCACCGAGTAGAGCTCCCGGATCACCAGCCGCGGGCGGGTGAACACCACGTGCAGGGACATCAGGACGTTCAGCAGAAACAGGTGGCCGCGTCCAAGGCGCTCGAACACGCCAAGCGCCCACCGGCCCAGCCCTGCCAGGGAGCCAAGCACCTCAGTCACCCTCCTTCGGAGCGGCCCTCATCAGGTCTGTGAGGTAGTCCGGTGCCGGGTAATGGAAGGGCACCGGCCCGTCCGGCAGGCCCTTCATGAACTGTCGCGCCCATTCGGAGTCCGTGTGCTCCATCTCCGCCGGCGAGCCGGAGTCCACGACCTGACCATCGGAAATCAGGTACATACGGTCGGCGATGGACGCCGCCTCCTGCACGTCGTGGGAGACCAGGATGCTGGTCAGACCCAGAATATCGTTGAGACGCTTGATCAGCGTGACGATGACCCCCAGGGTGATCGGGTCGAGCCCCGTAAACGGCTCATCGTACATGATCATCATGGGATCCAGGGCGATGGCCCGGGCCAGCGCCACCCGGCGCGCCATGCCCCCGGACAGTTCGCTGGGCATCAGGTGGCGTGCGCCGCGAAGCCCCACCGACTCCAGCTTCATGAGCACCAGGGTATGCAGCACGCCCTCCGGCAGGCGGGCATTTTCCCGAAGGGGGAATGCCACATTTTCGAACACGTTCAGGTCCGTGAGCAGCGCGCCACTCTGAAACAGCATGCCCATGCGCCGGCGCATGCGATAAAGCTCCGCGCGGCTCTGGCGGTGCACGTCCACCCCGTCCACCAGGATCTGTCCCCGGTCGGGACGCAACTGGCCGCCGATGAGCTTGAGGAGCGTGGTCTTGCCCGTGCCGCTGGGCCCCATCACCGCTGTGACGCTGCCCCTGGGGATGGACACGTTCAGACCCCGGAAGATGGGCCTGCCGCCCCGGGAGAAATGCAGGTCCCGGATCTCCACCAGGGTGTCGCGCCGGGACGGAGCCTGATTTTGGGCCTGGGGATCGATGACCGGTTCCCTGTGTCAATGGTCGAAAGGCTTTATCCGCGAAACGTGACCGGCCTGGCTTCGCGGGCGATTGCGGGCAGTCTCGGGGCGACCGGCAATGGAGTCAAGCCACCCCCAGCAACTGACCCACCACCCGGGCATCATCGAAGGTGGATACAGGGGCGCGCATGAACAGCACGGCCCAGGGCGCGTCCTGGCAATTCATGAATGCCTCCATGGTCTCCCGCAGCGCACGGGGGGACGGAGGTGCATCGAAGCTGACCAACCCCACAGGCCCGCAGGGGCAGGCGCTGTCCGGGCCGGTCCACAGGCGCCCGGGCCCTGCCTCGCCCGACGATGAGAACACCGGCATATCGCCCAGCCTGTCGCCCACGGCCTGCCGGGCCCCGACAGCGGGCCCGTCCAGCACGACGCCGCCGAGCCGATCCCCCAGCGCGCTGCACAGGGCCTCGAGTGCGTTCAGCCGGGTCTCGTCGGGCGCCTCTTCCAGCAACAGGTAGAACCAGAACTGGGACGGCAGTTCGCCCGCCCATGCCGCCCCGTCATCCGGCGTCGCGTCACGCCAGTCGGCCTCGGGCACCAGCACCGTGTCGAAATGACTCGCATAACAGGGCAGGCGCCACGACAGGGGCACGTCGTCCGGATACAGGCCCCGGACCACCTGCGGCTCGTTCCAGCCGACGGCGCCGAAGGTGAGGGTACGGATGGGTCTTTCGGACATTGGATCCTCATTGTACCTGCGGAAAGATCGATCGAAGTCTATAGCGTGTGACGCTCGGCGAATCTCGATCGCAAGCGGTCTTGATCTTCCCCCGTATGGCTCGCTCGCCCCAAAGCTTGCAGGCCACCCGCCCAGGCTGCAAGCTTCCACCGCCATGCAATGCGATCTCTTCCATGAACTTTCGGTGCCCCCATTCGGGGGCCGCACCGAGGCCCGGGTGTATGCCGACACCCTCGAGGAACTGTCCCTGGCCGACACTCTGGGGTTCACCACCGCCTGGGTGGTGGAACACCATTTCATGCGCGAATACTCCCACAGCAGCGCACCGGAGATGTTCCTGGCAGCCGCCGGCCAGTGCACCCGGCGCCTGCGCCTCGGACATGCCGTCGTCCCCCTCCCCTACCACCACCCGGTCCGGGTGGCGGAACGGTTGGCCACCCTGGATATTCTCACCAGGGGGCGCGCCGAGTTCGGGTTCGGACGGGGGTTTTCGCCCGCCGAGTACGCCACCTTCGGCGTAGACATGGCGGACAGCCGCAGCCTCACCGAGGAAGCACTGGCGGTGCTGCGCCTCAGTTTTAATCCGGAGCGGGTCAGCTTCCGGGGCCGTCACTTTCACTTCGATGAGCTCGACGTCGTGCCCCGTGTGGTGCAAAGGCCCCACCCGCCTCTGTGGACCGCCGCGGTCAGCCCCGAATCATTTGAAATGGCCGCCCGCCTGGGCGTCGGCACCCTGGTCGGTCCCTTCAAACCCTGGTTCATGGTGCGCGAGGACATCCGTCGCTATCGCGAGTCCTGGCGGGACCACCACGGCAACGGACCGCCCGGACCCGGGCTCAACAACCGAGTGGCCATGACCGTGGGTATCCTGTGCCTGGAAGACGGCGCCCGGGCGCGCAGGGAAGCCAGGCAACCCTTTGAATGGTTCTACCGGCAGCTTCTGGGGCAGACCCGCCCGGTCCTGGAAAGGCTCTATGACACCTACGAGTATTACCGGCGCATGGGCCGGTTTCGCGGCTTCATGGATCACGCCATCAACCTGAAACTCCTCGACACCCTCGGCATGGCGGTGGTGGGTGACCCCGAACATTGTGCACAACGCCTGCTGTCGCTCCGGGAAGCGGGCGTGGATCATGTGCTGTGTGCCTTCGGCGCCGGTGCCATGGACACGCGCATCGTGCGGGAATCCATGGTGCTGTTCGCCCGCGAGGTACTGCCCCGGGTCACGGCACCCCTGGACCCGGACGCGTCATGAAGGTGGTGATCACGGGCGCCGCCGGGCGTCTCGCCCGGGTGCTCATCCCCCGACTGCTGGCGGACCCGCGCATCACGGCGATCCACGGGGTGGATCTGAAACCCCTGCCCTTCGCCGCAGATCCGCGCCTGATCCCGGTACAGGCGGACATCCGCGATGCCGCCTGCGCGGAGCAGTTTGAACTGGCCGACGTGCTGATCCATATGGCCTTCGTACTCATGGGCGGCGGGCTGGGCCGTGCCCGTCATGACCGCGAGACCGTGCGAGCCATCAACGTGGCGGGGAGCCGGCACGTGATAGGCACGGCGATCGAGACATGTGTGGAGCGGGTGGTGTTTCTCTCCAGTGCCGCCGTCTACGGCGCCTGGCCCGATCTGCCGAACCCCGTTTCCGAGGACACCCCGCTTCGACCCCTGCCCGGCTTCGCCTACGGGGAGGACAAGGCCGCCGTGGAGGCATGGCTGGATTCACTGGAGACGCGCCATCCGCACCTGCACCTGATCCGGCTCCGCCCCCACGCGATCCTCGGCCCCCATGCCCATCCCCTGCTCAATCGACTGCTGCACCAGCCCTTCGTGCCGGCCCTGGTCAGGCCGCTGCCGCTGACCCAGTGCGTCGGCGAGGACGACGTGGCCCGGGCTATCCACCTGAGCCTGCGCAGCGCAGCGCGCGGCGCCTTCAACCTGGCCGCCGACCCGCCCATGAGCCTCAAGGCCATGATCCGGGAAAACCGCCGCTTCACCATCCCGGTGCCGCTGCCCCTGCTCTCCGCCGTCCACCGCATGGCCTGGTGGGCCACCCCGGCGGCGGGTGAACCCGGCTGGATCGACGGACTGCGCCACAGCCTCGTACTGGACACACAACGAGCCCGGGACGAACTGGGGTGGACGGCGCGGCGTGACACACGACAATGTTTGAAGTGGGAATTGGGAAGTGGGAATGGGTTAAGGGGTGAGAGCCATTCATCCTGGTAGTTGAGAAATGGGCGTAGAATCCCCCACACTTGCGACCCAGCGACCTCCCACCTCCCAATTCTCACTTCCCACTTCTGTGCTTACATCCCTTGCCGCCGTCATTTTCGGGTTTGCCGTGCTCATCTGGAGCGCGGACCGTTTCATCTACGGGGCGGCAGCACTGGCCCGCAACCTGGGGGTGTCACCCCTGCTGATCGGCCTGACGGTGGTGGGTTTCGGCACCTCGGCACCGGAACTGCTGGTCTCCGCCTTCGCCGCCGCGCAAGGCAATCCGGGGCTCGCCGTGGGCAACGCGCTTGGCTCCAACATCGCCAACATCGCACTGATCCTCGGGATCACCGCGCTGGTCTCGCCCCTGGTGGTGGGTTCGCGCATCCTGCGCCGCGAGATGCCCCTGCTGCTCGGCGTGATGGCGTTCGCGGGCCTGCTGCTGTTCCGGGACGGGTACCTGGGCCGGCTGGACGGCGTACTCCTGCTGGCCGGACTGGCGGGGGTACTGGCCTGGGTGATTCACGACGGGCTGCGCGGACGCAGCGACACCACGGACCCGATCCACGCCGAATTCGACAAGGAGATCCCGAGGGAGGTGCCGACGCCGCGGGCGCTTATCTGGCTGGCACTGGGCCTGCTGCTGCTTCTGATCAGCGCCCGGGTGCTGGTCTGGGGGGCGGTCAACGTGGCCGAGACCCTCGGTGTGAGCGACCTCATCATCGGGCTCACGATCATCGCCATCGGCACCAGTCTGCCGGAACTGGCGGCATCGGTGATGGCCGTCCGCCACGGAGAACCCGACATCGCAATCGGCAACGTGATCGGCTCTAACATCTTCAATCTCCTGGCGGTTCTGGCCTTCCCGGGCCTGCTTCACCCGGCAGCGGTGCCCGGGGAGGTGCTCACCCGCGATTTCCCGGTGATGGCCGGCCTCACTGTGCTGTTGCTGCTCATGGCCTTCCGCATCAGGCGCCCGGGGCGCATCGGACGCCCCGGCGGCCTTCTGCTGCTGGCGACGTTTGTGGGCTATCTGGTGTGGTTGGGATACAGTATGTAGGCAGTGGCGAGTGGCAAGTCTCAAGTGGCAAGGTTCCCTCCCCAACCCCTCTCCCTCAGGGGAAGGGTCGGGGTGAAGGTGCTTTTCCTTGTCACTTGAGACTTGCCACTTGTTACTTGCCACAACCGGACTCGACATCTTCCATGAAATTGCATCCCGACCAGACCCGTGAACTTGCTCTTGCGGTGCTCGATACCGAGGCCCGGTCCATCCTGGACCTGAAGGCCAGGATCGATGACCGGTTCATCCGTGCCTGCGAGTATCTGCTGGCCTGCACCGGGCGAATCGTGGTGACGGGCATGGGCAAGTCCGGTCACATCGGCAGCAAGATCGCCGCGACGCTGGCCAGCACCGGCTCGCCCGCATTTTTCGTGCACCCGGGCGAGGCCAGCCACGGGGACCTCGGCATGATTACCTCGGGCGACGCGGTGCTTGCCCTGTCCAACTCCGGCGAGACGGATGAACTGCTCACCATCCTGCCCATTATCCGGCGCCTCGGCGTACCCCTGATCGCCATGACCGGGAACACGGAATCGAGTCTCGCCCGGGAAGCGACGGTACACCTGGACATCAGCGTGGCCAGGGAGGCCTGCCCCCTTGGGCTCGCCCCCACCTCCAGCACCACCGCAACCCTGGCGCTGGGTGATGCGCTTGCGGTCGCGCTCCTGGAGGCACGGGGATTCACGGCTGACGATTTCGCCCGCTCCCATCCGGGCGGGCGGCTGGGCCGTCGCCTGCTGCTCCACGTGGCCGACATCATGCACACGGGAGACCGCATACCCCGCGTGCATGCCGAGGCTCCGTTGCGCGAGGCGCTGCTGGAGATCACCCGCCAGGGGCTGGGCATGACCGTGGTGGTGGATCGCAATGAGCATGTGATCGGCGTCTATACCGACGGGGACCTGCGCCGCACCCTGGACCGGGGCATCGATCTGTTCGCCACATCCATCGGCGACGTGATGACCCGCACCTTCAAGCGGGCGAACCCCGGCATGCTCGCGGTGGAAGCCCTGAAAATCATGGAAGACCACAAGATCAGCGCCCTGCCGGTGACTGACGAGAACGACACCCTGGTGGGCGCATTGAACATGCATGACCTGCTGAGGGCGGGCGTTGTATGAGTGGCAAGTCTCAAGTGGCAAGTGGCAAGTGGCAAGGGCCCCATCCCACAGGCGGAAGTTTGGGGTAAGCGTGTTCCTCCTTGCCATTTGAGACCTGCCATTGCCTTTCAACCGCTTTCATCAGCCTGATTTCCAATGACCGAAGATCCCACCCAACTCGCCAAGGATATCCGCCTCGTCCTGTTCGACGTCGACGGCGTGCTCACCGACGGCAGCCTGTTTCTTGGCGACGGGGGCGAGCAGTACAAGGCATTCAACTCCAGGGACGGGCATGGCATGCGCATGCTGGTGGACAGCGGGGTGAAGGTGGGCATTCTCACCGGGCGCACCTCGGACGTGGTGACCCACCGCATGCGCGATCTGGGCATCGACCTGGTGGTGCAGGGGCGGCGCGACAAGCTCGACGCCCTGGGCGGCCTGCTGCAGCAGGCGGGGGCGAGCGAGGAGACCACCGCCTTCGTGGGTGACGACATCGTCGACCTGCCGGTCATGCGCCGGGTGCGGCTGGCCATCGCCGTGGCCGATGCCCACCCCCTGGTACGACAGCATGCCCAGTGGGTGACGGCCCTGCCCGGCGGGAGAGGGGCGGCCCGGGAGGTGTGCGAGTTCATCATGCAGGCCCAGGGCAGCCTGGAGCGCATGCTGGCGCCCTACCTGAAATGAGCCTGCAGCGCATCACACTGGTGCTGGTGATCACCACCGTCGCGGCCGTCGGGTTCTGGCTGGGCCGGGATGCCGAGGAACGACTCGAGCTGTTCCTGGCACCATCCGCGCATACGCCGGAACTGTTCATGGAGCATTTCACCACCCTGGTCACGGGTTCCGACGGAGCACCGCGCTACCGGCTCTCCGGCGAGCGCATGGAGCAGTATCAGCTCGACGGCAGCAGCCTGGTGGACACGCCGGTGATGGTGATACACCGAGAGGACGGGGCGGACTGGACCGTGAGTTCGGAACAGGGATGGATCTCCCCCCGGGGCGACGAGGTTCACCTGCTGGGGACGGTGCACATGACACGGCCCGCCATGGAACAGGATCCCGCCCTGGACATCCACACCCGGGATGTCACGGTCTGGCCGGGCCCCCGGCGCGCGGATACCGAGGCCCACGTGGCAATCCGAAGCGCGCTCTACCGGGTGGACGGCACGGGCATGCGCGCCGACCTGGAAACCAGTGAACTGGAGTTGCTCCATGAGGCCGATGGCACGTACTTCCCTTGACAGACTCCGTTCACCACGCTGGCCGGTCCTGTGCCTGGCCGTGATTCTGGCCGCCACGTTCATCCAGGCCGCGGCCGGCTCGGAACGCGACCTCCCTGTCCGAATCCAGTCCGACACCGCCAGGCTGGATGATCAGCGCGGCGTGAGTGTCTACCGGGGTAACGTGGTGGTCACCCAGGGCGAGCTGGTCATCCGCTCCGACGTCCTCACCGTGTACACCCCGGGGCGCGCGCTCACACGCATGGAAGCCGAGGGCGATCTCGTCACCCTGCGAACCCTCACCGAAGACGGCCGCGAGGTCCATGCCGAATCCCGGCACATGGATTACCTGGCCGAGGATCGTCAGGTGGTCCTGACAGGGCAGGCGCGCATCTGGCAGGCGGAAGACGAATTCAGGGGCGATCGCATCGTTTACGATCTTGACCGGGAGACCCTGGATGCCGCCGCGGGTGACGCAGGCCGGGTGGAGGTCATCATCACTCCACGGGAAGCTCAATGAGCCAGTTGGCGGCCTGGGACCTGGTCAAGCGTTACCGCCGGCGCACCCCGGTCGCCGGCGTATCGCTGCACGTGGACAGCGGTGAAGTGGTCGGACTGCTTGGGCCGAATGGTGCCGGCAAGACCACCTGCTTTTACATGATCGTCGGGCTGGTGCCCAGCGATGCCGGCCGGATTGTGCTCAACGACCGGGATCTCACCCCTTTCCCCATGCATGCGCGTGCGCGAATGGGCATCGGCTACCTGCCCCAGGAAGCCTCCGTGTTCCGCAAGCTCTCCGCCGCCGACAACATCCTCGCGGTGCTCGAGACACGGCGTGACCTGGACGCCGAGCAGCGCGGCGAACACCTGGAAGCACTGCTGGAGGAACTCCAGATCGCCCACATCCGGGAGAGTCTCGGCGTCAGTCTCTCCGGCGGCGAACGGCGCCGGGTGGAGATCGCCCGGGCACTCGCCACGGAACCGGCATTCATCCTGCTGGACGAGCCCTTCGCCGGCGTGGACCCGCTGTCGGTCGTGGAGATTCAGCGCATCATCACCCATCTCAAGGACCGGGGCATTGGCGTTCTCATCACCGATCACAATGTACGTGAAATCCTGGGCATCTGTGACCGGGCCTACATCATGAACGAAGGAAGGATCTTCGCCGAGGGGCCGCCCGAGGCCCTGCTCGCCAACGAGCAGGTGCGGAAAACCTACCTGGGAGAACATTTCAGACTGTGAAACTCGGTTTATTTCCGGGTATGAGGATGCGAAGTACATGCCAATTTCTGCCTGCGCTACCCTATAATGGGCTCATGAACGCATGCATGCCGCTGACAACCAGCAAACGACCGCGCACCGGAGCCCGTCCGGAGCAACACACCCTGCCCACATGCGCCCGGGCAGATACTGCCTGACAAGCGATGCTCAAACCTTCCGTCCAGCTGCGTCTAGGCCAGAGCCTGACCATGACGCCCCAGCTGCAACAGGCTATTCGCCTGCTGCAGCTCTCCACGCTGGAACTCCAGGCCCAGATCCAGGAAACCCTGGAGACCAACCCCATGCTGGAAAGCGTGGAGGGCGAAGCCGAAAGCACCGAGCCCGACCACACCTCCGGTGCATCGGACAGCGCCCCCAATGGCGAGGCGGCGCCGGAGTTGGAAGGCCTCCCCGGCCCTGATGAGCGTGGTGCCGGCGAGGACATCCCCGAAGACCTGCCGGTGGACAGCAACTGGGAGGACATCTACGACGTCGCGCCCCTCGGCGCGTCCGGTAATCGGCCCGAGTACGAGGGTCGCGACCTGTTCGAGAACCAGAGCGGCGCGGGCGAGTCGCTTCGCGAGCACCTCATGTGGCAGCTCAACCTGATGCACATGAGCGAGGAGGACCGCGCCATCGCCATGGCACTGGTGGATGCGATCAGCGAAGACGGCTACCTGACCGAGCCCATGGAGTCCATCCAGGCGAGCCTGTCCGGCGACATGGAGATGGATCTGCCCGTGGAGGAGATCGAGGCGGTCCTGCACCTGGTGCAGCAACTGGATCCGGTGGGCAGCGGCGCGCGTGACCTGTCGGAGTGCCTGCTGATCCAGCTCCGGCAACTGCCCGCGGACACCCGCTGGCTCAACGAGGCGAAGCTGCTGGTTCGCGACCACCTGGAAAGTCTGGGTTCCCGGGATTACCGTCAGCTCACCCGGGCCCTGCACGTCGGCGAGCACGAACTGCAACAGATCATCAGCCTGATCCGGGGCCTCAACCCCCGGCCCGGCACACTGATCAGCAACGACACACCCCAGTACGTGATCCCCGACGTGTTCGTGCGCAGGCACGAAGGGCGATGGCAGGTGGAGCTCAATCCGGATATCGCCCCACGTCTGAGGGTCAACCCGCTGTACGCAAGTTTCGTGCGCCGCGCGGATTCCAGCCAGGACAACGTCTACATGCGCAACCATCTCCAGGAGGCGCGCTGGTTCATCAAGAGCCTCCAGAGCCGCAACGAGACGCTGCTGCGGGTAGCCAGCGCCATCGTCGAACAGCAGCGCGGCTTCCTCGAGCATGGCGAGGAGGCCATGAAGCCGCTGGTGCTTCGCGATATCGCCGAACAGCTGGACATGCACGAATCCACCATCTCCCGGGTCACCACGCAGAAGTACATGCACACCCCCCGGGGAATCTTCGAGTTCAAGTACTTCTTCTCCAGCCATGTGGGTACCGCGGACGGCGGTGAATGCTCCGCGACCGCGATCCGCGCCATGATCCGGAAGCTGATCTCCGAGGAGCCTTGCGGCAAACCCATGAGCGACAGCAAGATTGCCGCAATACTGGTGGAACGCGGCATTCACGTGGCCCGCCGGACAGTTGCCAAGTACCGGGAAGGCATGGCCATCCCGCCGTCCAACGAGCGCAAGCGCCTCGTTTGACCCAAATCCACCCTCTCTACATAGAAACTATCCAAGGAGCCCCCTATGCAGATCGACCTGACCGGACATCATGTAGACCTTACCCAGGCACTGCGCGATTATGTTCACGAGAAATTCGAGCGCCTGGAGCGTCACTTCGACAATGTCATCGATGTGCACGTGATCCTCACGGTGGAGAAGCTTCAGCACAAGGCCGAGGCCACCATGCTGGTAACCGGAAACAACCTGTTTGCCGACGCCACGCATCAGGACATGTACGCAGCCATCGACGCACTCGTGGACAAGCTGGATCGCCAGGTGGTCAAGCACAAGGAGAAACTGAAGGATCATCACCGCGCGGAAGGATCACACCGCAACCACGGGGAATAAGGTCCATCCATGAACATCAGTGATCTGTTGGCCCCCGACCGGGTCGTATGCAGCAACGAGGTCAGCAGCAAGAAGCGGGCGATCGAGATGCTGAGTGAACTGCTGGCATCCAGCAGTCCGGAACTCGCCGTCGGGGAGATTTTCGACAGCCTCCTGTCCCGTGAACGTCTCGGCAGCACCGGACTCGGCCGCGGCGTGGCGATCCCCCACGGCCGCGTCTCGGGCATCGACAACGCGGTCGCCGCCATGCTCAAACTTGACCGGGGCGTGGACTACGACGCCCCGGACAAGGAGCCGGTGGACATTCTGTTCGCCCTGCTGGTGCCCCGGGAGTCCACCGATGAGCATCTGCAGATCCTTGCCACGCTGGCACACATGTTCGCCGACTCGACGACCCTCGCCCACCTGCGCGACGCCGAGGACAGCGATGCCCTGCTCTCCCAGGTGAGTCGCTGGAAGGGCGGCGGGGAAAGCGAATAGCCATGAGCGAGTCGCTCACCGTTCGTTCCCTGGTGGACGCCATGGACGAACGACTGGGCCTGCAATGGGTTGCCGGTCTGAAGGGCAGCGAACGCAGGCTGGCACGGCACACCCAGATGGAGGGGCCGATCTCGCTGGTGGGCCATCTCAACCTGATCCATCCCAATCAGGTCCAGGTCCTGGGCAAGGACGAGGTGGCCTACCTGTCGGGCCTTCGCAGGAACTCACAACGCGATGTGCTCGAACAGCTCACCAGTGGTCAGTCCGTGCTGCTGATCATCGCCGACGGGCAGGAGCCCCCGGCAGCCCTTCGGGAACAGGCCGAGGACTGCAACCTTCCTTTGTTATGCACACCGCTTCCCAGCTATGAACTCATCAATATCCTGCGTTACTTCTTCAGCAACAAGCTGGCGGAAACCATCACGCTGCACGGTGTGTTCATGGAGGTCATGGGCATCGGCGCGCTCATTACCGGCAACAGCAGCGTCGGCAAGAGCGAACTGGCCCTGGAGCTCATCAGTCGCGGACACCGGCTGATCGCCGACGATGCCCCGGAATTTGCGCGCATCACCCCGGACACCCTGCGCGGAACCTGTCCGCCGGTGCTCCAGGATTTCCTTGAGGTGCGTGGCCTCGGGGTCCTCAACATCCGTTCCATGTATGGCGACAGCGCCATCAAGGACAGCAAATATCTGCGCCTGATCGTTCGGTTGTTCGACCTGGGCCACCCGGAAGAACCGGAAGGTGACCGCCTGCACGGGGGCCGGCAGACACGGGTCATCCTCGGTCTGGAGATACCGGTAATCAATCTGCCGGTCGCACCGGGCCGCAACCTGGCCGTGATGGTGGAGGCCGCCGTTAGAAATCACCTGCTGCGCCTGAAGGGCTATTATGCAGGTGAGGATCTGGCCGCCCGTCAGCGTCGCGCCATGCAGGAGGATGGCTCGTGAAACTGATCATCGTCAGCGGACTGTCCGGCTCCGGCAAGACCGTGGCCCTGCATGCCCTGGAGGATGCCGGCTATTATTGCGTGGACAACCTCCACCTGGGCCTGCTCACCGCCTTCGTACGCCAGCTCATGACGCCGAAGCTGCAGCTCTACGAAACCGCCGCGGTGGGCATTGACGCGCGCAGCGGCATCGAGGAACTGGACCACTTTGGAGAGATCATCGACGAGATCCGCAACCTGGGTGTTGATCTGCAGATCATCTTCCTGCGGGCGGATGAAGAGATCCTGCTGCGCCGCTTCAGCGAGACCCGCCGCAAGCACCCCCTGGCCCGGCGCGGCATGCCCCTGATGGAGGCCATCAATCTGGAGCGCAGTCTGCTGTCCCGGATCGCGGTGCGCGCTGACCTGATCGTGGACACCACGCGCACGAATGTGCACCAGCTCACCCATCTTGTCCGCGACCGGGTCGAGCAGGCGGGAGATCAGGCGCTTTCCCTACTGTTCCAGTCTTTCGGGTTCAAACATGGCGCGCCGGTGGACTCGGATTTCGTCTTCGATGTACGCTGTCTGCCCAATCCCTACTGGGAACCCATGCTGCGCCGCCTCACAGGACTGGACGCCGACGTGGCATCCTTCCTGGGGCAATACCAGGTGGTCGACAGGATGTTTGACAGCCTACGGGATTTTCTCGAACAGTGGATACCCTGCTTCGAGTCGGAGCATCGCAGCTATATGACCGTCTCCCTGGGATGTACCGGCGGACAGCATCGCTCGGTCTACCTGGCCGAGCGCCTGGCCCGGCACTTCAGGGAAAGTCGCGGCACCGACGTCAGCACGCGTCACCGCGAACTGAGTTGAACCCGAGCAGAAACGGGACCCCCATCATGGCAGTCGGCCTGTTGATCATCACGCACAACCATATCGGTGAGGACCTGCTCAGCACGGCCAGATCCATGCTCGGTCAGCTGCCGCTGGATACCGCCTGGCTGGCGGTGTCCCAGGCAGGTGATCCCGACGAACTGCTGACCCAGGCCCTGGTGCAACACCGTCGGCTCAATGCGGGTGACGGGGTGCTGGTACTGACGGACATGTACGGCTCCACACCGAGCAACATCGCCACCCGGCTGCTGCAACAGCCCAAGACCCAGGTAATCGCGGGGATCAACCTGCCCATGCTGGTGAGGGTGCTCAACTACCCGCAACTGCGCCTGCACGAACTGGTGAACAAGGCGATCAGCGGAGGCCACGACGGTATCGTGCTGTGCGAGACCGAGTGCTGATGATCGAACGCGAACTGACCATTATCAACCGCCTGGGCATGCATGCCCGGGCCGCCGCCAAATTCGTCAGCCTGGCCAGCCAGTTTCAGAGCGAGATCGAACTGGAGCGGGGCGGCCGGAGAGTCAACGGCAAGAGCATCATGGGCGTCATGATGCTGGCCGCGAGCCGCGGCTCCACCATTCGGCTGCTGGCCCGGGGTGACGACGAACAGTCCGCCATTGAGGCGCTGACAGAACTCGTCGAAACCCGGTTCGGAGAAGCGGAGTAACGACCGCCCGGCCGGCCGGTCACATCCGGAACCGGTCGTATATCTGCCCCGGTTCCCTCACCCCGTACCCGGCATGGGTGGTCAGCGACTGCCCGATGACGACCCGGTTGCGGCCCTCCTGCTTGGCGCGCAGAAGTGCCTGGTCAGCGGCATCGACCAGGGCGCGGCCGGCCGAGGCTGGATCAACGGCAACTCCATGGACCACCGCGCACTGAGCCGCACCCAGAGACACCGTCACCGACAGATCCAGGTCCTCCTCGACCACCACCGGATGGCCCGCCACGGCGGCCCGGATGCGCTCGGCCACCTCGAGAACCGCGCCAAACTCCAGGCGGGTGAGCAGCACCACGAACTCCTCGCCCCCGTAGCGGGCCAGCATGTCGAACGGCCGCACATGGCGCGCGATACGCTGGGCCACATCCCGGATCACCCGGTCGCCCACGGAATGGCCGTGTGCGTCATTGACCGTCTTGAAGTGGTCGATGTCCACGAAAAGGCACGCCAGCACCCCGCCCTCTCTCTGGGCCCGGGCACACTCCAGGGGCAGTTGCTCGTCAAAGTAGCGGCGATTGCGCAGGCCGGTAAGGGAATCGGTCAGCCCCAGTTCCCGCAGCCTGCGCAGGTTCAGGGCGTTTTCAATGCATACCGCGGTCACCGCCGCCAGCTCTTCCAGGAAGTAGGTATCCAGGCCCGCCAGATAACGCTGCGGATCCCGGCTGCCCAGGACCAGCGCGCCCAGGGGTTGCTCGCCGCGGCGCAGCGGAATAATGGCGAGGCTTGCCAGGTCGTGACGCCCGCCGCAGCGCTGCGCGTGCAGGCGGGGGTCGTAAGGCCCCACATAACTGCGCAGCGGCAGGCTGCCCGCGGGGTTCAGTTCCACCTGCCCCGGTTTTACCGGGATATTGGCCTCGGCGATGGCCAGCGCCACCTCGCCCGTAATGTCTTCCAGCAGGATACCCACGTGGTCCAGACGGGAGATCCTGGGCAGGTCCCGGGACAGCAGGCCGATGATCTCCGCCAGGCCCGCGGCGCCCATCAGCTTGAGCGCCAGGGATTGCACCCGGTTGAGCTTGCTTTCATTCTCCCGGACGCGGCGCAGCAGGTCATCCAGTTGACTGCGCAGCCGCCGGTTTTCCTTCGCCAGTTGATCCATCACTGCCGCTCCCCGCATCGGGCTCAAGGCCCGTTTCCCCCATGCCTCGGACACCGGTTCAGGGCATCCGGATCATGTGCACAAACCGCCCGCCGTCCCCCGTCCGGAGCCGTGCAGACGGCGCAATCATGCCCGTTCTGCATCCCGGGCACCCATACACCGGCCTCAATGACAGCCGATCCGGGCCGCCGGTGCAAGTGCAGCGTCCCCCGGACCGGCCCTCTGCGGGCCGCCGAGACCCGTATACTGCACCGATGCAGGCATCCAGCGAATCCGGATTTCCGGCCCCACTCTGGGATTACGCCTGTGCGCTTTATGCCCGGCCCGGCGTCCAGGCGCTTTGTCTGGACTGGCAGCTTCGCCATGCCGCGGACATTCCCCTGGTGCTGGCCCTGTGCTGGCAGGCAGCGCGGGCCCGTACGCTCCCGGATGCCGGCGGTCTGGATCGATTGTGCCGGGCGCTGGCGCCCTGGCGCGCATCCACCGTGCTGCGTCTGCGCACCCTGCGCAAGCGGCTGAAACCCTTGAGCCCGCCGGCCAGCCGCAGCGCCCGACTGCGTGCTGCGGTAGCCCGGGCGGAGTTGTGCGCCGAGCGCGTCCAGCTCGAGTATCTGGCCCTCGCCCTGCCGGCAAGGCGAGGCACCGGCGATCCCGCCAGCGCCATGCGCCGTGGCGTGGAAACCTACCTTGAACTGCTGGGTGTCAGTGCGCGGGAACGCGCACGGGAGACGGACAGACTGGCGGACGTGATGATTCGCAATTCAGGATTCAGGATCCAGGGAGGCGGTGGATCCCCCGGACCCTGAAACCCGCAACCAATTGCGCAGAGTTCTCACTCCAGGCTGCGGCTGGTGATCTCGTAGACATCCCGGGACAGACCGGACGTCTCCACGATTCGCTCCAGCGCCGCGCGCATGGCCGCCTGACGGGGCTTGTCGAAGCGTTTCCAGCGGCTCAGGGCCTTGACCAGACGCGCCGCCACCTGCGGGTTCAGCGGATCCAGGGACAGCACCTGTTCGGCCAGAAAATCGTAACCGGATCCGTCCGCCGCGTGGAAATGCACCGGGTTGGCGGTCACGAAGGCACCGATCAGTGCACGCACCCGGTTGGGGTTGCGCATATTGAAGCCCGGATGCGCCATCAACCCGCGTACCCGTTGGAGCGCGCCCGGAACGCTGGAAGCGGCCTGCAGACTGAACCATTTGTCCAGCACCAGGGGTTCGTCCTTCCAGCGCGCCTCGAAGGCCGCCAGCGCCGCGTCCCGCTCATCGCAGGCACAGTCCATCAGCGCCCGCAGGGCGCCCATGGTCTCGGACATGTTGCGGGCATCCCGAAACTGCCGATGGGCCAGTGACCGGCCCTCGACCGGGTTCGCCGCCACCAGATAGGCCAGCGCCAGATTGGCCAGACGACGCCTGCCCATGGCGTCGGCCTCCAGGCTGTGCGCATCGGTCGCGCTGTGGCGTTCATAGGTCTCTCGCCACCGGACCGCCAGCTGCTCACCCATGGCCCGGCGGGCGAACTGCCGGGCGGTATGGATGGCATCCACGTCCGCCACCCTCATGTGGTCCGCCAGGTAGCTTTCGCCGGGCAGGGTCAGGGCTTCCGCCACCAGGGCCGGGTCCACCGCGGTGTGGGTCAGCACCTGACCCACGGACTCGACGAACCGTGGCTCCATCACCAACGGCCTGCCGGCCTGGTGGTCCTCCACCAGTCTGAGCAACACGCGCACCGCATACTGCTGGCCCGCCTCCCAGCGGTTGAACCCGTCAGTATCCCCCGCCATCAGGAAGGCCAGTTCCTCGTCCGTGTACGGATAGCGCAGGGTCACGGGCGCGGAGAAATCCCGCAGCAACGAAGGCACCGGGGGCTCGTGCACCTCCTCGAACACGAACACGTGGTCCGGGGCGGTGAGCTCCAGCACCCGCTCCCCGCCCCCGGCGGCTGCCTCGCCCTCTAGTCTCAGCGGGATCTCCCGCCCCGCACGGTCAAGCAGCGCCACGGCCAGCGGAATGTGCAGCGGCAGCTTCTCCGCCTGTCCCGGCGTGGGCGGGCAGGACTGGCGCACGGTCAGGCGGAAGCGGCGCGCCCCGGCATCGTACGCTCCAGTGACGTTCAGCACCGGGGTGCCCGCCTGGTCGTACCAGCGGCGAAACCGGGATAGGTCCCGTGCGGCCGCATCCTCCATGGCACGCAGAAAATCATCCGTGGTCACGGCCTGACCGTCGTGACGATCGAAGTAGAGGTCCAGGCCGCGGCGAAAGAGATCCCGGCCCAGCAGCGTCTGAATCATGCGCACCACTTCGGCGCCCTTCTCGTACACCGTCATGGTGTAGAAGTTGTTGATCTCCATGTAGGACTGCGGCCGCACCGGGTGGGCCATGGGCCCCGTATCCTCCGGGAACTGCAGGCTGCGCAGGCGCTGCACGTCATCGATGCGCTTGACCGTGCGAAGGCTCTGATCCGCGGTGAACTCCTGGTCCCGGAATACCGTCAGGCCCTCCTTGAGCGAAAGCTGGAACCAATCCCGGCAGGTGACCCGATTGCCCGACCAGTTGTGGAAGTACTCATGGGCAATGACACTCTCGATGGCCACGAAGTCCTCGTCGGTGGCGGTGTCCGGGCGGGCCAGCACATACTTGGAATTGAAGATATTGAGGCCCTTGTTCTCCATCGCCCCCATGTTGAAGTCGTCCACCGCCACGATCATGTAAGTATCCAGATCGTACTCGCGGCCGAACGTGTCCTCGTCCCAGCGCATGGCCTTGATCAGCGAGCGCATCGCGTGATCGCACTTGTCCAGGTTGTGGTGCTGCACAAAAATGCGAAGCGCCACCTCGCGGCCGGAGCACGTCACGAAATGCCCCTCCTGACAGGCCAGGTCGCCGGCCACCAGGGCGAACAGATAGCTGGGTTTCGGGAAGGGATCGTGCCAGACGGCATAGTGACGCCCTTCCGGCAGGTCGCCGCTGTCCACGAGATTACCGTTTGACAACAGCACCGGGCAGGTGGCCTTGTCCGCCTCCATGCGCACGCGGTACTCGGCCATCACATCCGGGCGGTCCGGGAACCAGGTAATGCGGCGAAAACCCTCCGCCTCGCACTGGGTGCAGAAATTGCCGCCGGAGACATACAAACCCTCCAGCGCAGTGTTCCGGTCGGGATGGATCTCGGTCTCCACCGTCAACTCACAACGATCGGGCAGGTCCTGCACCCAGAGCTGCTCGCCCTCCTGGCGCCAGGCCCCCGCCGGCAACGGCCTGCCGTCCACGCTCAGCGCCACCAGCGTCAGATCCTGGCCATGCAGCATCAGGGGCTGATCCCCGGCACCCGTGCGCGCCAGTGACATGCGCGAACGCACACGGGTGCGGGCCGGATCGAGCTGAAAATCCAGTTCCACCCGGGACACCCGCCAGGCGGGGGGGACGTAATCCTTGAGGAAAACCATACGTGGCGTGGTGTCTTTCATGCGGCTGATCCGGGGAACTGCGTACAATCGATCTTCAGGCGAGGCATGCTTTCGACTATAGCTCCACCGGGCCGGTGGTTGCCATAACCCATAAGATGGATAAGGTGCTATCTCCGGGTCACGCCCCGGACTTTCAATACAGGAGACATCCGGCCGGCATCCCGGTTCCCGCATTGAAAACACGCGCCGAATCACCATACTCAGATGAGGCACCTCAACGACGGGAGCCAGTCATGTTCGTCAAAGACAGCAACAACGGCCACCTGGTGGAAGTCATGGACAGTGCCGCGCTCATGGACCCTGCCCGGCCGCAATTCGAGGGTCGCTACAACTGGGGCGAGGACCTGCCCGAGCCCGAGCAGTTCCGCAAGTCCGACGTGGTCTTCCCCTCCGGAGAACCCCTGCCCCGCTGCTGGCTGGATGTGCACTACCGGGACGATGAACTGCGCCGCTGACAAACCCCGCGGCCCGTGTGCTTGAAGCCGCGGGCAGGCGCGGGTGATCATTGCCCTTTGGAGACCGGGCATACGATTCGCCATGAAGGATTCCCGGAGTATCCTTGCGCAGGGGCTTTCGCGGCCCTTGCGGTGAAACCATCCCATTCGGACAGACGGAACACATGAGCATCCAGACAGACATCGAGCACAAGCTGCGCGAGGCCTTCAACCCGGTCCACCTGGCAGTGGAGAACGAAAGCGGCAACCACAACGTGCCGCCGGGTTCGGAGTCCCATTTCAAGGTCACCATCGCCAGCCGGGCCTTCGAGGGCGAGCGCCTGGTCGGGCGGCACCGCAAGGTCAATGAAGTCCTGGCCGAGGAACTTGCCGGGCGCATCCATGCCCTCGCCCTGCACACACTGACCCCGGACGAATGGCTCGAGCGGGCGGGCAAGGTGCCGAAATCGCCCCCCTGCATGGGCGGCTCCAAGGCCGGCGGATAAACCCGCCATGGGTGAGGTGCTTGGCTTCAAGCGGCCCAGGCCTTCCGAAAAGCACCGGGGCAAGACCCTGTGCCGCTCCAACTTTCACAAGTGGGAAGTGGTCAAGGACAAGCAGTTCGACGTCCGGCAGGGGCGGCTGGTCACGGTGCTGCGTTGCGCCCGTTGCGGCGAGATGAAGGTCGAGGCGACCTGAGCGGCATCATGTCGCGCACGCGCTTGCCTGTACGCCGCCAAAGGGCGTCCCGACAGACAAGGTCCGGGCAACCCGGCTTCGGTCACGACCGGCACCCGGGCGTGACGGGGCAAACCACGGGGGGAGACGGTGCGGGAAATCGGCTTGCTGGGTCTGCGTCTCACGCCGATGACCGGGGAGCGCCTGCTCGAACGCATTGCGGAATCCGTCGGCCTGCGTCGAAAGACGCTGATCATGCATCACAACCTGCACAGCGTGTACCTGCATGGCAGGGACGCGCGGCTGCGCCGATGCCATCGGCGGTCC
Organism: Thioalkalivibrio thiocyanodenitrificans ARhD 1; assembly: GCF_000378965.1. Taxonomy (NCBI): domain Bacteria; kingdom Pseudomonadati; phylum Pseudomonadota; class Gammaproteobacteria; order Chromatiales; family Ectothiorhodospiraceae; genus Thioalkalivibrio; species Thioalkalivibrio thiocyanodenitrificans. The sequence goes on from NZ_KB900536.1 coordinate 1,578,167, forward strand.
GACATCACCTACATCGACGGCATGCCACTGGTCGGCCTGGCCAGGTTGTACGGGCATCGCGCCACCCGGGCCGAACGCAGCACCGCGCTCGACTGGGCACCGCAGCTGTTCCGCATGGCGGCCGAACGGCAATGGCGCATCGCCTTCCTGGGCGGCACGCCGGAGACCGGGGAACAGGCGGCCGCCCTGTTACGGCGCCGATTTCCCGGCCTGCACCTGACCACGCGGCCAGGGTATTTCGACATGCGGCACAACGGGCCGGAGAACCGCGCCGTGGTCGAACACATCAACCGGGAATCCCCCGATATCCTGCTGGTGGGCATGGGCATGCCCCGGCAGGAGTACTGGGCCGGCGACAACCTGGACGCCCTCGACGCCAGGGTCGTGATCACGGTGGGGGCACTCATGGACTACTACGCAGGCACGATCCCGACGCCCCCGAGATGGCTTGGCCGGATCGGGCTCGAATGGCTCTACCGGCTGGCATGCGAGCCCCGCCGGCTGGCCTTTCGCTACCTGATCGAACCCTGGTTCGTGCTGGCCGCCCTGATGAGGGATCTCATCCGGCGCCCGCGCAAGGGCGACGGAGATTCGTGAAGCGTCCAGCGGTGATTGGGATACCGGCGCGGTGACTTCGCGCAGCCGTGGGCATACACGGGGCGGCATCGGGGCGGCGATCCCTTGCCCACCGCGCCATCGCGGGCCACGATAGGGATCGCATGGGATATGATGGACCGCATGAACCGATCCGACACCGAATATGCGATCTCAACCCACTGGGATGATGCGGTGAGCCGGTGCGCCGCATCACTGAAAACCCCATCGCGCGACGGCGGGTTCGACTCGGCAACCAGCCCCGCCCCTGCGGGAGCGGCCCCATGAGCACGGTGACCGGCCGTCCGGTGCGCTGCGCCGGCATCGAGGTGCACGACGTCGAGGACGGCGCCGTGATCTACCACCCCGGCACGGACGACGTGCATTTCCTCAACGACACCGCGCGCTGCGTGATGATGCTGTGCGACGGGCAACACGACGTCGCGGAAATGGACGAGGCGCTGGCGCGCATGTGCAATGCCCGCGCCGTACCCGGCCTGACCGCCCCCATCCTGGAGCAGTTCGCCGCCGCGGGGCTGATCGAAGACGCCTCCGCGCGGACGCCGTGAACACCCGGGGGCCGGATCCCGAACTCGGACTGCTGCTCGCACTGGGGCGTTCGCGTCTCGCGGCGGACCGGGCAGTCGCCCTGGAGGCACGGCTGGCGCGGCCCTTCGACGCGCCCCGTCTGCATCGCCTGGCTGCCGAACACGGGCTGATGCCGCTGCTGTATCGCCATCTGGTCATGGAGCGGCCGGACGCCCTGCCCGCCGAAAGCGCCGCCGCCGTTGCGCACGAGTTCAGACAGCATGCCATCAGCCGCTGGCCCATGGCGCGGCGCCTGCGCGAACTCCTGCAGGTGCTGCGTGACGCCGGGGTGACGGCGATGCCCTACAAGGGGCCGGCGCTTGCGACGCAGCTGTTCGGCAACTACGCCATGCGCCAGTACGGCGATCTGGACATCCTGGTGCGGCCCTCGCAGGTCAGCGCGGCGGTGGAACGGCTGCAGGCCCACGGGCTGTCCGCCCCCCACGGCGTGCCCGCGGACTGGGACGGGTTCGTCCGGCGCACCCGCCACGACTACGCCATGCGCGACCGGCGCACCGGCACCCTGGTGGAGCTGCACTGGGGCCTGACCTACCGCTATCAGGGCTTCGGCGTCGATCCGGAGTGGCTGCTGAACGATCCGGTGGAGGTGGATTATCTCGGGGTACGCATCGCCTGCATGAATCCCTCCGCCCAGTTGCTGGCGCTGGCCGTGCATGGCGTCAAGCACCAGTGGGAGCGGCTGGGCTGGCTGGTGGACGTGGCGGAACTGATGTCCGGTCACGACCCGGACTGGGACTGGATCGACGCCCGGGCGCGGGCCATCGGCTTCACGCGTGCCTGGCGGTCCTCGCTGTTGCTGTGCGACACCATGCTCGGCCTGCCCGACACCGTGCCGATGTCCCAGGCACGGCGGGACCGCCCGGCCGCGCGCCTGGCCCGGCGCCTGGCCCGGGAGATCTCCCGTGACGATCCACGGCCCATCGGTTTTGTCACCCGGCTGCGCTTCGACCTGCTGGCCCGACCCGGGGCGGCGGCCAAGCTCGTCTACCTGTCCCGCCTGCTGACACTGCCCTCCGAGGCCGATCTCGCCGGGCGCAGGGTATCAACCGCCTGGGCGGCCACGTACGCCGTCACGCGCCCGCTGCGCCTGCTGCGCAAGATGCGGCGCCAGGGCCGTCGCTGAGGCCTCAGCGAACCGGCAGCGCGGACAGGTCGATGCGGTCGCCGGCCTGCACGCCGCGCACCTCGAACCAGCCCCGGTTCATCTCCAGCGCGTACATGGCGGGCCCCCGGGATGCGTGGCGCTGCTCGGAGAGTGGTTCCATGCGGGCGATGTTGAGTATCGTCCCGTCCGCGTCCATGAAGGCCACGGAGAGCGGGATACGGGTGTCTTTCATCCACATGACGATGCGCCGAGGCTGCCGGTACACGAACAGCATGCCGTGGTGCTCCGGCAGGTATGCGCGGTGCATCAGCCCGCGCCCCCGTGCCGAGCCGGTGGCGATCTCCACCGTGATGCGCTCTCCGCCCACCTGCAGTTCCACCGTGGGCAGGGGCAGATAACGGTTGACAGCCTCCCAGACACGCACCGGCGTCTGCCACAGGGCCACGGAGGCGGCCAGTGTCAGCACGGCGGCCGCCAGGACAAGGGCGCAACCGGTCAGCAGGCCACGGCGTGTCATGGGCGCCCGGCTCACGGCCGTGGCGACGCGGACGCGCACCGGTCCCGCCACGCACGGCGAAGCGCATCCTCCAGTTGTGCCACGAACAATGCGCCGTTGCCTGCCGGGGACGCCAGCAGGCGGTCACGCAGATCGCTGCGGATCCGGGCGAGCGCCGGCAGGTCCCGGGCATGGGCCACGGCCCTGCGCACGTAGTCGTCCTCGTCTACGGCGATCCACTCCCCGAGCCCCACCGCCCGGAGAAAGCTGGCCCCGTAGCGGCCGATCATCCCCTCGCGCCCCTTCAGGGTCAGCACCGGCACACCCATCCACAGTGTCTGGCAGGTGACCGTGCCGCCGTTGTGGGGGAACGGATCCAGGGCGATGTCCATGCTGCTCATCGCCCGGCAGTAGGTCTCGCGGGGCGCGCCACCCTCCAGCAGCAGCCGCGACGGATCGACGCCGGCCTGCGCGAAGGCCGCGCTCACCCGCCGGTGCACCGGGGGCAGATCCAGTTCCGGGGTCTTGAGCATCAGGCGGGCATCCGGCACGGCCCGCAGGATGCGCGCCCAGCAGTCGACCACCACCGGGTTGACCTTGTCCAGCCGGTTGAAGCAGCCGAAGGTGACCTGCCCGTGCTCGAGCGCGGGCGGCGCGCCCACCGGCAGGGGGGGCATCAGGGGATCGAAGCACAGGTGGCTGTCCGGCAGTCTCAGAGGCCGTTCCACGTAGAGCGGCGCCTCGTCCTCCGGTATCAGGATGTCGTTGGCGATGATGCCGTCCATGGACGGCAGGCCGGTGGTGTTCATGAAACCCATCCAGGTGATCTGCAGCGCGGCGGGTCTGCGCGCGAACAGGCCCAGGCGGTGATGATCGGTGTGGCCCGAAAGGTCCACCAGGATATCGATCCCCGATTGCCGCACCAGCGCGGCGGCGGCCTCGTCGGACATCTCCCGGATGACGTGCCACGCGTCGGCCCGTCCCCTGAAGCGCTCCGTCACCCGGTCCGATGCGGGCGATGTATCGAAGCAGTGCACCTCGAAGGCGGCCCGGTCGTGATGGATGAGCAGGGGCTCGATGAAATGGGCCAGCGCATGCTCGCGGAAATCCCCGGAGACATAGCCGATGCGAACACGGCGCGCGGGGTCCGGATCACAGGGAGGCGCCGTGGGCAGTATCCCGGGCGGCGTCAGTTGCCTGCCGCAACGCCGCGCCAGGGCGAGGATCTCCGACTGACGGGCGTCCCGGGCGAAGTGCAGGCGATACAGCACCATGCTTAGCACCTGTGACGTGGCGTCCGGCCGGGCGGCGGCCCGGCGGAACAGGTCCATCGCCTCGTCCACATGCCACAGCTTGATGAGCACCGCCCCCAGGTTGTGCAGTTGACCCGGATCCCCGGGGGACAGGGCCAGCGCCCGGCGGCAGCAATCGAGGGCCTGCTCGTGACGCCCGGCATCGAAATGCAGCGTGGCGAGATCCGCCCAGGCACCCACCAGCGTGTCGTCCAGTTCCACGGCGCGGCCGTAGGCGACCGCAGCGGCGTCCTCGTCGTCCAGGGCCAGGCAGACGCCGGCACGGGTCATGTGCAGCATGGCCCAATCGGGCGCCTGCGCCAGGGCCTGTTCCAGGAGCCGGCGCGCTTCACCGAGCTGCCCCCGGGCGACGCGGATCGTGGCGAGATTGTGCAGGGCGCGGGCATTGCCGGGCTCGTCGTCCAGCACCCGCCGGTAGATGCGCTCCGCCTGCGCCAGGTCCCCGGCGCGATGGATGCGCACCGCCTCGTCCAGGGCCGCGTCAGCCGCCGTCCCGGTCATCGTCGTAGGACTTTTCCTCGAACAGGGCGCTGCCCGCCAGCTCGTTGATGCGCCGCTTGCACAGGAAACGCCGGTCGTTCAACTGATACACGGAGCGGGCCAGGGCAATGAATGCATCGCCGAAGTCCCGTGTGCGCTCGCAGGCGCGGATGGCATCCTCCACCTCCCAGAGCTGCTCGTTGATGGCACGCAGATCCCCCTGCACCGCCAGTGCCTCGGGCGACAGGCCGCCCGCGCGCGCGAGCACGGCGCGCAGGCGCTGCAGCTCGTCGCGCACATGCGCCAGCTTCTGCGGATCGGCGATGCGCTCGGCCTTGATCTCCAGGATGGTGATCTTGTCCACCAGCTCTCCCCAGGAGACCGGGACCTCGGGGGTTGCCGCGCTCATGCCGGCTCCCCGCGCGGAAACGGGGGGACATCGTCCTGGCCCACGGGCCAGATGGCAGGCGCGTCACCGCGCAGCACCGCCTCCAGGCGCGCCTGCACATCGGCCACCACCGGGTCCCAGTCGTTGGGCCGCGCCTGGCGAAACAGGCGGAGACTGGGATACCAGGGCGTATCGGCGCGCCCCGTCAGCCAGCGCCAGTCGGCCGGCCTGGACAACAGCACCCAGGCCGGCCGCCCCAGGGCGCCCGCAAGATGGGCAACGGCGGTGTCGATGGTGATGACCAGGTCCAGCGACATCATCACCGCGGCCGTATCCACGAATGCGTCGCCGGCGCTGTCGAAATCCTCGCCCAGGGACTCGACCGGGCAGCCTGCCGGCAGGGCATCCAGCTGCTCCAGGCCATGGTGCTTCTGCAGGCTGATCAGCCGCACCCCGGGAAGTCCGGCCAGGGGGGCCAGCCGCTCCAGGGGGATCCACCGCCGGGTATTGCCGTGGTTGGGGTCCGTGTGCCAGACGATGCCGATGCGGAAACCGCCGCTGCCGATGCGATCGCCCCAGCGGCGCACCCGCCCGGCGTCGGCATGGATGTAAGGCACATCCGCGGGAATGGATTCGATCCCGGTAGCGTAGTAGCCGGGCAGACTGAGCAGGGAGACCTGGTAATCCGCCGGCGGGACCGCGTCCCGATACCCGAACACGCGCACGTTGTCGCCGAGCCACCAGGCCGTCCAGGTGATCGGATCCTGAAGCTGAAACAGGACCTCCCGGCATTCCCCGGCCAGCCGGCGGACATAACGCATGAAGTGCAGCGTATCGCCCAGCCCCTGTTCAGCGCGCACCAGGACTGCGGCATCGCCCAGGTCGGGCGGGACGCCCGCCTGGGTACGCGCATCCGGCAGCGAGCGCGGGCCGCGCAGTGCGCCCTCACGGCGGTCGTAGGCGGGCCAACCGCCTTCATAACGCCCCTGGCGCAACAGGACCATGCCCAGGTTCATGTGGATCTGCCCGTTGTCGGGCGCCAGATCGGCGCTGCGCGTGAGGCTGTCGACGGCCTCCTGTTCTTCCCCCAGTTCCTGCAAGGCGAAACCCAGGTTCGTCTGCAGGGAAAGGGCGTCGGACGAGTGCGCCAGCCCGCGCCGGAAGCTGTCGACCGCTTCCCGGTAGCGCCCCGCGCCGGAATGCACCAGGCCATCGACCTCGTGACGGCGCGCCGTGTCGGGCTCGAGTTCCGCCAGGCGGCCGGCCGCCTGCATGGCCTCATCGTGGCGCTCGGCCCGGGCGCATGCCAGGGCCAATGCGGCCCGGGCGGACGCGCAATCCGGCGACGCCTCCACCCACAGCCGGGCCGCGCACACCGCGTCTTCCGTTCGTTTCAGGGCATCGAGCACGGCCAGCAGCAGGTGGTTGGCCGCGTCGTCGTCCGGCAGCATTCCGGTCAGGCGTTCGGCCACTTCCAGGGCATCGGCATGGCGCCGCTGTTCCATCAGCACGCCCGCGAGGTTCCGCCACACCGCCGCGTCCGCCGGATTGCGCCGGGCCAGCGCCCGCAACAGCCCCTCGGCTTCCGCATAACGCTTCAGTCGGGCGAGCAGGATCGCCAGGTTGACCTGCGCGGATGCGCTGTCCGGTGCGCGCTTGAGGGCCTCCCGAAACGCCGCCTCGGCCTCGACCCCGTCACCGCGCTCGCTGAGCAGGATACCCAGTTGTTCGTGCGGGGCGGCTTCCCCGGGGCTTCGCCGGATGGCCTCGCGCAATGCGCCCTCGGCCAGGGCGGACTTCCCCTGCTGCCGCGCAAGGATGCCCAGACGCAGGTGGGCCAGGCCGAAATCGGGATGCTCGGTGACCGCCGCCTCCAGCACGGGCAGGGCCTCGTCGGCGCGCCCCAGCTGCGCCAGGGCCCGGGCGCGGGTGAGCGCGGCTTCCCGGGGCGGTGATTCCAGGGCGTCCAGCGCCGTGAGCGCCTTCTCCGCGTGGCCGGTCTCCAGCATCGCCTCGGCAAGTTCCGCCTGCCACGCATCGCACGGGGACAGGGACAGGGCCCGATCCAGACAGCGCCATGCCAGCGAGGGTTCGCCCGCCGTGCGCAATGCCGCGCCCAGCAGCCGCCAGGCCGTGGCCGCGTCGACGCCCGGCCCCGCACCGGGGATCAACGGCAGCGCCGCCGCCGTCTCGCCCCGGCGCAGCCGCGCCATGGCGAGACGCAGGCGGAAGGTGCGATGCGTGGCGCCCTGCTCCTGCGCGAAGGCCTCGCACAGGGCGTCGGCTTCGTCGAAACGGCGCAGGGACTCCAGCAGATCGAGCTGTTGCAGGGCCCAGTCGGGATTGGCGGGGTCGAGCCGTCGGAGTTCCTCCAGCCGCCCCAGCGCCTGCGCGTGCTCGCCCCGTGCCTCGTGCAGGCGCGCGCGCAGCGCCATCGCCGGAGCCAGCCGCGGCTTGCGCGCGAGGGCGTGCTCGACATCCGCCAGCGCGCCCTCGGGTTCGCCGTCGATCAGGCGCAGCAGCGCGCGGTTGGCGCGCGCCTCGGCCAGCTCGGGATGCGCGTCGATGACGCGGTCCAGCGCGCGCCGGGCGCCCCGGACGAGTCCGCAGCGATGCCGGATCAGGGCCTGCATGACCTGTCCTTCCGGGGCATCGGGGGCCAGCCGCAGCGCCTCCTCGCAAGCGGCGGCCGCCTCGTCGAGGCGGCCCTCGCGCAGCAGCCCGTGGGCCCGGTAGCGCCATGCCGCCGCCAGGTCGGGTCGCAGCGCGCGCGCCCGGTCACAGTCGGCAATCCCTTGCTCGCGCTGCCCCTGCACGATCAGCGCCAGCCCGTGGCCCGCCCGGGCATCGGCATGGTCGCCGTCCATGGACAGGGCATAGGCGTAGGCCGCCTGCGCCCCCCGCCAGTCTCCGGACTCGCGCAGGCACTCGCCGAGCAGATAGGTAGCATCGGGATCCCCGGGACGTGCGGCGCTCAGCTCGCGCAGGCGCGCCGCCGCCTCTTCCGGAAGGCCGCCATGACGGTCGAGAAGCGCGGTCACCAGGTCTTCGAGGGCGGCGGGCGCGTCCGGTCCCGCCCCGGAAACCGCTGCGAGGAGGCGGCACTCTATGCGCCCGAGGCCGGGCAGCAGGGGGCCGAGCCGTTGCAGCGGGTCGGGCGGGGGCGGCGCGCTCGGATGGACACTCACTGGGATTGGGTGTGGACGATCAGGGGCATGTGTTCACCCATGCGCCGGCAAATGCCCGGCGCATGGGTGATGTCGGGGTGCGATCAGATCGGGGTGCAGGCGGGCAGGCCGCGTACCCAGGTGAAGCTGTCGGAGCCGAAATACGAATGGATTTGATGGCCTCCCGAATAGAGCACCAATCCGTCCAGGTACTGATAGCCAGACAAGGTATCGGGATTCAAGGAGAAATATCCGGAAAACCCACCCGACGTGGCCGACAGGGCCGTGGCCCCCGTGAACGTCTGGCTGGACCCATCAGAAAAGGTCGCTCTCGTAACACCTGGCTCGTCGATCGACAGCTGCCCGGTCGGCATGAAGGAGACATAAGACGACACCCCGTCGTAACTGCCCCCGGCCACGGTCATCGTGAAATCGGGCACCGTCCCCACCGAGGTGCCGCCGACATACCGGGCACCCTCCCGCAGCCACATCACCCCCGAGAAGGTATCGCTGCCGTCGACATGGTTGAAGTCGGTGCAGAACCCGTTCCAGCGGTACTCAAGGCTCTGAGTGCCCGTCGTTCCCAGGAAGGCATAGAATGTCGGCATCGTTCCCCCTTGATCTCAAAGATCCGGTCTGCCGGCACCCGGCTGACCCGCGTGGTTGCGTTCGTGCGATTCAGACACCGACCGCACGCTCACGGCCGGTGATCCGATCAGCCAATGTTGTTGTCCGAGCTCCCGCCGAACCCGTCCAGAATCCCGCCGTTGACGGTCTGCGCCTTGGCGGCACTCAGCAGGATCCCCTGGCGCGACAGGGTCTCCATGGCAGGCACGGCCAGCACCGCGCCGCCCGCCGCCTTCATGAACCGGCGCCGCTGCGGATCCGCGGCCCGGGACGATCCCCGTGGATTGTCCTGGTTGTCGTGTTCCATCGTTCCCCCTGATGTTGTGGCAGGTGGTCGGCGCCCGCGCGGCGCGCGGACCCTATCTTCGGGTGCTTTTCTGTGAAACCTATCCCAGTTCTCACGATGGGTCAACCGGATTCGAGGGTTTCCTCCAGCGGCCCCGCCCGCAGGGCGAAACGGGGCTTCGGGGGCCAGAACGCAACGCCTCCTCACAACCGGCGACCGCCATGGCGCCAGAGGAGCGCGGCCACCACCTGTTCGAGGGACGCGGGCGCGTCCGGGCCACCCCGCAAACGGACGCGATGAGGCGGCGTTCGATGGGCCCCAGGCGCGGCAGCAGGAGGCCGACCCGTTGCAGCGGATCAGGCGGGGCGGCGCGCTCGGATGGGCACTCACTGGGGTTGGGTGTGAACGATCGGTTGCATGCGGTTCACCCTTGCGCCGGAAAATGCCCGGCGCAAGGGTGATGTCATGGTGCGACTAGAATGGGGTGCAGGCGGGTAGATTGCGTACCCAGGTGAAGCTGCTGCTTGCATCAGCGCCTTGCGATCCCTCTGGCGAGGCATACAGCACATCTCCCCAGGCGACGACGTAACCGCTGGTCATGGTATCGGCATTCATGAATGTTCCACTGAATGTCGCACTCGTCACGGTAAGGGACGTGGCGCCCGTGAAGGTGCCTCGCGTGACGTCCGGTTCGGTAATCGTCATGCCCCCGACTGCGTCAAACGTGGCAAAGGAGGCACCCTCGTCATAGCTGCCCATGGTAAGGGTCAGCGGAAAATCCGGCAATGCGGTGTCCGACGTACCGTTGACCAACCGTACGCCGTCCCTCAACCACATCGTGCCCGAAAACGTATCCTGGCCCTCCACGTGGTTGAAGTCTGTGCAGAATCCGTCCCAGCGATAAACGATGTCAAACGGCGATGAATTTCCAAGGTAAAAGCTGAATGTTGGCATTGTTCCCCCCTGACCCCGTACAGGCCGGTCGCCGGGCACCGTCCCGGAACCACCGATGCGCTGTCATTGTTCATGCGGCGCTGAACGATCAGACCTCTGTCTCTGTCGTACTCCCGCCGATCCCGTCCATGATCCCGCCGTTGACGGTCTGGGCCTTGGCGGCACGCAGCAGGATCCCCTGGCGAGACAGGGTCTCCATGGCAGGCACGGCCAGCACCGCGCCGCCCGCTGCCTTCATGAACCGGCGCCGCTGCGGATCCGCGGCTTTCGCCGGTTCCCGCGGGCTGTCTTCGTTGTCGTATTCCATGGAGCCCCCTGTTACGGATGTCGCAATATCGTCATCATCACGGCGCCGCATGCTGGACCCGGGCGGGCGAGCGCGGCCCGCTGAATCCTCACACCAGAAAACTAGACCACCCTGTGTGACGGGTCAAACGGAATCGAGCCCCGAGAGGGTGCGCCGCACGAGGTCCAGGGTGTCCTCCAGCGGCCCCACCCGCAGGGCGAAACACGGCGTACCGCGCACCAGGGCACAGACATCCCGGGCCTGCCGCCCGATGTCGGGGGCCTGGTCCAGGGTCTGGCACATGAGGCGCTTGACCATCTCGATCTGCGCGATCGACTCGATGCGCGGGGGCCCGTCGAATCCGGGCTCCAGATGCAGGATGGCCGCCGGGCGGGCCCGCACGCTGCGCCAGGCATGGCCCAGGTCCTCGGGATCCACGGGGTAGTACTTCACGCCGTTCCAGTGCTGCAGCAGCGGCTTGCGCCGGCATACGGCCGCCACCTCGGGCAGATGCGCCAGGGTGCCGGGCTTCACGTGCAGGGGGCGCGGGAAGGTGATCGCGAGGCCGTCGCGGGTCAGGACATACTCGTCGCAGTGGAAATCCGCTCCGGCCAGCAGCAGCCGGGCGAGCAGTGTCGTCTTGCCCGCCCCGCGGTCGCCGGTGAACAAGGCCAGCCGTCCATCCAGCGTCGCCGCGCCACAGTGCAGCGTGGTGTCCCCGGCATGCAGGTCGCGGGCGTAGCGGGTGAGCACGATGTGGATATGGGCCAGGGCCACGTCGGTGCAGCACAGCCGCCTGGGCCTGCCCTCGCCCATGTCGACCTGCAGCCCGTTGCCCGCCGGGACCACGCGGACATTCACGGTCCGCTCGACCGGCAGGTCGTCCCCGGCCCTGACCACCACATGCTGCAGGGGCTCCAGCAGGGCGGGCGGGTCGGCGTCGAGCCGGACGGCCAGGCCCAGGAGCCTGAAGTGATCCGTCAGCGGTGGCGGTTCATGGGTGGACATGTTGCAAGCTTAAATGAATCCGTCCGGAAACCGGGCATTTTGGTTGCCCCCCGCAATCCATGTAAGCTTGGCGCTACCCACGGGGGGGACCCGTGCGAGGGGGCGTCATGCACATTCTGATCACCGGCTGCGGCGGCTTTATCGGCAGCCATCTGCTGGAGCGGCTGCTGCAACGGGCCGATGTCACCGTATCGGGCTGGGATCACCAGCAGACCAAGATCGAACACCTCCTGGCCCACGAGCGGCTGAACCTGCGCGGCGCGGACCTGTATGCCTGCGGCAACGAGGCGCGCCTGCGCGAGGACGTGGCCGCCGCCGATGCGGTGATCAACCTGGCGGCCATCTGCAATCCGTCCCAGTACAACACCCGCCCCCTGGGCGTGATTCGCTCGAACTTCACCGACATGCTGCGCCTCGCCGACCTGTGCGCCGAACACGGCAAGTGGCTGATTCACGTGTCCACCAGCGAGGTATACGGGCGCACGCTGGCGAGCTACACCGGCGACGCGGCCTACGAAGACCCGGCGCTATATGAGCTTCGCGAGGACAGCACGCCGTTCACGCTTGGACCGGTGCAGAATCAGCGCTGGACCTACGCCTGCGCCAAGCAGCTGATGGAACGCTATGTGTATGCACATCATTACGAGCACGGCATGCCCTTCAGCATCATCCGCCCGCTGAATTTTTTCGGCCCGCGCATGGATTTCATCCCCGGTTTCGAGGGAGAGGGCATTCCACGGGTGCTGGCCTGTTTTCTGTCGGCGCTGCTGCGAAACGAGCCGCTGCAACTGGTCGACGGCGGACACGCCCGGCGCGTCATCACCGGCATCGACGATGCCGTCGACGCCTTCATGCTGCTGCTCGACAGGCCGGAGGCCGGGCAGGGACAGGTCTTCAATATCGGCAACCCCGCCAACGAGACCACCATCCGCGACCTGGCCGACACCATGCGCCGGCTGTTCGCCGAAGCGGTCGGCGATCCCGCCTACCGCGACCACCCCATGCGCACAGTGCCCGGGGAGACGTTCTACGGACCCGGTTACGAGGACAGCGACCGACGCCTGCCGAACATCGACAAGGCAAGAGACCTGCTCGGCTGGGAACCCGTAGTGCCGCTCGAGTCGGTACTCCGGGAGACCATCGCCTACTACGTGGAGAAATACTGGCACGTCGCGCCCGGAAAGCCACGCACCTCAACCACCCCGTCGTCCGCGACAGGCACCGCCTGAGCCACCCGCACCCGACCGGACGGGCTCACCGCCGCACCGGCCGGGCGAGGCATCTCGAGGTCGGTACGGGAAGACCCGATTTCAGGTTCAAGGTTCAAAGTTCAAAGTTCAAGGTTCAAAGTTCAGTGAACGAACCGGGTGGCAGCCCCCTTATTTTGAACTTTGAACCTTGAACTTTGAACCTTGAATCATCCTTCGTCGGGCACGATGCATCTGCTGAAGAAATCAAAGTGATCCAGCCCTTCGCCGATGCCGGCCGCGTGACCGGCCTCGGCGAAATAGATGCGCTCGAAGCCCCTGAGCCGGCGCAGTTCGGGATGGTGATTGCCCACCACCACGCCCAGCGTGCTGCCGCGCAGCATGTCCTCGTCGTTGCCGGAGTCGCCGGCCACCAGGGTGCGCTCCAGGGGAATGCCCCACTTGTCGGCCAGGTAACGCACGGCGAAGCCCTTGGAGGCGCGCACCGGCAGCAGGTCGAGAAACCGGTCGTGGGAGTAGATGATGTTGGCGTGCAGGTCCTGCTGGTGCAGCAGGCGTTCGATATCGTGTATGGAGGGCGCCTTCTCCGGATCCACGAAGAAGCTCAGCTTGTGGGGACGCTGATCGACTTCCGGCTGAAGATCGATGCCCGGCAGATCCAGGAGCTGCTCCATGAGCCCGTCCCGGTCCCAGCGATGATCGATGTGCCGTGACCAGCCCTGGTCCGGAGTGATCTCCGGGCCGTAGTGGATCTCGGAACCCACCGAGGTGATGAACAGGTCCGGCGTTGGGACGCCCCAGTCCTTGAGCACCTGCTGGGCGGATTCCAGCCGCCGGCCGGTGGCGACACCGAAGGCCACGCCCGGACCCTCGTCCTTGAGCCGCTGCACCAGGGCACGCAGGCTGTTGCGATCCCCCAGCAGGGTGTTGTCGATGTCCGAGATGATGGCCCGGTCCGCCTTGGCCAGCTTGCCGGAGAGACGCTGCTGGCCCCGGCGCACGCGGCTCGCCTCCTTGCGCAGGGCCTTCACCTTGCGGACATACTTCTGTGCATGCCCCTCCCAGGCATAGTGCGCACGCACGCCCTTCAGCCCGCTGTCGGAGTACTTCTTCCAGCGCTCCCGGTCGCTGATGATCTTCCAGATGGCATCGCCCATGGCCTTCTCGTCCAGGGGATCCACCAGCACGCCGTTGTTGCAGTGGCGCACGATATCCGAGGGGCCGCCGTCATTGGTGGCGACGATGGGGGCGCCGCACGCGGCCGCCTCGATCAGCGTCAGGCCGAAGGGCTCTGTCAGCGCCGGGTTGACGAACACGCCGCGGGTACGGGTCACCATGCGGTAGAAATCCGGCACATCGTCCGAGGCGTGATGTTTCGGGTAGGCCGCCTGCCCGTAGAGGTCGTACTCGTCGATGCGCAGCAGCACTTCGGTGAGGACCTCCCGGGATCCCTTGTCCAGATCCCGGATAGCATCGCGGTTGCCGGCGACAATGACCAGGTTGGCGTGCTCGCGCAGCACCTTGTGCCCGGCGAAGGCCTTGATCAGGGTGGGGATGTTCTTGCGCTCATCCGGCCGTGACAGGGCCAGCACCATGGGGCGGTCGGGCTTGTTGAGGAAACGCGCCAGTTCTTGCCAGACCGGCGGCCGGGGGGCACGGGGCCTGGGCGGCGAGAAGCGCCCGAGATCCGTGCCCGGCGGCACCACCACCATGTGCTCCGGACGGTAGTGGTCATAGAGTGCGTACTGCTCGTCCACCTCCTGCCGGGTGCTGGCCACCACCATGTAGGCATTGGCCAGGGTCTCCTCCTCGGCATCGATGCGCCGCGTCATGTTGTAGCGGGATTCGATGTCCTCGGGCTTGAGGCCCTTCTCCAGCAGGCGTTCGCGCTTGACACGGCCCAACGAGTGCCCCGTGTGCACCAGGGGCACCCCCAGCAGGTTGGCCAGCCGGGTGCCCACGAAACCCGCGTCGGCGTAGTGGCTGTGGACCACGTCGGGCCTGAGGCCCACCTTGCGTATATGCCCCAGGGCGTTGTCGGCGAAGCAATCCAGATAGGGCCAGAGGGTTTCCTTGCGCAGGTAACGGCGGGGACCCGTGGGCAGCCGGATGATCCAGGCGTTGTCCCCCAGGGGCTCCTCGGGCACGGCGTAGTCGTCGGAGACTTTGTTGTCGATCACCTGCCGGGTCAGGAGGTCCACCCGGCCCACCTCCGGGTTCGCCGCCAGTGCCCGGGCCAGTTCCACCACGTACTTGGTCTGACCGCCGGTATCCGCATCCCGGCCCAGTTCCAGGTTCTGTCCCCGGATCAGGCCGTGAATGCTGATCAGCACGATGTACAGCCCCTCGCCACGACGGGCCTTGCTTTGCGTCTTTTTCACGCCGATTTCCCTGTCGTTCCTGCGTGGGTGATCGGTTCGTCCTCATGGTAACGGATCGGGAGACGGAGGGCACTTTGCGAAGAATGAACGCGCGGTCGTCACCTCGGTATCATCCCGCCGGGAGAGGTCGATGAGGGGCTATACTCGTCCTTCATCCTTAATCCGTCCGGATACGGGGCGGCGGAGACGCGGTATATGAGCGATCCACAGAACGAGCGACCGGGCTACAGCGACGAGGAATGGCGCGAGCGGCTGACCCCCGAAACCTACCACGTGACGCGCCGGGCGGGCACCGAGCCGCCGTTCAGCGGCCGATACCACGATCACCATGAACAGGGCATGTACCATTGCGTGTGCTGCGATGCGCCGCTGTTCAGTTCCTCCCAGAAGTTCGACTCGGGCACCGGCTGGCCCAGTTACTGGCAGCCGGTCACGCCGACGGCCGTCCGCGTGGGCCGGGACCTGAGTCACGGGATGGTCCGGGACGAAGTGCGCTGCGCGCGGTGCGACGCCCATCTCGGTCACGTGTTCAACGACGGCCCGCCGCCCACGGGGCTGCGCTACTGCATCAACTCCGCATCCCTGAATTTCCATCCGGCTTCGGAAGACTGACAGGCCGGGTCGGAGATTCAAGGTTCAAAGTTCAAAGTTCAAGGTTCAAGGGTTGAAACAGCGTGGCCACTTGTGACGCTCTTTGAACTTTGAACTTTGAACTTTGAACTTTGAACTTTGAACTTTGAACCTTGAACTCCAACTCAGATCCTTGCCTCCCCGTGCTGCGCCTCCAGATCCCTGATGCGCCGGGCGGTCTCGCCGGGCGAGCCGCTGTAACGGGCCAGAGTCTGATAGGCCACCGGCACGACGAACAGCGTGAAGAACGTGGCGAACAGCACCCCGGAAAACACCACGGTGCCGATGACGAAACGGCTCTCCGCACCGGGGCCGCTGGCCAGGATCAGGGGCAGCGTGCCCATGACCGTGGTCAAGGCGGTCATCAGCACCGGACGCAGCCGCAGGCGGGCGGCATCGGTCAGCGCCCGGTGGAAGCCCAGGCCCGCGTCGCGCAGCTGGTTGGCGAACTCCACGATGAGGATGCCGTTCTTGGCGGCCAGTCCGATGAGCATGACGATGCCGATCTGGCTGTAGATGTTGAGCGTCTGGCCGGTCACGTACAGACCGAACAGCGCGCCGGCCACCGCCAGGGGTACTGTGAGCATGATCACCAGCGGATGGATGAAGCTCTCGAACTGGGCGGCCAGGACGAGGAAGACCACCAGCAGCGCCAGGGCGAAGACGAAGATCACGGCCCCGCCCGCCTTGCGGAATTCCAGGGACTCGCCCTTGTAGTCGATGCGCGCCGTCTCCGGCAGCAGTTCGGCGGCGACGCCATCCAGGTATTCCAGGGCCTCGCCCAGGGTGTAGTTGTCCGCCAGTCCCGCCGTGATGGTGATCGAGCGCATGCGATTGTAGCGATTGAGACTTGCCGCGTCCGCCTGTTCCACGAAGCTGACCAGGTTGGACAGGGGAATCAGTTCGCCGCTTCGCTGGGAACGCACGTAGATGTTGGTGATGTCGTTGGGCGTGCGCCGCTGGGCGCGCTCGCCCTCGAGGATCACGTCGTACTCCTCGCCCCGGTCGATATAGGTGGTGACCCGGCGCGAGCCCAGGATGGTTTCGAGCGTGCGCCCGATGCTCTCCACCGAAACGCCCAGATCCGCCGCGCGGTCCTTGTCGATGGTCACCATGAGCTGCGGCTTGGTCTCGTGGTAGTCCGAATCCAGATTCCGCAGCCCCGGGTTCTCCGCGGCGCGCGCCATGATCAAGTCACGCCACTCGGCCAGTTCGTCATAACTGGGGCCTCCGAGCACGAACTGCACCGGCTGACCCACCCGGCGTCCGCCCAGTCCCTGACGCATCACCGTCACCGCGCGCACGTCGGGAATGTCGTCCAGCGCCGGCTGGAGCGCCGACATGATCTCGCTGCCCGAGCGCTGGCGTTCGTTCCAGTGCTGCAACACCACGATGGCGATGCCGTTGTTGACCACCTCACTGTTGCCGAAGCTTCGCGGCGTGCGCGCCAGCACCCGGATGGCCTCGCCGGACTCCAGCAGGGGCAGCAGTCGCGCCTCCACTTCGCGCATGTGTCCGGTCATGGTCTCGTAGCTGGTGCCCTCCGGCGCCGTGGCGAACACGAAGAAAGCGCCACGGTCCTCCCGGGGCGCGTATTCATTGGGGATCACCTGGATCAGCACGGCAATGACGGTGAACAGCCCCACCAGCACCAGGCCCGTCACCAGGGGCACCTTGAGCGCCGCCTCCAGGATGCGGGAATAGAGGCGGCCCAGGCGGTCGAAGCCGACCGACATCACGTGGCTCAGACCGGAGTCCTGATTATCACGACGGATCAGACGCGCGCACATCACCGGCGACAGTGTGAGCGCGACGATGCTCGAAAAGGCCACTGCCGCGGCCATGGCAAGGGCGAACTCGGTGAACAGTCTCCCGATGTTGCCCTGCAGAAAGGCGAGAGGCACGAACACCGCGATCAGCACCAGCGTGGTGGCCACCACGGCGAAACCCACCTGGCGTGCGCCCCGATAGGCGGCGAGCAGGGGCGGCTCACCCAGTTCGATGCGCCGGTGGATGTTCTCCAGCACCACGATGGCATCGTCCACCACCAGACCGATGGCGAGGATCAGCGCCAGCAGCGTGAGCAGGTTCACGGAGAAACCGAGGGCGTACAGGGCGATGAACGCTGCCGTGAGCGAAACCGGCACCGTCACCGCCGGGATGAGCATGGCGCGCACGTTGCCCAGAAACAGGTAGATGACCAGGATCACCACGCCCATGGCGATGAACAGGGTGATGAATACCTCCTGGATCGCGCCCTCGATAAACACCGACGTGTCGTAGCTCATGTTGAGCGTGACGCCGTCGGGCAGCGTCGGCCGCAGCCGCTCGGCCTGCTCCTTCACCGCCCGGGCGGTCTCCAGCGTGTTGGCCGTGGACTGCTGGATGATCCCGAGCCCGACCATGGACTGCCCGTTTCCGCGCAGTTCCGTACGCTCGTCAGCCGGTCCGACCTCCACCCGGGCCACCTCGCCCAGGCGCATCAGGTGCCCGTCGTCGCCTTGGCGCACCACCAGGCGGGCGAACTCCTCCGGTGTGCCGTAGGCGCGGGCGACACGCACGTTGAACTCCCGGTCCACCGATTCCACGCGCCCGGCGGGCAGTTCCACGTTCTCCCGGCGCAGGGCCTGCTCCACGTCCTCCACGGTGAGCGTCCGGGCCGCCAGCGCCTCCCGGTCCAGCCAGATGCGCATGGAATAGGTGAGCGCACCGCCCACGCGCACCAGGGCCACACCCTCCACCACCGACAGACTGTCCACCAGGTAACGCTCGGCGTAGTCGGTGAGTTCCATGCGGTTGAGGCGGGTACTGGAGAGGTTCAGCCACATGATGGGGTCCGCGTTGGTGTCCGCCTTGAACACCATGGGCGGATCGGCCTCGTCCGGCAGCTGACGCACCACGCGGGCGACCGCCTCGCGCACGTCGTTGGCGGCGGCGTCCACATCCCGGTTCACGTTGAACTCCACGGTGATCCGGGACCGCCCGTCGGTGCTGTCGGACTGGATCCAGTCGATGCCCTCGATACCGCTCACCCGGTCCTCGATCAGCTGGGTGATCCTGGATTCGATGATGGCGGCATTGGCCCCCGGGTAGTCCGTGAGGATGGTGACCACCGGCGGGTTGATGTCCGGATATTCCCGGAGCGGGAGACGATCAAACGAGATGATGCCGAAGGCGACGAGCAGCAGGCTGAGAACACTGGCAAAGACCGGCCGGCGATTGGCCAGATCCGAAATGATCATGACGCGGTGTCCCCCGACCCGGACGCATCACGGGTGCGCACCTCCACCCGGGCGCCCGCGCCGATGCGGTGGGAGCCCTCCACCACCACCCGCATGCCTTCCTCCAGACCGTCCAGCACCTCCACCCGGCCCGGAGCACGGCGCCCCGTGACAATACGCAGGCGTTCGACCCGGTCATCCTCGCCGACGACAAAGACATATTGCTCGTCACGCAGGGGGACCAGCGCCGATTCGGGCACGGACAGGGATTCCGCCGGATCCTTCATCAGGCGCACGGTCATAAGCATGCCGGGGCGCAGCAAGCCGTCCGGGTTGGGAATCTCTGCACGCACGGTGCCGGCCCGCGTGCCCGGATCGACGCGCGTGTCGATGGAGGTCACCTTGCCGGAGAACGCCTCACGCGGGTACGCGGCGCTGCGGGCCACGATCTCCTGCCCGGCGGTGATGCCCGGCAGAAAGGTCTCGGGCACGGTGAAGTCCAGCTTCACCACGCTGACATCGTCCAGGGTGGTAATCAGCGTGCCCGGGCTGACCAGCGCACCGACGCTGACGCGACGCAGACCCAGCATGCCGCTGAACGGCGCGCGCACCTCCCGGTCATCGAGCCGGGCGCGCGCGGCCTCAAGCCGGGCCTCGGCCTCGCTGACCCGGGATTCCTGTTCATCCAGGCGCTGGCGCGGCAGGTTGCGTTCCGCCACCAGGCCGCGGATGCGCTCCAGTTCACGGCGCTGCTCGGTCAGGCGCACCTCCGCCTCACGCAGCTCCGCCTGCTCCTCCGCGGTATCCAACCGCACCAGCAGGTCGCCTCGGCGCACCTGCTGGCCGTCGGTGAACCCAAGGGACGCCACGCGTCCGGTCACCTTGGCGGCCAGGTCCACGGATTCGTTGGCGCGTACGGTGCCCAGGGACTCCAGGGTGGTCACGAACGAATCCCGGCCCACCGGCACGACCACCACCGGCGTGATCCCGCCGCCGTTGGACGCGCCGGGCGCGTCCCCCCGGGGTTCGAACTGATAGACAAAGGCGACCGCCCCGCCAATCGCCAGGATCAGCACCAGTGGCGCCAGAATCTTCTTCACGCTGTGGACCCTCTGTCAGTCAACCGGGAAAAGTCAGCACATTACACCACCAGGACCCGGTCGGACCACGCCCTCCCCGTTCAACCCCGTCCATGGGGCGCGCCGAAGTCCAGGACCGGGCCCCGGGGGATGATGCCGGAGGGATTGATCTGCCTGTGGCTGCCGTAGTAGTGAGTCTTGATCTGCTCCAGGTTGACCGTCCCGGCGATGCCTTCCACCTGGTAGAGCTCCCGGGTAAAGGCCCAGAGGTTCGGGTAATCGATGAGTCGCCGCCGGTTGCACTTGAAGTGGCTGTAGTAGACGGCATCGAACCGGACGAGCGTGGTGAACAGGCGCCAGTCGGCCTCGGTCAACCGGCCACCTACCAGGTAGCGCTGCCCCGCCAGACGGCCCTCCAGCCAGTCCATGGTGTCGAACAGGGCATCGAACGCCCGGTCGTAGGCTTCCTGGGATGCCGCAAACCCCGCCCGGTACACGCCGTTGTTGAGGGTGTCGTAGACACGTTCGTTGACCGCGTCGATCTCGGGGCGCAGCGCTTGCGGATAATAGTCCGCATCGCGATCCGTGAAGGCATCGAAGGCACTGTTGAACATGCGGATGATCTCGGCGGATTCGTTGTTCACGATGGTATCGTGCTGCTTGTCCCACAACACCGGCACCGTAACGATCCCGGTGTAGTCCGGATCGGCCCGGGTGTAGAGTTCGTGCAGGTAACGGGCGCCGTGGAGATGATCCGGCGTAGAGCCGGGATGGGCCTCGAAGCTCCAGCCCGGGTCGTGCATGAAGGGGTTGACCACCGATACGCTGATGAGCTTTTCGAGGCCCTTGAGCTGGCGGAAGATCAGGGTGCGATGCGCCCAGGGGCAGGCCCAGGACACATACAGGTGATAGCGGTCCGGCTCGGCGGGAAAACCGCCCTCGCCGCTCGGGCCCGGTGAACCGTCGGGGGTGATCCAGTGGCGGAACTGGGAATCCTTGCGCACAAACTCGCCGTTTTCCGTCTCGGCCTCCAGCCAGTCCTCGCGCAGTGCTCCATTGACCATCAGACTCATGAGAATCGACTCCGGTTGCCGTGCCGCGCCCGATGAAAGCGGAATGGGTCGGGCATCCGGCGCATCGTAGGTGTGACATGTGTCCGGCAGCGGGAGTTCATCCAGGTGCCGGCACACACGAAGGGTTGAAGGGCGGGGGTCATCCGCGCCGCGCATCCAGGCTCCAGGCACCGGCGCCCCGTGCGCCCACATACAGCAGCCCGCCGGTGATGGCCAGGTTCTTCATGAACAGGATCTGCTGCATGGAATCGCCGAAATCGAGATGGAAGATCAGGGTGGCGAGCAGCGTGAAGGCCGCCAGCAGCAGGGCCGCCCAGCGGGTCCACAGGCCCGCGATCAGCGCCAGGGCACCGCCCACTTCCAGCAGTATCACCAGGGGAAGCAGCAGGCCCGGCACACCGAACGCCGCCATGTACGCCTGGGCACCCTGGAAACCGCCGATCTTGTCCAGGCCTGCCAGCAGGAACATCACCGCCAGCAGCACGCGTCCCGCCAGCATTGCAATGGGTTGAATCGTGTTCATCATCGAGTTCCTTCCAGGTTGTCATCAGAATGAGCCCCCAGTATCAATAAATACGACAGATAAAAAAGCGCAAATATTGGGCTATATTGATCCAATGAATAGATATGTTAATGACCGGTAAAACGCCATGAAAGGGCCCCGAATCTCACTGGAACAATGGCGGGTGCTGCAGGCGGTGGTGGAACAGGGCGGATTCGCCCAGGCCGCCCGCCATCTGCACCGAAGCCAGTCCTCGGTGAGCTACACGGTCGCCCGCCTGCAGGAGCAGGCCGGTATCGCGCTGATGCGCATCGAGGGCCGCAAGGCGGTGCTCACGGAAGCCGGTGAGGTACTGCTGCGCCGCGCCGGGGTGCTGCTCCGGGACGCCCGGGTCCTGGAGGCACTGGCCGGGAACCTCGCGCAGGGCTGGGAGCCGGAGGTTCGCCTGGTGGTGGACGCGGCCTTCCCGGCGGATCTGCTCATGGCGGCGCTCGGGCATTTCGTGCCGGTGAGCCGCGGGACCCGGGTGCAGTTGGAGGAGGTGGTGTTGTCCGGCGCCGAGGACCGCCTGATGGGCGGCGAGGCGGACCTCGTCATCGGCATCCGGGTGCCGGCCAGCCACCTGGGGACCCACCTGGTGGACATCGGCTTCCGTGCCGTGGCACACCCGGACCACCCCCTGCACCGGCTCGACCGCCCCGTCACCGGCAACGATCTGAAGGGCCATCTGCAGGTGGTGATTCGTGATTCGGGCACCGGGAATCGCACCGACATCGGCTGGCTCGCGGCGGAACACCGCTGGACGGTGACCCACTTTGACACCGCACTGGCGGCCCTCGAGGCGGGACTCGGCTTCGGGTGGCTGCCGGAACATCGCCTGGCCGACGCGCTGGAGAGGGGCACGCTTGCGGCGCTGCCACTGGTGGCCGGCGGGCAGTACAGCGTGCCCCTGTACCTGATGTTCGGGGATGAGGACAACGCCGGGCCCGCGACGCGCGCGCTGGCCCGGGTCCTCACCGACGCCTGCCGGACCGCGCACCCGCCCTGCGGCGCATGATCGTGCAGCCGACCACGTCCACCACCCGCTCGACAAACGGGGGTGCCTCCGCGGTCCTTTCGGCTGATAATGTGGCGGGACAGGAATCTTTTGCGCCGGGGTGCCCGAGAGAACGCCCATGCATATACGAGGAGAGGATTCGATGATTCGGATGTCGTGGCGCACCCGCGGCTCCGCCACGACGACCGGCAGCGCCGGACGGATGCACACGGGCATCGGGCGGCGGATGCCCCGTATGCCGGCGTGTCGCCTGCACGACACCGTGCCCGCACCCCGGGAGCCCATGCAGCAGTGAACCACGACAGCCAGCAGGATGCGGGCAAGACGGATACAGGCGCATTTGAAGCCGATCCAGCCACCGGGGATCGGGCTTCCGCCGTCGCGCGGCGTCCCATTCTGCCCGGATGGCTGCGGGGTCAGACGGGCCAGCGCCGCGCCATCGTCATCGTGTTCGTGCTGGTGCTGCTGGGCCTGTCCTATGCCCAGTGGCCCCGTGGCCCGGACCTGCTTGCCTATGACCTGGCCGCGCGCCTCATTCCCGCCGAAGCGGGCCTTGCCGGCGTGGCACTCGTGGATACGGGCCCCGGCCCCGTTGACTATGATGTCCTCGCCCGTGCCGTGGACATCCTGGCCGCCCAGGGCGTGAACCGGCTCGGCATCTACCTGCCCCTGCATCAGCGTCAGTCCCCGCCAGACATGCAGTCCCTGATCCTGGAGTCCGACCGGGGCGCGCTCGGCGCGCCCGCCCCGGCATGGCTGGCACGCCTGGACCGGGATGCCCGCCTTGCCGACGCCCTGCGCCGCCACGGGGGGGCCGTACTGGCCGCCTTTCCGGACGTCACCCGTGACACGGCCCGTGGTGGGACGCTGAGCCGGATCAATGCGGCACCCATACCCTGGTATGCCCGGCCGTGGCTTGCCGTGTTCATGCGAACACCCGGTCCGGCCCGCCTGGAGACGCCCTTGCAGACCCCCCTGCCGGATCTCGCCAGCGTCGCGCGTGACGTCGGTGCCGCGCTGCCTGTCACCGCGCCCACCGGGGTCAGGCTCGCCGTCAACGAACCCGGCGGGCCCTGGGCCGGGTTTCTGCTGCCCCTGTTGAACCACGGAGACGCCGCGACCGCGCAGATCAGGCTCGAACCCGGCCGCGGGGTGCGCCTGGGCAATGAACTGCGCCCCCTCGGACCGGACCTGTCGGCCCATCCGATCCCCCCCCGCCAGGATCCCCGCGGGAACGGTCTGCTGGTGCACGACCTGGATACGCTGCTGGCCGGCAACGCCAGCCTGGAAGGACGCACCGTCATCCTCGGGCGCGCTGACAACCGGGCCCCATCGGTGAATCTGGGCGCGGGCGTGACACTGCCGGACGCCGTCTGGCAGACCTATGCCCTGGGCAGCCTGATGGACGAACGCGCCATATGGGTGCCCGCCTGGTTCCACGGCATCGAGCGGGTGCTGCTGGTACTGGTGGGGCTCTACCTGTTGGCCCTGCCCCTGCAACTGACCAGCCGCACCGCGGGCCTCCTGCTGTCACTCCTGATCGTGGTGGTGGTGTTCAACGCCGGCATCCTGATGCTGCTGGTGCACCACATGTGGTTACCGGTTACCCTGCCGGTCCTCGCCCTGCTGGCGGGTCACGGACTGTTATGGGCCTGGCTGCGCCACACGGACATCCTGTCCCGGGACCGCCGCGATGCCTCGGAGGCCCATTATCAGCTGGGCAGCCTGTTGCGATCCCAGGGACAGCTTGAGCCGGCCTTTGATCACCTGCGCCGCGTGCGCAATGTGGACGAGCCCCTTTGCCAGCAGCTGTACCAGCTTGGCCATGACCTGGTGCGCCGCCGCCAGTATGCCCGGGCCATGGCCGTGTACACGCATCTGGACACCGTCTCCCCCCGTTACCGGGACGTGCCGGTACGCATCCTGCGTTTGCGCGGCGTGTCCAAACCGGCCCGCAAGCGCCTGGGACAGGATCTCACCAGGATGGAGAACACCCTGATTGTCGATGGCGACACCCTGGAGAAACCCACCCTCGGACGCTACCAGATCGAGCGCCAGCTGGGGCGTGGCTCCATGGGCATCGTCTACCTGGGCGTGGATCCCAAGATCAGCCGCAAGGTGGCGATCAAGACCCTGGCCCTGAATCAGGAGTTCGAGACGGAACTGCTCGAGCAGGTGAAGATGCGCTTCTTCCGGGAGGCGGAGGCCTCCGGCCGCCTCAACCACCGCAACATCGTCACCATCTACGACGTGGGCGAGGAACACGACCTGGCCTTCATCGCCATGGACTACCTGGAGGGCACGGCCCTGGACGCCTACACACGGGCCGACAACCTGCTGCCCGTGGGCGAGGTCCTGGAGGTATGTGCCCAGGTGGCGGACGGGCTCGCATATGCCCATGGCCAGCAGGTGATCCATCGGGACGTCAAGCCCGCCAACGTCATCTATGACCGCGACAAGGGTTCGGTCACCATCACCGACTTCGGCATTGCCTGCCTGACGGACAACAACCGCACGCGCACCGGCACCATCCTCGGTACGCCCGCCTTCATGTCGCCGGAGCAGGTCGCCGGCAAGCCCGTGGACGGCCGCTCGGACCTGTTCTCCCTGGGCGTAACCCTCTACCAGCTGCTGTGCGGCCGGCTGCCCTTCAACGCCGAAACCATGGCGAGCCTGGTCTACCAGATCACGCAGACCCGCCACCAGTCCATCTCGGAGATACGCCCCGAACTGGGCCCCCTGGTGGCCCTGATCCTCAACCGCGCCCTTGAAAAGGATCCCGCACGGCGATACCAGGACGGCGCCGACCTGGCGAAGGCCTTGCGCGAATGCGCCGTGGCGCTGAAGCGCGGCCCGAAGCCCGGGCAATACAGCAGCCGGCACGCCATGACGCCCTGAGGGCCGGGTGCGGATCGGCTGCTTGATCGCCCGGAGGGAGGCCGACACAATAACCCGGATGACGGATTCGCAGAGATCACCCGACCAGCGGTGCCCGCAGGAATCGAATGAGCGGGCACCGCCGGGCGTACAGGCAAATGCGCCGTCTGCGGACACGCGCGCGGAGACAGGACCGTGACGAACCCGGTCGCTGAGAGCTACGACCAGATCCCCTACGAGAGCCACCCCGTCGCCGACACCCATCCGGACCGGATCGCGGCCATCGCGGGCCTGTTCGGCCTGCAGGCCCCCGACCCGGCCCGCGCCCGGGTCTTGGAACTGGGTTGCGCGGCCGGGGGGAACCTCATCCCCATGGCCTGGCATCTGCCCGACGGGCAATACCATGGCGTCGAGCTCTCCGGCGCCCAGGCCGATCACGGTCGGCGCATGGTGGGTCACCTGGGGCTGTCCAACGTGGACATTCTCCACGCCGACATCATGGATGTGCCCCTTGCCGGCGAGCCCTTCGACTACATCCTCGTGCACGGCGTGTTCTCCTGGGTGCCGGATGCGGTCCAGACACGCATCCTGGAGATCTGTGCCGGGCGGCTGGCCCCGGACGGGATGGCCTACATCAGCTACAACACGCAGCCCGGCTGGGGCCTTCGCGGCATGGTGCGCCAGATGCTCCTGCACCACACCCGCGGGATCGAAAGCCCCGTCGGCCGGCTCGCCGCCACGCGCGAACTGCTGGACTTCCTGGCCACGCCCGTGGAACACCCGCTACCGGGCCACGAGTGGCTGCGACAGGAGATCGGCTACCTGCGAAAGGCCCGGGACAGCTACCTCTACCACGAGTACCTGGAAGACTCGAACAGCCCCATGCTGTTCTCCGCGTTCATGGAAAAGGCGCACGGCGCGGGGCTTCAGTACCTGGGGGATTCGCAGTTGCACACCATGTTCCCCAGCACTCTCGGAGACGCGGTAGCGGAACGCTTCGAGGCCATGGACGATCTCGAACAGGAGGAACAGTACCTGGACTTCCTGCGCCTGCGCCCGTTCCGGCAAAGCCTGCTGTGCCGCGGGGGCGCGAACATCCGCCGGGAGATCGACCTGGGCTGGCTGGCCGGCCGGCGCTTCCACAGCGCCCTTCAGGCCGAACGTGGATCCGGGAACGATCATCGGTGGCGCAGCCCCGGCGGAATCTCCTTTCAGGTCCGGCACCCGCGGACACATCGCCTGTTGGGCGCCCTGTCCGCCGCCTACCCCCGCGCGCTCACCCTGGAGGAGTGCCTGGGCTCGGCCTCCCACGACGGCCCCCTGCTGAACGAACTGTTCAACCTGTTCGTCTCGGGCGCCGTGCAGGTGACACGCCTGGAGAATCCGCCGGTCCCAACATCGAGACCCGTGCGCCCCCGGGTATCCGGCCTCGCCCGCATGCAGGCCGAAATGGGGGAAGGCCACCTGGCCACGTTCCGTCACGAAAGCCTGGGCCTGGACCCGGTGTCCACGAAGCTGGTCACCCTGCTGGATGGCAGCCGCGATGTCGCGGCCCTGGTGGACGATCTGGCGCGGACCGCGGAAACGGACCCGGTCCTGGGGGCGGCCGTCGGTCTCGGGGAGGCGGAGATGCAGGACCTGCAAAAGCAGGTCAGAACCAACGTGGAACGCCTGCTGCAGCTGTTCGGCCGTCACGGGCTTCTCACGGGCGCCGACTGACGCACCGGTCGACGGATTGCCCGTGGACCCTCGGGTCCGTGCCTACACCGCCTGGGAGAAGTAGCGGCGCAGGTACTCCTCGAAGCTGACGTCATCGGAGGCCTCGATCTCGCGCTGGCGGTCCAGAGACGCGCGCGCTTCGGCCTCGAACACCGACTCGCGGTCGGGCGCAAGAGTGAGGCCCCGGAAGTGGGCGTGGTGCTGGCGGGACAGGCGCCGGGCGAATTCGTAGAAACCCTCACGCCGTTCGCCCATCTCGGCGAGCATGCGGGCCGACGGGGTCAACGCCGGATCGGCAACCTTCGCCCGCTGTCGTTCCAGCGCAGCGCTGTACGGCCGCCCCGGGTCATCCCCGTCCAGGGCGGCGCACAAGGGCGCCATGGCCGTCAGGATCTCGTCGGCCCATTCGCGCAACGGCACCTGATCACCATTGCGCAGCAGCTTCAACGCCGGATCGCGGCCGCGGTGGGCGGCCGCGCTCTGATTGTGGTCGATCTGCAGGCGTTCCACCTCCCCGATCACCGGGCTGTCCCTGAGCAGGCAGGCGAACATGAACGCTTCCAGAAACCGCAGCTGCGTCTCGCACACGCCCAGTGGTTCGAAGGCATTCACATCCAGTGAGCGCAGCTCCACATAGCGCACGCCCCGTCGGCGCAGTGCCAGTACCGGCTTCTCGTTGCCCTCCATGACGGGCTTGGGGCGCACGGAGCTGTAATACTCGTTCTCGATCTGCAGGATGTTGGCGTTGAGCTGGCGATACTCGCCGTCAACCACCACACCGAGCGCCTCGTACACCGGCGACGGTGTGGTGATGGCGCACTCCAGGCTGTCGGTGTAGGCCTCCAGGCTGTCGTAGGAGGCCTTGATGCCGGTCTCCTCCTCCTTGCGGTTCTGGTAGCCGATATCCCCCATGCGCAGGCTCGTGGCATAGGGCTCATAATAGGTGTTCTCGTTGAACTCCGGCATGTGCGTCGGCTTTCCCGCCAGGAAAGACTTGCACACCGCAGGTGATGCGCCGAACAGGTAAGGGACCATCCAGCCCAGACGCTGAAGGTTGCGGATCATGGCGAAGTAACCGGCATCGATGAACCGGCGCGGGTCACCGTCATCCCCTTCGAGCTTCTGGAGGACCGGCCAGAACCCTTCGGGCACGGAGTAGTTGAAGTGCACCCCGGCAATCACCTGCATGACCCGTCCATAGCGGTAACCGAGCCCCACGCGGTAGACGGTCTTCATGCGCCCGGCGTTGGACGTGCCGTAGCGCCCCACCGGGATGGCCGCCTCGCCCGCCACGACACAGGGCATGCTGGTCGCCCAGAGAAACTCCTCGCCGATGCGAGGGTAGGTGAAGGTCTGCAGGTCGCGCAGAAAATCGAGCGCCTGCACCGGTCCGTCAAACGGCGGCGTGATGAATTCCAGCAACGCCTCGGAATAATCCGTGGTGATCCAGGGGTGCGTCAGGGCCGATCCCAGTGCCTGCGGATGCGGGGTGCGGGCGATGCCGCCTTCCGGGCTGACCCGAAGGCTTTCCTTCTCAAGGCCCATCAGGCCGCCCCGAAAGAGGCCCTGGTGGCCGGCATCCAGCAGCCTCTGAAGCCGCGCTGAGAGGGTATCGGTCAAAGGGGTGTGCTCCGCAAGCAAAGGGCCTGAAGATACTCGCCTTGCCATGGCCCGGACAAGTCGAGGCGGTTTGCGGGGACTGTCACGGGCTGGCGCCGTGCCCCATAATGCACGGGCATCCCACTGACCCCGTGTATCCAGATCCGTGCTGTCAAGAATCAAGGCCTGGCGCGAAAGACGCATCCTCAGAAACGAGGCCATCGATGACGGGCTCTGGGAGGCGGGTTGCCGTGCCCTGCCCATGCTGTCGCGCCTGAGTCCCGAGGAGCTGCGGCGCCTGCGCCGCCTGACCACCCTGTTCCTTCACCGCAAGCGATTCCTGGGCGCGCACGGTCTCGAGGTGGAACAGGCCATGCGGCTGGATATCGCCCTGCAGGCCTGCCTGCCCATTCTGAACCTGGGGCTCGAGTGGTACGAGGACTGGGTCACCATTATCGTCTATCCCGAAGACTTCCTGCCAGAACACGAGTATGTGGATGAGGCCGGCGTGACTCACGTGGAGCGCAACCCCCACAGCGGCGAGGCGTGGGAACGGGGGCCGGTGCTGCTGTCATGGGACGAGGTGAACCACAGCGAGGGCCTGGCGATTCACGAGTTCGCCCACACCCTGGACATGCGCAACGGCCAGGCCAACGGCATGCCGCCCCTGCACCCGGACATGTCGCCCCGTGCGTGGTCCGACGCCATGAACAAGGCGTTCGATGCCCTCAATGACTGCCTGGACAGAGACGCCCCCCCGCCCATCGACCCGTACGCCGCCACCGACCCGGCGGAGTTCTTCGCCGTGGGCAGCGAGTATTTCTTTGCCGAGCCACAGACCCTGCAACAGGCCTTTCCGGCCGTCTATGACCAGTTCCGCCTCTTCTACCGCCAGGATCCTTCTTGATTTGTCAGTTGTCAGTTGTCAGTTGTCAGTTGTCAGTTGTCAGTTGTCAGTTGTCAGTTGTCAGTTGTCAGGAGCGTATCCTGCTCCAGTGGGCTGTCAATGGATTTTCTTGCAACTGACAACGGACCACTGACTACGGACAACCCTCAATCCAGATTCAGCCCCACGCGGACGCCGTCCAGGATGAACTGCACCGCCAGGGCCGCGAGGATCAGGCCCAGCAGGCGGTTGACCACGTTGATCCCCGTCTCGCCCAGCCCCCGGATGATGCTGGGCGCCAAACGGAAGGCCAGCAGGCACAGCGCCAGCACGAGCACCACCACCCCCACCAGGGCCGCCATGATCCCGGGCGGGTGGCCCGCGGAGGCCATGAGCAACACCGTGGTCATGGCCCCGGGCCCGGCGATCAGGGGAAAGGCCAGGGGAAACACCGAGATATCCTGCCGGCGTGAGGCCTCACGCTGTTCGCGCAGCGTGGTGGCGCGCATGCCGGACTGGCGGGCGAAGATCATGTCCAGGGAAAGCATGAACAACAGCACGCCGCCGGCGACACGGAAAGCCGGGATGCTGATGCCCAGCACGCTCAGCAGACCGTTGCCGACCAGCATGAAGGTGAGCAGGATGCCCGCGGCCAGGAGCACGCCGTTGCGCGCGATGCGCCGTTGCTCCTCCCGGGGCAGGTCATGCACCAGGGCGGCGAAGATGGCCGCCACCCCGATGGGATCCACCACGATGAACAGCAGCACGAAGGCGGACAGCAGGATCTCCAGCATAGCTGGCAGTATAGCGTCGCGTATTCCAGGAGACAGGGGAAAGACGGCAGGGATGGAGTCGCCCCGGCCTTCCTCATGAGTGCGAGGGCAATCCCTCCCCTGACCCCGGTCACCGCATGCTTCACAACTCGTGCTGCGCCCCGCTCTCGAGGCACGTTGGCCAGCAAACGTTCACAGCACCAGTTCACACTTCCCAATTCACACTTCCAACTTCAAAAGCGCATCCATCCACTCCGATTCCACCGCCTCCAGCTCCCGGGCCAGCGTTCCCTGCCGGGTGAGCAGATCCTGCAATTCGGCCTTGTTGGCCTCGTCGTAGATGTCCGGCTCCGCCAGCCGCGCCTCGATCCGGGACATTTCCGTCTCCAGCTCGCCGTGGCGCCTTTCGAGCCGCGTACAGGCGTCGCGCAGGGGTTTGAGGCGCTGGCGCGCCTCGGCGGCCTCGCGGCGCCGGGCACGGCGGTCCCGCGGTTCACTCTCCGGGGCGGCGCCCGCGGGGGCGGCATCGCCGGTTGCCGGTTCCCGCCGGGCCAGCCACTGGCGGTAGTCTTCCAGATCACCGTCGAACGGGGTCACGGCCCCATCGGCCACCAGCACCAGTTCGTCGCACACGGACTCCAGCAGGTGGCGGTCATGGGAGACCACCACCAGCGCCCCCTGATAGTCCTGCAAGGCCAACTCCAGCGCCAGGCGCATCTCCAGGTCCAGGTGATTGGTGGGTTCATCCAGCAACAGGAGATTGGGCCGCTGGTAGACCAGCATCGCCAGCACCAGGCGGGCCTTTTCTCCTCCGGAGAACGGCGCCACCGGGGCGAGCGCCGCGTCGCCGACGAAACCGAAACCGCCCAGGAAATTGCGCAGCGACTGCTCCGTGGCGCGGGGGTCGATGCGCTGCAGGTGCAGCAGCGGCGTGGCCTGCACATCCAGCTGCTCCAACTGGTGCTGGGCAAAGTAACCAGCCGCCAGGTCCGGCGCCGGGTCACAGGTGCCCGACAAGGACGCCTGTTCCCCGGCAAGTACGCGGATCAGGGTGGATTTGCCTGCGCCGTTCGGCCCCAGCAGGCCGATGCGGTCGCCCGGCCGAAGGGCCAGACACACGCCGTCCAGGACCGGGCGCCCCTGGTATCCGGCGGCAACTCCGTCCAGTTGCAGCAGGGGGTTCGACATGCGCCCGGGCGCGGGAAACGTGAACTGAAAGGGAGAATCCGCGTGTGCGGGCGCGATCCGCGTCATGCGCTCCAGTGCCTTGATGCGGCTCTGGGCCTGGCGGGCCTTGGTGGCCTTGGCCCTGAACCGCGCCACGAAGCGTTCCATGTGCGCGATATCGCGCTGCTGACGTTCATAGTACGCCTGCTGCTGGGCGAGCGCTTCCGCGCGCTGCGCCTCGAAGCTGCTGTAGTTGCCGGTGTACAGCGTGACACGCTCGCGCTCGATATGTGCCACGTGATCCACCACCGCATCCAGAAAGGTACGGTCATGGGAGATGAGCAGCAGGGTACCCGGATAAGCGGACAGCCACTGTTCCAGCCACAGCACGGCGTCCAGATCCAGGTGGTTGGTGGGTTCGTCCAGCAGCAGCAGGTCCGAACGGCACATAAGCGCCTGGGCGAGGTTCAGGCGCATGCGCCAGCCGCCGGAGAAGTCGGACACCGGGCGGGAGAGATCCGCATCGGGGAAGCCCAGCCCGTGCAACAGCCTGCCCGCCCTGCTCTCGGCGCTCCAGGCGTCGATGGCGTCCAGGCGTTCATGCGCACGGCCCATGCGATGGCCGTCCCCGGAAGCCTCGGCCCGTGTCAGCTCCGCCTGCAGGCGGCGCAGTTCGGTATCGCCGTCCATGGTGTAGTCCAGGGCGGAACGCGCCGTGGCCGGCATCTCCTGGGCCACCGAGGCAATCACCCACTCCCCGGGCAGGGTACAGCTGCCGTGGTCCGGCGACAGCTCCCCGCGCACCATGGCGAACAGACTGGACTTGCCGGTGCCGTTGGCGCCGGTCAGGCCGACACGCCATCCGGGATGCACGGCGAAGTCGGCCCCCGCGAACAGGATCCTCGGACCGCGGCGCAGGGTGAGATCGGTGAGTTTCAACATGGGCGCGCAGTGTAGCAGGCCCCGGCCTCCCCGCTCACGCCTCCGGCCGGGCCCGGGAATGCCAACGCCGGCTTCCCCTTGAACCTTGAACCTTGAACCTTGAACCTTGAACCTTGAACCTTGAACCTTGAACCTTGAACCTTGAACCTTGAATTTTGAATCTTGAATCTTGAATCGCCGTTCAGAGCACCGCCGGCACCTGTTTCGTCAGGGCCTGTTTTTCCTTCACCGCCTCGGCGCCCGTGAGCACAAAGCCGTTGAGTGCTTCGCCGTCACGGAACAGGGCGCGCACGCCATCGCCCACCGGTTCCACGATCCACTCGCCGGCGGCGCCGGACCCGGGCGGCGACACCACCACCGGATGGGCCGGGGTCTTCACCACCACCGGCATGGCCGGGTAGCTCACCTCCGTGGTCTCGCCGGCGAGCGTCTTGGCCAGCGCACGGGCGGCATGCATGATAGGCATGACGAACGGCAGCACCAGGCCAGCCACCTGGGCACAGTCGCCCAGGGCATAGACGTGTTCGGCCGAGGTGGCGAGCCCTCGGTCCACCACGATGCCGCGATCCACCTCGAGGCCCGCGGCCTCGGCGAGGCGTGTGTCCGGCCGCAGACCCACCGCCGAGAGGATGGCCCCCGCCTCCACGGTCTCGCCGTTGTCGAGTTTAAGCCGGAAGCGCGAGTCGACCCGGTCGATGCGTTCCACCACCGTCTCCAGGTGGAAGCGGATGCCGGCGCCCTCAAGCCCCTTCTGGAGGGCCCTGCCCGCCGCCTCCGGCACGAGACGCCCGAGGGGTGCGGTATCGGGGCCGATCACGTCCACCTCCCGGCCGCTGCCGTGAAGGTCGTTGGCGAACTCGCAGCCGATCAGGCCCGGTCCGATCACCGCCACGTGCTCCACGCCCCCGATGGCCTCACGGAAACGGGCGTAGTCCTGGCGGTTGTTCACCGAGAGCACCGCGTCGGCCCCGTCGCCCTCGTAGGACAGGCGGATAGGTTCGGCACCCACCGCGAGCACTAGCCGGTCGTAACCCAGGGCCTCGCCATCTTCCAGCATCACCTGACACGCCCCGGTGTCGATGGATTCGACGCGACGTCCGGGGAGGATGCGCGCATCGAGTTGCGCCGCCATGGCCACGGCCGTCTGGCTGATCAGGGCCGCGGCATCCTTGCCGGAGGCGAAGGCGTTGGAGAGCATGGGCTTGGAGTAGAACGCACCGTCGTCCGCGGTGACCAGGGTCAGCGGCGTGTCCTTGTCCAGCTTGCGAAACTCCCGCGCCAGCGTGTAGCCGGCAAGTCCCGTGCCGATGATGACGATTCCTGACATATGATTACGCTCCTTCGGGCGGGTGAGGGGGAGGGAGAAGAGTGAGGGGTGAGGAGTGATGGGATAGGCGTGAGGCGTAAGGCGTAGAAAGCCACGTGAGCTTTTCCGGGAACTACGCCTCCCCCCTCACGCAGCAATCTCCACCATCTCAAAGTCCGCCTTGGCCACGCCGCACTCCGGGCACTCCCAATCCTCGGGGATATCTTCCCAGCGCGTACCGGCAACGATGCCGTCCTCCGGCATGCCCACGGCCTCGTCGTAGATGAATCCGCATACCACACATTCCCACTTTTTCATGATCGAGCTCCTGATATTGAATCAGTCGGTTGTTTGAAAGTGGGGCTCACGCCCCGCCCACCTGTCTCTTGCCTCTGTCGCCTTCAGGCAGCCTTGCGCGCGGCTTCGACACGCGCGAGCGCTTCCCGGTAGTGATTGGCATGACGCTCTTCCACGCGGGCCAGGGCAGCGAAACGCTTGGCGGCCTTCTCCAGGACCCCCTGGAAGTAGTCGGCATGCTCGATGGATTCGCCGATCTGCTCGTCGAACTCGCGCACCGCCGCCTCGTTCTTCTCCTCCATGGCCATGTGGCGGAACTGCGGATACATCTCGCTGTACTCGTAGGTCTCACCCTCGATGGCCAGCTCCAGGCACCTGGCCGGGTTCATCCGGTCCCCGGGGAACAGCAGGTCCAGGTGGCCGAAGGCATGCTGCACTTCCTGGGCGGCCGTGGCCTCGAAGGCCCGGGCGCTGTCCTCGTCTCCCCGCTCACGGCAGATCTTCGCAAAGTACAGGTACTTGATATGGGCCATGGACTCGCCGGCAAACGCGGCTTCCAGATTCTGGACGGTGACGGAATCGTTCTCGGGCTGCTTCATGATATTGACCTCCGGGTTTGAATTGGGCGCCGCGCGGGTGCGGCCTGGAGGCGATATTAGGTATTGACTATCACATTATCTAATTTAATTTATCAAATTGATAAATAGCTTATGCCTATCAAAAGCCCATGGACCCGGCCCACCGGGAGACACGGGGCGGACAGGGTCAACAGGACCCACATGCCGTTCCAGGGGATACCGCCCCGGGCCTGAAGATGAAGATCCCGCGAAACCGGTCGGATCATCGGCATACGCGCCACCCCCGACCTTATGGAGCGATGAACGTCACGCAGCTCAGATCCGCGTCCAGGATGGCCTGGCGTACCGCCTCGATGGCGCGCGGCCTCGGGAAACTCACCCGCCAGGCCAGCGCCACCCGGCGGCTGGGCACCGGTGGACTGAAGCGGCGAATGGTGAGCAATCGCTGGGCGTACCGGTCAGCACCGGCGGCCGTACAGGGCAGGATGGTGATCCCCATACCCGAAGCCACCATGTGGCGGATGGTTTCCAGCGAACTGCCCTCCACCGAGCGCTGGATACTGTGATCCGAGGTCACCGGACGGTGACAGTTGGGACACAGTTCCAGCACCTGATCCCGGAAACAGTGACCCGCCCCCAGCAGCAGCAGGTTTCCCGAGGCCATCTCGTTGAGCTTGAGCTCTTCGCGCCCGCTCCAGGGGTGCCCGGCCGGCAGCACAGCCACGAAGGGCTCGTCGTAGAGCGGCAGGGTGACGACGCCCGGCTCGTCGAAGGGCAGGGAGAGGATGATGGCGTCCAGATCCCCCTGCTTGAGGCGTTCCGCAAGGCGCGCGGTATAGTTCTCCTCGATCACCAGCGGCATGGCAGGGGCCGACGCCCGAAGCGTCGGGATCAGATGCGGCAGGACGTAGGGCGCGATGGTGAAAATGGCGCCCAGGCGCAAAGGCCCGCTGAGCTGATCCTGTCCCTGCCGGGCCGCCAGGGCGACGCTGTCGGCCGCCTCCAGGGTACGCTGTGCCTGGGCCACCACCTGTTCGCCCACCGGGGTGACGGAGATCTCGCCCCGGCTGCGTTCAAACAGCGTGACGCCCAGCTCTTCCTCCAGCTTCTTCACCGCGACGCTCAGGGTGGGCTGGCTCACATGGCAGGCCTCGGCGGCACGCCCGAAGTGGCGTTCCCGGGCCACGGCGACGATGTATCGGAGTTCGGTTAGGGTCATGAGACAGGCGCTGGAGACAGGATGCAAGAGACAAGATACAAGAAAACCCGTTTCCCGGTCGTTCTCCTGCATTGTGCCTCCAACCTCGGCGCCTTCATTCGATCACCACGCGGCCCTCGGGATGGTGAAGGACCAGCGCCACGACCCGCTGGCCGAGGCAGGTGATCTGCCCGGCGTGCCGATCCGAGCCGTCGAGGCTGAAGTCGAACCGGTACTCGCGCCGCAGGCGCACGCGTCCGGTACCGTCGCGCCCCCAGCCCAGCCGGCTCTGCACCACGGACTGATCCAGAAACTGCACATGCAGGTCCGAGCACGCATTGCGGGCGGCCCGCAGCACCCGCTCCCGGGTCTTCAGGCTGTCATTCACATACCAGATCAGCAGTCCGGCCAGCAGGACCAGCAACAGGGGTGTCATGCGCCGGAGTCTACCACCGTTCATCCCCGCCCAAATCCCGCTTTTCCGGCGGGCCATACGGGTTAGAATCACCCCCATGAGCCTGTCCGACCACACCCTGCCAAGCCTGGAGACCGTGCAGACCCTGGTGCGTGCGGCGGGGCAGGCGGAACTGCTGCCCCGCTTCAACCGCATCGGTCATACGGTCAAGTCCGACGGTTCCATTCTCACCGAGGCGGACCTGGCGGTGGATCACAGACTGCGGGACGCGCTGGCGCGCTGCTGGCCGGACATCGGATTCCTGAGCGAGGAGATGGACGCCGCAGAACAGCGGGCCCTGCTGGCGGATCACTCCCGCCCCCTCTGGTGCCTGGACCCACTGGACGGCACCAGCAATTTCGCCGCCTGCCTGCCGCTGTTCGCTATCTCCCTGACCCTGCTGGAAGCCGGTGAACCCCGCCTGGCCGTTACCTACGACCCGGTTCGCGATGAATGCTTCAGCGCGGTCAGGGGCGGGGGCGCCTGGCTGCACCAGGATGGCGCCACGCTGCGTCTCGGCACACGGTATTTCCATGTGCCCCTGTCGCGCAGCGTGGCGCTGGTGGATCTCAAGCGCCTGCCGGCGCAACTGGCCGGGCGTCTGGCCCAGTCCCCGCCCTACGGCTCCCAGCGCAATCTGGGCAGCTGCGCACTGGAGTGGGCCTGGCTCGCCGCCGGCCGGGGCCACGTGTATCTGCACGGCGGGCAGAAACTGTGGGATCTGGCCGCGGGCAGCCTGCTGCTCTCGGAGGCAGGCGGCCGGGCTGAGACCCTGGATGGCGGTGAGCTCCGCTGCCGGGGCACAGGGCCGCACTCCGCGGTGGCCGCCCTGGACCCGGACCTGTTCCGCAGTTGGCGGGCATGGTTGCACGGACCGGACGGGGTCGGCGTACGGCGGACGCTGTCGTGAGTACACCGCGTCTGCCCAAGGGCCCGCGGCGCGGACCGGGTGAGACGTCGCCTTCCCATGTCCCGGTGGCTTTCAAGCTGGCGCTGGTCATCGCCGCGCTGGCGGTGGCAGTGATGGGCGTGCTGGGCGTGATTCTCATGAACCAGCAGACCCAGACCCTGCGCGCGCAGGCGGAAAGCTTCGGGGAAACCATGGCCCACCAGTTGGCCGGCGCGTCCGCCGAGCTGGTGCTGGCGGAGGACCGGCTGGCGCTCGGCGCGCTGGTCAATAATTTGAGCGCCAGCGAGGGCATACGGGGCGCGGCAATCTACAGCCTGGACGGCGATCGGCTGGCCGAGACGGGTGCCGACGGGGGCAATCCGGGGGAAGCCACGCGCTGGGGCCAGGGGTGGCGATGGCAGCTGCCCGACAGCAATGAACCCGTGGCCTCCTGGCAGGTGCCCATCCGCTTCCAGGGTCTCGAGGTGGGCCATGCGCGCGTGACGCACAGCCTGGCACCGCTGGAGGCCGCCACCCGGCGCGCCGTCTGGGTGCTGGTGGGTGCCACCCTGATCATGGCCCTGCTGGCCAGCATCGCGGCCGGAATCATCGGCAAGCGCCTTGCCCGGCCCATCGACGATCTCATGGACGCCAGCCGCGCCATCGGCGCCGGCAACTACGATTTTCGGTTCACCGAACGGCGTAACGACGAGATCGGCCACCTCATGGAGTCCTTCAACGAAATGGCCCAGGGGCTGCTTGAGAAGTCCCAAGTCGAGGCGGCCTTGTCACGTTATGTCTCACCGGGGGTTGCCCGGCAGATCCTGTCCAATCTGGAACAGGTGCAACTGGGCGGTCGGCAGGTGGAAGGGACGGTGCTATTCGCCGACATCGCCGGGTTCACCGCCCTGTCCGAACGACTCCCGCCGGCCGAAGTGGCCCATCTGCTCAACGAGTACTTCGGCTACATCACGCGCATCGCCACCCATTGCCACGGCACCATCGACAAGTTCATCGGCGACTGCGCCATGGTCGTGTTCGGTGTCACCGAGCCCGACCCCGAGCACCGTCTGCATGCCCTGACGTGTGCCGTTATGCTGCAACGCCTGGTGGGCCGCCTGAATGTGGACCGCAACATCCACAACGAACCGCCGGTTGCGTTCCGCATCGGCGTCAACAGCGGCCCGATGCTCGCGGGCAATCTGGGCGCCAGCGAACGGATGCAGTACACCGTGGTCGGTGACACGGTGAACCTCGCCTCGCGGCTCATGTCCCTGGCCGAGCCGGGCGAGACCGTGGCCTGCAAGGAGCTTGTGGAGGATCCGCGCGTGGCGCGCTACATCCGAAGCACCAGCAGTGACGAGATCAGGGTGCGGGGCCGGGAGACCCCGGTGCTGACCTGCCGCATCGGCGACATCGCGGCCGAGCCCGCCCTGGATGCGCGTATCGACAAGGTGCTTGCAGACTGCCGGCATTGAGCGATCAGAGCGCGACGGACGGGGACGCGGGCCCGCCTCCATTCCGGCCGGGCTCTGGGATCAAACCCGTAAATGTGATACATCATGACCTTTGTCAATGAATGGCGTCACATGGCAGGCCATGCTCGGCACACAGTCCCACAGACTGCGTCGCCTCTCTGGCCACCATTGAACCGTGCGATTGCCGGGTGTGGTTAGACCGCAGGCAAAGGGTATACAGTAGCCGGACCCCGCCACTGGGCCGCCCAGGGCAGGGGTTTTTATTGCCCGCTGCGCGGAATTTCCGCTTATGGGGGCATAAGGAAACAAACGCTTAACAAGCAAGGGGGAGAAGTCATGTCCGCAGGGCTCGTATTTGCCTTGGTCTGCGCCATCGCCGCGCTGGTCTATGGGGCCGTCTCGGTCAAGTGGATCCTCGCCAAACCGACCGGCTCGGAACGCATGCGGGAGATCGCCGCCGCCATCCAGGAAGGCGCGTCGGCGTATCTGAACCGACAGTACACCACGATCGGTATCGTCGGTGTGGTGCTGTGCCTGCTGGTGGGCGCCTTCCTCGGCTTGGCCACTGCAATCGGATTCGCCATCGGCGCGGTCTTCTCCGGCCTGGCCGGCTACATCGGCATGCACATCTCGGTGCGTGCCAACGTGCGCACCGCCGAAGCCGCGCACCACGGGCTCGATGCCGCCATGCAGGTGGCCTTTCGAGGCGGCGCCATCACCGGCCTGCTGGTGGTGGGGCTCGGTCTGCTGGGCGTGGCCGGCTACTACGCCATCCTGACTGCCATGGGCGTATCCATCGACGACGCCATCCATGCCTTGGTGGGTCTGGCGTTTGGCGGCTCGCTGATCTCCATCTTCGCCCGACTGGGCGGCGGCATCTTCACCAAGGGTGCGGACGTGGGAGCGGACATCGTCGGCAAGGTGGAAGCCGGCATCCCCGAGGACGATCCGCGCAACCCGGCGGTGATTGCCGACAACGTGGGTGACAACGTCGGCGACTGCGCCGGCATGGCCGCCGACCTGTTCGAGACCTACGCGGTGACCGTGATCGCCACCATGCTCCTCGGCACCCTGCTGCTCGGCGAGGTGGGCGAGGTGGCAGCGATCTATCCGCTGGTGCTCGGCGGGGTGTCCATCATCGCCTCGGTAATCGGCACCTTCTTCGTGCACGTGCGCGAAGGCGGCAAGATCATGAACGCCCTGTACCGGGGCGTGATCATCTCGGGCGTACTGGCGGCCGTGGCGTTCTACCCCGTTACCCTGTGGATGGTGGGCGACACCTTCACCATCGGCGGGGGCGAGTCCATCAGCAGCATGAACCTGTACTTCGCCGCGCTGATCGGCCTGGCGCTCACCGGTTTCATGATGTGGATCACCGAGTACTACACCGGCACGCAGTTCGCGCCGGTGCGCCGCATCGCCGAGGCCTCCACGACCGGCGACGGGACCAATGTGATCGCCGGCCTGGGCGTCTCCATGAAGGCCACCACGGCACCGGTGCTGGCGGTGTGCGTCTCCATCTGGCTGTCCTATGAACTGGCGGGGCTGTACGGCATCGCCATTGCGGCCACCACCATGCTCTCCATGACCGGCATCATCGTGGCCCTGGACGCCTACGGGCCCATCACGGACAACGCCGGCGGCATCGCCGAGATGGCCGAGCTGGACGAAAAGGTGCGCAACGTGACCGATCCGCTGGACGCCGTGGGCAATACCACCAAGGCGGTGACCAAGGGCTACGCCATCGGCTCCGCCGGCCTGGGTGCGCTGGTGCTGTTTGCCGACTATACCCACGCCATGGGCGGATCGGCGCAGACCGTGAACTTCAGTCTCGACAACCACATGATCATCATCGGCCTGTTCATTGGCGGTCTGATCCCCTACCTGTTCGGGGCGCTGGCCATGGAGGCGGTGGGCCGTGCCGCGGGCGGAATCGTCAACGAGGTCCGCCGTCAGTTCCGGGAGATGCCGGGCATCATGGATCACAGCCAGAAGCCCGATTACTCCAGGGCGGTGGACATGCTGACACGCTCGGCCATCCGCGAGATGATCATTCCGTCCATGATACCGGTGCTGGCGCCGGTCCTCGTAGGCGTCCTCCTCGGCAAAGAGGCTCTGGGCGGGATGCTGATCGGCACGATCATCACCGGCATCTTTGTGGCCATCTCCATGACCGCCGGCGGCGGCGCCTGGGACAACGCCAAGAAGTACATCGAGGACGGCAATTACGGCGGCAAGGGCAGCGACGCCCACAAGGCGGCGGTCACGGGCGACACCGTGGGCGACCCCTACAAGGACACCGCGGGACCGGCGATCAACCCGCTGATCAAGATCATCAACATCGTGGCACTTCTGATCGTTCCCCTGCTCTAGCGGGATGCGGGGGCAGGACCTCCCCGCCGTCGTCCATGCACCACACCCGGCCGGACTGTTTCAGGCATGTCACATGCCTGAAACAGTCCGGCCGGGTGCTTTCCGTTCGCCATGCGCCCGGGAGCGCAGTGTACACTTG
The DNA here is from genome assembly GCF_000378965.1 of Thioalkalivibrio thiocyanodenitrificans ARhD 1. Taxonomy (NCBI): domain Bacteria; kingdom Pseudomonadati; phylum Pseudomonadota; class Gammaproteobacteria; order Chromatiales; family Ectothiorhodospiraceae; genus Thioalkalivibrio; species Thioalkalivibrio thiocyanodenitrificans. The sequence goes on from NZ_KB900536.1 coordinate 1,619,306, forward strand.
CACAAGGCCCTCACACGCCATGACTGCCGGAGGGTCCGTTCCGGCAGGGTGTGCGCTGCGCAGCCTTGGGGACGGCGCATCATCAGCCCGAGCAGGGACCATCGAGGCTGAAGGATGGATAACCCGCCCTCCGGCCGATGGGACAAGCCCATCCAGTCCAAATGCCTCGTTCGGTGTCAATGGCCACACAGGCGCCGTCAACAGGGGGAAGCAGACAACGTGAGACGTCTTTGCGTAACGGCAGTGGTCCTCCTCCTCAGCCTGGGCGGCTGCGCCACCCTGGCCCCGCACGCCGTGGAAACGGAGCAGCGGGTGGAAGAACTCGCCGAGGCCGGTGAGTACGGCCGGGCCCTGGCCGCCCTGGACCGACTGATCGAGCGTGACCCGGACAACGAGGCCCTGCAATCCCACCGGGCAGACCTGCAGCGCCGGGCCGACCGGTTCGAGCAGACAATCCTCATTGAAGCGGCTGCCCATCTGCGGGTGGAGGACTGGGCCGCGGCCCGGGAACGCTACGAACACGGCCTGAACGTGTTGCCCGACAGTGAGGCGCTGCGGGCCGCCCGGGAAGCGTTCGAGACCGAGCGTCAGCACCATGTACGTGCCCTGCGCACGCGCCTGCTCCTGGCGCGCGCCCACAGCCTGATCCGCGAACGCCCCATGTACGACGAACTCCACCGGATTGCCCCCGGCAGCGCGCGCGCGCGCCAGCAGCATCAGCGGGCCGAGCGGGAGGCCCGTGAACTGGCGGAAGAACTGCGGGATCTGGGCGAGGCCGCGCTGGGTGCCGACGATCCCCTGCTGGCCGTGGAGGCCCTGACGCTGGCCCATGCCCTCTCACCCGTTCAGGTGGGTGCAGACCGCCTGGACGAGGCCGAGTCCGCCCGGCAGGCACGTCTGGGCATGCTTCAGGTTCAGCCCATTGCCGAACAGGACACCGACGGAACATGGACGGCACAGGATCAGGCCCTTCTGGAGCGTTATCGCAACGCCTTTCGCTCCGGCGACCTGGCGCTGGCCCGGCATCTGCTGGACGACCTCTCCCGCCGCCATCCGGACAATGAGGAAATCTACCGTCAGCGCCCGGTATTGAGCCGCGCCATCGACACCCATGTCAGCGCCGGCCTGGAGCGGGGACTGCGCCTCTACACCCACGGCCGCATCGAGGATGCCCTGGACGTCTGGCGCCCCCTCAAGGCCCTGGCACCGGAGAACCGGGAACTGGAAGCCCACGTGGAGCGCGCGGAGCGGGTGCAGCGGCGCCTGGAGGCGCTTCAATGACGTGGGAAGGGGGAGTTGAAGTGGGAAGGGGGAATTGAGAAATAGGAAGTGGGAAGCGGGAAGGCCCCTGCCTCGCGAGGCGGGGAGGGGTTGGGGGGGTGCCTTCCCCCTTCCCAATTCCCACTTCCCACTTCAATTCCCCCTTCCCACTTCAACTCCCCCTTCCCGCCCCAAAATTTGCTAATGTGCCGCCTCCACAGCCGCGAAGCTCACCCCATGTCGGAACAGACCAGCCAGGAGCCCCGTTTTACCACGCAGGTGGGCGATACCCGGATCACCGTGCTGGGCACGGCCCACGTGTCCCGGGCCTCCGCCGAAGCCGTGGAAACCCTCATCCGCAGCGGCGACTACGACGCGGTCGCGGTGGAGCTGTGCCCCAGCCGGCACAATGCCATCGTGCGTCCGGACGACCTTTCGCGCATGGATCTCTTCCAGGTGCTGCGTCAGGGCAAGGTGCCAATGGTCACCGCAAGCCTCGCGCTCGGGGCCTACCAGCAACGGCTGGCCGAACAGTTCGGTATCGAACCGGGCGCCGAGATGCGCGCCGCGATCCGGGAGGCCCGCAACGACCACCTGCCCGTGCTGCTCATCGATCGGGAGGTGGGCGTCACACTCAAACGCTGCTACCGCAACGTGCCGTGGTGGCAGCGATTCGGCCTCTTCGGCGGGCTGCTGGCCGGTCTCATGAGCCGGGAGCAGATCAGTGAGGCGGAGATCGAGCGGTTGAAGGAGGGGGACATTCTGGAATCCACCTTCAGCCAGTTTGCGCAGGAATCCCAGGCCCTCTTTCACCCGCTCATTGCCGAGCGGGATCGCTACATGGCCGCCCGGCTCCGGCAGGAAGCGGAACATGGCGCGTACCGCCATATCCTGGCGGTGGTGGGAGCCGGACACTTGAAGGGGATCCGGGAGAACCTGGAGGCCGCCGGTACCGATACACCCCAGGCGGTGATCAATTTCCTGGACCAGGAGCCGCCGCCGGCGCGCTGGCCCAGGGTGATCCCCTGGGTGGTGGTGGCGCTCATCCTCACGGGCTTTGCCATCGGCTTTTCCCGCAACCCTGACCTGGGCTGGCAACTGGTACTGGACTGGGTGCTCATCAACGGTGGACTGGCCGCCGCCGGCGCATTGATCGCCGCCGCGCACCCGGTCACGGTACTCAGCGCCGCGCTGGCCGCGCCGCTGACCTCGCTCAACCCGACCATCGGCGTCGGGTTTGTCGCGGCGGGGGTGGAGACATTTCTGCGCAAACCCAACGTGGGGGACTTTGCCCGGCTCAAGCAGGATACCAGTCACCCCGGCGGCTGGTGGCGCAACCGCGTGTCACGGGTTCTGCTGGTGTTCCTGCTGACTACCGTGGGTTCGGCGGTGGGCACCTACGTGGCGGGATTTCGGATCTTCGAACGGCTGGTGGGGTGAAGAAGGCGGTTCAAAGTTCAAGGTTCAAAGTTCAAGGGAGCGTCGGTGACATCGAGGACCGCTGGCATCCGAAGTTGCCACATGCTCCTTTGAACCTTGAACCTTGAACTTTGAACCTTGATTTCCCCTCACAAACATTCCCCCACCGATCCGTCCGCGCACACCCGGCCATCGGTCCAGATGGCCCGTTCCAGCCGGACACCTTCCAGATTCACCTCCTCCAGAGACGAGCCGCGCAGGTCAGCATAGGCGAGGTCTGCGCCGGTGAGCCGGACGCCGTCGAGGCGCGTATCCTGCAGGATCGCGCCCACCAGGGAGGCATGGGTGAGATTGCAGTGGCGCAGGTCAGCACGGCGAAGATCCGCGTAATCCAGGCGCGCGCCCGGCAGTTGCGCTCCGGACAGCTTCGCCTCCATCAGGTTGATGCTCTCGAGCCGCGAACCGGCAAGATTCACGCCCTGCAGGTCCAGCCCCGCCATGCGGCAGTGGCTCCAGTTCACGCCCGGGCCCGCCGGGGCCCGGCATGCGCGCTCGGGCGTCATCTCCCGGCCATCACCCTGGAGCATGAGCAGGCCCAGGGTCAGCATCACGGCCACACCGGCCAGCTTCCATGGCACGGATCCCGGGGCCTCATGCCGGGGTTCCGCCTGGACAAGCCGATGGCGCTCGATGCGATGGTGAATAAACTCCGCGGGCTCCGGGGCGCGGCGCTCCATCCGCCGCCGCTCGCCACGGCGATCGTGGTATTCGGCCCCCACCGGGGTGACGGCACGCCTCTCGTCCTCGCGCACCCGTGCCCGAATGCGGGCCTCCCGTCCCCGGGCGTCATCGGGCAACAGGAGTTCCGGCGGGATCAGGTCGGAATGGGTGGAGATCGGCGCCCAGGTCTTACGGTCCAGGCTGATCTGATCGTTCAGATCCAGGCGGCCCAGGATAAGATAGCGGGACACGAGCCGGGACGGATAGGGGCCGCTCACCGCCCCCCGTCTGCACGTGAACCACAGCTGTTGTCCGTAACCCGCCCGTGCCATGGCGCTATTAGACCACAGTGAGGGGTGAGGGGTGAGGGGTGAGGCGTCAGGCGTCAGGCGTCAGGCGTCAGCATAGCCCGCCCCTCACGGGAGGATCCGGGAGGGGTGGTTTCACGCCTCACCCGACTAACGGCCGAAGATCACGCCGACCCCGATGTGGAAGCGTGGCTGGCCGGGAGGCGCGCGGCGGGCCTCCGGCCAGAGATGGAGTTCGGTCGCGTGCACCACCGGATAGACGTATGGCGCCTCGCCCACGCGCCCGTCCACGTTCTCCCCGAGCGTACCGGTCACCGTGATGTGGCGTCCCTGTGCATAGTCCATCTCCTCCAGATACCCCGGCTTGCGCACCAGGAAGCGCCCGTGGGGGCTGCGGTTCGTGGCCGGCCGCTGGCTGCCCTCCAGCGGGTAGCCCAGCACCTCCATTTCCGTGTACTCGGCCAGATTCCGGGTCGCCACGATCATGCCGCCCCAGATCACCCGGCTGTCCCGATACACGCCGGGACTCGCTACCACCTCCGCGGGCACCAGATCGGTGGCCACGCCCGCGGTTTCGTATCGCGGCCCGGTGGCGCAGCCGGCCAGGAACGAGAGCGTCAGGACGAGGATGAGGACATGAGGCATGGGGACTCCACGAATGCGAATCAATACCCAGGATTCGAGATTCAAGATTCAAAATTCAAGATTCAAAATTCAAGGGGCGCAGCTTCCCGTGACGGCGAGTAACAGGCATCGGAGTTCCATTGGTTCTTTGAATCTTGAATCTTGAATTATCCCGTCTCACCACCGGCGCCATGGCCCGTAAACGGGATGATAGGGATACCAGGGGTCATACCACCAGGGTGAATAGTACGGATCACGCACCGGTTCACGAATCGCCCAGAGATGATGCAGCGCCACATCGACACGAACGTAGGGATAGGGATACTCGCCCACCGGCCGGGACTCGACGCCCGCCACGGTCCCGGAGACCGTCAGTTCCCGCCCGGGCGCATACACCGCCGGATCCAGGAAACCCGGCACCCGGGCCAGAAAGCGGCCATCGGTGAGGTCGGTCTCCCGGGGACGACCACTGCTGCCCAGTGGGCGCGACACCATCTCGACCAAGGTGTCTTCGGCACGGTTGCTCACTGTGGCGATGACGCCGCCCCAGCGCACCGTGCTGCCCTCGAAGCGGGATACATCGGCGCGCACCTCGTCGGGCCGCGGCTGGTCCGGCGGCGCGTCACGGATCGGCGCCGGAACCCCGGTCGCGCAGGCGGCCAGCCAGAGGGCTGCCGTGAACATGACCGGCGCCCGGAGTGCATGAAACAAATGCTTCATCATCTTTCTGACCGCCGCGTCCACTACAGATTCCCTTCCCGGGACCCGGGCCGTGCGTTCACCCGTCAGTCCAGATGCGCGCGCATGAAGCGGGTCGCCCGCTGGATGGCGTCCCTGGCGGCAAGGTCGTCGGCGAAGGTGCGGACTTCCGGGGGGCGAAAGTCGAAGGCCCGGCCCACGCCCGGATAGACCACCAGCTGGGCGGGCCGGTCCCGGTCTCGCAGGGTGGAAATCGCCATCTCGATGCCCCGCTTGCGCTGGTACTGTTCATGCTCACCCACGAACACCAGCGTGGGGATGGTCAGGCGATCCACCTCCGGGGCATAGCGGTACACCTGCATGGGTTCCGGGGCATTGGGGTCCTGCATGTGGGGATAATAGGACACGTAGCAGGCCAGGCCGCTGTCCTGGCGCCCGAAGGTGACCGCCAGCTTGAGCGCGTAGTACCCGCCGCGCGTGTGGGAATACACACAGGCCTTGCCGCTGCTCAGGTCGTCACGGGCCATCAGGTAGTCCAGACCGTGGTTGAGATCCTCCTCCAGGTCATAGTCATGCTCGATGGGCATCGCCTCGATGAAGCGCCCGGTATACAGATCCGGCGCCACCACCACGAAGCCGCGGGCGGCCAGCCTCACCACATGGGGTTCGATCAGGTGGTCCAGTCCGCGCCGGCCGTGCACGAACAGCACCGCCGGGTACTTCTCCCCGTCGTCGGGCCGGGCAATCATCACCGGCACGTCCACATCGTCGGCCGCGTAGCTGTCCCGGGTGACTGTCACCTCGTGATTGTCGGGTACTTCCAGTTCACCGCGTTCCCACCAGGCCTGATCCCACCACTCGTGCATCTCCTCCGCCTGGAGCGCGGCGGTACCGGTCGCCACAAGCCCGGCAAGCAGCCAGGAAATCGTCATGCGCATGTCGTCTCCTCCGGGGAAGAACCGCCCCTGTTATGATTATATTGTGGCTAATGCGCGCTCTTCGGTGCATCCCGCCACCACCGCGCACAAACATTTAACTTTAACAAGCCCCCTCCTCCCAATGCGAGCAACGGATCCCGCGCTTCCTGTCGAAAGCTGCCTGCCCGATCTCCTGGACGCCCTGCAACGGCGGGGCGTCGCGGTTCTTCAGGCACCGCCCGGGGCCGGCAAGACCACCCGGGTGCCGCTGGCGCTCATGGACCGCACCCGGGCCGGATGGCTGGCCGGACAACGCATCCTGATGCTCGAGCCCCGGCGCCTCGCCGCCCGCGCGGCGGCCAGGCGCATCGCCTGGCATCTCGGCGAAACGCCGGGCCAGTCCGTGGGTCTGGTGACCCGCCATGAGCGGCTCGCGGGCCCGGACACGCGGGTGGAGATCGTGACCGAGGGGATACTGACCCGGCGCCTGCAACGGGACCCGGCCCTTGCGGGCACGGGGATCGTCATCTTCGACGAATTCCACGAGCGCAGCCTGCAGGCGGATCTCGGACTTGCCCTGTGCCTGCATGCCCGCGACCTGTTGCGCCCGGACCTCAGGATCCTGGTCATGTCCGCCACACTGGACACGACGGCGGTCAGCACACTGCTGCATGACGCCCCGGTGATCACCAGCGAGGGGCGCAGCCATCCGGTGGAGATCCGCTGGAGCGGCCCCGCCCCGGATCTCCGGGCGATGCCGGCCGCCGTGGCCCGCACGGTGCGCGAAACGCTGGCAACGGAGCGCGGCAGCGTACTGGTGTTCCTGCCCGGGCGCCGGGAGATCGAACGGGTGGCCCGCACCCTGGCGTCAAAGGTGGACCCCTCCACCCGCGTCTGCCCGCTCTACGGACAACTGACCCCGGAGGCCCAGGACGCCGCGATCCTGCCGGCCCCCGCGGGCGAACGCAAGGTGGTGCTGGCCACGGACATCGCCGAAACCAGCCTCACCATCGACGGCATCCGCGTGGTCATCGACGCCGGGCTGGCGCGCCGGCCGGGCTTCGACCCCCGCACGGGGCTCACCCGGCTCAACACCGCGCGCATCAGCAGGGACAGCGCCGAACAACGTTGCGGGCGGGCGGGACGCCTGGAGCCCGGGATCTGCGTGCGCCTGTGGTCCGCGCAGGCCCACGCCCGCCTGCCGGCCCATACCCCGGCGGAGATCCTGGCAGCGGATCTGGCACCCCTGGTGCTGGCCCTGGCCTGCTGGGGCGCCGGGGCTGATGAGCTGGCCTGGCTCGATCCGCCCCCGGCCGGCGCCCTGGCGCAGGCCGGGGATTTGCTCCAGGGGCTGGGCGCCCTGGACCCTGCCGGGCGACCCACAGCCCACGGCCGGACCCTGGACGCGCTGGGGACCCATCCCCGGCTGGGCCATATGCTGCTCCGAGGCCGGGAAACGGGACTGGGCCGCACCGCCTGTCTGCTGGCCGCGCTGCTGGAAGAGCGTGACCCGATGCCGGCCGATGCCGGTGGCGACCTGCGCCTTCGGCTGCGTGTCCTGACAGGGGATGGCGGGGGCCGGGACATCCATCAGGGCGCCGCCCGGCGCATCCGTGCACTGGCTGAACGCTGGTGCCGGCAACTGGGGATCAATGCCGGAGAGAAGGTCGACGCGGAGGCCGCCGGCCTGTTGCTGGCCTTCGCCTATCCGGACCGTATTGCCCTGCGCCGGGCGGATGCCGGGGGACGTTTCCTGCTCTCCGGCGGCCGGGGGGCGCGGTTTCCGGTCGGCGAGGACCTGGCGGCCCAGGCATGTGTCGTGGCGGCCGTGCTGGATGACAACCAGCGCGAGGCGGTGATCCGGCTCGCCGCGCCCCTGGACAGGCATCGGTTGGAACAGAACCTGCCCGGGATGATCGCGAGCCGGGACTTACTGGGCTGGGAGGAGGCGGAACAGGCGGTGGTGGCCCGCCGGGAACGGCACCTCGGAGCGCTCATCCTGAGCAGCCGGCCCCTGGAATCCGTGGATCCGCAGGCGGTCACCGGCATCCTGCTGGACGCGATCCGTGCCCGGGGACTGCACTGCCTGCCCTGGAACGCCGAGAGCGAACGGCTGCGCAAACGCCTCGCCTTCGTGCATGTGCTGGAGAAAGGGACCGATTGGCCGGATGTCTCGGACGAGTCTCTGCTGGCGACCCTGGAACACTGGCTGGGGCCGTACGTCTCGGGCATGAGCCGCCTGAGCCATCTGCGCCGGCTGGACCTGGCTGCCGCGTTGCAGGGCCTGCTCGACTGGCCCCGCTCCCGGCGCCTGGTCGAGCAGGCCCCCACCCATATCCGCGTGCCCGGCGGATCGCGCCTGCCCATCGACTACAGCGACCCGCAGGCCCCTGTCCTGGCGGTTCGCATCCAGGAGGTGTTCGGCCTGACGGAGACCCCGCGCATTGGCGGCGGCCGGGTCCCCCTGACCCTGCACCTGCTGTCGCCCGCAAGGCGCCCGGTGCAGGTCACGCGGGATCTGGCGGGTTTCTGGTCACGCACCTACGCGGAGGTGAAGAAGGACCTCAAGGGGCGCTACCCGAAGCACCACTGGCCGGACGACCCTCTGGCGGAGGCGGCGGGGGGGGGTAAGAAAAGGATGAAGGATGAAGGATGAAGGATGAAGGATGAAGGATGAAGGGGTGCGGGTCGGCAAGCTTCCCCCTGCCCCCTATTGCGCGCGCCGCACTTCCTGGACCTGGATGCTGCTGGCCGGCGGCAGCATCAGGTTCTGGGCGCAGGCCACGTCGTAGCCGTAAAAGTTACGCAGGTGATTGTAGATGCGCTTGTCGCAGTAATCCCTGTCGTACTCGATGCCCTCGATCACCGCTCTGGCCAGTTCGGCCGCCTCGTGATCCGGGAGGTTGATGACAAAACGACGGCCGTCCAACCGGAACCCCGCCTTGATCATGCCCGACTGGATCTTGCCCCACAGCTGACGGCAGTTCTCGTAGGAATCATGTTCGTGATCCAGATCGATGACGACCGCGTACGTCATGGCAACCTCCTGTACCCCTGGCAGGGCAATTTCCTCCCCCTTCCTATCAAAGGTGAGCCACAATGGCAACACATTTTGTGATGTGCTTCACATGGCCGGACAGGGCTCCCGCTGCAAACCGCGCTGCGCTCTGTAGTTAATTCGACCCGGCGCCGGCGGACGAGTTCTCCAGGGCCGTGACCCAAGGCATGGGTGCCGGATGGTTCGGCACACAGAAAGCCCCTGTGTGAACTGCGGCGGGGTGTTGTGGCGTTTGCGTTTCGCGAATATGCTGTCGCCATGATCCTCAAGCCCCAGGACATCTTCATCTGCCTCAAGTTGGTGACCAAGGGCCGGCAGCCCTGGACCTACCAGCAGCTTTCCGCGGAGCTGTTCATGAGCGCTTCCGAGATCAACGCGGGGGTACGCCGTGCCAGGCGGGCCCGCCTGGCCGGGCCCGGACCGGACGGCGCCAGTCCCCAGCCCAATCTCCTGGCCCTGGGGGAATTCCTGATCCACGGGTTGAAGTACGCCTTCCCCCCCGACCGCGGAGCCTTCACCCAGGGGGTGCCCACTGCCCACGGCGCATCGCCGCTCGCCGGGGCACCGGGCACGGAAGGGGGTGACCCGGTACCGGTCTGGCCCCATCCCCAGGGTCCGGTGCGCGGCTACGCCTTCTCCCCACTGTACCGGTCCGTGCCCAGCGCGGCGCTGGCCGATCCCGCCTTGCACGAACTGCTGGCGCTGGTGGATGCCATCCGCGATGAACGCTCGCGCGTGAGCAATCTGGCGGTGCGGGAACTCACCGCGCGGCTGCGCTGACCACGGCAGGCCGTCGGGGCCGGGCGTCGAACCTTCACCGTGGTGAAATGTCATTCTTCGTATATCCCGCCACTGTCGGTCACAAGCGGACCCGGCAGCCCCGGCAGAACAGCGGCGGGAAAGTGGCAGCGAACCCGCCGGGGCCCGGCTATAGTTCTACATTCCGATGCCGCTACCCGCGCCCGGGTGGCGATCAGTCCAAGAACTCAGAATCAGCAAAGGAGATACCCATGACCCGTCTGTTTGTACTCATGACCCTGGCCCTCTCCATGGGGATGGCCCATGGCGCAGATGTGCGCGGGGAAGAGGTCAACTATTCCGACAACGGCACCGAGCTCAACGGCTATCTCGCCTATGATGCTTCCGCGGACGGACCCCGCCCGGGGGTGCTGGTCATCCATGAGTGGTGGGGGCATAACGAACACGCCCGTGAGCAGGCCCGGCGTCTGGCGGCGCTGGGGTATACGGCACTGGCCGTGGACATGTACGGAGAAGGCCGCCTGGCGGATCATCCCGACGACGCCCGCACCTTTGCCACACTGATCCGCGGAAACCAGATGCTGATGATGCAGCGCTTCGAGGCCGCCCGAAAGTTCCTTCACGAACACGAACGGGCCGATGCCGCACAGACCGCCGCGATCGGCTACTGCTTTGGCGGCTCGATCGTGCTGGAGATGGCGCGTGCCGGAGCCGACCTGAAGGCCGTGGCCAGCTTCCACGGCGCACTGGCCACGCAGAACCCCGCAGAGAGCGGCAAGGTGACCTCCCGCGTCCTGGTGCTGCATGGCAACGAGGATCCGATGGTGCCGCCGGAACAGGTCGAGAATTTCAAGAAGGAGATGGATGCAGCCGGCGTGGATTACCGCTTCGTGGGCTATGACGGAGCCACCCACAGCTTCACCAATCCCGGCGCCGATGAGGCTGCCGAGAAGTTCGGCATGCCCGTGGGCTACAACGCTGATGCCGACCAGGCCTCCTGGTCGGAACTGGAACGCTTCCTGGCGGACACCTTCGGCGGCTGATGCGGCGCGGCTGACCGGTGTCCGTTCATGACGGCACCGCTTGGCGCCGGCATCCGGGCAGCGGGTCCGGATGCCGGCGTATTCCGGCTCAGATCAGAAGGAAGAGAAGACCCAGGGCGGCAACGGCCGCCACCGCGACCAGGATCATCATCTGAAGGCGGCGCTGGCGCCGGCGCTCTTCCTCCCACTGCCGGATAATGGGATCCCCGCTGCTGTCGCGCACAGGCCCGGCACCATTGCCCCCGATGGCCGGTTCGGCGCTGACACCATCCGGCTCGACACGCGGTTCCGGCGCCTCCGCGTCGTCGAATCCTTCGGCTGTGGACTCCAACACCGGGACGTCGGCCGCTGCATCCGTGGCCGGACTGTCACCCGATTCCTCGACCGGTGGCTGTTCATCCGTTGGCAACTCTTCGAGGTCCGCGTCCTCCGGTTCCTCGGGGACCGGAGGCGGAGCAGCGGCACGCTCCCGCAGCTCGCGCCTCGCATCGGCCAGTTCCTGCATGAGCGCCCGCAACTCCTCCTCCGCTGCCACCCGGGCCCCTTCGCTGCGTTCCATCCTGGCCGCTATCTCCACCATCTCGTCCTCGAGCTGCAACTGGTTGAGTTCGGCATTCTCCGCGCGCACCCGAAGGGTCTCGAGCGCATCCTCATCGGGGATCTGCGCCTCAAGCGCCTCGGCACGCTCCCGCATACCGGCCAACTCGGCCTCCAGGTCACGCAGGCGTTCCCGCTCCGTTTCCAGTTCCCGCGCCAGGTCTTCTTCCCGGCCGGCCGCACCGCCCGGGATCTCGCTCCCCGCACGCTTGAGCGCCTGTTCCGCCTCACGGGCCCGAGCCTGCCATTCGGAGAGTTCCTGTTCGGTGCCGGCCAGCCGGGCGACCCGCTCCGACTCGTCCCCGTCAAGAGCCTGCAACCGGGCCTGTAACTCCACCACCTTGCCGCGTTCCAGTCCCAGCGCCTGCTCTACCGCCTGGTGTCCGGCACGGGTCGATTCCAGTTCACGGCGTAACGAACCCGCCTCTTCGCGTGCACGCTCGTGCTCCGAGAGCACGCTCTGCAAGCGTGCCTCCAGATCGTCTGCCCGGCCCGAGGCCTCGCTGGCCGCCTCCCGGGCAGCCGTCAACCCGGCCTCCAGATCCCCGGTTTCGGCGCGCAGGCGCTCCAGTTCGGACCGCTCTGCCGCCAGCTGGTCCTCCAGTTCGCGAATGCGGTCCGACACCCGTTTCTCGTCCACGCTCTGCTGGCGCAGGATGAGTTCCCTGCGCAGCCGGTCCCGTTCTTCCTGGGATTCGCGCAGCTGCTCGCGCATGGCATTGAGCGTCTGCTCCCATTCCTCGGAGGCCGAGAGCGACGAGGCCGCGGCCCGCTGCGCCTCCTCCTGCCAGCTCTGGAGCTGCTTTTTCATATCCAGCAGGGTTGCCTCCAGTTCGGAGACGCGCTCACGAAGACGCCCCGGCTCGGCCGGATCCCCGCCCGCCGGCGAAGCATCATCGGGGGGTTGGCCGCGCCGCGGGTCCACATGGCGGCGCGCGACTTCCAGGATATCGTCCGCGTTGAAGGGCTTCTGAACCACGCCGCTTGCGCCGGCGGACATGGCCCGTTCACGCGTGCCCTCGCTGTCTTCGTTGCCGGTGATCAGCACAATGGGCATCTCACGAACCCTCGGATCACCCGATTCGCGAATACGCCGGATCAGCCCGTAGCCGTCCAGGCGGGGCATGGACAGGTCCGTATACACACAGCATACGGCCGGATCCTCCAGAATCCGGGACCAACCCTCCTCCCCGTCGGCGGCCTCCACCACCCCGTAGACCTTTGCCAGGATCTTCTTCAGAGCCTGCCGCATCACCCTCGAGTCATCCACGACGAGGATGGTCAAGCCAGGTTCCGGGATCGTGTCCTGATCAGCCCCCATTCGCCCGAAGCCCCCTCAAGCTTGCCTGATGGGCGGATGCCCAGTGGCCGAGTGTACCGCCTCAAGGCCCCCCGACCCAACGCGGGCTTGATTCGGCCGTCCCGCGACAGTACGGTCTTGTGACCTTCCTCACGGTCAAGGGGCTCCAACCGGACATGTTTGCACGCATCAACCAGGCCTTGGGGCCGATGCGCATCGCCATGGGCGTGATCTCCGTGATCACCGCCATCCTGATGCCCGCGCCCCACACACCGCCGGACTATGAAAGCTGGCGAATCATATCCACCGCCGTGGCGCCGGCCATCGTGCCCATCCTGCTGACCCTGTATCTGCTGGACATCCTCATGTCGAGCCTGTATGCCCGGGAGCCCCGCAACACTCGAGGGCGGCACTTCGGTTTCATCATCCTTACGGACGTGGTGTTCATCGCCCTGCTCCTGGCCGTGTGGATGCCCATTATCCTGGCGCTGGCCGAACTATGACCCATACCGTCGTCATCACCGGCGCCAACCGCGGCATCGGACTGGAGTTTGCCCGGCAGTATGCCGCCGAGGGCTGGCGCGTCTATGCGGGATGCCGTCAACCCGAGCGGGCCGGCGATCTCAACCGGCTGGCCGCGGGGAGCAACGGGCGGGTCAGCGTGCATCCGCTGGATGTGACGAAATCCGCGCATATCCGGGCGCTCGCCGCGGTGCTGGGCGAGACCCCCCTGGACCTGCTGCTCAACAACGCGGGCAGCTACGGGCCGGACGGGGTGCGTTTTGGCCGCAACACCGACGAGGAGGCGTGGGTCGACAACTTCCGCACCAACGTGATCGGCCCCATGAAGATGATGGAAGCCCTGGCGGACAACGTGGCGGCGAGCGAACTGCGGCTGATTGCCTCGCTGAGCAGCAAGATGGGCAGCATGGCGGACAACGGCTCGGGCGGAGCGTACATCTACCGCAGCGGCAAGGCGGCGCTCAACGCGGTCATGAAGAGCGCCGCCATCGACCTCGCGCCCAGGGGTATCACCGCCGTGGTACTGCATCCGGGCTGGGTGCGCACCGCCATGGGCGGACCCCACGGCGAGATCGACGCCGAGACCTCCGCCCGTCGCATGCGTGAACTTCTGGCAAGGGTGGCACCGGACGACGCCGGAAGTTTCTTTGACATCGACGGCAGCATCATCCCCTGGTAACCGGCGCCGGTGGCCGTGTTCCCGCCGCGCCGCCGCAACCGTTACCGGTAGACGAGCATCATGTGGAAAGCGAGGACCTCGTGTACGGCCACCGCATCCGGCCCGAAGGGCAGCTCAGGATTGGTGAAACGGACCTTCTCGCGCCCGACGTACTCCAGACCGCCGTCGATCCGCCAACGGCCCGCAAGCCGATAACCGAGGCCGAGGGTGTAGGTGTGCCGCGCGATGGCAGCCAGCAGGGGGTTCATGTGCTGCTCGGGGACCGGGTTGCGCCCGTAGTTGTAGCCGGCCCGGAGAATCAGCTTGTCGGACCAGTCGTAGGCCATGCCCAGCGCGATCACATACTGGTCCCGCCAGTTCATGTCGGACTCCGCCGCGAGGACCGGGGGAGCGTCGGGATCGTCCGGCGCGGCCGCCGTCAGCGTGGTGCGCTTGACGGCCTTCGACCAGTCCAGCCAGTTCAGCTCCGCGGCGGTGAGCAACCGCGGGGTGGGCCGGAAGGCGACACCCACGCCCAGTTCCCGAGGCAGATCGGTCCCCGTCGCGCGCACGTCCCGATAGGTCACCTTGCCCAGACCCAGGGCGCTGAAATCCGAGGTGAGCGTGCCGCCGTTCATGGACAGGTCCACACCGGACGTGTAGGCGAGCCCCAGCGAGACCCGCTCCGAGGGCGTGATCATGGCGCCCAGCTTGAACCCCGGTGTCAGCACGTCCATGTCGCGCAGCGCATAGCCGAAGAAGCCCTCCTCCGGCGCGCCCCCCTCATGCACCGAGGTGTCGGGAAAGATCCGCTGGTTCAGGTCGGCGTAGAAGAGCGAAACGCTGCCGCCCAGCGCCACCGTCGGGGTGGCCTGCCAGGCGAGCCCGGTGGTCAGTTTCGCGATGCGGAAGGCGGCCGAGAGCTCGTCCTCCGTACCGAAGGCGGTGGTGAGATTGCGGAAATCGTTGCCCGCGCCCCCCTGGGCAAACAGCCCGATACCCACGGTCACGGGACGATCAGGCAGACGGCGGGCATATCCCAGGCTGCCCAGCAGGATGTTGCGATTGGAGACCTCCGCATCGTTGCCGAAGCCGTCCCGGTGGCGCACATCCAGGGCATGGGCCACGGTGTGATGCATGTCCATCTGCCGGTCGGCGATCCGCATCAGGCCGGCGGGGTTGGTGTTGAGGGCGCTGGTGTCGCGGGCCACCGCCAGGTCGGCCCCGCCCATGGTGATGGACTCCGCGCCGAAACCGATCAGGTTCAGACCGTTATTCGCCGCGACCGGAGTCGCCAGGCACAGCACAAGGGTGGCCGCAACGACGGCCGGGATCGGGCGCCTCGTCATCGGGGGATTCGCCTGTAATTGATGGAAAGGGATGGACCGCGGGCATTATTGTCGGTTTTTCTTACAGGATCCAGCCCGCATACTCACCACCGTTCACAGTGAAGGCATCGGGATGCCGCCTTGACGGGGTGCACCGGGCGAAGGGCAACGCATCGCCCGGGGGACCGGGCTCGTACGGAATCAAACACGGACCTTCATTCATCCTTCCCCCTTCATCCTTCATCCTTCCCCCTTCTTCCCCCCCACCCAACTCACCCGGTAGAGGTCCAGCCGCCGGTCGTGCAGGTTGCGTACGCTGCCATGCTCGCGCAGATCCTTCAGATTGTGCAGATCCAGGTCCACGATGAGGGTCATCTCGGTGTTGGGGGTGGCCTCGGCGGCGATGCAGTCGTGGGGGAAGGAGAAATCCGAGGGGGTGAACACCGCCGCCTGGGCATACTGCATGTCCATGTTCTCCACCCGGGGCAGGTTGCCCACGCTGCCGGAGATGACCACGTAGCACTCGTTCTCGATGGCGCGGGCCTGGGCGCAGCGGCGTACCCGCAGGTAGGCGTTCTTGGTGTCCGTCCAGAAGGGCACGAACAGGATCTGCAGGCCCTGATCGGCCATCAGCCTCGGCAGCTCCGGAAATTCCACGTCGTAGCAGATGAGGATGCCGATCTTGCCGAAATCGGTCTCGAACACCCGCACCTGATCGCCGCCCTGCATGCCCCAGTAGGACTGCTCGTCCGGGGTCGTATGCACCTTGTACTGCTTGTCCCAGGTGCCGTCGCGCCGGCACAGATAGGACACGTTGAGCAGGGCCTGGCCCTCGTATTCCGGCATGCTCCCGGCAATGATATTGACGTTGTAGGCCAGCGCCAGGCGCACCAGTTCCTGGCGGACAGGTTCGGTGTACTCCGCCAGGTGACGTATGGCCTCGGCGGGGTTCTCCTGGTTGAACTGGACCATGAGCGGTC
This sequence comes from Thioalkalivibrio thiocyanodenitrificans ARhD 1, assembly GCF_000378965.1. Taxonomy (NCBI): domain Bacteria; kingdom Pseudomonadati; phylum Pseudomonadota; class Gammaproteobacteria; order Chromatiales; family Ectothiorhodospiraceae; genus Thioalkalivibrio; species Thioalkalivibrio thiocyanodenitrificans. The sequence continues at coordinate 1,635,498 of NZ_KB900536.1, forward strand.
CGTTAAAGAACTCGGGGAAAAGAATCACGTCGGCCTGATAACCGGAGACCGCGTCGACGAAATACTCCAGCTGCTGGAAGAGGTCATCGAGGCTTGGCATCGGCCGCATCTGCCACTGCACGGCACCCACCCGCACCGTCTGCTTGGCGCCGCCGATCAGTTTCTCCTTCTCCTCGTAGTAGATGTTGATCCACTCGATGAGCGTGGCGTAGGCCCGGGACTCCGTGTCATCGGGCATGTAACCCGTGATGATCCGGCGCACGTGGAAATCGTTGGAGAGTTGGAAGGTCAGAATGGGATCATAGAGCTCCTTGTTCTTCACCTGCTCCACGTACTGCTGGGGCGTCATGCTTTGCCGGTACTCCGCGTAGCCGGGGATGCGCCCGCCGGCCACGATCCGGCGCAGGTTGAGCTTCTCGCACAGTTCCTTGCGGGCATCGTACAGCCGCCGGCCCAGGCGCATGCCCTGGTAGTCGGGATGGACGAAGACATCCACCCCGTAGAGCGTGTCGCCGTTCGGGTCGTGGGTGGTGAGATAACCATTTCCGGTGATGGCCTTGTAGTTGTGACGATCACCCCAGCGGTCGTAATCGACGATCATGCTGATGGCCGCGGCCACCAGCCGGCCGTTGTCCTCGATGCAGATCTGCCCCTCCGGAAAACGGGAGATCTGTGACTCGAACTGCTCCCGGCTCCACGACCCGTCCAGTACCCGGTAGACCTTCTCCATGATCTCGTGCACGGCCTCGTAGTCCTCGGGCCGGGTGTTACGAAGTTTCAGGCGGTGTTCGTCGGCCTGAACGGTGTCGTCGGTGTCATCGACCATGGGCAAACCTCTTGCGGGGGCGGGGACAGTTCAGCATGGTTGAAACAGGGATGAGAGGAGACGAGAAGCATGACCCCAGTCACGGGCCACCACGGCAACCGCATGGGCACGCTTCGCTTTGCCCATCCTACGGGATACAGTGCAGACCGTAGGATGGGTCAAGCGAAGCGGACCCATGCCGACCGGATAGTGACGAGTGACGACATCAGAACTGCGCTGCCATTTGTCACTCGTCACTGACGCATCGACCATCAATGTCTCGCCGGGCGGGTTGCCATGCTCTCAGCATAGCACTGCGACGGAGAGGGGTGAGGGGTGAGGGGGAAGGCGCAGGTACGCTTCACGCCTCACGCCTCACGCCTCACGCCTCACTCACCAATCAGTCTTCCGGCTCATACCCCAGGTTCGGCGCAAGCCAACGCTCGGCTTCGGTGGGCTTCATGCCCTTGCGCCTGGCATAGTCGGCGACCTGGTCGCGGTTGACCTTGCCCACGTTGAAGTACCTGGCCTCGGGGTGGGCGAAGTACCAGCCGGAGACGGCGGCGGTGGGCAGCATGGCGAAGCTCTCGGTGATGCGCATGCCGGCATTCTCCACGGGATCGAGCAGCTCCCAGAGCAGACCCTTCTCCGTGTGTTCCGGGCAGGCGGGATAGCCGGGCGCGGGCCGGATCCCCTGGTACTTCTCCTTGATCAGGGATTCGTTGTCCAGCGCCTCGTCCGGCGCGTAGCCCCAGAACTCCCGGCGCACCCGCTCATGCATGCGCTCGGCCAGAGCCTCGGCCAGGCGGTCGGCGAGCGCCTTGAGCATGATGGCGTGATAATCATCATGAGCCTCCTCGAAGCGCTTCACATGCTCGTCGATGCCGATGCCGGCGGTCACCGCGAAGCCGCCCAGGTAATCGGGGATGGCCGTGTCCCGCGGCGCGACGAAATCCGCCAGGCACTGGTTGGGACCCTTGCCCCGTCGCTCGGTCTGCTGACGCAGGTGATGCAGGCGCATGAGCGGCTGCTTGCGGTCTTCGTCCCTGTAGAGCTCGATGTCGTCGGTCTCGACACTGTTGGCCGGGAAGAAGCCAATGACGCCGCGCGCCTTCAGCCAGCCCTCGCCGATGATCCTGTCCAGCATGGCGGTGGCATCCTTGAAGAGCTTCTTCGCCTCCTCGCCCACCACTTCGTCCTCGAAGATGCGCGGGTATGCGGCATGCAGTTCCCAGGCGTGGAAGAAGGGTGTCCAGTCGATGTAATCCTTGAGCTCCTCAAGCGGATAATCGTCGAAGCGGATAACCACGCTGTCGGGGCCGTAGGGGTGCAGCACGGTGATGCCGTCGCCGGCGGGCTCCGAATCCAGGACCCTGGGGCGCGGCGGCTCATAGCCTTGCCAGTCGATGGGGGCACGGTTCTCACGCGCCTGTTCCAGGGTCAGCCACTTCTGGGTCTTCTGCCGCCCGGCGTGATTGACCCGAACCTCCTCGTAGTCGGCACGGATCCCGGCCACATAGTCGTCGCGGGTACTTTCGCTGATCAGATTCTGCACCACGCCCACGGCCCGGGAGGCATCCTTCACCCACACGGTGGGGCCGGAATAATGGGGCTCGATCTTCACCGCCGTATGGGAACGGGACGTGGTGGCACCGCCGATGAGCAGCGGCAGTTTCATGCTGAGGCGCTCCATCTCCTTGGCCATGTGGGACATCTCCTCAAGGGAAGGCGTAATCAGGCCTGAAAGGCCGATCACGTCCACGTCCTGCTCCACGGCCGTGTCCAGGATCTTCTGCGCGGGCACCATCACCCCCAGGTCGATGACCTGGAAGTTGTTGCATTGGAGCACCACGCCGACGATGTTCTTGCCGATATCGTGCACATCACCCTTCACCGTGGCCATGAGCACCTTGCCGTTGGGGCGGTCGCCTTCCTTCTTGAGCGCCTCGATGAACGGGATCAGGTGGGCCACGGCCTTCTTCATCACCCGGGCGGACTTGACCACCTGGGGCAGGAACATCCGGCCGTCACCGAACAGGTCGCCCACCACGTTCATGCCGTCCATGAGAGGGCCCTCGATCACCTTGATGGGGTGGTCGACCTGCTGGCGCGCCTCCTCGGCATCCTCCACCACGTGGGCGTCGATGCCCTTGACCAGGGCATGCGCCAGACGCTTTTCAACGGGCAGGGAGCGCCATTCCAGATCCTCGGCCTTTGCCTCGCCGCCCTCACCGCGGTAGCGCTCGGCGGCCTCCAGCAGGCGCTCGGTCGCATCCTCGCGGCGGTTCAGCACCACGTCCTCGACCAGTTCGCGAAGCTCGGGATCCACCTCGTCATAGACCGCCAGCTGGCCGGCGTTGACGATGCCCATATCCATGCCCGCATGAATGGCGTGGTACAGGAACACCGCGTGAATCGCCTCACGCACCCGCTCATTTCCGCGGAACGAGAACGACACGTTGGACACGCCGCCGGAGACCAGGGCGTGGGGCAGCGTCTTCTTGATCTCGCGGGTGGCCTCGATGAAATCCACGCCATAGTTGTTGTGCTCCTCGATGCCCGTGGCGATGGCGAAGATGTTCGGGTCGAAGATGATGTCCTCCGCCGGGAAGCCCACCTGCTCGGTGAGGATGCGATAGGCGCGCTGACAGATCTCCACCTTGCGTTCCTTGGTGTCCGCCTGCCCTTGCTCGTCAAAGGCCATGACGATCACCGCGGCGCCGTACCGGCGCACCAGCTTCGCGTGCTCGATGAAGGTCTCCTCGCCTTCCTTCATGGAGATCGAGTTCACCACGCCCTTGCCCTGGATGCACTTGAGCCCCGCCTCGATCACCTCCCACTTGGAGGAATCGATCATCACCGGCACCCTGGAGATATCCGGTTCCGAGGCCATGAGATTCAGAAACCGCACCATGGCCGCCTTGGAATCCAGCATGCCCTCGTCCATGTTCACGTCGATGATCTGGGCTCCGTTCTCCACCTGGCTCGCGGCCACCTCGAGCGCCGTCTCGTAGTCGCCGTCCTTGATGAGGCGCTTGAACCGGGCGCTGCCGGTGACGTTGGTGCGCTCGCCCACGTTGACGAACAGGGACTCCGCGTCGATGTTGCAGGGCTCGAGCCCCGACAGCCGGCAGGCGGGCACGGTCTCCGGGACCGTGCGCGGGGTGATGTCGGCCACCGCATCGGCAATGGCGCGGATGTGGGGCGGCGTGGTGCCGCAGCAGCCGCCCACGATATTGAGGAAGCCGGACTCCGCCCATTCACGGATATGCACGGCCATCTGTTCCGGACTCAGGTCGTATTCGCCGAACTCGTTGGGCAGGCCCGCGTTGGGATGGGCGGAGACATGGCAGTCGGCCAGGCGGGACAGCTCCTCCACGTACGCCCGCAGTTCCTTGGGCCCCAGGGCGCAGTTGAGACCGAAAGAAAACGGCCGTGCATGGCGCAGGCTGTTCCAGAAGGCCTCGGTGACCTGCCCGGTGAGGGTGCGCCCGGAGGCGTCGGTGATGGTGCCGGAGATCATCACCGGCAGACGCTGGCCGGTCTCGTCGAACAGGGTCTCGACCGCGAACACTGCCGCCTTGGCGTTCAGGGTGTCGAACACGGTCTCGATGAGCAGCAGGTCCGCACCGCCCTCGATGAGCGCCTCGGCCGCCTCGCGATAGGACGCCACCAGCGTGTCGAAGTCCACGTTGCGAAAACCCGGATCGTTCACGTCGGGGGAAATGCTGGCGGTGCGGTTGGTGGGGCCCAGCACCCCGGCCACGAAGCGGGGCTTGGCCGGGTCCTTTGCGGTCCAGGCGTCCGCGGCCTCCCGGGCGATGCGCGCAGCCTCCCGGTTGATCTCCGGGACCATGTCCTCCATGGCATAATCAGCCATGGCGACGCGGGTGGCATTGAAGGTGTTGGTCTCGACGATATCCGCGCCGGCCTCCAGGTACTGGCCATGGATCTCGGCGATGATCTCCGGGCGCGTGAGCACCAGCAGGTCGTTATTGCCTTTCAGGTCGATGTTCCAGTCCGCGAAACGTTCCCCGCGGTAATCCTGCTCCTGCAGTTCATAGCCCTGGATCATGGTGCCCATGGCACCATCCAGGATCAGAATGTGGTCCTTGATGCGGGTTTCGAGCAGGCGGATGCGATCGTCAGTCATGGGGTCTGGAACCGTAGGTTGCAAGCGGATAAGCCGCCTATTTTAGCATGGCAGCCCGATTCACCCCCGGTGCACCCCCCCGCGAGCGAGCCGCCAAGCGGCTCCCGCCAGACTTGACACGGGTCGGCATCGGGCGGATATCACCCCGCAATGCAGTGGTCCAGGAGCCCTTGATCAAGAGGGACCATGGATGTCCGTATCGCCGGTCCGGGACACGGCTCCCTTGTATCCTGAATCCCGGTTCCCGAATACTGTTCCCCATGCGCACCGACACCGCCCCCCTGCATTTCTATGTGACGCCGCCCGAGCCCTGCCCGTACCTGGCGGACCGGCAGATGGTGAGCGCCTTTGCCGATCCCAGGGCTCCGATGAATGCAGGACTCTATGGCCGCCTGGCGCAGGTGGGCTTTCGCCGCAGCGGCCGGCACGTGTATCGTCATCAATGTCCCCATTGCCGGGCCTGCGTGCCGGTTCGCGTGCCCGTGGAGGCCTTCGAACCCAACCGCGCCCAGCGCCGCGTATGGCGTCGCAATACAGACCTGGAAATGAACTGTATCAAGCCCGCCCCCCGGGAGGAGCACTTCGAACTCTACCGCCGCTATGTGAATACCCGTCATCCGGGCGGCGGCATGGACGACCCCTCTCCCACGGACTACTGGCGCTTCATCGACTCGGATTGGTCGGACACGGACCTGGTGGAGTTTCGCCTGCACGGGCGGCTCGTGTGCGTGGTGGTGTGCGACCGGCTGCCGGATGGCCTGTCCGCCGTCTACACGTTTTTCGACCCGGCGGATGCCGCGCGCAGCCCCGGCACCCACGCCATCCTGTGGCAGATTGCCGAGGCCCGCCGCCTGGGGCTACCCTACGTGTACCTGGGCTACTGGATCGCGCAAAGCCCCAAGATGGCATACAAGACCGCCTTCCGCCCGGTGGAGGGGCTGCGGGACGGGGTTTGGGGGGTGTTGTGAAAGGCAGCGAGCGGGATGAACAGGGTCAGGACAGAACTTCCGGAAGGTTGCCCACCGGCGGCAGCATCTTTCCTGGCTCCTCGACGTTCCCGGTGGATTCGATCATCACAATGGGCATCTGCGCGATAACCCCACCCCGCGTGTGTAGGAGCCCGGTCCTCCGGGCGAATGGGGTTTGGTTCGGGCAGGATCGCCCAGGGGACTGGGCTCCTACGGGGTTTGTGACACCACCGGCCCTGTAGGAGCCCACACCCGTGGGCGATGGGCCAAGCTCCGGCATCGCCCGGAGGACCGGGCTCCTACACGCGGCCTTGATCCCGCCCGTCCCGTCCATGGGCATGGTTCTGATTGACGCAGCCCGCTAACCCGCGAGCGACTCCAGGGCCCGGGCGTGCAGCGCCGGGGTGGCGGCGGCAAGCACGCTGGTGGTGTCGAGGGTCAGTGCGCGGCCTTCCAGGTCCGTAAAAACCCCGCCGGCCTCCCGCACGATCACCGCGAGGGCGGCGATGTCCAGGATGTTCACGTCGGATTCGATCACCAGATCGATGCGCCCGGACGCCAGCAGGTGGTAGTGGTAGAAGTCCCCGTAACCCCGGGTGCGGTTCACCTGGCGCACGATCCGTGCGAGCCCGTCCCAGCCCTGGCCCGCGGCAAGCGTCTGGATATTGCCCACCGACAGGGTGGCGTCGGCAAACGCCTCCACCCCGCTCACACGCACCGGCTTGCCGGAGAGGAAGGCGCCCTGGCCTTTCTCTCCATACGCCATCTCCTCGAACTCCGGCGCGTTGGACACCCCCAACACCAGTTCCTCGTTGTGCATGAGCCCGATCTGGGTGGAAAAGAAGGGGTACTGACGCACGAAACTCTTGGTGCCGTCGATGGGGTCGATCAGCCAGGTGTAGGGGGCGCTCCCGCCGGAATGGCCGGTCTCCTCGCCATAGAAACCATGCGCCGGAAATGCCCCGGAGATGACGCCCCTGATGGTCTTCTCGGTCTCCACGTCGGCGATGGTCACCGGGCTCCGGTCCTCCTTGAGTTCCACCGGGATCTCCTGGCGGTAGTAGCGCTGAATGACCTTCTGGGCGGCCAGGGCGGCCTCGATGGCGGTCTGAAGAAAAGGGCTCATGAATCGTGTTCCGGATACGGATGTCTGTCGTGGAAAGGCCGCACAGATTAACATGGGCGGCACCGGCTCACATCCCGTGATACGCTCCGGCGCCTTGTCATGGACCGGCTGTCCTCACGGGAACCGGCAGGCAGAACGGCGCTGCGCGCGTGTTGTCCAATCCTTCGTACCGGTTGCTTCAGCGAGGTTCGCAGCAATGAAACGTATCATCGGGATCACCCTGACGGCCGGAATCCTGGGGGCCTGCGCGCCCCTGACCATGGAGCAGTGGGCGTCATCTCGTGCACACATACCCGTCGGTGCCACCGTGATGGTGAACGAGGCCCTGCCGATCCGCTCCGGGCATACCCGCGTGTTTATGCAGGACGGCCGGGTGGTGCCCAAAGGCGGCGTGAACATGTACCACCCCCACTGCAACTTCGAGGTCAACACGCTGAGCGACGGATCGGCGCGCATCGAACCCGGCCGATTCCTGGTCACCCGCCACCGCCAGGGCCACGTGGAGGTGGTACAGGAACGCGGGCCGATGCGGGTGGCATCCCTCGTGCAGGTTTCCGACGACGACGACGGCAGTGCTCCGCCCATCAGCCGCCTGGTCCATTACGAGCTGCAGTCGGACGATCAGACGGACGTGCGGCGACTGACCTGCCATGGAGGCTTTGCCGACGACTGGGAAGCGCAATACCCGACCCTGGCCGAGATGCACACCGTGCTGGGCGGGCTGGTCAGCTGGGAGGAATAGGTGAATTTCGTGAGGCGTGAGGCGTGAGGGGATAGGCGTGAAACCACTTTCTCCCTGGCTGCCTATGGAGGGGGAGGGGATTTCTACTCTGGACGCCTCTCGCCTTTCGCCTTTCGCCTTTCGCCTATCCCCTCACGCCTCTCCCCTTTCCCCTACCGCCTATCCCCTCACGCCTCGCCGATCAGGTGCATTGCCACCCGTCGCCGCTGCGGGGCGTGGCGGTGCTCGAACACGTACAGTCCCTGCCAGGTCCCCAGCGCGGGGCGACCGTCCATCACCGGGATGGACAGCTGCGTCTGGGTGAGCGTACTGCGCACATGGGCAGGCATGTCATCGGGGCCTTCCAGGGTGTGGTGGTAGATCTCGTCACCCTCTGGTACCAGGCGCGCAAAGAAACGCTGCAGGTCACCGCGAACGTCCGGATCGGCATTTTCCTGAATCACCAGGCTGGCCGAGGTGTGCTGGATCAGGAGGGTCAGGAGTCCGGTGCGGATGCCGGACCGGGCCACCCATCTGCACACCGGGTCGGTGAACATGTAGAGCCCCCGGCCCCGGGTCTCGACCTCAAGCCTGTGCGTGGTCTGCAGCATGGACATGGTGCGACAATCCCTCCCTGCATTCCCGTCATGTGACACGGACAATGGACCCTACACCATACCCGCCACCGCTTGAAGCACTGCGCCCCCGGTGCGAGGTGCGGGACTACGGCAAGGGCTGCGCGGTCTTCCGCCAGGGGGATCCTGCCAGCGCAGTCTTTTACCTGCTGGACGGCGAGGTGCATCTGCTGCGCAACAGCCCGGATGGGGGGACCGTGATATTGCATCGCGCCCTGCCCCGGGGGTTCTTCGCCGAGGCGAGCCTCAACACGGAAAGGTATCACTGCACCGCCCTGTGCGTGCGGCCTTCCCGGGTTCTGGTCCTGCCGCGGAATGTACTGCGCCGGCAGCTGGAACACGATTCAGCCTTCGCCCTGGACTGGGTGTCCGGCCTGTGTACAGAATTGCGCCGCCAACGCTCCACCGTGGAGCGATTGCAGTTGCGCGGCGCCGAGGCCCGCATCCGCCACTACCTGCTCACCGAAGGCGATGCCGCCGGTGGCCTGGAGCTGCGCTGTACGCTCAGCCACTGGGCCGACCTGCTGGGGCTCACCCGCGAGACGCTTTACCGGACCCTGGCACGCATGGAAGCACGCGGTGAACTCGATCGCTCCGGGAAGCGGCTGCAGCTGACCAAGGGATCCGAACCCGTATGATCCGGATCATACGGGGCCGGTCCTCAAGCCGTATATTCTGCTTCGATCACACATCGCACCGGAGAGCGCCATGAAGCAGTTCATGATCAGCACTCTGTTGACCCTGGGCCTTGTCCTTCCGGCTCTGGCTCAGGCCGACACCCGCGAGATGGTCGACATGCCACCCATGATGCAGGAGCACATGCTGGCAAACATGCGCGATCATCTGGCCGCCATCGACGAGATCCTGGCCGCCCTGAATGAAGAGGACTTCACCAGGGCAGCGCGGGTGGCCGAGTTTCGACTCGGCATGAGTTCACTGGAGAGCCACGGCGCCGCCCACATGGCCCAGGTGATGCCCGCCCCCATGCGCGAGATGGGCACAAACATGCATCGGGAAGCCAGCCGGTTTGCCCGCACCGCCGAGGAAGGCGATGCACTGCGCGCTTTCCGCGCGCTGCAGGGCGTGACGCAGACCTGCGTCACCTGTCACGCTGCGTATCGGATTCGTTGATGTTGTCAGTTGTCCATTGTCAGTTGTCAGTGGTCCGTTGTCAGTTGTCAGTGGTCCGTTGTCAGTTGTAGAAAACCCCTTGACACCCCCCCGGGCGGGGTCACGCTTCTGACAACTGACAACTGACAACTGACAACTACCGATTAACAAACTCCACCGACAGCCCGCGTTCGTCCAACCGCAGGCGGGTCAGCGCGGCATAGGGCATGCGCAGCCGGTAGAGTGCCGCGGGCGGGACGTTCATGGCATGCGTAACGGCGGCACGGATCACGCCGGAGTGTGCGATCACCAGCAGATGCTCGCCCCGATGCCCCTCGGTCAGCGCCCGCAAAGCACCGCGAACACGACGCGCAAACCCCTCCAGGGACTCGGCCCCGTCCGGCCGCGCACCCGCGGGGTCCCGGTAGAAGGCCAGATACGCGGCCTGATCCGCCGACCTGATCTCTTCCGGGCGCCGCCCCTCCCAGTCGCCGAACCCGACCTCCCGCAGGTCGGGATCCACGGCCAACGGCAACCCCCGCTCCCGGGCAAAGACCTCGGCGAAGTCCCGGCAGCGGCGCATGGGGGACGTGATGATGCGGGTCCAGGGCGTTTCCGAGCCGTTCACTGCGGCACGCATCTGCGCCCAGCCGTTCGCGGCCAGGGGGTCGTCGACACCGCAACCGCGGTACCGCCGCCCGCCTTCCGGTTCGCCATGACGCAAGAGATCAATCAACATGACTTCAGTAGCGAGTGGCAAGTCTCAAGTGGCAAGGAAGACCAACCTCACCCCGACCCTCTCCCTGAGGGAGTGGGAGAAAACACCCTCCCCCGCTTGCGGGCGAGGGTTGGGGAGAGGACCCTTGCCACTTGAGACTTGCCACTGCCCTCAACCTGTCCATCCCGCCAGGGTCATCAGCGCCAGCACCGCCAGAAACACCACCAGTGTGCGCATGATCAGTCCGTCGGCGCGTTCCGCCAGGGCATTGAGTTCGGCCGGGTCGTCCAGGTGGTCACCGCGCACGTGGTCCAGTTGCATGGCCTCGGCTCCGGCATCGCGCAGCAGTGCCCGGTTCTCCTCGTCCATGTGCTGCCAACTGCCGGGCAGGGCCCGGGTCAGGACGGAGAAGGCGGCATCGAAGCTGCCCACCAGGCCGTAACCCAGGGCGACCAGGCGTGCCGGGATCCAGTCCATGAGCGCCTGCAGGCGCGCCGCGGCCGCCATGAAACCTTCCGGCCGCTCCTCGGTGGGCGCCTTGAGCAGGCTGCCCAGGCGGTAGATGAGCGACCCCAGGGGTCCCAGCACCACAAACCAGAACAGCACGGCGAACAGCCGCCCGTTCGCCTCCGAGAAGATGGCCCCCAGCACGGCCCGGGTACGTTCGCGCGGCTCCTCCGGCAATTCCTCCTGCCCCAGCAGATCCCGCGCATGACGCAACTGGCGTTCCTCGTCATGCATGGCCCCCGCTTCCACGTAGGCCTCGATCTCGTCGTTGAGATCTCTGGGTCCGAGACACAGGAGGAGGATCACCACGCCCAGGACGATGTCCAGCAGGCCCAGGGCGACGCCATGCACGAGCAGGGCCACCAGGGCCAGCAGCAGGACCGGAGGCAGCAGCGTGAGCACGAACCCGGCGGTACCGTCGGTGATCCCGATCGCCTCAAGGCGCTCGCGCATCCAGTCCGCGTAGGCATCGAACCAGCGGAACTGGCGAAACTCGTCCAGTGTGCCGGCAAATCGCTCCAGGAACAGGGCGATGAGGATGGTGATCAGTGACATGGGCCGGTCCGGAAGGTTGGCATCAGCCAAGAGTTTCCGGCACGGAACGGCCCCGCGCAACCCCGGGGCCCGGGGCGATCAGGAATCGGGACCCGGCCGGACCGCCCAACTATCGCCCTTCATGCGGACATTCAGGCGGCCTGTAGGAGCCCGGTCCTCCGGGCGAAGAATGATCCACCGGTGCCAAGCCGGATCGCCCGGGGGACCGGGCTCCTACACTGCGAAGGTATTGTCGTACACGCCATGGGCAAGGTGCCCTGCGGATGCGCTTCGCTTATCCGCCCTACGGCTGCGGGGTCTTCCCGTGGGAGCCCGGTCCTCCGGGCGAAGGATGATCCACCGGTGCCAAGCCGGATCGCCCGGAGGACCGGGCTCCTACGCTGCGAGGGTATTGTCGTACACGCCATGGGCAAGGTGCCCGGCGGAGGCGCTTCGCTTATCCGTCCTGCATCTCTTCGCTTGCCGTGAACAACCTGTTGGGGTTACACAGCTAGCCCTCCGCCGACACGCGCACGATGAGCGCGCCAGGCTCCATGCGTCCGCGCAGGCGCCAGCTGCGATCCTCGGGCTCCAGATGCACGTGCCAGCGGGCATCGGGCAGCCGGGCCACCCGTCCCCGCCAGGCATTCAGCGCCTCGTCGTGGGTGAGGGTCAGCTCTTCATCCTTGTTGGCCCGGGTCGGATGCAGCAGGCGCAGGGTGAGCGGTGCCGGCGGCAGGGGCGTGCCTTCCATGCGCAGCACGAGGGTCTCTCCGTTTCGCTCAATCTCGCCGCCGAGACCCAGGCGCGCGGCGAAGCGCTCGCGCTCCAGCACCTCGTTGATGGCCCGCCCTTCCTGGTAGTAATCGGCCACCACCAGGCCATCAGGCTCCCAGGTGGCCGCCCGCAACAACACCATACCCACGATCACCGCCGTCACCGGCGGAATCATCAGCAGCCAGGGCCAGGGCTGACGGTACCAGGGACCCGTATCCTCTCTCACATAGCGCATGACGTCATTCCTGTATGGATTCCAGATTGTACAACCCGAAAGCCGCTTGCCACCGCACGCACATCAATGCCAATCGGCCGCCGGATTGAAAAACGAGCCTCCGATCCGCTTACTGCATCCGCCCGACGAACCGGCCCCGCCGTTCATTGCCTTCGTCCGGCAGCCCCTCCACACGGGCCTCGAAGATCACTTCGGCCGTCGGCATGTCGAGCAGGGCCGGATCGATGCGCACCCGGGCGGGAATCTCCACCACCCCGCCCGCCGGCACCGCAACGGGCATGGTCCGGTCGATCACCAGTTCCGCGCCGGGCAGTCCGCGGATCTCCACCCGGTAGTCGCGCACCGCATCGGTCTTGTTGAGCAGCTTGAGGATGTAGACATTCTCCACGCGCCCGTCGGGCAGCTCGCGGTAGAGCACATTGCGATCCCGGATCACGTCAATGCCCACCGGGTTCCGGATACCGATGCCGACCGCCAGCGCCGCGAACAGCACCAGCAGCAACAGGCCGTAGAGGATCACCCGCGGGCGCAGCACATGGGCGGGTTTGCCCTCCATGGCATTCTCTGTGGTGTAGCGCACGAGCCCTCTCGGGTACTCCATCTTGTCCATCACTTCATCGCACACGTCCACGCAGGCGGCGCAGCCGATGCACTGGTACTGCAGGCCGTCACGGATGTCGATGCCCGTGGGGCAGACCTGCACGCACAGAGTGCAGTCGATGCAGTCGCCGAGGCCCTTCTCTCTCGGATCCACCCCGCGCTTTCGGGAACCGCGGGGCTCTCCGCGCGCCGGGTCATAGGAGATGACCAGCGTGTCCTTGTCGAACATGGCGCTCTGGAAGCGGGCGTAGGGGCACATGTAGATGCACACCTGCTCGCGCATGAAACCAGCGTTGCCCCAGGTCGCAAACCCGTAGAACAGTATCCAGAAATTCTCCCAACCGCCCGTTTGAAGGGTGAAGAAACGCGGCATCAGCTCGACGATAGGCGTGAAGTACCCCACGAACGTGATGCCCGTAAACAGAGAGAAAAGCACCCAGATGGTGTGCTTGGTCCCCTTGATGGCCAGCTTGCGGGGCGTCCAGGGGCCCTTGTCCAGCTTCATCTGGCGGGCGCGGTCCCCCTCGAGACGTTGCTCGATCCAGAGAAACACCTCGGTCCACACGGTCTGCGGACAGGCATAACCGCACCACAGGCGCCCGGCCAGCGCCGTGAAGAAGAACAGCGACAGGGCCGCGATGATCAGGAGCAGCGCCAGCAGGAAGAAATCCTGGGGCCAGAACGTCCAGGCGAGGATATGGAACTTGCGCCCGGGCAGGTCGAACCAGATGGCCTGGCGCCCGCCCCAGGTCAGCCAGGGTGCGCCATAGAAGATGCCGAGCAGCACCACCACGCCCAGCAGGCGCAGGTGGGCGAAGATCCCGTGCACCTCGCGCGGGTAGACCTTTGCCCGCTTCTCGTAGAACGCCTGGTCGTTGTCTCCGGCGGATGGCGTGTGTTCTGACATGAATTACGTTCTGCGGGACGGGGCCTGCATCCCCGGCCCTTCTCAGCGGCCCGGCGGGCGGCCGAAGTAACAGGTGAGTGCGCTGGCCGTGGCGGCGAACAGCCACAGGATGAAGAAGCCCACCGAGTAGGCCTCCATGCGCGTGACTGCCGGCATGCCGTCCAGGCACTGGGAAAGCTCGGCGGGATCCACCCAGGTGAACAGCAGCACCGTGGCAACACCGGCAACCAGGAAGGAGGGCCACAGAACGGCGATCGCCCGCTGCACGAGCGGGCGCTCATCGACGTTGACCGATTCGGACATGCAGGGGCGGGGCGCCTAGCGCCCCTCCTCCGCCAGGCTGTAGACGTAGGCGGCCAGCACATGGGCCCGGTCCTCGCCGAGGAAGTCCCCGAAACCGGGCATGACGCCCTGACGCCCCTCCCGGATCGTCCGGGAGATGATGCCCGCGGAGCCTCCGTAGACCCAGATATTGTTGGTGAGATCCGGCGCGCCCAGCGCCGGTGTCCCCTTGCCCTCGGTGCCGTGACAGGCCGCGCACATGGTTGCAAACAGCGGCTGGCCCTGTTCCGCCAGCGCGGCATCGGCATCCGCGCGTCCGGCGAGGCTGAGCACATAGTGGGTCACCTGCTGCACACCGTCCGCGCCCAAGGCATCGCCCAATGCGGGCATGACCGCCTGCCGACCGTCGATAATGGTCTGCCGGATGGCGTCCGCAGACCCGCCCCACTGCCACTGGGCGTCGGTCAGGTTGGGAAACCCGGGGGCGCCCCGGGCATCGGAACCATGGCAGGTGGAACAGTAATTGAGAAACAGCCGCTGCCCCGTCTGAAGGGCCTCATGATCCTGCGCCAGCGCCGGAACCTCCCGGTCCGCGTAGGCCGCGAAGATGGGTCCGAAACGGCTCTCCGCGCGCGCCACCTCCTGGTCATAACGGCCCTCGGAGGTCCAGCCCAGAAAACCCGCAAAGCGCCCGAGCCCAGGGAACAGGGCCAGGTAAATGATCGAGAACGCGATGGTCAGGTAGAACATCCACAGCCACCAGCGCGGCAGCGGATTGTTGTACTCGGACAGGTTCTCGTCCCACACATGGCCGGTGACTTCGCCCTGAGCGGCCTCACCGGGCCGGCGCTTGCTGGTCCAGCGGATCAGCCAGAAGATGGCGGCGATATTGGCAACGGTCAGCAGCACCACCCACCAGTGCCAGAAGGCGCTCATGTCATGCTCAGTCATGTTTCGTCTCTCCTTTGCGGTGCCCATCCCGCTTGGCGTCATCTTCGGCGAACGGCAACATGGATGCCTCCTCGAAGCGTTTCTTCTGCCGGCCGCTGTACGCCCATACCACGATGCCGATGAACAGCACCATCAGCAGGATGGTCAGCAGGCCCTGTACGAATCCGAAGCTCATGGCGTCACCTGCGGTGGGGAATGGCGGTGCCGAGCACCTGCAGATAGGCGATCAGCGCTTCCATCTCGGTCTTGCCGCGCACATCGTCCGCCGCGCTGGCGATCTCGTCATCGCCGTAGGGCACGCCCAGTCGCTGCATCGCGCGCAGCTTGCGCGGGGTGATATCCGCGTTGATCTCCCGGCGCTCCAGGAATGCATAGGACGGCATGTTGGATTCCGGCACCACCAGGCGCGGATTGATCAGGTGGATGCGATGCCAGTCGTCGCTGTAGCGCCCTCCCACACGGGCGAGGTCCGGGCCGGTACGCTTGGAGCCCCACTGAAAGGGACGGTCCCAGACGAACTCGCCGGCCACGGAGAAGTGCCCGTAGCGCTCCGTCTCGGCCCGGAAGGGGCGGATCATCTGCGAGTGGCAGGTATAGCAGCCCTCGCGCACGTAGATGTCCCGGCCCTCCAACTGCAACGCCGTGTAGGGGCGCAGGTTGTCCACCGGCTCGGTGGTGCTCTTAAGGAAGAACAAGGGGATGATCTGCACCAGGCCGGCGATGCTGATGACCAGCAGGATGCCGATGGCCATCAGGCCGACGTTTTTCTCGAAGACTTCATGACTCATGATTGAATTCTCCCCTGATCAATGCGCCGGCTGCGGGATGGCCTGCACCGCGGGCCGCGCACCGGCCACGGTCTTCCAGACGTTGTAAGCCATGAGGAACATGCCCGCGAGGAACAACGCACCGCCCAGGAAACGCACGGTGTAGTACGGATACATGGGCACCAGGGTCTCCACGAAACTGTAGGTGAGCGTGCCGTCATCGTTCACGGCGCGCCACATGAGCCCCTGCATCACGCCCGCGATCCACATGGACACGATGTAGAGCACCACCCCGATGGTGGAGAGCCAGAAATGCCACTCCACCAGCTTCATGGAGTGCATGCGCTCCCGGCCGAAGAGCACCGGAATCAGCGCGTACAGCGCGCCGATGGAGATCATGGCCACCCAGCCAAGCGCCCCGCCGTGCACGTGACCGATGGTCCAGTCCGTGTAGTGGGAAAGCGCGTTGACCGTCTTGATGGACATCATCGGTCCCTCGAACGTGGACATGCCGTAGAAGGACAGGGACACGATGAGGAACTTGAGGATGGGATCGGTGCGCAGTTTGTGCCAGGCGCCGGAGAGCGTCATGATGCCGTTGATCATGCCGCCCCAGGAGGGCGCCAACAGCATGAGCGAGAACACCATGCCCAGCGACTGCACCCAGTCGGGCAGCGCGGTGTAGTGCAGGTGGTGGGGCCCTGCCCACATGTAGAGCGAGATCAACGCCCAGAAGTGCACCACGGAAAGGCGGTAGGAATAGATGGGCCGTCCCGCCTGCTTGGGTACGAAGTAATACATCATCCCCAGGAACGCCGCGGTCAGGAAAAATCCCACGGCATTATGCCCATACCACCACTGCACCATGGCGTCCATGGCGCCCGGATACATCGAGTAGGACTTGAACAGGGTCACCGGCATCGACATGTTGTTGACGATGTGCAGCACGGCGATGGTGAGGATGTACGCCCCGAAGAACCAGTTGGCCACGTAGATGTGCTGCACACGCCGTTTCATGATGGTGCCGAAGAACACGATGGCGTAGGCCACCCAGACCACGGCGATCAGGATGGCCAGTGGCCATTCCAGTTCCGCGTATTCCTTGCCCATGGTCATGCCCAGCGGCAGCGTGATGGCCGCCAGCACGATCACCGCGTTCCAGCCCCAGAAGGTGAATGCCGCGAGCCCGTCGCTGAACAGCCGCGCGTGGCAGGTGCGCTGGACGATGTAATACGACGTCGCGAACAGGGCCGATCCGCCGAAGGCGAAGATGACCGCGTTGGTGTGCAGCGGACGAAGCCGCCCATAGCCCAGCCAGGGAATATCGAAGTTCAGTTGCGGCCATACCAGCTGCGCGGCGATCAGTACGCCCACCGCCATGCCGACGATGCCCCAGACGATGGTCATGATGGCGAACTGCCTGACCACCTTGTAGTTATACGTCTGCTGTTGCTCCATGGAGCGCTCCCCGTATCGGACGTGCCCCGGCGGGCACGAGAACACTTGTTTAGACGTGAAGCACTATGCAGGGGAACGCGGATTTTTGGAATTGATCCAGGTCAAAAGACCCTTTGTCACATATGGAATTGCCCGGGCATCCCCGTCGGATATCTCCGGTTCGACGGGACGAACGCGGGCGCGTGACTTACAAACGGTTCATGCGGAGCCGGTGCCGGAATCCCTGAGCGCGGCCCGCAGTCGCGGCCATTCGAAACACGGACCCGGATCGGTCTTGCGCCCGGGCGCGATGTCCGAGTGGCCGGCCAGAGCATCCGGTGCGAGGGTGGGATAGGCCTGGCGCAACGCACGGATCACGGCCGCGAGCAGATCATACTGCACGGCCTCGAAAGGCCGATCGTCACAGCCCTCCAGCTCGATGCCGATGGAGAAGTCGTTGCAGCACTCCCTCCCCTGCCAGCAGGAAACCCCCGCATGCCAGGCACGCTTGTGAAAGGGCACGTACTGCACCATGACCCCGTCCCGGTGAATGAGCAGATGGGCCGACACGCGGAGACCGGCGATCCCGGCGAAGAACGGGTGCGCACGCGGATCCAGCGTATTAGTGAACAGGCGGCCGATCCACGGCCCGTCGAACTCCCCCGGCGGCAGGCTGATGGCATGGACCACCAGCAGTTCGGGCAGCACACCCTGGGGGCGCTCATCGTGATTGGGCGAGGGCACGTATGCCGCCGCATCCAGCAGACCGGTTTCCAGTTCCACCTTCATGGCGCCTCCCTCGGGGGCCGCACCAGAGCCTCCGCCACCGCCGAGCGGACGCGTTGCGGCAGGGGCTCCGCGTGCAGCGGTGCATGGTAATGCCCGTCATGGTAGAGAAACAGGCCGGGCAGATGGAACACCTCGAACTCCAGTGCCAGTCCCCCGTCGCGGGCCGCGTCCACCTCGTAGAGGGTCCAGGGCATCCCTTCGGCCACCATGCCGGACAACAGCCCCTTCCACCGGCGGCAGGCGCCGCAGTGCGGCCCGGTGAAGAGCACCACCGCCGTGCCCGGCGTCCCGGCAAGCACATGGTGGAAGTTGAACTGATCAAGCGTTTGCACGCATTGAAGTGTGAAGGGTGAATTGGGAAGTTGGAAGGGGCATCCAGGTGAGAAGTGTGAGTTGGGGCGTGGGAATCAATAACATTTCGCCCTTCCCGATTCACACTTCCAACTTCCTGTACAATCGCCGCGCCCATGACCTCCAGAACCCCGCCCCCGTTGAACCCCCAGCAGCGCGCCGCCGTGGAGCACGTGGACAGCCCGTTGCTGGTGCTGGCCGGGGCCGGCTCCGGCAAGACCGGCGTGATCACCCACAAGATCGCCCATCTGATCCGCGACCGGGGCATGGACCCGAAACGCATCGCCGCCATCACCTTCACCAACAAGGCCGCCAAGGAGATGAAGGCCCGGGCATCCAGGCTCCTGGACCGGGACGAGTCCAAGGGACTCACGGTCTCCACCTTCCACACCCTGGGCCTCAACTTCATCCGCCGGGAGCTGAAGGGCCTGGGCTACAAGGCGGGCTTTTCCATCTTCGACGCCGCCGACAGCCTGTCGCTGCTCAAGGAACTCACCTTCCGCGGCGAAGACCCCACGGACCCGGAACCGGCCCGCCACCGTATCAGCGGCTGGAAGAACGACCTGATCACCCCCGAGCAGGCCCTGTCCACCGCCGCCGATGAAAAGGAGGCCGCCCAGGCCCGGCTCTATGCCGCCTACGTACGCTCCCTGAAGGCCTACAACGCCGTGGACTTTGACGACCTGATCGTGCAGCCGGTGCGTCTGCTGGAGGAGAACCCCGAGGTGCGCGAGCGCTGGCAGAACCGCACTCGCCACCTGCTGGTGGACGAATACCAGGACACCAATACCTGCCAGTACCGGCTGGTGCGCCTGCTCGTCGGCGTGGACGGCGGCCTGACCGCTGTGGGCGACGACGACCAGTCCATCTACGCCTGGCGCGGCGCCCGGCCGGAGAACCTGGCGGCGCTCCAGCAGGACTTCCCGCGCCTGAAGGTCATCAAGCTGGAGCAGAACTACCGCTCCACCAACCGGATCCTGCAGACCGCCAACCAACTGATCGGCAACAACCCTCACGTGTTCGAGAAGCGCCTGTGGAGCGCGCTCGGCGAAGGCGAGCCCATCCGCGTGCTGCCCTGCAACGACGGTGACCAGGAGGCCGCCCGGGTGGTCTCCGAGATCATGAAACACAAGTTCAGGCACCGCACCGAATACCGGGACTACGCCATCCTCTACCGGGGCAACCACCAGTCCCGGGTGTTCGAGAAGCTGCTGCGGGAACATTCCATCCCCTACAAGGTGAGCGGCGGCCAGTCGTTTTTCGAGCGCGCCGAGGTCAAGGACGTGATGGCCTATCTCCGCCTGCTGGCCAACCCCGATGACGACACGGCATTCCTTCGCATCGTCAACGTGCCGCGCCGGGAGATCGGCCCCTCGACACTGGAGAAACTGGGCGAGTACGCCACCGAACGCCACGTGAGCCTGCTCACCGCCTGCTTCGAAATGGGCCTGGCCGAGCGCCTGTCCAACCGGGCGCTGACGCGACTTCAGGGTTTCGCCGACTGGCTGCTGGAGTTCGGCCGCCGCGCCGAGGAAGGCGACCCCGGCAATGTCGCCCGGGCACTCATCGATGAGATCAGCTACGACGATTGGCTGCTCGACCAGTCCCGCGACCCCAAGGCCGCCGCCCGGCGCATGGACAACGTCAACGAGGTGCTAGACTGGATGACGCGGCTCTCGAGGGAAGGCGCCGGGGGCGGCAAGGACATCGGCGAGATCGTGCGCCACATGACGCTGATGGACATCCTCGATCGCGCCGGAGGCGAGGACGAGGCCGACGGCGTGCACCTCATGACCCTGCACGCGGCCAAGGGCCTGGAGTTCCCTCACGTGTTCCTGGTCGGGGTGGAAGAGGAACTGCTGCCCCACCGGGTGAGCCTCGCCGAGGACGGCCTGGAGGAGGAGCGTCGACTGGCATACGTGGGCATCACCCGCGCACAGGAGTCACTCACGCTCACCTACGCCCGCAAGCGCACCCGCTTCGGCGAGGAGGTGGACTGCGAACCCTCCCGATTTCTCCAGGAACTGCCCGCCGAACACCTGGAGTGGCCCGACGCAACCCCGCCCGACCCGGAGGAGGCCCGCCTCACGGGCAAGGCACACCTGAGCAACCTCAAGAGCATGTTGTCCTAGCCTGCATATCTCACAGGGCCGACAACAAAAAAGGGCGCGATCCCTCGCGCCCAATGACTCGCTTCCTGGTCTCTTCCGGAGGAATGCCCCCGGACCACACGCTCAGAAATCGTAACGCATGCCCGCGGACAGTCCCGTGGCGGTCTCACCTGCCGTGCCGCCCGGGGCAGCGCTGCGGGCCTGACTCCATGGGGTCAGGGCGGAGTTGTCGTCGTTGTCCACGAAGGCAACATTGGTATAGAGGCGCAGTTCCCTGTAGAGACGATACTCCAGACCCACGGCAAGGAGCGTGGCGTCCGCGTCGTTCAGATCGGAATCGAGGGTGAACACGTGGCCATTGAGGTACATCTTCGGATTGATGCGCAGGGTGCCGCCGATGCCGTATACCTTGCCATCCACGTCCGCTGCGCTGGTCGTCTGCTGATAGAGCGCCCCGATGCGCAGATCACCGGTCACCTGGTAGGACGCCGCCAGCCGCCAGGCATCGGGATCGACGTTGCCGTCGCCCTGCTGCTCGTAAGCCAACACGGCATTGAGCGGCCCGTTGCGATACCCCAGCGAGGTGCTCAGACCGTAATTGTCCCCGCCCTGCACCGTGGTGGCGCCGACGCGTTCGGGAGTGTACTGCAGATCAAAGACGATCCCGCTCATGCTCGGAGAACGGTAGTGAAGGCTGTTGCGAAAGCGCTCGTCGAAACGCCCGTGGGCACTGGTTCGGGTAATGTTGCGCATGTCGCCAACCTGATCGCCGAAGAAGTTGGCCGGACCGCGGGCCCGCTTGAACGGCGTGTCAAACTTCCCGACCCGGAACATACCCCAGTCGCCCTTCAATCCGACGAACGTGTCGCGCGTCGCGAACTCCGTACCCTGATTATCGAAATCGATCTGCTGCTCGATCTGGAGCATGCCCGTCAGACGCTCGGAGAACGCGTGTTCAGCGCGCACGCCGAAGCGGCTTGAATTGCTGGATACGTTGATCTCGCCGTAGTCGTCTCCGTCGTCGAGCAGGTCCACGGACAGATGAGCCCGGCCATAGAAATCGACGTCGGCCGTCGCGGCGAGCGGAAAGGCCACAGCGACGGCAACGGCCGCTGCGAGAGCTTGTTTCTTCATGTCTGGATCTCCTGATCACGTTGGTTGTATATGCACAAATCGCCAAATCAATTGACCGGCGGCATTTGTAACAACCGTGGGAGATCCCCGATATCGCGGTTCCGTGAAATTTTTCTTGAAGATTTCTTACAGCAAGCGCAGGTTGGGGTGAGCGTTGCACACCCCGACACGGGCGGCCAGTGAAGCACCGGATTGTTGGGGTTCACTGCGTTCACCCCAACCTACCTTGTGGAACTGTCTCCGGCCACGAATCCCCCACCACTGACAACGGACCACTGACAACGGACCACTGACAACGGACAACGAACAACGGACAAAATGCCCGACCCCTTCGAACACACCCTTCCCGACCTGGGCCTCGCGGCATCCGGCGAGCGGCCGGAGCGCGTGGATGAGCGCGGCACCTTCGGCCTGGCCCTCACCCTGCACTGGACGAGCGGGGCGGTGAACCACAGCGACTGCCTGGTCACGCCGAGGATGAAACTTGGGCAGGACAGGTTCCCCCCGGAGCTGGAGGCCGGCCTACACCATCAGCCGGCCGGCGCCGTGACGAGCCACCGCTGGCCCGACGGCGCGCCGCTGCCCGGGTATCGGGGGGAGGACGTGCTAAGCATCGAGGACAGCGCCTTCAACCGACACCTGCGCAGGGTGGCCGTGGAACCCCGGGCGGGACGCTTCTATCCCCGGGGGTTCATCGCCGGGGTGCGCGGCCTGCTGCGCGAGGATCGCACGCCGTTCCGGATGGGCAGCGTCGATGACGGCCGGCTCACCATCGACCTGAACCATCCCATGGCGGGCCGGGACATCGAGGTTCAGGCACGCATTCTCGACATTTCCCGTGCGCGGCGCGGCGGGGCCGCCTGTCACGATGTGGTGGAGCTGGCCGCCTACAACGGCCCCGGCATGCAGGCGCGCTGGCGTGGCCGCCCCACGGACTTCCGGGCCGACGACCCGTTCCGGCGCGCGGACCCGCAGCCGGACCACGACTTCTATCGGCAGCCCCGCTTCGTCCAGCATCTGGACCGCACCGCACTGGCGCATATCCGTCGCCTCTACAGGGACCTCATCCCGCCGGGCGCGGACATTCTCGATCTCATGTCCAGCTGGGTGTCCCATCTGGATGACGTGGCCGTGCCCCGCAGCGTCACGGGTCTCGGCATGAATGCCGAGGAACTGGGCGCCAATCCCCTGCTCACGGAACATCTGGTGCACGATCTGAACGCCGAGCCCCGCCTGCCCCGGGATGATCAGGTCTTCGACGCGGTGGTGTGCACCGTGTCCGTGGAATACCTGATCCACCCCGTGGCGGTGTTTCGCGAAGTGCGCCGGGTGTTGCGCCCGGGCGGGCGTTTCATCCTCACGTTCTCCGACCGCTGGTTTCCGCCCAAGGCCATCGCCCTGTGGCAGGACCTGCACGAGTTCGAGCGCATGGGTCTGGTGCTGGAGTACTTCTTCGAGGCGGGCGGGTTCGACGGGCTCAACACTTGGTCGCTGCGCGGCCTGCCCCGTCCCGACGACGACAAGTACGCCGACCGTCTCACCCGGTCCGACCCGATTTTCGCCGTCTGGGGCGAGAAGTACGGCTGAACGGGCCAGCGTGAACGTTCACGCAATTCCGGGCCCGTTGTGATCTCCCGGCAGGTTATTCATCCGGGGGCCGGGCTCCTGCCATGCGGGCTACACAATCCACAAGCATTGACTGGCCGCACAGTCCTTAGGATGGGCAAAGCGCAGCGTGCCCATGCGGCCCTCGCGCACATCCTGACTCCTGCCCCCTGGACTGGCCGCACGGCATGGGTCCGCTTTGCTTGACCCATCCTTGTATGTTGTCCGCGTCTGGTCTGATAGGGTTTTGGGCCGGGCACCGGGGAGGCCGTCCCATCCTGGAGGCAGCGTTGGTCTGACCTCGTTCGTAGAGCGGCTCCCCGCCTCATTGCCGACTTCGAGGAGTATCCAAAAGCCAGCCAGGCTGGACTTTGCATCACAAGGTCGAAGCTGCAAGAAGTGCGAGGTCGGGGAACCGGTGTCTATTGTGACTCAACCAGCCCCCGAATGGGAAAGGACAGATGATGACTGTGGTAGGTATCGATATCTCGGCCCAATCCTTCGACCTGGTCAGCCGCCGCGATGGGCGTAACGCCAAGGCGCAGCGCTTCGAACAGAGCCCCCAGGGCCATGCCCGTGCCATCAGCCACCTCAAGGGGCTCAAGCCTGAGTGCATCGTCATGGAGGCCACCGGGGTCTATTACCTGGACCTGGCGGTCGCTCTGCATGAGGCCGATTTGCCAGTGTGTGTGATCAACCCGCGCAGCTTTCGCCACTTTGCCGAGATCCATCTCACGGGCACCAAGACCGATGCCATCGATGCCGCGCTGCTTGCCGAGTACGGCGAACGCATGACGCCCCGGCGCTGGACGCCGCCGCCGAAGCACTGCCTGGGGTTGCGCGATATTGGACGGCAAATCAATCGCTTGATACATGCCCGCACCCAGGCCAAGAACCGCCTGCACGCGCTCAGCGCCAAGACGAGCACGCCTGAGCTGCTCATCGAGGACGAGCAAGACGGCATCGCCCAGCTGGATCGGCGCATTGAACGACTCAAACAGGCAGCCCTGGAGTTGATCGCTCAGTCCGAGACACTCTCGAGCCACTTCGAGCACATAAGCACGGCCCGAGGCATGGGCCAAGCCAGCAGCGTGGCGGTGCTTGCCGAACTGTGTACCCTGCCGAGCGATCTCAAGGCCGCGCAGGTCAGCCGCCATGCCGGACTCGATGTACGGCTCACGCAGTCGGGGAGCAGTGTCAACAGCCCGGGACGCCTGAGTAAGGCCGGTAACGCCTATCTGAGGGCCGCGCTCTACATGCCCGCCATGGTGGCCATCCGCCATGAACCCAGGGCCAAGGCCTTCTATGAGGCGCTGGTGGCACGCGGGAAGAAAAAGATTCAGGCCCTGTGCGCCGTGATGCGCAAGTACCTCACCGGATTGTGGGCCTGCATCAAAACTCGAACCCCCTTCGATGCCGCGGCGCTGTTCAGCGATCAACACCTCAACAAGGCTTGACCGGGAACGGAGTATCTACGGATTGAAGCCAACCGGACGGTTCGTAGGATGGGCAAAGCGCAGCGTGCCCATGCGGCCCTCCCACACATCCTGACCCCTGCCTCCTTGACTGACCGCACAGCATGTTGTTTCGCATGCTTCGGGAGCGACCCGTAAGTCCTGTGAACAAGCTGGTGGGTTTTCACAGCGATTCCTGTGTCGATTCACGCGCCGGGGTTCGCCCCGGCCTTCAATTCACGTAAGCTGTCCGCAACGCCGCGCAGTCATCGCAGAATCTGCCACGGACGACATTTTCCACCGGTGCCCGCCCGGGGTTCAGTGAGGAACGGTCCGCCATCGAATGCAGCACCGAGGGGGTACGAGCGCGATGACAACAAGGCATGACGGTGCCAGCCGCACCAGCCACCGCCAATTGCTGCAATGGGTCGAGGAGATGGCCCGTCTGTGCAGGCCGGAACGCATCTACTGGTGCGACGGCAGCCGGGAGGAATGCGACCGGCTTTGCGAGGACATGGTGCAGAGCGGCACCTTCATCCGCCTGAATCCCGACAAGCGGCCCAACAGCTACCTGGCCCGATCCCATCCCAGCGACGTCGCCCGGGTCGAGGACCGCACCTTCATCTGCTCACGTCGCGAAGAGGACGCCGGCCCCACCAACAACTGGATGGACCCGGAGCA
This sequence comes from Thioalkalivibrio thiocyanodenitrificans ARhD 1, assembly GCF_000378965.1. Lineage (NCBI taxonomy): Bacteria > Pseudomonadati > Pseudomonadota > Gammaproteobacteria > Chromatiales > Ectothiorhodospiraceae > Thioalkalivibrio > Thioalkalivibrio thiocyanodenitrificans. The sequence goes on from NZ_KB900536.1 coordinate 1,660,856, forward strand.
GATGCGCACGCGGCTCAATGAGCTGTTCGACGGCTGCATGGCCGGGCGCACCATGTACGTCATCCCCTTCAGCATGGGCCCCATCGGATCGCCCATCGCCCACATCGGGGTTGAGATCAGCGACTCCCCCTACGTGGCGGTCAACCAGCGCATCATGACCCGCATGGGCCAGGCCGCACTGGACGCCCTGGGCGAGGACGGGCACTTCGTGCCGTGCATGCACAGCGTCGGCGCGCCGCTCGCGCCCGGCGAGCGGGACGTGCCCTGGCCCTGCGCCGGGAACATCGAGGACAAGTACATCTGCCACTTCCCGGAGACCCGGGAGATCTGGTCCTACGGCAGCGGCTATGGAGGCAACGCCCTGCTGGGCAAAAAATGCTTCGCCCTGCGCATCGCCTCGGTGATGGGCCGTGACGAAGGCTGGCTGGCCGAGCACATGCTGATCCTGGGCGCCGAATCGCCGGAAGGCCGCAAGCATTACATCGCCGCCGCCTTCCCCAGCGCCTGCGGCAAGACCAACTTCGCCATGCTCATTCCGCCGCCCGCCTTCAAGGGCTGGAAGATCACCACCGTGGGCGACGACATCGCGTGGATCAAGCCCAACCCCGAGGACGGCAGGTTCTACGGCATCAATCCGGAGAACGGCTTCTTCGGGGTTGCACCAGGCACCAACGCCAACTCGAACCCCAACGCCATGGCCTCCCTCGACGCCAACGTCATTTTCACAAACACGGCACTCACAGATGACGGCGACGTCTGGTGGGAGGGGCTTACCGAGGAACCGCCGGAGCACCTGATCGACTGGCAGGGCCGCGACTGGACACCGGGCTGCGGACGCCCGGCCGCACATCCCAACTCGCGCTTCACCGCACCCATCAGCCAGTGTCCGTCCGTGGATCCCCACTGGGAGGACCCGAAGGGCGTGCCCATCGACGCCTTCCTGTTCGGCGGCCGTGTAAGCAACAACTTCCCGCTGGTGTTCCAGAGCTACAACTGGGAGCACGGGGTCTACCTGGCGGCGACCATGGGCTCCGAGGCCACCGCCGCCGCCATCGGCCAGAACGGCATGCGGCGTGATCCCATGGCCATGCTGCCCTTCTGCGGGTACAACATGGCGGACTACTGGAAGCACTGGCTGCGCATCGGCCGCCGGCACGTGGCCACCCCGCCGCTGATCTTCCGGGTCAACTGGTTTCGCAAAGACAGCCACGGGCGCTTCGTCTGGCCCGGCTTCCGTGAAAACATGCGCGTGCTGAAATGGATCATCGAGCGCTGCGAGGGACGCGGCGCGGCGGTGGAGAGCCCGCTCGGCTGGCTGCCCGGCTGGCACGACCTCTCCTGGGACGGCATCGACTTCGAGCGCGACGACTTCATCACGATCATGAACATCGACAAGGAACGCGCCCGGCTGGAGACCGTCGATCAGGAAGAATTGTTCACCCGCTTCGGTGACCATCTGCCCCGGGAAATGGAGCTGGAACGCGAACTGCAGCTCGCGCGCCTGTACCACTCCCCGGGCATCTGGGACCTCTCCCGCGCGAGCGCGACCCGGGACTGAGCCGGCGCGGCCGGGGCGTGCACGCCCCCGGTGCGCCGGAGCGAATCAGACGCAGCCCGTGGGCTTGGGCAGACCGCCGTACTTGGTGATCGGCTTCATCGGGCCGGTCATCCACATCTTGAACAGTGCCTTCTGGTCCTCGTCGATGTACTTGGCGAACTTGCGGATCGACGGCACCACGCCGGACTCCTCGTAGAAATCGCGCGCCTTCAGGATATGGGACCACTGGGCCTCATCGAGCGCAACGCCGTCGACCTCGGCCATGGCGCGCCCGATCTCCGGTGTCCAGGCGTCGCGGTCCACCAGATAACCATCACCGTCACGCTGCGGAATCTCCATCATCAATCTCCTGCTGTCAGTTCATGTTCCGAGGCCGGCCGGCCTCGGTGAGGGGCGAAACCCTACAATAACCTATAAATTTAGTCAACTATTGCCGGCAGCAGACGGAGACATCAGCCTGTCGGATCGGCCGCTGTGCCAGGGCCGGGAATCCGGACTCCTAAGAAGTATAATATTGCATTAATGATACCTGGAATCTAATATCTGATATCTGAAACGTCATTTTATAGGGAGAGTCCGTCCATGATCACGGCGGGACAGATGCGCGCCGCCCGGGCGCTGCTCGGGATCGACCAGAACCGGCTGGCAGAACTGGCCGGGTTGTCCCTGCCCACCATCCAGCGCATGGAGAGCGGCTCCGGCACCGTGCGCGCCAACGTCAATTCGCTGATGAAGGTGGTCGAGGCCCTGGACCGCGCGGGCATCGACCTGATCGGCGAAGGCGCCGTGAGCACCGGGGGCGGGCGCGGGGTCCGGCTCAAGGCGCCCCCGGACACGGACACGGGCGCCTGAACCGTGGCCGGTACCCTCCTGCTTGCCCTGTCCGCCGTGGGACTCGCCCTGCTGTCGGCGCTGATCGCCTGTTTCACGGTGCGGGAACCCCGCCTGCTGCGCCTCGCCGCCATGCCGGTCTTCGGGGTGGCCGGGCTCGCGGCGGCGGCGGCCGGCCTGACGGCCCTGTGGCAGGGCGACACGCTCACGGCCGTGCTCCCGCTGGGCCTGCCGTGGCTGCCCTGGCAGATACGGCTGGATGCCCTGTCCGGTTTCCTGCTGGTGGTGATCGGCGTGGTGACCTTCGCCGTGGGCCTCTACGGTCCCGGGTACGTGCGCGGCCTGGAGCAGGGGCGCGAGTCCCTCCCCGCCCTGGGCGGATTCGGCGGGCTCTTCCTGGCGGGGATGCTGCTGGTGGTGCTCGCCGACGACGCCTTCATGTTCATGGTGTCGTGGGAGGTGATGTCACTGGCGTCGTACTTTCTCGTGGCCTTCCACCACGATCATGCCGCCAACCGGCGCGCCGCGTTCCTGTACCTGCTGATGGCCCACGTGGGCGCCCTCGCCATCCTGCTGGGCTACGGCGTGCTGGCGTCCTTTGGCGGAGGCTTCGGATTCGACGCCATGCGCGGGGCGGAACTCTCCTTCGGCTGGGCCAGCATCGCCTTCGTCCTGGCCTTCATCGGCTTCGGCATGAAGGCGGGCCTCGTGCCCCTGCACGCCTGGCTGCCGGAGGCGCATCCGGCGGCGCCCTCCCACATCTCGGCGCTCATGTCCGGCGTCATGCTCAAGGTGGCCGTGTACGGCTTCATCCGTTTCGTCTTCGACCTGGTGGGCGAATTCCACTGGCAATGGGGCGTGGCGGTGCTGATGGCAGGCAGCGTGACCGCGCTCATGGGCGTGCTCTATGCCCTCATGCAGCAGGACCTCAAGCGCCTGCTGGCCTACTCCTCGGTGGAGAACATCGGCATCATCTTCATCGCCCTGGGCCTGTCCATCCTGTACCTGTCCACGGGGCACACGACCCTGGGCGTCCTGGCGCTGATCGCGGCGCTGTATCACACCATCAACCACGCGCTGTTCAAGGGGCTGCTGTTTCTCGGCGCCGGCGCGATCCTGCACAGTGCACACGAACGCAACCTGGAACAGATGGGCGGCCTGCTGCGCCGCATGCCATGGACCGGCCTGTTCTTCCTGGTCGGCTGCATGTCCATCGCGGCGCTGCCGCTGTTCAACGGCTTCGTCTCCGAGTGGCTCACCTTCCAGTCCGCGCTTCAGGCCTGGCAGCTGGAGAGCGGCGTGCTGCGCAGCCTCGTGCCCGTCGCGGCGGCCACGCTGGCGCTCACCGCGGCGCTGGGCGCGGCCCTGTTCGTGAAGGTCTACGGCGTGGCCTTCCTCGGTCAGGCCCGCAGCCGCCACGTGCGCCGCGCCCGCCGACCGCCTCTCGGCATGCGCGCCGCCCAGGGGATGCTCGCCGCGCTGTGCCTGGCCTTCGGCCTGATGCCCACCATGGTGGTGGCGACCCTGCAGACGATTCCGTTGCAACTCCTCGGCGCGGGCATCCCCGAGGCCACCGCCCAGGGCTGGCTATGGCTGACACCCGTCGGCGCCGAGACCGCCAGCTACAACGCGCCGCTGGTGGCGGCTCTGCTGGCCGTCATGGCCGCCGTGGCGATCTGGGTGTGGGGCCGCGGCGCCGTACGCCGCGTGCGGCCCGGCGATCCCTGGGACTGCGGCTTCGCGCCGCCGAGTGCCCGCATGCAGTACACGGCCGCCGCCTTCTCCCAACCCGTACGCCGGGTGTTCGGCCTGCTGTTTCACGTCGATGAATCCGTCGGGGTGCGGGAAGACGGCTCGCTGCGCCACCGGCTGGAGGTCCGCGACCGGCTCTGGGATCTCCTCTACGCCCCGGTGGCCCGGACGGTGGAGTCGGCCGCGCGGCGCGTGGTGCGCCTGCAGTCGGGCAGCGTGCGCATCTACCTGGGCTGGACCTTGATGACCCTGCTGGTGCTCCTGTGGCTCATCTCATGACCGCATCGCCCTGGGCGCTCGCTGTCCTGCAGGCGATGCTGTACGCGCTGCTGGCGCCGCTGCTGGTGGGCTGCATCCGCAGGATGAAGGCGCTGCTTCAGAACCGGCGCGGCGCCTCCGTGCTGCAGCCCTACCGGGACCTCTACAAGCTGATGGGCAAGGAGGCCCGGGTCGCGCATACCGCCTCCCCTCTTTTCCGGGCGGCGCCCTACGTGGTCTTCTCCGCCACCTGGCTGGCGGCGGCCAGCGTACCCCTGCTCGCGGTCCAACTGCCCACCGCGATGCTCGCCGACCTCATCGTGCTGGTGGGGCTGCTGGCCATGGCCCGGTTCTTCCTCGCCCTGGCCGGGATGGACACGGGCACTGCGTTCGGCGGCATGGGCGCCTCCCGGGAGATGCTCGTCTCCGCGCTGGCGGAACCGGCCATGCTGCTGGCGGTGTTCACCCTGGCCATGACCGCCCACAGCACCAACCTCTCCAGCATCATCGATTCGCAACTGGCCGCCGGGCTGGTGCTGCGCCCGTCGTTCCTGTTCGCCCTGGGCGCCCTGATGCTCGTGGCCGTTGCCGAGACCGGCCGCATCCCCGTGGACAATCCGGCCACCCACCTGGAACTGACCATGATTCACGAGGCCATGATCCTGGAGTATTCGGGCCGGCATCTGGCGCTCATGGAATGGGCCGCCCAGATCAAGCTGATGCTCTACGGCGTGCTGATCGTCAACGTGTTCCTGCCCTGGGGCATTGCGCAGGACTTCGCCCCCGAGGCGCTGCTGGCCGGACTGGGAGCGGTGCTGCTGAAACTGCTCGCGCTGGCGGCGCTGCTGGCGGTCGCCGAGACGGTGCTGGCCAAGATGCGCCTGTTCCGGGTGCCCGCCTTCCTGAACCTTGCCCTGCTGCTCGGCCTGCTCGGCCTGCTCAGCCACGTGATCCTGGAGGTCGGCACATGATCCTGTCCGATCTTCCACTGCTGCAGCAGCTGGTGCTGGTGCTCGCGGCCCTGATCCTGTTCAGCTCGTTCGTGCTGCTGGAACAGTCGCGGCTGGTGTCCGCCATTCACGTGTTCGCCTGGCAGGGCGCGCTGGTGGCGTTGGTGACCGCCGTGGTGGCCTTCGCCGACCAGCGCCCCCACCTCTATTACTCCGCCCTGCTGACCCTCTCGCTCAAGGCGCTGCTGATCCCGTGGATGCTGCACCGCCTGGCGCGCCGCCTGGAACTGGAGCGCCACGTGGAATCCCTGCGCCGCCCGGCGCTGGTGATCATGGCGGCCGTTGCGCTGGTGATCTTCAGCTACTGGCTGGTCCTGCCGCTGGTGCAGCAGGAGCTGACCTTCACCCGCAACATCGTCGCCATCAGCCTGGCGTGCGTGCTCATCGGGCTGCTGATGATGGCGACCCGGCCCCAGGCCGTCCTGCAGGTGCTCGGCTTCATGGCCATGGAGAACGGGCTGTTCCTGGCCGCCGTGTCGGCCACCGGCGGCATGCCCCTGGTGGTGGAACTGGGCGTGGCCTTCGACGTGCTGGTGGCCATGGTGCTGTTCGGCGTGTTCTTCCTGCACATCCGAGAGAGCATCGATTCTCTGGACGTGGACCGTCTCAACCGGTTGACGGAAGCAGAGACCGAGGCGGAGGAGGAACTACGGTGACCGCGCTGCTGCTGACCGTGTTCATCCCGCTCGCCGGCGCTGCGATCCTGGCCCTGCTGCGTGCGCTGGCGGTGGCCGGCTGGGTCAACGTGGCCGTCTCCACGCTGAGCTTCGCGGCTTCCGCCTGGCTTGCCTGGTCGGTGGCGACCGGCGGAGAGATCGCCGGCAACGGCTTCCACGTGGACGCCTTCAACGTCTACCTGGTAACGCTCACCGCCTTCGTCGGCCTGACCACGTCGATCTTCTCGCGGCCCTACATGCGCCATGTCTGCGATACCGGCCGCACCGGCGAGCGCGGCATGCGCGTGTATCACGCCATGTACCAGATGTTCATGTTCACCATGCTGCTGGCGCTCACCACGGACAACCTGGGCATCCTGTGGGTCGCCGTGGAGGGCGCCACCCTGAGCACCGTGCTGCTGGTGTCCCTGTATCGCACGCCGGAAGCGGTGGAGGCGGCCTGGAAATACTTCATCCTCTGCGGCGTGGGCCTTGCACTGGCGCTGTTCGGCACCGTACTCACCTACTTTGCCGCGCAGCATGTCCTGCCCGATCCGCACGCGGGACTGACCTGGAGCGTCCTGTATGCCCATGCCGGGGCGCTCGAGCCGGGCGTCATGGGCCTCGCCTTCGTCTTCATCCTGGTGGGCTACGGCACCAAGGTGGGGCTCGTGCCGCTGCACCAATGGCTGCCGGATGCACACTCCGAGGGCCCCACGCCCATGTCCGCGGTACTCTCCGGGCTGCTGCTGAACGTGGCCCTGTACGCCGTGATCCGCGTCAAGATGCTGGTGGACGGCTCGCTGGCGGACACCGCCACGCCGCACATGGCCGGTTACCTGCTCATGGGCTTCGGCATGCTCTCGTTCATGGTGGCCGCCCTGTTTCTGCACCGCCAGCGCGACATCAAGCGCATGTTCAGCTACTCGTCCATCGAGCACATGGGGCTGATCACCTTCGCCTTCGGCCTGGGCGGTCCGCTGGCCACCTTCGGCGCCCTGTTGCACATGCTGGTGCACTCGCTCACCAAGTCGGCCATCTTCGTCACCGTGGGCCACGCCGCGCACATCGCCGGCACCCAGAACATCGACCACATCCGCGGCCTGATCCGCACCCAGCCGGCGGTGGGCTGGTCGCTGCTGATCGGCGTGGCGGCCATCGCCGGCTTCCCGCCGTTCGGCGTGTTCACCAGCGAGTTCCTGCTGCTCACCGCCACCATGCAGTCCCGGCCCTGGCTGACGGTGGCGCTGCTCACCGGCCTGGTGGTGGCCTTCGCGGGCCTGTTCCGTCACGTGCACCCCATGGTCTACGGAGTCGCGCCCGAGGGGCAGAAACCGGTTCAGGCCAACATGCTGCCGGTGATGCTGCACCTCGCGCTGGTGCTGTGGCTGGGGCTGTCGATCCCCGGATTCCTGGCCGTCTGGCTGGACCGGGCCACGGAACTGATCACGGGGGTTCAGTTGCTATGAGCCGTCTCGACTGGCTGTCCGGATACCTCGCGCGCCTGGCGGACAGGGGCGCGGCGCCCCGGCTCGAACCCGTGCAGACGCTGGGGCCGCGGGTGCGGCGGGTGACGCTCCCGCCTTCGGACTGGGGCACGGCCGCCGAGGTCGCCGCCGCCCTCGGCTGGCGCTGGGCCGGGGTCTGGGGTGATCCCTTCCCCGAAACCTGCGTGGTGCGCGCCTGCCTGCAGGCCCCCGAGGGCTTCGTGGTGCTGGAGACCGAAACCGCGCTCGAGGACGCATCCCTCGCCTCCCACACGCGCTACTACCAGGGCGCCAACCGGCTGGAACGTCATCTCCGGGATCTGATCGGCGTGGGCTTCCATGGCCACCCCCAGGATCACCGCTGGACCCGCCACCAGGCCTGGGGCGAGGACGAGCACCCCCTGCGCACGGATTTCCCCGTGGCCGGACGGAACCCGAAACGCGCCCCGGCCGATACCGGGTATCCCTTCGTCCGGGTCCAGGGCGGCGCCGTGTACGAGATCCCGGTGGGCCCCATTCACGCCGGCATCATTGAGCCCGGCCACTTCCGCTTCCAGGCGGTGGGCGAGGAGATCCTGCGCCTGGAGGAACGGCTGGGCTACCTGCACAAGGGCATCGAGAAGATCGCCGTGGGCCGCGCACCGGAGGATCTGGCACGGCTTGCGGGTCGCGTCTCCGGGGACACCACGGTGGGCCACGCCTGGGCCGCCTGCCAGGCCATGGAGCGGGCGGCGCACTGCGCCGTGCCGCCGCGCGCCCTGCATCTGCGCGCCCTGCTCGCCGAGCGCGAGCGCATCGCCAATCACCTGGGCGACATCGGCGCCATCTGCAACGACGTCGGCTTCAGTTTCCCGCACATGCAGTGCAGCGGCCTGCGCGAGCAGTGGCAGCGCCGCAACCGGGCGCTGTTCGGACACCGGCTGCTGATGGACACGGTGACACCGGGCGGCATCGCGCGCGACCTCCCCGCCGGGGCCGTGTCCACCCTGAGCGGGGATCACCGCACCCTGCGCGAGGCGCTGGCGCCCGTCTTCGACATCGTCGGGGACCACCCGTCGCTGGACGACCGGCTGCTCTCCGCCGGCATCCTCAGCCAAAGTGATGCCCGCATGCTCGGCTGCACCGGATTCGTGGGCAAGGCCAGCGGACAGGATCTCGACCTGCGCCGGGACCACCCGTATCCCCCGTACGACCGGCTGGACGTGAACGTGCCCGCGCTGGACCAGGGAGACATCGCCGCCCGGGTGCAGGTCCGCATGCAGGAGGTGCGCATCAGCCTCGACCTGATGGACCGCCTGCTCGACACCCTGCCGGACGGAGAAGTGTCCGCCGCGCTGCCGGAACCGCCCGCCGGGGCCGACGGCCTCGGCCTCGTGGAAGGCTGGCGCGGCGACATCCTCTGCTACCTGCGCTTCGGTGCGGACGGACGCATCGCCCGGTACTTCCCGCGCGATCCGAGCTGGTTCCAGTGGCCGGCGCTGGAACGGCTCATCCACGGCAACATCGTCCCGGACTTCCCGGTGTGCAACAAATCGGTCAACGGCTCCTACTCGGGCCACGATCTCTGAGGGAGGCCCCATGCTGCGCATACTCCGCCAGATCACCCGCACCGGCACGCTCACGGAACCCGCGCCATCGACCGACGATGCCGCCCTCGAAGCGGCCGGGATCGAGCTGCGCCGAACCCTGGAGGCCCGCTTTCGCGGCAGCCTGGCCATCCGCCAGGTGGATGCCGGTTCCTGCAACGGCTGTGAACTGGAGATCCACGCGCTGGGCAATCCCTACTACGACCTGGAGCGCTTCGGCGTGCACTTCGTGGCCTCGCCGCGCCACGCCGACGTCCTGCTGGTCACCGGCCCCGTGTCCCGTCACATGGAGACCGCCCTGCGCCGTGCCTGGCGCGCCACGCCCTCCCCCAAGCGGGTGATCGCCGCCGGAGACTGCGCCTGCACCGGCGGCATCTTCGGCGAGTCCTACGCGAGCTGCGGCGCGGTGGAAAACGTCATCCCCGTGGACCTGCGCATCCCCGGCTGCCCGCCCGCCCCGCTGGAACTCCTGCGCGGCCTCCTGGCGCTGGCCGGGCGTGAGGCGTGAGGCGTGAGGCGTGAGGCGTGAGGCGTGAGGCGTGAGGCGTGAGGCGTGAGGCAAGGGAGCATAGCGCCTGATTGGCGAAGGAAACGGGCGCGCGAATCCCGAAGGCGGTTTCGTCCCGGAGAAGAACAGCATCAAGCGCATTGACCACAGGTGACCGCATCGGGCGGTGTCCACCCGATCAGCCTGCATGTCTCACCCCCCGTTCAGTTCCGGTTCATCGGACAGGCTCATGCTGAACACATCCTGCGGCGACCCATGCAAGCCGAGCCGATGTGAAAGCCATGAGCAGAGACAACATCCAACCCGTGGCGCAGGCGCCGACACCCCTGCCCCGCGACCTCCCGTTCCGCCGCAATCCGGCGCTGGAGATCCACCGGATCAAGTGGAGCCTCCTGCTCGTTGATCCCGCCACCGGGGCAACGCGCTTGCTCGACCCGCTCGCGGCCGGCGTCTGGTACCTGCTGAAGGATCCCACCACGCTGGCGGAGGCAATCACCACGCTGCGGCAGATGGTCCCGGATCAGGATCAAGCCCGAGTGAACGCCGAGATCGAGCAACTCTTCCGCGAACTCCAGGCCGAGAACATGATTCTGCCCGAGCACCGGAAGGCCGGTTAAGGCGCCCCCGGAGCAGTACAAGAGCAACCAGCCGACCGCCAGGGTACGCTTCCCCGCCCGTCTCCCCGCCCCTCCGGCCATCCCGCCGATCTGTGATACCTTTCTCACCGAAGGGAGATCAGGGCGCCGGGACAGAAATGACACCACAACCGGAACAAGACGCACGCAGGGAGATCGACCGGCTGCTCACCGCTGCCGGCTGGGCCGTGCAGGACGCCGACCAGGCCAGCATCCACGCCGCCCGGGGCGTGGCCATCCGCGAGTTCCCGCTGCCCGGCCACGGCTTCGCCGATTACCTGCTCTACATCGACGGCCAGGCCGCCGGGGTCATCGAGGCCAAGAGGGCAGGCACGACTCTGAGCGGCGTCGAGATCCAGGCCGAGCGCTACACCAAAGGCCTCGCCTCCCCTGAGACATCTAAATCTTCCTTCACCTCCGGATTTCTCCTCGTGCGGCCGGGAGTGATTCCATGCTGATCTATACCGCCAACAAGGACCAGTTCATCCGGGACGTTCTGCGCAACGAGATCGACGATCGCATACTGGCCAACATGCGGGCTCGCGGCCTGGGCGGCGTATCTCCAGCAGAACTCGCCGCATGGCGAAACTCCATGCAGTTCATGAAGAATATTCTCGACGTCCGGGACGTGCCGGACGATGCGGGGGTGGCCATCGAGTACGTCATTCCGCAAACAGGAAAGCGAATCGACTTCATACTGACCGGGCAGACCACCGAGGGTCAGGACACGGCCCTCATCGTGGAACTCAAGCAGTGGGAGACCGTTGAGGAAACCCAAAAGGACGGAATCGTAAGGACCTTCCTCGGAGGCAGCCGAAGGGAGGTGCCACACCCCTCCTATCAGGCCTGGACCTACGCGGCACTCTTGAATGACTTCAACGAGGCGGTAGAGGTCCATCGTATCAACCTGAAAGCCTGCGCATATCTTCATAACTGCGTCTCGGATGCAGTGAATTCGGACTTCTACCAAGACCACCTCGAGCGCGCCCCGGCCTTCCTGAAGAAGGACGCGGAGAGATTGCGAAGCTTCATCCGTCATCATGTTAGAAAAGGCGACCACAACCGCATCATCTACACCATCGAGAACGGGCGGATCCGACCTTCGAAGTCCCTTGCGGATCATCTGGCTTCCCTGCTCAAGGGGGCTCGAGAGTTCCTGATGATCGACGACCAGAAGCTGGTATATGAGAGCGCGCTGGAAGTCGCCGCAATCGGCCAGTCAGGACGAAAGCAGGTCCTGATCGTGGAAGGGGGACCCGGAACAGGGAAATCCGTCGTGGCGATCAATTTGCTCGTGGAACTGATCCAAAGAGGGCTAATTGCCCATTACGTCACCAGGAACGCCGCGCCGCGGGCTGTCTATGAGACCAAACTCACAGGACATTTTCGGCGCAGCCACATCGGCAACCTCTTCAAGGGTTCAGGTGCCTACCACGACGCACCAGCCAATTCCCTTGACGTACTGATCGTCGACGAGGCACACCGGCTCAATGAGCGTTCTGGGATGTTTCAGAACCTCGGAATAAACCAGGTCATGGAGATCATCCGGTCATCAAAGACAAGCATCTTCTTCCTCGACGAGGATCAAAGGGTTACCTGGAAAGACATCGGCTCACGACAGGAGATCGAGCACTGGGCCCGCTCCGAGGACGCCACCGTACATCGGGCGGTGCTCCGCTCGCAGTTCCGCTGCAATGGTTCAGACGGTTATCTCGCATGGCTGGATCAGGTGCTGCAAATCCGTGACACAGCCAACCCGGATCTCAACGACCTGGGCTATGCGGTGGAGGTCGTCGACTCCCCCACCGAGTTGCACGACCGCATCCGCTCCCTGAACAAGTCACCCAATCGAGCCCGCCTCGTGGCGGGATACTGCTGGGACTGGATCAGCAAGAAGGATCCGAAAAGGCTCGATATCCAATTCCCGGAACACCGCTTCGCAATGCGCTGGAATCTGGACAAGGATGGCCCCCTCTGGATCATGCAACCGAACTCCGTCAATGAGATCGGCTGCATTCACACATGCCAGGGTCTGGAACTCGACTACGTGGGTGTCATCGTCGGACCAGACCTGGTCGCAAGGAACGGTCGGCTGATTTCGCAGCCTAAGGAGCGATCCCGCATGGATTATTCCATCAAGGGATATAAGACTGCGCGGAAGAAGAACGCTATCGAGGCGGACGCCAAGGCAACGGCAATCATCAAGAACACTTACCGCACACTCATGAGCCGGGGCACGAAGGGCTGTCTGATCTGGAGCTGCGACGCGGAAACCAACGAGTACTTCAAGGACCTGCTGAAACGACCTGACCAGCCGCCGATCAACTTGCAGCAGGAAGCGGCCAACATCCCCTTTCGGATCGTTCCTGAGGGCGAAGTACAGCCGTTCGTCAACGCTGTGCCGCTTTTCGACTTCCATGCCGCCGCTGGCGACTTCAGCGAACATCAGAGCGTCTCAGACTGGCAGTGGGTTGAGTTGCCGGGCTATATCTCCCCGTCCCCCGGGATGTTCGTGCTGCAGGTAATAGGGGAATCCATGAACCGGCGCGTGCCGCATGGCTCATGGTGCCTTTTTGAAGCGCCGCACGGAGGCACCCGACAGGGCAAAACCGTCCTGGTACAGCATCGCGACATCCAGGACCCCGACACCGGAGCGACCTTCACCATAAAGCGTTATGAGAGCAGCAAGCATTCTGACCCCGACACCGAATGGCAGCACAACCAGATCATCCTGCATCCCGACTCATACGACGCGGGCTATCAACCGATTGTGCTCAAAGGCGATTCCGTCAATGAGCTCCGGGTAGTTGGAGTTCTTAAGGCGGTGTTGCAATAGAACTGGGATCCGCAAGGAGCCACTTAGATGAAGGGATGCATAGGAGGAGCAAGAGGACGGAGGGCTGTCCCAGGCGATCTCGCCTAGCGCGACAACCAGCCTAGGCATGTTCTTGCTCCGGGACGAATCCCTCTCCGACTCCGACAACCTGCCCGCCCGGAGGTCATCGCCCAGGAGATCGTGGAGGATCTGGAGGCAGCGCTGGAGCAGTTTCGGGAGATTCCGGGGGATCTGAGTGCGGACAACGAAACAGCCAACGTGTAGGTCGGGCTTCAGCCCGACGCTCTGGCGGCGGATCGAGCTCCGGTTATCGGCCTGAATGAATCGCCAGGAGCGATTCATCGCGCAAACCCCAAGGGGGAGGCGCATGGACGCGCCGAACAAGACCGACCTGCGGACAATGCGACTCCGACAGTGGAATGCCAAAAGGGATGTCAAGATGACTACACCTACAAAATCACCTATTACGGACAAACCTCTGCGCGTACCCGGGCAGTCGCTTGAAGAGGAACAAAGAAAGCTGTACGAAGACAAGCTCGAGACTCCGTTACTGCTTGCCTCGTGCTTCCTCATGTTCGCGGGCATGGAATGGCTGCGCTATTACGTGGGGTTTCCCCCACGTCCAATTCTCTTCACGTCTGTCGCCCTTCTGCTAATTGCTTTCTTTGTATGGCGACTACTCCGACTACTTCCACAGTATCGTGCCCTGAGGCAGGGCGTCGAGGGGGAGCGAGCCGTCGGACAGTTCCTGGAGAGGTTACGGGAGAAGGGATACCACGTCTTCCATGATCTGATCGGCAGCGGCTTCAACGTAGACCATGTGCTGATCGGTCCTGCCGGAATCTTCACGGTCGAAACCAAGACCAGGAGCAAGCCGCTTCGGGGCGAGCCGCTGATCAAGTTCGATGGAAACCAGCTCACCATCATGGGCCGGGAACCCGACCGCAATCCCATCGTTCAAGCTCGCGCGCAGGCAGCCTGGCTCAAAAGCCTGCTGGTTGAAAGCACCGGGCGTCCTTTGAATGTCTTTCCGGTAGTGGTTTATCCCGGATGGTTCATCGAGCAGAGCGCGGGCAGCCTACGCAGCATCTGGGTCCTTGAACCGAAGGCCCTGCCGAAGTTTCTCGAGAATGAGCCCAACCGCCTGACACCGGAAGACGTGAGGCTCGCCAGCTATCATCTATCCCGCTTTATCCGGGCCAATGAACGCGATCGCAGCGCACGATGATGGGGTGGCATCAATGACCCCCGTTCACTGCGATCTACAGCTCCGGCCGTCCCATTCTTGGTGCAACGATTGTCTAGAGAGCGTGGAGGATCCATGAAGGCCGACGCATTGATCTCAGAGCTGAAGAGGAAGTTCTCCATTTCAACAGACAGGGAATTGGCCTCGCGGCTCGGCATGACGGCCATCCAGATCGGCAACTGGAAGCGCAGAAAGAAGGCATTGACACCAAGACAAGTGGCCAATGCCATAGAAAAGGCCTCCCATGCGGCGGTAACCAAGGCGCATCGGAGCATGATCCGCCCCATCGTCGAGTTCTTTCCTCTAGATGCGACGGAATCAAGAGCTGGCGTAAAGTATGAACTCTTTCCGACAACGGTGGATGGGAAGCCTTCCTACCAGCAACTTCGTAATGCTCTGGCCGACGCCAACGGGATCTACATCTTCTACGATACCCGTGGACGGGCGATTTATGCGGGAAAGGCGAAACAGCAGTCTCTATGGCGAGAGATGAAGAGCGCGTTCAATCGCGCCCGCGACACTCAGACCGTCTATCGAGTAAGACACCCCACCTCCGGGAGGAAGTTCGTTGCCGCACATGAGAAACCTCGCCAACCTCTCAGAACCCAGCTCAAGTTGAACGACCTTGCGGCCTATGTAAGCGCGTACGAGGTCGACCCTGGAATGATCAATGACCTTGAGGCACTGCTTGTAAGGGGCTTCGCGAACGACCTCCTCAACGCCAGGATGGAGCGGTTCGCCGGGTCACGACCGAGGAAGAAGGGGGGCGCGTAGGTTGGGGTGAGCATCGCGAACCCCAACAGAAAATTCACTTTACGCGTATTGGGGTTCACATAACTCACCCCAACCTACGTTCACTGACAACCTCTCCGCCCGGGAGCACATGAGCTTCCCCCAATAAAACGGACGGTTTAATTGCTCGCGTATCGTGCTTCGTATTCTACCGGCGCCAGGTAGCGTAACGAAGCATGCCGTCGTTGCCGGTTGTAGAACACCTCGATGTACTCAAAGAGGCTTTGCTTGGCTTCTGCCCGGGTCTTGTAGTCCTCGTGGTGCACCAGTTCGTTCTTCAGGGAACCGAAGAAGCTTTCGGCCACCGCGTTGTCGAGGCACTCGCCCTTGCGGCTCATGCTGCAGCGCAGGCCGTTCTCGCGTAACTGCTGCCGGTACGTCGTCGAGGCATAGGTGCTGCCCTGATCGGAGTGGACGATGAGGTTGTCGACCTTTTTTCGACGCCACTGAACCGCCCCGGGTATCGCGGAGGCTCCAACTCTTGAGAGAATGGAGCCATGAACAAGTCAAACAAGTTTTCACCTGAGGTCCGTGAGCGGGCGGTGCGGATGGTCCAGGAGCACCGTGGGGAGTACCCGTCGCTGTGGGCGGTTGTGGAGTCGATAGCCCCAAAGATCGGCTGCGTGCCACAGACGCTGCTGGAGTGGGTCAGGCGAGCGGAGATTGATGCGGGTGCGCGGCCAGGCATGACCACGGCCGAGACGCAGCGCATCAAGGACCTGGAGCGCGAGAACAAGGAGTTACGGCGCGCCAATGAGATCCTGCGTACCGCCAGCGCTTTTTTCGCGCAGGCGGAGCTCGACCGCAAACTGAAGTCGTAAACGCCTACATCGATCAGCACCGGGACGCCTATGGGGTCGAGCCGATCTGCAAAGTGTTGCAGGTTGCCCCATCGGCCTACCGGCGCCATGCGGCCCGGCGGCGCAATCCGGATCTGCGCAGTGCCCGGGCCAAGCGCGATGAGCGGCTGGTTCCACACATTGAGCGTGTCTGGGAGGCCAACCTCCAGGTCTACGGCGCCGACAAGGTCTGGAAGCAACTCAACCGCGAAGGTGTTTCCGTGGCGCGCTGTAGCGTGGAGCGGCTCATGCGCCGCCTGGGCTTGCAGGGGGCACGCCGTGGCAAGACGGTTCGCACCACCGTGGCGGACCGATCGGCGCCATGTCCGTTGGATCGGGTTAATCGGCAGTTCCAGGCCGAGCGCCCCAACCAGCTCTGGGTGTCGGACTTCACCTACGTTTCGACCTGGCAGGGATGGCTGTACGTGGCCTTCGTTGTCGACGTCTTCGCACGGCGCATCGTGGGATGGCGCGTCAGCTGCACCATGACCACGGACTTCGTGCTCGATGCCCTGGAGCAGGCGCTCTACGCTCGGCAGCCCGAGCATAACGATGCCCTGATCCATCACTCCGACCGCGGGTCGCAATACGTCAGCATTCGCTACACGGAGCGACTTTCCGAAGCCGGTATCGAGCCGTCGGTCGGCAGCCGTGGCGACAGCTACGACAATGCCTTGGCCGAGACCATCAACGGCCTGTACAAGGCGGAACTGATCCATCGCCGCGGCCCCTGGAGGTCCAGGGAGTCGGTGGAGCTGGCGACGCTGGAATGGGTGTCCTGGTTCAATCATCAGAGGTTGATGGAGCCCTTGGGGTATATTCCGCCGGTGGAAGCTGAGGCAAACTACTATCGGCAACTCGCCAGTCAGGCCGTAATGGCGGCTTGACTTAAACCAACCAGCCTCCGCAATTCCCGGGGCGGTTCACCACAGCGCCATAGTCAGGGCCTGCTGCACCAGTTCGGTATCGTTGCGGTTGCCCATGGCCCAGCCGATCACCTGACGGGAGAAGAGGTCCAGGAGCACGGCGAGGTAGAGCCAGCCCTCGCGGGTGGGGATGAAGGTGGTATCAGAAACCCAGGCAGTGTCCGGCTGGTCGACGGTAAATCGTCGCTGTAGCAGATCGGGTGCGGGCTGCAGGGTGTTCTTCGAATCCGTGGTGATGACGAACTTGCGGGCCATCCGGGACTTGATGTCCGCCGCCTTCATCAGGCGAGCCACCCGGTTAACACCACAGGCCGCGCCTTCGGCGACCAGGTCTTTGTGGATCTTCGGCGAGCCGTAGTTTTGCCGGGAACGTTGATGATAGTAGGCGATCTTCGCGGTGAGTCGTTTGCTTTCCTGGGTCCGCGGGCTCTCGGGCCGATCCAGCCAGTCGTGGTACCCGCTACGGGAGACCCCCAGTACCGCGCACAGCCGTGAGAAGGTGTGTTGATGACGGTGTTCCCGGATGAAGGCGTACTTCACTTGGACTCCCGAGCAAAGTACGCCGCGGCTTTTTTTAGGATTTCATTCTCCTCCTTGAGCCGCTTGTTCTCCTGGCGAAGCGTGGCCATCTCGCTCTGGCCTTCTTTCCTGGGCCGGCCCCGTTTGCTTGAAGCCACCTTGCCTTTCTGACTCATCTGTTCCTTCCATTTGTAGAGCTGGTTGCGTCGGATGCCGAGCTGCCGGGCTACTTCACTGGCCGGCCTGTCGGATTCCTCCAGCAAGCGCAGGGCTTCGAGCTTAAAGGCTTCGGGATAGGTTTTATAGGGCTTGCGTTTGACGGTCATGGGACACTCCTTGGGGAGACGCTCGTCTCCGATTAAAAGTGTCCGCTAAACTGGGGGAGGTTCAACATGACCCAAGACGAAGATGTGGATCAGGGAGGAGGGCTGGAGAGATGTCGAAGGATTGCTCGAGGTCTGACCTTCGGAAATGCTTGGGAGGCATGATTATGGCTACGGAACTGGGACGCTTGGAGAAAGTCGACCTTCGCGAAGTCTGGAGGACTGAGGGTAGTGACTTCACGCCCTGGCTGGCTCAGGAGCAGAACATCACCCTTCTGGGAGAGACCATCGGCATCGACCTGGAAGTGGAAGCTCAGGAGAAGAATGTCGGGCCATTCCGGGCCGACATTCTCTGCAAGGACACCCTCACAGAAAACTGGGTCTTGATTGAGAATCAACTTGAGCGCACCGACCACTCACATCTCGGACAGCTCCTGACATACGCAGCCGGGCTGAACGCTGTGACGATCGTCTGGATTGCCGAGCGATTCACAGACGAACATCGGGCAGCGCTGGATTGGCTGAACGAGATTACAGACGGTCGATTCAATTTCTTTGGGCTCGAGGTGGAGTTATGGCGCATCGGCGATTCACCCCTGGCCCCGAAATTCAATATCGCCTCTAAGCCAAACGACTGGACCAATACAGTTGGCCGAGCGACTGCACAGCTTCAGACCGATGACCTGAGTGACACAAAGCAATTGCAGCTAGAGTACTGGACAGCGTTCCGTGATTTTGTGTCCGGGCAGCGGACCACTCTTCGTTCACAGAAACCCTCGCCCCAGCATTGGACGAGTTTCGCGATTGGCAGATCCCATTTTCACTTATCAGCGCTCACAAATACTTCAGAAAAGAAGATCACGGTTAACCTAGTGCTTTCAGGCCCCAATGCCGGGCCGCACTTTCAGGCGCTTTTTGCGCAACGCGAAGCAGTCGAAGCAGATATGGGTTGTTCTCTGGATTGGCGTGAAAATCCAGGAAAGAAACAGTGCGGAATCAGACGTCAATCGGACTTTGACCCTGCTGATCGCAGTTCGTGGTCCGTTCAACACAAGTGGCTTCTCGATACACTTGAACAATTCACGAAGGTGTTTGGGGACCGCATCAAGGCAATCGGATGAGGCGTGTAAGACCTTGGAATCAGGCCTTGGCTTTTGGCCACCTGCACATGGGACCGTACGGGGGTCGGGGTCAGGTCTCGCATGGCAACAGCCCCACCGGGCCGGCTATGTCGCGCGCGGCGCACCCTCATTCATCCCCGGCCCCCTTGAACCGGAGGCCTTCCTTCAACGCGTTCAACTGTGTGGCATATGGCATGAGACCATCATGCTGCAACCGACCCACTACGATGCCGGGATGAACGCCGATCTTCCGGGCAAACGCATTGATGGCCGCCCTACTGGACAAACTGGGCAGATCAGGGGCGTATTCAGGAGGGATCAGCCAATCCCCGGCCCATACATTGGCCTCGTGCTCGGCGGGATCGTCCGCATGCCCGTCGTTGGGATCGTCCAGAAATACGGACTTCTTTGCTTCCCTGGTGGATGCGTGCAGGAGGATGTGCGCCGCTTCATGGAAGAAGGTGAACCAGAACCTGTCGTTGGTCTTGCCGTAGAGGGATAGCTGGATCAGTGGGCGGGTCGGGGCCAGCCAGCGGGCCACACCACTGACATGGGCCCGCGGAATAGCCGGGACGAGCACGAACGCCACTCCGGCCTCCTGCAACAGCGTACGCATGCGAGGCTCAAATACCTCGGGGGGCTCGCAAGTCAGCTCCCGGATACTCACGAGCGCCTTCTGGAACCTGGACTTGTCGTAACGGGGGCCGTCAAGGACTGCCGCCTGCTCCTCCCCCATACGCAGCCAGGCCGAGATGGCGCCGACATCACTTTGTTCCGTGCGGCTTCGCCGGTATGACACATGCATTCCCGCATAGATATCGCGCCACTCTTCCGGCGTGGCTACACCGAAGAAGCGAAGACAGGCTTCCACAATGCCGGGTTTGTTCCTGGCATCGACGCGGCGCTTCGGGATAGCCCCGGCCGACATCATCTCCTTGACCGGCAGCTCCTCCAGCCACTCCACCCAGCCGGCATGGGACCGTGCGGCCTCCAGGCGGGCGCAATGCTCCCGGTACTTGGCCTCCCGAGCGAGCCAGAAACCAGCGTTGCCACCGAGCACCCGCTCAAGGCGCATAGCGGCATCCTCACTTAATGGGACCTTGCCCTTGATGAGCTGGTTGACGTGCTTTGGGCTGTAGCCCAGACGGGCGGACAGTTCGGATTGGGTCCAGCCCCGCTCATCAAGGAGGTCGACGATGGTCTCGCCAGGGGGGGAGACCCAGTCTGGCGCAAAGGGAGCGCTTGCCTCAGTCATGATAGTCTCCGATGAATTCGATACAGATGATGGTGACCCGTGACCAATCGATGCCACCGGCGATATTTTGTGGGCAAGGATTGTGGGCTGGGCGAAACACCAACCGGGATCCTCCGTCCAGATTCAGGGCGAACTGCCCCTTCCTGTCTCCCTTGAGCGGATGCGGATTGCCCGCAACCAGGTCCGTGACGGCGGCAGCGGCTTCGAGGTCAGCGAGCCTTGCCCGAAGCTTTCGCGCGCAGACCGCCCCGAGCTTCTTCTCAGCGACGGCCCGCTTTTCACACAAGTCCCGAATCCTCTTGTCCTTGAAGAGGATCTCCAAAAGCGTCTCCTGATTTTACAAAAATTTACCAAACAGGTAAATATTTAATGTCCTGTGGCGCATACTACCTCATCACCATCGTTTCACGAAAGGGCCTTGGGGAGACCGGAGACCGGAGACCGGGGTCGGACAGCGGTCGCAGAAAGTCGCAGAAAGTGGACATCCATCATCTTTAGCGCCCAGGACGCAGACACTGAGGGGAGCAACTCTCACGGCAAAGAACCAAACCCCTAGGAAAATCCGGACAAGAATAATTCGCAATATGTGGCGATATAATGCATCATATAGGCATTATCTCGTCACAAATGGCGACCATGAAACTCGACGAAAAGCTCACAGACGACGCGGTGCTGGCAGAGCTGGGCGAACGGCTGGCCCGGCTGCGTATCGGGCGCGGGCTCACCCAGGCGCAACTGGCCGATGAGGCCGGGGTGGGCAAGCGTACGGTGGAGCGGGCGGAAGCGGGTCACTCCGTGCAGCTGGTGACCCTGGTGCGGCTGTTCCGGGTGCTGGGCCTGATGAGCGCCCTGGATCACCTCATGCCGGAGCCGGGGCCGACGCCCATGGAACTGCTCAAGGAAAAGACCACGGGCCGCGGCCGCCAGCGCGCATCCGGCCGCCGCCCCCCCTCCGCCCCCAGGACACGCACCGGCGGCAAGGCATGGACATGGGGTGACGAATCGTGACGTCGGTGGCCGAAGTGAAACTCTGGGGCAGCACCATCGGCGCCATCGCCCTGGAAGACGGCGCCGAGGTGGCCAGTTTCGAGTACGACCCGGACTTCGCCCGAAGCGGCATCGAGATCGCCCCGCTGACCATGCCGCTCGCCCCGGGCGTGTACCGCTTCCCCGCCCTGGCGCGGGAGACCTTCCACGGTCTGCCCGGCCTGCTGTCGGATTCGCTGCCCGACAAGTTCGGCAATGCCCTGATCGACGCCTGGCTGGCCACCCAGGGCAGAACCCCCGATTCCTTCAATTCCGTGGAACGTCTCTGCTACACCGGCAGGCGTGGCATGGGTGCGTTGGAGTTCGAGCCGGTGACAGGCCCGAAAGCGCGGGGGGCGCAGAAGATCCAGGTGGATCAACTGGTGGCGCTGGCCTCGGACATCCTCACCCACCGCAGCGAACTGGCCACCCGTTTCGGCGACGAGATGCACAACGGCGACGCCCTGCAGCAGATCCTGCAGGTGGGCACCTCTGCCGGCGGCGCGCGGGCCAAGGCGGTGATCGCCTGGAACCCGGAAACCAACGAGGTACGCTCCGGGCAGGTGGACGCGGGCGAGGGGTTCGGCTACTGGCTGCTCAAGTTCGACGGCGTGAGCGGTAACAAGGACAAGGAGCTTGAAGACCCCAAAGGCTACGGCGTGATCGAGTACGCCTACTCCCTCATGGCGCGCGATGCCGGCATCACCATGAACGAATGCCGCCTGCTGGAGGAGAACGGCCGCCGGCATTTCATGACAAAGCGCTTCGACCGGCTGGACGGGGGCGAGAAGCTGCACATGCAGTCCTTCGGGGCACTGGCGCATTTCGACTACAACATGGCCGGTGCCTACAGCTACGAACAGGCCTTCCAGGTCATCCGGCAATTGCGCCTGCCCATGCGCGACGTGGAGCAGCAGTTTCGCCGCATGGTGTTCAACATCGTGGCCCGCAACCAGGACGACCACGTGAAGAATATCGCCTTCCTGATGGACCGGACCGGGCGCTGGTCCCTCTCGCCGGCCTTTGACGTGACCTACAGCTACCAGCCCGGCGGGCGCTGGACCTCCACCCACCAGATGAGCCTCAACGGCAAGCGCGACGGTTTCGTGCCGGCGGACTTCACCGCCTGCGCCGAGGTGGCCGGCCTGAAACGGGGCCGCGCCGAAGCGATCCTCAACGAAATACAGCGCATCGTGGCACGCTGGCCCGAGTATGCCGACGAGGCGGGGCTCGACCCGGACCACCGCGACCGGATCCGCGGCGCCCTGCGCCTGCCGGCGGACAGGTCGGGATGACCCCCGGCCAAAGGAAGACATGCGGAAAGAACACGCCCGGCTTCTCGCCCCTACTCCACAGGCTGGCGTCACCCAGCCTTGAGCAAAGGCCCCGCGACAAGCGAAGTCCCGACCCGTTCACAGGGGCAGCCGCATCAGTGGTCCTGACCGCATGATCCGGCGTAGAGTGGCGAGGGACGATCGCCCCTCCAGGGGACGATCGATGCACAACCCGACCCCAGACCGAACGGCGGCCTTCCATGATCGAATCCATCCTCCTCACCGCTGCCCGTATCTCGACCTTCAACGGACAGCAGCTGATCACCAACGCCAGCGGCTTTTTCTTCGCCCGCGACGAGCGGCTGTTTCTGGTGACCAGCCGTCACGTGATGCACGACGAACCCAGCGGCCATGCCCCGGATCGCATCGAGATCGAATTGCACGTCGACGCGGAGAACATGGCGCGTTCCACCGGGTTCTCAATGTTGCTCTACAAGGATGGAAGAAGCATGTGGCGCCAAGGCATCGACGCGTCCGGGGAGATCGATGTGGCAGCCATCGAGATCGACCGGACCGCATTGCCCGATTCGGTCATCTACAACGCCTTTACCCCGAATCACCTGCTCGGCGAGTTCGATCAGGTGGAGGTGGGGACGTCCCTGGTGGTGGTGGGCTTTCCGCTCGGGTTTCACGACACCCTGCACCACATGCCGGTCGTGCGCCAGGCGACGGTGGCGTCGTCCTTCGGGCTGCGTTTCCAGGGAGAGGGCTATTTCCTCACGGACGCCCGCACCCACCGCGGCACCAGCGGGGCGCCGGTGGTGATGC
Source organism: Thioalkalivibrio thiocyanodenitrificans ARhD 1 (assembly GCF_000378965.1). NCBI lineage: Bacteria > Pseudomonadati > Pseudomonadota > Gammaproteobacteria > Chromatiales > Ectothiorhodospiraceae > Thioalkalivibrio > Thioalkalivibrio thiocyanodenitrificans. Next base: position 1,684,122 of record NZ_KB900536.1, read on the forward strand.
GCATCACGGATCCGCCCCGCTCCAACGACGTGCTGCCCTGGATGCTGCTCGGCGTGCACTCGGCGAGGCTGGATGTGGGCACCCGCGACCTGGTGCTGGATGAGGCACTCGGGCTCAATTGTGCCTGGTATGCCGATATTCTGATGACGTTGACAGAGAACTGAGCACGAACGCCTGGAGCGGGAACGATCTGCCCGTAGAACCGTCTGCCCCCTTGATCCACGTCAACGCCGTTGCCCGCGGAATGTTTTGTAGTGGTCTCACCGGGGCCAACACGAGCCCCATGAGGCCCGCCCGGCCATCCGGCGCACAGGCATGGTTTTCCGCCCTGGGTGCCGGATGGTCCGGCGGGCCGGAGGTGAGTCCGATGGATACCCTGCTTATGCTGCTGCTGGTGGTCGCGGTCGTCGCCACCGCCGCCACGCTGATCACCGGCGTGGCATCCATGGCCCATGGCGGGCAGTTCGACCGGGAACACAGCCATCACCTGATGGCGGCACGGGTCATCGCGCAGGCGGCCGCACTCCTGCTCGTCGTGCTGCTGTTGTTGATGCGCCTGGGCTAGGAAGAAACGCCCGGCGCTGATGTTCGACGCGCCCCGGCAACCGGGGGGCATGAGTACGTCTGTGCATTCCGGGCTGCCGATTCCTCCCTCCCTTTGCCGGGCCCACCGGGGCCGTACTGCAAACGCGAAAACGGCTGACTCCCCGGCCGGCTGTCCGGCCTGCGTGCCGCGGCGATACAATGCGCCATGCCCGCGACGCCGCACACCGCGCTCAAGCGCAGCCTCAACCTGACCCTGGTCGCGTTCTACGGCATCGGCACAATCCTCGGCGCGGGCATCTATGTCCTGATCGGCAAGGTGGCCGGCTTCGCCGGCATGTTCACCCCCGTCGCCTTTCTGCTCGCCGCGGGTCTTGCGGTGTTCTCCGCGCTGGCCTACGCGGAACTGGCGGCGCGTTTCCCCAAGTGCGCCGGCGAGGCGGTCTACGTGCACGAGGCCTTCGGCAGCCGGCGGATCTCGCAACTGGTGGGACTTGCGATCATCGCCATCGGCGTGGTGTCCAGCGCGACACTGGTGCATGGCGTAATCGGTTATCTGCAGGTGTTCTATCCGCTGCCCGAAGTCCTGACCATCATCACGCTGGTGGTCGCGCTCGCGCTCATCGCCGCCTGGGGGGTCAACGAATCGGTCATCATCGCCGGGCTGATGACGCTGGCCAGCATGGTCGGGCTGTGCCTGGTCATCTGGGCGACCGGCCCGCATCTGGCCACCCTGCCGCAACGCTGGCCCGAGCTGCTGCCCGCCGCGCAGGGTGGCATCTGGCTGGGGATACTGCTGGGTGCCTTCGTCGCCTTCTATGCCTACATCGGCTTCGAGGACATCGTCAATCTTGCCGAAGAGACCCGGATGCCCGAGCGGACCATGCCGCGCGCCATCGTCATCGCGCTGCTGGTGACCACCGGCTTCTATCTGGTGGTGGCGGTGGCCGTGGTGCTGACCCTGCCCGCCGCCGAACTGGCCGCCAGCCACGCCCCGCTGGCGCGCGTCTACACCGAACAGACCGGCCACCCGGCGGTGGTGCTGGGGCTGATCGGCGTGGTGTCGGTCCTGAACGGGGCGCTGATCCAGATCATCAAGGGCAGCCGGGTGCTCTACGGCATGAGCCGCCAGGGTTGGCTGCCGGACGGTCTCAACCGGCTGTCGCCGCGCCGCCGGACGCCGATGCGCGCCGTGGCCGTGGTGGGCGGCCTGATCCTGGCCTTTGCGCTGGCCCTGCCCCTGCTGTCGCTTGCGATGCTGACCAGCATCATCACCCTGGCGCTGTTCTCGCTGATCAACTTCGCGCTGCTGCGCGTCAAGCACGTGCAGGGTCCGCGTGCAGACGGGCTGGACCTGCCCGGCTGGGTGCCGTGGTGCGGCGGGTTGCTGAGCGGAGGCTTTCTCCTGTATCAGCTGCTGTTTGGCCTGCGCCTGGGGTTGTGAGCACGGCCCGGGTCGCTCGACCGGCGCTGCCTCTGGCCTTGTTCCCCGTGCCTGAACTGTGATGTCTCGCCAGCGATCCATGCGCTGCAGGCACGGTCCGGAGGCCGGAACCGCGCGCCCCCATCTCCACTCTGACTATATGCAGGATGCGACTCTGCCCTGCAAAGCGCCCTGCGGGCTTCCGGAATCAGCGCCCGCCGTTCGCCGCAACCCATCCGAGTGAGGCAACAGCCATGTTCAAGACTCCGAAACTGATGCCGTTTCTTGCCGGCACCGCTGCATTGGCCGCCATTGTTGGTTGGTCCCCTTCAGTCCTGTCCGATGACACAACCCTTGCCGAGCTCGGTGAGCGGACGCATTTTCACGGCGTTGCGGTGGCGGGCGACGATCCTTCGCTGATCTACCTCGCAACCCATCACGGCCTCTATGGCGTTGCTCCGGATGGAAGCGCCCGGCTGATCTCCGATCACGAAGACGATCTCATGGGCTTCACGGCCCACCCCGACGACCCGCGTGTACTCTTCGCCAGCGGCCATCCCGCCCAAGGCGGCAACCTGGGCTTCATCGTCTCGAAGGATCACGGCAGAAGCTGGCAGAAGCGTTCGGACGGTCTCAACGGCCCGGTGGACTTCCACCAGATGGATGTGAGCAAGGCCGATCCCGACGTGATCTACGGCGCCTACCGCGGCCTGCAGCGCAGCACGGACGCGGGGCACAGATGGGAGATGATGGGACCCCTGCCGGATGGGCTCATCGCACTCGCCGGGTCAAGTACGGATGCGGATGCGGTCTACGCGGCCACACAGGGAGGGCTGCTCAGGAGCGCCGACGCCGGCCGGACATGGCATCGGATCCACCCGGCCCCGCAGCCCGCCACGAAGGTGCATGTGACCCCGGGAGGTGATGTCTACGCATTCATGGCGGGCATTGGCCTGCTCCGCGCAAGCGAACCCGAACTGGACTGGCAGTCCGTATCCGGGTTCGACGGCTGGTTCATCCTGCATCTTGCGTCGGATCCGACCGATCCCGATACCCTCTATGCGGTGACCATGGATCCGCGCACCAGGGCGCAGGCCCTGCGTGAGAGCCGGGATGGGGGAAGGAGCTGGTCACGGTTCGGTGACGGGCAGGCTGAGGCCCCGGACGGCCCCGCCGGGTCCACGCTGGCAGGGGAACGATGAACGTCCACCCGGCCGGCTGACCTCCGGCACGGGTGGTACGGCCTGTCGGCCTGTGTCAGCCCCCGCCAGGGCGCAGGCCGGTGAAAGCGTCGCCGCGGGCCGCGAGTTCGTGGAGGCGTATGTCCAGTATGTTCACTACCTGGAGGACGTCCACGCGGCCATTTCGGCAGCCGGAGGGCACGACCACGGCAGTCCGGCAGCGGCCGGGGCGGGTGTTCAACCCGGCTCGTGGCAAACTCAGAAGAAAGGGCGGGGAAGATCCCCGCCCTTTCCTGTCTTCGCAGGCGAGGCGCCGATCAGTGCAGCACCTCGATGCGCCGCGGCTGCGTCTCGGCCCGCTTGCCGATGGTCACCTCTGCCATGGCAGATATTTTTCTGGGGACGCCCACGCGGTTTTCAAGGGTCCGGCGGCCCCGCGAGGCGCCGGTCGGCGACGGCGGCGGATGCGCGACCCGACCCATGCTGGCAAGATGGCCGGGAACCGCCGGGAACCCGGCGGACCTGACGGAGACGGGTGGCGATGTTCGGTGAAAGCTTCAGGCTGTTCCGGGTGCTCGGCTTCGAGGTCCGGGCCAATGTCAGCTGGCTGTTCCTGGCGCTGCTGATCACTTGGTCGCTGGCGGCGGCGCTGTTCCCGTTCGCCTTCCCCGGCCTCGCCCCGTCCACATACTGGCTCATGGGCCTGGTGGGCATGCTGGGGCTGTTCTTCTCGCTGCTGTTCCATGAGCTGAGCCATTCCCTGGTCGCCCGCGCCTACGGTCTGCCGGTGGGCGGCATCACCCTGTTCCTGTTCGGCGGCATGGCCGAACTGCAGGCCGAGCCCAAACGGCCGGGGGAGGAATTCTGGATGGCCATCGCCGGACCCATCGCCAGCGTGATCCTGGCCGGCGTCTTCTATCTGGCCGCGGTGGTCATGATGGCGCTGGGCGTGCCCCAGCACATTGCCGGCGTCGCCGGTTACCTGGGTTTCATCAACCTGCTGCTGGCCGTGTTCAACATGGTGCCCGGATTTCCCATGGACGGCGGCAGGGTGTTCCGGGCCGCCCTCTGGCGCTGGTCGGGGGACATGCGCCGGGCGACGCTCTGGGCGTCCCGGCTGGGCCAGGGCTTCGGCCTGCTGCTGGTAGCCCTGGGAATCTACAGCTTCCTCTCCGGCAACTTCATCGGCGGGATGTGGTGGTTCCTGATCGGGCTGTTCATCCGCGGCGCCGCCATCGCCAGCTACCAGCATCTCGTGACCCAACTGGCCCTCAAGGGCCAGACGGTACGGCGCTTCATGACCACCGACCCGGTCACCGTGCCCTCGGACACGACCCTCCAGGACTTCGTGGACAGATACCTCTACCACCACGCCTTCGACATCTTCCCGGTGGTCCGGGACGGGCGTCTGCTGGGATACACCAGCCTCCGCCAGGTGCAAACCGTGCCGCGGGACACATGGGCACGAACCCGGGTCGGGGACACGTGCCGGAAGTTCGGCGAGGCCCACACCGTGGACGCCGACGCGGATGCCAACGAGGCCCTGGAACAGATGCAGCGCAGCGAGAGCAGCCGGCTGGTGGTGACCGAGGGCGACCGGGTCGTCGGCATGCTCGTGCTCAAGGACCTCCTGCGCTTCCTGCAGATTCGCGCCGAACTGGAGCAGGGCTGAAGACCGCCGCTTGCGCGGGTGTCGACGATCGGGGCCGGCCGGCATGTCATGCGCGAACCGGGAACACGGACCACTTACCATACAACATGAATTTCCGGGAGCAGAACCATGGACAATGCACTGCACGATCTCAACGAGCGCCTGCGTGAATTCGCCCGGGCCCGGGACTGGGAGCAGTTTCACTCCCCCAAGAATATGGCCATGGCACTCATCGGCGAGGCAGGCGAACTCATCGAGCACTTCCAGTGGCTCACCGAAGAGCAGAGCTACCGGCTGCCGCCGGACAAGCTGGAGGAGGTGCGCCTCGAGATGGCGGATATCTTCATCTACCTGATTCGCCTCTCCGATCGCCTCGGTGTCGATCTCATGGCCGCCGTGGAGGACAAGATCGCCCTCAACGAAGCCAAGTACCCGGCCGACCGGGTGCGGGGCAGTTCGAAGAAGTACAACGAGTATCAGGGGAGTGAGGGGTGAGGAGCGCAACCCCTCCCTTCTCTTGTCACTTGTCACTGACCTCCTCACTCCTGATCCCGCCCTTCCGCATGGGCACGCTGCGCTTTGCCCATCCTACGGTTCCCGTCACTCCTGATCCCGCCCCTCCGCATGGGCACGCTGCGCTTTGCCCATCCTACGGTTCCCGTCACTCCTGCCCGCTTCCTTGACCCGCGTCGTCCGCACCCCGGATACTGGGGCTGCATTTCCCCAATACGTTCGTTCGGGCCCGTACGCCCCCGCGCCGCACCACTGCGGCCTTCCGGTAGGTCAGACATGCAAAGATTCATCGCCTGCGCGCTCCTCGTACTGCTGATGGGCACCGCCACCGTGTCCCTGGCCGGCGAATTCGAAACCGCCGTCGACATGCGTTCCAAGGGCGGCGCCACGTTCTACGTGCCGGGGCGGATCACGGGACTGGGCGAGGTGGACCTGATGGTCGATACCGGGTCCGGTTACATGACCATCAACGAGGACATACTGCATACCCTGAAGGAAGGCGGCCAGGCGACCTTCGTGAGGGATCTGCGCGGCAGACTGGCCGATGGCAGCGAACTGAACGTACCCGTCTATGCCATCGAATCCGTCAGCATCGGCGAGGCGTGCTGGATGCGCGATGTCGAAGCGGCGGTCTTTCCCGGCAGCACCCGCCCGATCCTCGGGCTCAACGTGCTGCAGCGCGCGGGGCCGTTCATCTTCTCGTTCGACCCGCCGCGTCTCGTGCTCAGCCGTTGCGACGCACGGGTCGACCCCGGCACGGCGGGGCTCGCCGCCTGGCAGGATTAAAAGGAACCGCAGCGCCTGCCTGGGAGACCAGACGCTGCGGTTGTTGCACGATCGGATCAGAGCGGCGGCTCGGGCACGGGGCCCGCACCGGGCTCTTCATCCGGCATCGGCTCAAAAGCGGAGAACTCGCTGATCGGGCGGTCGGGTTCCAGTTCGACGTATTCCTCCGGCACGTAGCCGGCGCGTTCCATCAGTTCTTCCTTCGTGGTTCTGACCTGCACCTTGTCATCGGACAGCCGCATCTCGTCGAAGGAGATGGTGATCTCCCGTGCGCCGAATCCCAGGATCCCTCCGGAGGAGACGACCGCGTGGATGCTTTCGTGATCGGGGTTGAGCACCACTGTCTTGATGGTGCCGACCTTCTCGCCATCCGCGTCGATCACGTCGCCGCGGCGCAGCTGATTGGGTGTCATCGTATACAGCGGGTTATTGCTGCCCGCAGCATCAGGCGCCAGGTAGCCGCCGCGGTCCTCCGGCGCGGGCGATACGGGCGGTGCGCCCTCCATGGATTGTCCGGGCGCGGACTCCGGCACAGCATCCGGAAGATCCCGCGTGTCGGTCTGCGCCCATGCGGGTGAAGTCATCAGCGCCGCGATCGCGGTGGCCATCAACGTCTTGCGAAATCTCGTGTTCATAAAAGCCCTCCTGGGTTTCGGATCTCACCGCGCCGGGCATTCGTTACCGGACAGGTCCGGCGGATGTCGGCGTGTGGTTGACCTGGAGTGTTGCAACCGGCGTGCCAGTTTGCCGTGAAGCCGCCCGGGAGCCCCTTCGGGCCGGGGGGCATATCGACGCCATGTGCCTGAAATTCCGCCGTTTGACGGCCTTCCGGACCGTTTGGCGGGTCCGTCGACGGCGCCGGAATCGGCCATCCCCGACCACCCGCGGAAGGGCCGCGGTTGTCGCATCCGGGCGACACCCGGCCCGGCACAGGCACCCGCAGCGAAGCCGTACCCGCTGCAGGTCTGTCGCCCCGGTGCGACACGGGTTCCGGCGTGAGACCAAACCCCGGGCGTCCCGGAGGCGGTCGCAGCGCCGCGCGGCTGGCTTCACGCCGGTTTGCCGGCTCGGAACGCACCGGGGTTTAGTGTCGCCTTCGAGCGACATGCCCCCGACGTCTCAGCCCCGGTGCCGGGACCGGCCGGCGGCCCGGCAGTCCGCCTGTGATAATCTGCCGACAAAAGAACAGGGCCGCTGTGTCCGCCCTGCCCCGACGATGAAAGCCCTTGGCATTCCCTGGACGGTGATCGATGAACGAACGGACCGCGGAGTCGCTGCTTTCGGCACTGGAGGCCGGCGATGCCCCGGACCTGGCCGACACCCTGCGGCAGATCATCGACTGGCTGCGCCCGCCACCTTCCAGACCAACCGTGGCGGCCGTGGTCACACGCATCGAGCAATTGGCCCTGGCGCTGGAGGACCGTCCGTCCGTTCGCGACCGACTGCGTGAACGTCTGGAATCGGAACTGGAATCGGCGCGCCACCTCACCCTGTATACGGAGATCGGGCTCTACTCCCGCAAGGGTTTCGTGCGGGAGTTCCGGGAGCGCCTTTACGAACGACTCAACCCGAGGCCGCTGGATCGCAGCAATCTCAGGGACATCCTCGCCTGCGTCTTCCACGATCCGAAGGACGTGCAATGGGTCGCGGCACTGCCCAATGATGCCTGGTGGCGCCTGCTGGAGGGACTGGGCTGCCTGTCCGGGGAATCCTCGAAGATCGCGCGCAGGGCCAGCGAGGAGATCCTCTACTCCCTGGAGATGCTGGCCGTGTGGGTGGCCGCCGAGGAACTGGAACCGGAGTTCCTCCGGCTCGACCCATCCATCGCCAAGCGGCATTCGGCCTTCGTGGCGCTGCACCGGGAGCTTGCGGATTACGTGGAGGGCTACCGGGCCTGGCTTGCCGATCCGGAGGCAGACTTTCACGACGACCGCCACGCCCGGGTGCTCCTGGAACAGTGCCGGGAACAGATCGACGTGTTTCGCAAGCGCGCGGTGACCGACGGCAGCAGCATCTCGCTCACCCATCTGCTGGAACGCCTGACCCAGACCCTGAACCGCATCGCCGGCCTGCTGGACATGCTGGATCCTTCCGACACCGACGCCCGGCGTGCCGCGTCCGTGCAGATGCTCCGGGAACTGGTGATCGCCAACGCGCGCCGCAACAGCCTCCGCTCCCTCTGGCAGGAGAACATGAGGCTGCTGGCGCGCAGCATCACCCAGCAGGCCAGCGAAACGGGCGAGCACTACATCACCACCAACCGCGCCGAGTATCTGCAGATGTTTCGAAGCGGCGCGGGTGCGGGCCTGATCATCGCCTTCATGGCGCTGATCAAGATCGAGATCGAAGCCATGGGCCTGGGTCCCGGCCTCAACACGTTCTGGGTGTGCCTGAACTACGGGCTCGGTTTCGTACTCATTCACATCCTGAATTTCACCGTGGCCACCAAACAGCCCGCCATGACCGCCGCGCGGCTGGCGGCCGCCATCGAGGAGACGGAAAAGGGCATCGCCAGCCCGGACAGGCTGGCGGACCTGCTGATCCAGGTGGGACGCTCACAGCTGGTGGCCGTGCTGGGCAACGTGAGCGTCGCACTGCCCGTGGCCGTGGGGGTGGGCTGGCTGTACGGTGCGTTCCTGGAGGCGCCGGTGCTGGACGCGGCACAGGCACAGTACCAGCTCCACAAGCTCACACCCTTTGCCGGGCTCGCCCTGTTTCATGCGGCCATCGCGGGCGTATGGCTGTTCGTGGCCGGACTGATCTCCGGGTTCTTCGACAACCGCTGCGCCTACATGGACCTGCCCGGCCGGCTTCGGGGGCACCCGTTGCTGACGCGGTTCCTGTCCGGGGATACCCGCGAGCGTTTCGCCGGCTTCATCGACCACAACTACGGCGCCCTGGCAGGCAACTTCTTCTTCGGCGTCCTGCTGGGGATCACGGCCTACCTGGGCTACCTGCTGAGCCTGCCGCTGGACATCCAGCACGTGGCCTTCGGCTCCGCGAACCTGGGCTACGCGGCCACGTCGCATGCGGGCCATGCGGCGGCGCTGCTGCCTTTCCTGGTGTTCGTGCTGCTGATCGGTGCCGTGAATCTCTGGGTGAGCTTCGCGCTGGCCCTGTACGTTGCGCTCCGGGCGCGCGGCACGCGCATCGGGGCCGTGGATCGCCTGCTCAGAGCCTACCTGGCACGCATCCGGGAACGACCACGGGAGCTTGTGCTGCCGCCCGCACAGGTACCCGAAGAAGAAGGCAGCGACGGCAACAACTGAAGGGGGATCTCCATGAACCTTGAGAAGGTGGTATTCGGTTTCTTCATCTTTATGGCACTGACGCTCAACTTCGGATTCGTCCTGGGAGAGATCGACAACCCGGCCCATCACAACACCTACGAGTTGTTCGCCGCCATCGTCGTGAACCTGATCGCCATGGTGCTCAAGTTCGGTGACCGCACGCAGACCGGGGCGCTGATGCTGGCAAGCTCCCTGGTGGCGGTCCTGCAATTGGGCGCGGCTGCGGTGGTCTGGGCCTACGCCACCCATGTCAGCGCATCCGGCCTGGATGCCCTGCTCATGGCCAGCATCGTCTCGCTGGCCGCCGGGGCGGTGATCGCCAACGTGATCTCCGTGGTGCTGCTGATCACCGACGCAGTCGCCATGCGCCGGTGAGCCCGCCATGAGCAAGGTCCTGTTTCTGTTCCTCAGGCGCATGCGCCCGCCGTTGCTGGTGCTGACGGCGGCATACAGCATCTCGGTCACCGGCCTGGTGCTGATCCCGGGTGTGGACGACCAGGGCGAGCCCTGGCGCATGGATATCTTCCATGCCTTCTATTTCGTCAGCTACATGGCCACCACCATCGGCTTCGGCGAGATCCCCCATACCTTCAGCGATGCGCAGCGCATGTGGACCACGGCCACCATCTACCTCTCGGTGGTGGCATGGCTGTACGCGATCGGCAAGACCCTAACCCTGCTCCAGGACCCTGCCTTCAAGCTGGCCGTCAGCCAGCACGCCTTCGATCGCAGCATCCGCCGTCTGCGGGAACCTTTCCACATCGTGTGCGGCTACGGAGACACGGGCGCCCTGCTGGTGCGCTCGCTGCTCAGGCGCAACCGCTTCGCGGTGATCATCGAGCGTGACCAGGAGCGCATCAACGAACTGACGCTGGAGGATTACCACATTCACGTGCCGGGCCTGTGCGGCGACGCCAGCGTCTCGGCAAGGCTCATGGAGGCCGGTCTGCTCAACCCGTTCTGCCGGGGCGTGGTGGCGCTCACCAACCACGACGAGGCGAACCTGAAGATCGCTATCACCGCGAAGCTGCTCAACCCCGAGCTTCCGGTGATCTGCCGCGCGGAGCGCCAGGACACGGAAAGGAACATGGCCTCGTTCGGCACCGAGCATGTGATCAACCCCTTCGAGATTTTCGGCGACCGGCTTGCCCTCGCCCTGCGCTCCCCGGCGCACCACCTGCTGCACGAATGGTTGAGCAGCATCCCTGGCAGCCGGCTGCCCATGCCCATCGAGCCGCCCCGTGGGCGCTGGATTCTGTGCGGCTTCGGACGCTTCGGCAAGGCCGTGCATGCGGGCCTCGCCGGGCAGGGCATCGAGACCACCGTCATCGAGGAGGACCCGGAGGGCACCGGCTGTCCACCCGGCTGCATCCGAGGCCGGGGCACCGAGGCGGACACCCTGCGCGAGGCGGGCATCGAGTCGGCCGCGGCCATCGTGGCCGGGACCGCTCGGGACGCCAACAACCTGTCCATCCTGATGACCGCGCGGGAACTCAATCCGGAATTGTTCACGGTGGGGCGTCAGAACAGGCGGGACAACGCACTCCTGTTCGACGCCGCGGACCTGGGCCTGGTGATGCGCCACGACGAGATCATCGCCGAAGCCATCCTGTCCCACCTCACCTCGCCGCTGCTTGCGCAGTTCTTCGGGCTCGGACGCGAGCAGGACACCGGCTGGGCCAACGAGATGGTGGCCCGCATCACGGCCGTGGTGGGCGAGCGGGTGCCCGCGGTGTGGAGCGTGACCCTGGATGAGGCGACCGCACCCGCGCTGCTGAAGCGGCTGTCCGGCGGGACCGTCACCCTGGGTGAGCTGCTCAAGGCCGATCATCCCGCCCACGAACGGCGTCCGTGCGTGGCGCTACTGCTGCAGCGGGCGGAGGACGGGGACCGGGTGCTGGCTCCCGGCGACGAGGTGCCCCTGCACCCCGGGGATCGGATCCTGTTCTGTGGTCAGTTCACGAGCGCCGCGCCCATCGCCCATGCCCTGCGCGAACCCCACGCACTGGAGTTCGTGCTCACCGGGCGGGACCGTCCCGAGGGCTGGATCTGGCGTGCGCTGGGCGCGGGAAGGAAGGGCTGAAGATTCAAGATTCAAGATTCAAAATTCAAAACGCCGGATTCAAAGGGATAGCGCCCCCCGCTCGCTGCCCGGATCCGACACACGTTGAACTTTGAACTTTGAACTTTGAACCTTGAATCTTGAATCTTCACCCCTCGGCCAGGCTCACCCGCACCTCGCCCGTCTCCCGGTCGATCTCCAGGTCCACCTCGCAATACTCGGTGTTCTCGCCGACGAAGGTGGGATCGTCGGCGCAGGCGCAGCCGGCGATGATGCTGGTATAGAAGATGCCCGCCCTCACATGCAGGGTCCGGGGCGTCTCGCTGGTGCGCAGGATCATGGCGCCCAGCCGGTCACCCAGGCCGACGCTCCCCGAGGTGAGGCCCTGCTGCAGGGGCAGCACCTGCGGACCGAGCGCCACGATCTCCTCCTTGAGCGTGGTCTCGAACCCGGCGGTCCCGTGTGCTTGCAGACTTCGGTTCAGGCGGGGCATGGCTCCGGTGCGCGCGATGATGGCGAACGACAAGTGTAACCCATCGGTTTGCGCCCGCTCAGGCGCGCTGCCTTTTGTCGACCGCAATCACCGCGGTTGCCATGGGCACGGTGATCGCGTGGATCATGGCGGCACACAAGCATTGCCCGGGCAACCCTGGACTGCTACCGTTCCTCAGGACTCCCGGGTACCAGGGAGACGCGTCTGATCGTGACAGCACAAACAGGGGGATGGGGGATGGCACGCAAGATCACGAGGCGAAGCTTCCTGACCCGCGGGGTCGCCCTGACGATCAGCATCGGCGGCCTCGCGAGTGCGATGCGGTCACTGGCGTCAACCGTGCCCATGGTGCTGACCTACCAGGGATTCCTCACGGGCTCGGACGGAGCGGCACGGACAGGCAACTTCGAGATGGCCTTCCGGATCGTCGACGGGACCGGAAACCCGCTGCCGAGCCTGGATCCGTGGAAGGAGCTCCACCCCTCCGTGGCAGTCCAGGGAGGCTTCTTCAGTGTTCATCTCGGCAGCGTGACGCCCTTTCCCACCGGCCTGTTCGGCAGCGGCCCCAGCGACACCTTCGGCTACGCGCATTATCTGGAGGTGACCGTCGAGGGCGAGACCCTGTCACCCAACCTGCGCATCACCGGCTCGGCGTTCGCCGCCCAGGGCACGGTGGGTCCCACCGGACCGACGGGCCCCGTCGGAGAACCCGGTCCCACCGGACCCACGGGAGCCATGGGAGAACCCGGACCCACGGGCCCCACGGGGCCCGCCGGCGAGGAGGGTTCCGAGGGCGAGGAGGGTCCCATCGGACCCACGGGGGATGAAGGTGTCTGACGACCCACGCACGCCACGGACTGCACCCTGCGCAAGATTCTCTGCCGGCGCCGGCCGGAACCGAATCGCCCGATGGCTCGCAACGCCGGTCCTGCCCTTCGTGTTCCTGCTCGCCGCCGTATTCCCGCTGTCAGGTCAGGGACAGGACACGTTCGTGGTCAATCATGGCCAGATCAGTACCGGGGCGACCCTGGCCGGCTCAACCAGCTTCCAGGCATTCGCGTGCATCGCGGAACCGGTCGGTGGCCTGTCATCGAGCACGTCATACCAGGTCCTGGCGGGCTGCGGCGCGATGCTCGTCTCCATCGCACAACAGTCGGAGAACGGCGGCAACGGAGGCGGCCGACCCGGCGCAGCGTCGTCGCCCCATGCGATTCCCGTGTTCGGCACGGCGGGCTGGATCGTGCTCGCCATGCTGCTTGCAGCGACCGCGCTGGTGGCACGGCGACGCACGGTCCTGCCCTGATCCCCGGCAGCCCGTCTGCCGCCGATGAGCGCCCGCCTGTGCCTCAACATGATCGTCAGGGACGAGGCGCCGGGAATCCTGCGCTGCCTGGAATCCCTGCTGCCGCTGACAGACTGCTGGGTCATCTGCGACACCGGCTCGACGGACGACACGGCGGCCCTGATCAAGGGCTTCTTCGCGGACCGCCGGATTGCGGGTGAGTTGCACCGGATCCCGTTCCACGACTTCGAACAGGCCCGCAACGAAGCACTGGACCTGTGCCGCGGGTCGGACCTGACGTTCGACTACATCCTGTTCTGCGATGCGGACATGGAACTGCGCCTGGACGAACCGGCCGACGCCCTGCGCCGCCGCCTGATCGCCCCCGCCTACCTGCTGCTGCAACGCAACACCCTGAGTTACCACAACCTCCGCATCCTGGGACGTCACGTGCCCGCGCGCTACGCGGGGGTCACGCACGAGGTCCTCCGGACCGAAGCCCGCCGCGAACGCCTGGAAGGGGCGTGGTTCATGGACCACGCCTCGGGGTCGAGCCGCAAGGACAAGTTCGCGCGCGATCTCCGGCTTCTGGAGGAGGGACTGCGGCGGGAACCGGACAATGCACGCTACCGGTTCTACCTGGCCCAGACCCTCTACGATGCAGGTGAGTACGCGGGCGCGGCCGAGGCCTACCGGAAGCGGATCGAGGCCGGTGGCTGGGAGGAGGAGGTCTGGTACGCCCTCCACCGCCTGGCGCTGTGTCATCTCAGGCTGAACGACAGCGCCGCCTTTATCGACCTCTCCTTCCAGGCGTACCGGCGCCGGCCCCACCGTGCCGAACCCCTTTACGAGCTGGCCCGCGCCCTGCGTCAGGCGGGGGACCACGAGGCGGCCATGTCGGCCTGCGAAACCGGCATCGCGATCCCCTATCCCCACGACGACATGCTGTTCATCGACAACCGCGCGTACACCTGGGGCTTCCCCCACGAGATGAGCATCTCCGGTTTCTATTGCGGGGATCCTGCCCGCCGGGAGGCGGGCCGGCGGCATTGCCACGCGCTGTCGGTCTCCCAGGAGGTCCCGGGGGAGATCCGCGACACGGCCCGGCGCAACGCGCCCCACTACGCCAGGCCGGCAGCCGAGCTGCTGCCCGGGCTGTCGATCCGTGAACTCCGCTTGCCCGCCGACGAGGGCGATCACCCGATGAACCCCTCGCTCTGCCTGCACGAGGGCGGGATGCTGGCCATGGTGCGCTGTGTCAATTACACCATCGCGGACGACGGCCGCTACGTGATCAACGACCCGGGAGGGGTCATTCGCTCGCGCAATGTGCTGGTGACGCTCTCCGGGGACCTATCGGTCACCGGGAGTCGCGTCGTCGTGGATGATGCACCGGGTCCGCGGGCGGCCGGTTCACGGATTCGCGGCTTCGAGGACTGCCGGCTCTTCTCCCTGAACGGCAGGCTCCACGCCACCTGCACGGTCCGCGACCGGGATCCCCGGGCGCGGTGCGAGATCGCGCTCCTGGACATCGAACCCGACGGACGCGTGACCGCCGTGCATCCCGAACGAAGCTACAACGCCCACCTGCACCAGAAGAACTGGATGCCCCTGGTGCGTGACGGGGCGCTTTACTTCGTCTACGGATGCGACCCCACGGTGATCCTGCAATACGACTTCGACACCCGGCAGGCCAGGGAGCTCGAGCGGCACCACCCGCCGCTGGCTCTCGATCATCTGCGCGGCGGCTCCCAGGCCCTGGCCGTACCGGGCGGCTGGCTCTGTCTGGTCCACGAGGTGACCGTTCTGCCCGGCGGCAGGCGCGTCTACCTGCACCGTTTCTTACACCTGGACGAGGGCCTGCGCGTGCCCTCCCTGTCGGAGCCTTTCCATTTCATCAGCCGGGGCATCGAGTTTTGTGCCGGCCTGGCACACGAGCCCGGCACCGACCGCTGTTACGCGAGCTTCGGGGTCGACGATGCCCGGGCCTTCGTGGCGACCTTTTCACTGTCCGAGGCGCTCGAATTGTGCCGCCCGGCGAGCGGCCAGTTGTGATCTGTCAGTAGGTT
This sequence comes from Thioalkalivibrio thiocyanodenitrificans ARhD 1, assembly GCF_000378965.1. NCBI lineage: Bacteria > Pseudomonadati > Pseudomonadota > Gammaproteobacteria > Chromatiales > Ectothiorhodospiraceae > Thioalkalivibrio > Thioalkalivibrio thiocyanodenitrificans. Next base: position 1,699,415 of record NZ_KB900536.1, read on the forward strand.
CTCATCCGGACGAACGGGGTCTGGCCCGGGCTGGTTCGCCCCGGGGGGGTTGGTGCCCGGCCACGATATCCGGTAGGAGCCCGGTCAATGGCACAAATACACGCGTGCAGGGTCAGCGCGCTTCCCGCGCCACGGTGAACTCGAACTCGTCACGGATCTCCTCGCGGCCGACCTCCACGGGACACGGCCCGCCGCCCACCGTCTGGCAGCGCCGTACCTCGAAGTCACGAATCGTCCCGGTCACGACCATCTTGTAGCGCAGGTTGCCCCGGTTTCGCGGTACGTATCGCGCCGGCAGGAGCACGCGGTCCTTGTCCGGCGAACATTCGTACGCGTATCCGGGTCCGCGATACGGATGCTGGACACGGACGTCGAAGTCCCAGCGCCCATCCTCCCAGAGTTCGAAGGCGGTGTATGTGGAGATGACCTGGTAGGCCTGGCCGATCACAGGCTGCTCCGGCCTCCCCAGTTCGCGGCAAGGCCCGGTGAACCAGCCCGCGGGATAGGCGCCGCCGTCCTGTGGGTGTATCGGGGCAGACGCCCGCGGTGCGGTTTCGGCCAGGTCCGTTTCCAGACCCTCCAGGGCCCGGCCAAGGCCTTCCAGCCGCTCAAGCAGGCTCGGGGCGCCGGCATCCGCCCACGTGCTGAACGGAAGCCATCCCGAACCCGCCAGCAGCAACCCGAGCGAGAGACGTCGAACGTACGATCCCGCGCTTTTCATGGCATCACCTCCCTCACAACCGGACGCGGCGGTCATGGCGCCGTCACGCCTTATGGAAGATCCCGATCGGGGCCCGGCCCTGCGGCACCTCAGTCAACGTGCATCTCCGGGCACGAGCCGCTCATTGCGATCGCTGAAGGCGAAGCCCGCTTCAGGGCCGCCCGAGATGACATGGATGGCGCCGTCCACTGCCGCCGCACCAAGACCGTGCCGCGCCGTTGGCATGGCCGGCAGGACTTCCCAGGCGTCGGTGCGGGGATCGTAGCGTTCGGCCTCGTCGAAGGTCCTGCGCCGCGGCACGAAGGTCTCGCCGCCGAACAGATAGACATGGCCATCGAGCACCGCCGCGGCGACGCCGCTTCGCCCCGTGGGAACCGGCGCACCCGTCCGCCATTGATCCGCCTGCGGATCATAGATCTCGTTCACGGTCATCTCGAAGCTGTCGTCGTCGCGCCCGGCGAGCACCACGATCGATCCGTCGACAACCGCTCCGGCATGGTGGTTGCGCGGTGTCGGCAACGGCGCCAGGCTTGCCCATGCATCTGTTGCCGAGTCGTAGGCCTCGTGCGCACCCACATCGGCACGGTCATGGGTGCGTCCGCCGATGGCATGGATACGGCCGTCCAGAACCACGGTCGCATGCGCGCCGCGCGCGGTCGGCAACGGCGCGCCCTCGGACCATTGCTCCGCTGTCAGATCGAAGATGCGCAGCGTGTCGATCGGCTCGAAGGTATTCTCGCGATAGCCGCCGACCACGTATAGCCTGTCGTCCAGATAGACCAGCCCGGCATGGTTGACCCCCTCCGGGAGATCGGTCAGATGCGACCAGGTATCGGCCGCCGGTTCATAGACATACACGGCGCGCGGCGCGTCGGCGCGCCTCTCCCCGGACTGAACGAACCCGCCCCCGAGAAAGATGCGCTTGCCGTCCGTGGCGACACTGACCTCCGTGCGGGCATCCGGGAGCGGTGCCCGCTGGGTCCACTCGCCGCCGACCTTGACAACACCCCCTGCGGCGCCGAAACCCGTCAGGCACAGGACGCTGCCGATCAGCAGGGAGAAAAAGGTTGTTCGCAGAGGCATGGGGTGCCCCCCCGGCGCGACGATGCGGATTCAGGGCATCGGGGACACGGCGGCCGCATACCGGCGTCCGCGCTGTATCACCGGATCAGGCACGCTGCGCCCCATCCATCAAGGTACCCCGGAGTATAGGAAAGATTGCCGTGCCGCAGCGCGACCCCCGGCCGTACCCTGGATCATCGCATCGAAACCCCCGGTGGCCGGGAATTCCGGCCACCGGCTTGGGCCGAATCCCGGCAGCAGGGTGATCGATGGCGCTCAACGGGGCTGCTGGACAATGTCCCCCTCCAGGGGAAGCAGCATTGTCGCCAGTTCCTCCTGCTCCTGCGCCGGCACATCGAAGTCGCCCATGACCTCGCCGAACACCCCGACGAACGCCTCCCAGTCCACGGGCGTGATGCCGAGGCCCGCGTGCGCGGTATGGATGTCACGCCCCGCATAGAAGCAGGGCCCGCCGGTGGCACTGCACATGAAATCGACGATGAGCTGACGGGTCCGCATGCGGCTGTGCTCGGAATAGCCCTCGAACTTGCCTTCCATGCGGGCGAGCAGTTCGTCGACCACGGCGGCGATGGCATCGTAGCCGCCCAGCCGCTTGTACAACACGGGCTCTTCCGGCGCTGCGGACGGCTCCGCATGGGCCGTGGCGAACGGCACTGACACCGCAAGCATCGCCATCAGTAGCGCCGCAGCCGGCGTTGGAAATCCGCGGCACTGACTGACCTGCAGTTGACGCTCACCGGGTCGCGGGGGCTGATGCGGCGAAACCGGCTCAGGTCCCCCCGGGTTCGACTGGTTCGTGATTCTGGTCATGGCTCACCTCCTCTCACGTATCGTGGCGCCCGCCTTTACCGCACCGGCATGGTCGATTGCAGGGTGCGACAAGGCATCCGGCAAAACCGAAGGTGCATCCGGCCGAGACAATCGACGGCGGAGTTCACATCCGGTCCTGCAGGCGTATCACTCTGGCGAGGCAGCGTGTGACGGCGCGTGTGACACGCATTCCGGAACGGGAAAAAGGAGGCTCTTCGACGTTATCGGTGGATTCGATCAGCACGGAGGGTCCGTGGACACCCGCACGACAATCTCCCCCCGTAGGAGCCCGGTCCTCCGGGCGATCCTGCACAAACCAAACCCCATTCGCCCGGAGGACCGGGCTCCTACGGGCGTGCCCTGATCCCTCGCAGGGGCTCAGCCTCCGGGCGATCCTGCCGTCACCGGCAATGGCTTTCCATGCCAAACGTCGACGAACCGAAAGGGACGGACAGACCGCCGTCATGGGGAATGGGGAAACGGGCGAATACCCGATGACTGATTCACAAGGCCACGATGGGCAGTCCCCGATTAATGTGAAAGCTTAAGGCCCACCCGGGTGATGCGCGCGCCCTGCATCTCGCGCACCACGAACTCCACGCCGGCAAGTGACAGCCGGTCGCCCACGACCGGCGCGGTGGGCAGCCTGCCGCGGATGTAATCCTCGACCGTCAGTTCCGCGACGCCCTCGGGCAGCACAAGGCCGTAAGCGAGTGAAAGGTCGCCCAGGTTTGCATCACCGTTGAGCACGAACTCACCGAAGAACGCCTGTTCGGAGAGCCGCTTGGGGGCTGCACGGGGGACGAACAGGCGATCCAGATCCGGCAGGTCATCGGGCGCGGCCATGAGATACAGGTAATCCCCGGCGCGCAGATCCAGGAGTTCCAGGGAATCGAGCAGCTTCTTGTCGCGCAGATGGGCCACCACGCGCACGCTGCTGGGCAGCACGAAACTGGTCCACCTCTCCTCCACCACGGGGGTGTTTTTCGCCAGCCGGTAACCCACGAGTTCCATCTCCTGCTGCCCCGGAATATCCAGTTCCACGCGCTGCACCACGTGGGTCGTCGGGGGCACTTCCAGGCGCAGCAGGCGCGCCGCGGGCGCGACGGTCCAGCCCTGCACCAGCAGCGAGATCAGCACCACGAAGAATACAATGTTAAAGAAGTCGCCCGCCTGTTCCAGGCCGGCAAGCAGGGGGAACAGGGCGAGGATGATGGGCACCGCGCCGCGCAGGCCCACCCATGCGATGAAGCCCTGTTCACGCCACGGAAAGTGGAACGGCAACAGGGACAGCCAGACGGCGACCGGTCGTGCCAGCAGGATCAGCACGCCGGCAATGAGCAGGGCATCCACGGCCACTGGCATCAACTGCGACGGCGTCACCAGCATGCCGAGCATGAGAAACATGCCGATCTGGGCGAGCCGCGCGATACCGTCGTGAAAGCGGTTGATGTTCTGGCTGGCCTGCAGCGGCCGGTTGCCCAGCACCAGTCCCGCCAGGTAGATGGCCAGGAAACCGGAACCGTTGACCTGGCTCGCCACGCCGAACACCGTGAGGCCGGCGGCCAGCGCGGCCAGGGGATACAGGCCGGGGGCAAGGTCCAGCCGGTTGATCACCCAGACGAAGGCGAAGCCGCCGGCAATGCCGATCATCGCGCCCAGACCCATCTGCTGGATGAACTCCCAGAGCACCACCAGCCCCATGTTCTGCGGGCCCGTGACCAGCAGTTCGATGAACACGATGGTGAGGAAGATGGCCATCGGGTCGTTGCTGCCGGACTCGATCTCCAGCGTCGCCCCCACGCGCTGCTTGAGCTCCAGGCCCCGGCTGTGCAGCAGTGAAAACACGGCCGCCGCGTCGGTGGAGCCCACGATGGCGCCGAGCAGAAGGCCTTCCATCCAGTGCAGGCCCAGCCACCAGGCCGCGAAGGCGCCGGTGATGGCGGCAGTGATCACCACACCGAAGGTGGCCAGCACCACCGCGGGTCTGAGACCCACGCGGAAGTTCTTCACCGGCGTGCGCAGGCCGCCGTCGAACAGGATGATGGCCAGCGCCAGGCTGCCGAACAGATGGGCCAACTGAACGTCGTGGAAGATCACCCCGCCCGGGCCTTCCTCGCCCAGCAGCATGCCGATGATTAGGAAGACCAGCAGAATGGGCGCGCCGACGCGCGCGGTCACCACACTGGACAGTACGCTCAGAAGCAGCACCAGGCTGCCCAGCAGGATGATCTGGTTGGTCAGTTCCACGCGGCGCTTCGTTCCCGGCTTGCATGGCCACCACAAGGGTGACGAGGATGGATCAACGATACCGCAGCCGCCATGCGCGCCGGGGCCGGGTCCGGCCGTGCATCATCCGGCCCGCGCGTTCCGATGCCCCGGCGGCGGGATGCCTGGGGCCATTATGCCAGACGCAGGGCGATGGACGGACAGGCGCCTGGTTGAGATAGCACAGCTAGAAGACCGAGTCCTCGACTTCCGTATACATGTGGGCCACCGAACGGTTGACCTTGTCTTCGAAGCCCGGATAGTCGACGACGATATCGGCCATGCGCTCGCGCACGATGGGCACGGTCTCGAAATCGGGCAGGCCCTGAAGCACGCCTTCCTCGACGGCCGCCCAGAGCGCGGTGAGGTAGCCCTTCAACCGGGGCAGGGTCTCGGGACCCTCGACGCGGCCGTGACCGGGAATGACCACACGCGGTCCCAGCCCGATGAGGGTGTCCATGAACCCGATCCACTGCGCCACCCGGCCATCCCATACGGAGGGCGCGCGGTCGGTGTACACCACATCGCCCGTGATCAGTACGCGGCTTTCGGGCAGCCAGACCACCAGGTCACCGGGAGAATGGCTGTCTCCCGAAGGCAGCAGCACCACGCGCGTGCCGCCCAGGTCGCGTTCCACCCGTTCGTCCACGGCCCGGTCGGGAAACAGGGTCCGGGATTGCCCGGTGGCACCGCCGGTCATGTCATTGAAGCTGTCGATCCAGCCGTCCGCCTGCTGTTTCATGCGCGCGATCGACGCGCTGCCCGCCATGATCTCCGGGCCGTCCCCGGCAAATCCGTGATTGCCCAGCCAGTGATCCCCGTGGCTGTGGGTGTTGACGATCCAGCGCACGGGTTGATCTGTGACCGAGCGGATGGCATTGCGCAGGGCCACGCCCATGGTCTCCGAGGAGCCCGTGTCCACCACCAGCACGCCGTCACCCGTCACCACGAAGGCCATGTTGGCGTTCCATCCCAGGTTCTCCGGGTTGGGAAAATCCCGCGCGGGGCTGAGCACCGCGTACACGCCCGGCGCCACCCTTTCGGGGGCCATCGGGTAATCTTCGGGGCTCGCGGCACCCAGGGCCTGCGCGGACCAGACAAGAGCGACGGCCAACCACGGAATCGATCGGATCATGTGTTCTTTCTCCTGGATACTGGATGGGCCCCGGCGGATCGGATGCGCGCGCCCGGCACGCAGGCATCAGACACCGGGAAACGCCCCGGAATTCCCCGGGACGGGACGGCCGTTCGATCAACCCGGGCGGCGGGGGATAGAATGAGCAGGCCCCGACCCAAGGATCGCACATGTCCCGCCCCGGTTCCCTGATCACGGCCCTGATTCTTGCCGCCTGGACGGCGGTGCAGGCCGGGGAACCCCCCGCCGAGCCCGACATGGGCATCCTGGTGCTGGAACTCGAGAACGACCTGTTTGCGGGCCAGGACCGCCACTACACCAACGGCGTACGCGCCAGTTGGATCACGCCCGACGGAGGCGTGCCCGGCCTGCTGCGTGACGTAGGCGGCCTGATCCCGTTCTTTCCGGGCGACGGGGAATTGAAGAATTCATGGTCCATCGGCCAGAACATGTATACGCCCAGGGACCTGCGCGCCACGGACCCGGTCCCGGACGACCGGCCCTACGCGGGCTGGCTCTACGTCAGCGGGGGACTGGCGGAAGTGACGAAGCGGCGAATGGATCGCCTGCAACTGACCCTGGGCGTGATCGGCCCGGCCTCGCTGGCGGACAAGACCCAGCAGGAGATCCACCGGATCGTGGGCGCACCCATGCCCCGCGGCTGGGATCACCAGCTCGGCAATGAACCGACCCTGATGGTGAGTTACGAGCGTCAGGTGCATGCCCTGGAGCGCGGCACCAGCACGGGCTGGCAGATGGACGTGATTCGCCACTGGGGCGCGACATTGGGCACCCCCTTCACGCTGATCAACTCGGGGCTGACCCTGCGTGCGGGCCGCAACCTGCCCCATGACTTCGGTCCGTCCCGCATCCAGCCGGCCCTTCCCGGCTCGGGCCTGTTCGTGCCCAGGGCCCGCCGGGGCTGGTACGTCTTCGCCGGCGTGGACGTCCGGGCGGTGGCCTGGAACGTCTTCCTGGACGGCAGCACCTTCCGCGACAGCCCCGGCGTGGACCGCAACCCGCTGGTGGGTGACGCCCAGGCGGGTGCCGTATTGAGCCTGGGGCGGGCACGGCTGACATACACCCATGTCTTCCGCAGCCAGGAATTCACGGATCAGCCGGAGCGGGAGGACTTCGGTGCGGTGAGTCTCTCATGGCTGTTCTGAGCCCCGGACGTCTGCAGCACCGAGGATCCGGGACGGGGCCCGCGGGACGCGTGCACGCCCTGCCCCTGCTGATCGCGCTGGCGGCATTCCACGTGGAGGCGGCTCACGCTGAACAGCACATCTTCGTGCTGGACATCGACAACGACTGGTTCGCCGGCACCGACCGCTACTACACCAGCGGCCTGCGCCTGACCCGGATCCGCCCGGCGGACGGCGCATCTGAACGGGCGGTCCGGCTGGCCGAAGCAGTCCCCCTGTTTCCCGACCATGGCCGGGTGGGTGTCGCCTGTTCCCTGGGTCAGAACGTCTACACACCCAGGGACCAGAAGCTGGAGACTCCGAACCCGGATGACCGGCCCTATGCCGGCTGGTTGTACGCCAGCGCCGGCATCGGGCAGGAGACCGGACAGCGCCTGGATCGCCTGCAGATGACCCTCGGCGTTGTCGGCCCCGCTTCCCTGGCGTCCCGCACGCAGCGGATGATTCACCGGGTGACAGGCCCCGCCTGGCCGCGGGGCTGGGACAGCCAGCTGGGCAACGAACCCACCCTCATGCTGAGCTACGAACGGCAGTGGCGCGCCCGGGTGCGCGCCTTCGGCAACGACGGCTGGGGCGCCGACTGGACACCCCACGTCGGCGGCAGCCTGGGCACGCCGTTCACCTACCTCAACACGGGATTCATGGTGCGCGTGGGCCGCAATCTCCCCATGGACTACGGTCCGCCGCGCATTCAGCCGGGACTGTCGGGGTCGGGCCTGTTCGAGTCACGACAGGGGCTGCAGTGGTACGGTTTCGCCGGCGTGGACCTGCGCCTGGTGGGACACGACCTGTTCCTGGACGGCAACACCTGGCGCGAGAGTGCCGGGGTGAAGAAGGACCGCTACGTAGGGGACCTGCAGATGGGTGTTGCCTTGAGTTTCAAGCGGATGCGCGTGGCCTACACCCATGTGCTGAGGACCCGGGAATTCCGCACCCAGGCACGCCGCCAGAACTTCGGGGCACTGTCGGTTTCCTGGCTCCGGTGAGGCGGCGTGAGGCGTGAGGCGTGAGGCGTGAGGCGTGAGGCGTGAGGCGTGAGGCGTGAGGCGTGAGGCGAAAGTGTAACCGCCACCGAAGCCTCAACCTGGGTTTCACGCCTATCCCCTACGTTCTATCTGTAGGATGGGTCAAGCGAAGCGGACCCATGCGGAAGGGTCCGTGACAGGTCACGAAAGGACGTGACGAATGACCTCTCAGCCCGTCACCTGTCACTTGGTGCCGGTCACCGTAAGTGCAGCATGGGTCCGCTTCGCTTGACCCATCCTACGGGTGGTCTCCTCGCCCAGTCACCTGCACCCTGTCCCCACCAATTGACCGGGCATCAGCGCGACCTATCGTTTCAGCACCACCTGAGAGATGTCCCGCACCGCGCCGCGCGCCGCCGAGGTGGCCATCAGCGCGTAGGCCCTGAGGGCCTGGCTCACCGCCCGCGCCCGGTTGACCGGATTCCAGGCGGCCTCGCCCCGGGCCTCCATGGCCGAGCGGCGCCGGGTCCGCTCCGCGTCGTCCACGGCAAGGCGAATGCTGCGGTGGGGAATGTCGATCTCGATGATATCGCCCTCCTCCACCAGGCCGATCTCGCCGCCCTCGGCAGCCTCGGGAGAGACGTGGCCGATGGACAATCCCGACGTGCCGCCGGAGAAGCGCCCGTCGGTGATGAGCGCGCAGGCCTTGCCGAGACCCTTGGACTTCAGATAGCTGGTGGGATAGAGCATCTCCTGCATCCCGGGGCCGCCCTTGGGCCCCTCGTAGCGGATTACCACCACGTCGCCTTCCCGGATGCGATCGCCCAGGATCGCCTCCACGGCAGCGTCCTGGCTCTCGAACACGCGGGCGGGGCCGGAGAAGATCAGGTTGCTCTCATCCACGCCGGCGGTCTTGACGATGCAGCCGTCCACGGCCAGGTTGCCGTAGAGCACGGCCAGCCCGCCATCCCGGGAATACGCATGGGCGATGTCCCGGATGCAGCCGCGTTCCCGGTCCAGGTCGAGATCGTCCCAGCGCCGGTCCTGGCTGAACGCCGTCTGGGTGGGCACGCCGCCGGGGGCGGCCATGTAACGCATGCGCGCACCCTCCGCCTCGGAACGCATCACGTCCCATCGGTCCAGGGCCTCGCCCAGGGTGGCGCTGTGCACGGTCTTCGCCTCGCGGTGGATCAGGCCGCCCCGGTCGAGCTCGCCGAGGATGCCGAGCACGCCGCCGGCGCGATGCACGTCCTCCATGTGATAGAGCTGGGTGGCCGGGGCCACCTTGCACAGGTTCGGGATCCTGCGGGACATGCGATCGATGTCGGCCATGGTGAAGTCCACCTCGGCCTCGTGCGCGGCAGCCAGCAGGTGCAGTACGGTGTTGGTGGACCCGCCCATGGCGATGTCCAGGGCGATGGCGTTCTCGAAGGCCTGGAAGGTGGCGATGTTACGCGGCAGGGCGGAGGCATCGTCCTGTTCGTAGTAACGCCGGGCCAGTTCCACCACGAGCCGGCCCGCCTCCAGGAACAGTTCCTTCCTGTCCGCATGGGTGGCCAGCAGCGAGCCGTTGCCGGGCAGAGAAAGCCCCAGGGCCTCGGTGAGGCAGTTCATGGAATTGGCCGTGAACATGCCGGAGCAGGAGCCGCAGGTGGGGCAGGCGGAACGCTCGTACTCGGCCACGTCCTCGTCGCTCGCCCCGGGGTCGGCCGCCGTCACCATGGCGTCCACCAGGTCCAGGTGGATGACCTTGTCCCTGATCACCACCTTGCCCGCCTCCATGGGTCCGCCGGAGACGAACACCACGGGGATGTTGAGGCGCAGCGCCGCCATGAGCATGCCGGGGGTGATCTTGTCACAGTTGGAGATGCACACCAGGGCATCGGCACAGTGGGCGTTGACCATGTACTCCACGGAATCGGCGATCAGGTCCCTGGAGGGCAGGGAGTAAAGCATCCCGCCATGACCCATGGCAATACCGTCGTCCACGGCAATGGTGTTAAATTCCTTGGCCACCCCGCCGGCGCGCTCGATCTCCCGGGCCACCATCTGGCCCAGGTCCTTGAGATGCACATGGCCGGGCACGAACTGCGTGAAGGAGTTGGCGATGGCGATGATGGGCTTGTCGAAATCGCCGTCCTTCATGCCGGTGGCACGCCACAGGGCCCGGGCGCCGGCCATGTTGCGGCCGTGGGTGGTGGTGCGGGAACGGTACTGGGGCATGGATGACTCCGGTTTGCGATCCTGGAACAGACCGGACATTTTACACGGGCGCGACCCGGGTCACAGCACGCCCTCGCAAGCCACCGGGGATCGCCCTAACATAGGGGCATACTGCCGAAAGCCCCAAAGGGCGGCCCGTGGGCGCCTGACCGGGCGCGTTCCGGCGCATGGCAGGACACAGACACCGAAACCGGAGTGAAACCATGAATCTCACCTTCGATGTACAGAACATACAGTGCGGCGGTTGCGCCGCGAGCATTCGCAAGGGCCTGACCGAAGATCCGCGTGTACAGGGCGTGGACGTGGATGTCGACCAGGGCCGCGTCAGCGTGGAGACCAGCGAGGACATCCGCGCCGAACTGCTCGCCCGCCTTGAGCAACTGGGCTTCCCGGAGAAGTCCGGGGCCTAGCAGGCTGTTGAGAAAGTCTCCGGCGGATGCCAGGCAAGGCGGAAAGTGGCGAAAAAGCGCAGTGTACACGGGAGTACATGAGCATTTTGAGCCGCTTTCCAACGCAGCATGGCGCCGCCCGAGGGTTTTTCAACAGCCTGCTAGAACGGGAGCACGGCCGGACACCGCGTGGACGGCCCCGGCATCCGGACACAGGGAGACACCACCGAACAGGCCGGCCGCACACCGGCCACGCGACACCAAAAAAGGGGAATCACACCACCATGAACCAGACCAAGATCCTGCTGGAAGAGAACGAGATCCCGACCCACTGGTACAACGTCATGGCCGACATGCCCAGCCCGCCGGCGCCGCCACTGGGCCCGGACGGCAAGCCGGTCAGCCCGGAGATGCTCGGCGCGATCTTCCCGCCCGGCATCCTGGAACAGGAGATGAGCGCCGAGCGCTGGATCCCCATCCCCGACGAGATACGCCAGATCCTCTGCCTGTGGCGCCCCTCTCCCCTGTACCGGGCCCACCGTCTGGAGGCCGCGCTGGGCACCCCGGCCAGGATCTACTACAAGAACGAGGGCGTGAGCCCCGCCGGTTCCCACAAGCCCAACAGTGCCGTGGCGCAGGCCTACTACAACCGCGAAGCGGGGATCCGCCGGCTGACCACCGAGACCGGCGCCGGTCAGTGGGGTTCCTCCATTGCGCTCGCGGGACAGATGTTCGGTCTCGAAGTGCGGGTCTACATGGTCAGGGTGAGCTACGAGCAGAAACCGTTCCGCCGCTCCATGATGGAAACCTGGGGCGCCGAGGTGCTGGCGAGCCCCACCGACACCACCCGGTCGGGACGCCAGATCCTGGCCCAGGATCCGGATTCCCCCGGATCGCTCGGCATCGCCATCTCCGAGGCGGTGGAAGAGGCCGCGTCGCGTCCCGACACCAACTACGCACTGGGTTCCGTGCTCAACCACGTGGTGCTGCACCAGACCATCATCGGCCAGGAGGTGAAGAAACAGTTCGAGAAGGCGGGCGACTACCCGGACGCCGTGTTCGCCCCCTGCGGCGGCGGTTCCAACTTCGGCGGCGTGGCCTTCCCCTTCCTGGCGGACAAGGCGGCGGGCCGGGAGGTGCGCCTGGTGGCGGTGGAGCCCACCTCCTGCCCCACGCTGACCCGCGGCCATTACGCCTACGATTTCGGCGACAGCGTGGGCCTCACTCCGCTGATGCTCATGTACACGCTCGGCCATGACTTCGTGCCGCCGGGCATCCACGCCGGCGGCCTGCGCTATCACGGCGACAGCCCGCTGGTCTCGCAACTGCACAAGGAGGGGCTCATCGAGGCCGTGGCCGTACCCCAGATCGCCACCTTCGATGCCGGCGTGCAGTTCGCCCGGGCCGAGGGCATCATCCCCGCACCCGAGTCCTGCCACGCCATCCGCGCCTGCATCGACGAGGCCCTGCAATGCAAGGAGACCGGCGAAACGAAGACCCTGTTCTTCAACCTCTCCGGCCACGGCCACTTCGACATGGCCTCCTTCGACAAGTACTTCCGCGGTGAACTGGAGGACTACGAGTATCCCGAGGAGGCCATCAACGCCGCCCTGGACCGGCTGCCGAAGGTAGGTTGAGGCGTGAGGCGTGAGGCGTGAGGCGTGAGGCGTGAGGCGTGAGGCGTGAGGCGTGAGGCGGAGAGGATAGCGGCGGCATGACACTCACGGGATCCCCGCTCGGTAACCGTACCTTCCCCGCATGCCGGGGCAGCCGACCCGTTGCCGGCCTCGTGCTGCTGATTGTGTTCCTGCTATCCATTCCGGCACAGTTCGCCCTCGCCGATGCACGGGTCATCGACCTGCGCATCGGCGAGCAGCGACTCACCGCCGAGGTGGCCGACACCGACGAGACCCGGCGGCACGGGCTGATGTTCCGGGAATCCCTGCCCGAGGACCACGGCATGCTGTTCGTCTGGGAGGAACCGGCGCGCTATGCCATGTGGATGCAGAACACGCCCCTGCCCCTGTCGGTGGCCTTCATCGACGCCGACGGGCGCATCATAAATATCGAGGACATGCAACCCGACACCACCCGAACCCATCAGGCCGCCGCCCCGGTCATCTACGCGCTGGAGATGGAACAGGGCTGGTTCGCGGCCCGCGGTATTCGTGCCGGGGATCGGGTGAGTGGGCTACCGGAATGAAGTGCGAAGTGTGAATTGGGAAGTTGGAGGTGATAGTCCTTGACTTCGCACCTCCAAATTCACACTTCGCACTTCAGCTACCGCTTGCGCATGCGGTCCAGGCGGCGCACGAAGTCCTCCAGGATGCGCCGGTACAGCTCGTCCCTGATTACCGCGTCCTCGATGCCTGCATCCAGGTTGGGATTGTCGTTCACCTCGATGACCACCACGCCCTTGTTCGTCTGTTTCAGGTCCACGCCGTAGAGCCCGTCGCCGATCAGGTTGGCGGCGCGCAGTGCGGTCTTCACCACCCGCGGCGGCGCGTCGTCGACCGCCAGGGTACGAAAGCCTCCCTGGCGCGGATTGCCCTTGGCCTGATGGTTGACGATCTGCCAGTGCTTGCGGGACATGAAATACTGACACACGTACATGGGCTGCCTGTTCATGATACCCACGCGCCAGTCGAACTCCGTGTAGGCGAATTCCTGGGCGAGGATCAGGTCCGAATCCCTGAACAGGCGCCTGGCGGTCTCTTCCAGCTCCTGGCGATCATCGGCCTTGAACACACCCCGGGAGAACGAACCGTCCGGAATCTTGAGCACCACCGGATAGCCGATGGTCTCCTCGGCGGCGAGCAGATTGTCTTTGCTCAGAATCAGGGTGCGGGGCGTGGCCACCCTGTGCGCGGCCAGCAGCTCGGCCAGGTACACCTTGTTGGTGCACTTGAGGATGGAGTCCGGATCGTCGATCACGACCATCCCCTCGCTGTCCGCCTTGCGGGCAAAACGATAGGTGTAGTGATCGATGCGCGTGGTCTCGCGAATGAACAGGGCATCGTATTCCGCCAGGCGCGAGAAGTCCTTGCGGTCGATGAGGTCCACCTCCAGCCCCAGTGATCGGCCGATGCGCACGAAGTGGTTCAGTGCCGTGCGGTTCGACGGCGGCAGGTCCTCGTCCGGGTTCTGCAGGATGGCCAGGTCGTACCTGTAACCGCGCGCACCCCGGGGCTTGCGCCACGGACGCTTGAGGTAGATGTCCAGGGCGGCGAAGAAGTCATCCTCCTGCTCCGGGGTGAGGGCCTGCAGGGAGAGGGGCTTCAGTGCATCGATGCGCCACTGCCCGGACAACTTGAACTCCACCTTGAACAGCGGCGCCCGGAAGATGGAGAACAGCTGCTGCGCGATCTCCTGCATCTCCCTGGGGGCACACTGGCCGAAGAACACCGTCATCTCGAAGGCAGTGGGCTGAAGTCCGGAACGCTTGCGCCCGAGCACTTTCGCCACCTTGCGGTCAATGTCCTCGGTGTCCAGGCTGTAGATGGACTTGCGCGAGAGATCCTGCAGGGTGCGCACCGTGGGTACCACCCTGTGATTGCGCGCCTCGGCCAGCAGGGAACAGTAATAGCCCACGCTCAGATACCGGTGGCTGCGGCACAGGTTGATCACCCGGAGCTGCCCGCCCCTGCTCTCCGGCGCCCGGGTGAGATAGTCGCGGGCCAGCATGACCGGGTACTCGGGAAAATGGGGTTTCCAGTCCGCAGGCTGTTCGATCAGAAGCACGTGATCAGACATGGCTCCCTCAGGGCAGGGTATCGGGTTTGGGATAGATCACCAGGACGGCCTTGAGGCCGGCCTTGCCGTATCGCGCCATGCGTTCGAAGTCGCGCCTGGGTATCGGCATGTTGATGGAGTCCAGCGGCGCCTCGCCCGCTTCGTAATCCACGAACGGGTCGTGCACGTAGATGAAGTGATCATCGAAGCCGGTGACCACCACCCAGTGGGGAAACTTCTCGCCGTAGATCCGGTAGGAACTGATGAGCACCACCGGCACCCCGCCGGCATCGCACCGCTGCTTGAGATCATCGACCTTCAGCACACCGTAGTGCAGGGGAATGCCCAGGGAATGGATCTCGTCCAGCATGTCCTGCTGCACCAGGCGCATGACCTCCTTCTTCTCTTCGCTGCGCACGGAATCCAGCAGGGGCATGCGCTCGTCGTTGATCACCAGCTCCACGCCGAACCCCCGGTGGGCCGCCGACAGGGCGAGGCCGTAGGGCCCGCATCCACCGTGGCCGGATGTCATGAAGATCGTGGTCGCCTCCCGCCAGATGCGCAGCTCCAGTGTCCGGTTGAGTTCCTCCCGCGGGTCCAGTGCCTTCATGGCCATCATGACCGCCGACGGGCCGCAGGTGAAATCCAGGGTCTGCTCGTAGAAAGGCACCCTGACCAGATCCGGGCTCAGGTGAGGCGCCAGCGACTTCTCGTACCGCCACGCATCCATGTGGTCCTCGTAGTAATCGCCATACTCGCCGAAGGGCTTGTAGCCCAGCCGGGAGAACAAGGCGATGGACGCGGTGTTGTCCTTGCGGATCTCAAGCCGGAGATAGGCGCAGTCCCGGTCCCGGGCGGCCTCCTCGGCCGCTTCCACCAGGGCCTGGCCGATGCCCTGCCCCCGGGTGTCCCGCTCCACCGCGATGGAATACAGCCGCGCCATGGAGGTACCCCGGCTGAACAGGAGCAGTACATAGCCATTGAGCGCACCCGCCCGGTCGCTCACCAGCACATGGGCATTGGCCTTGGTCAGCATGTAGCGGAACTGCCGCCGTGAAAGGCGGTCGATCTCGAAACACCGCTCCTCCAGCGCAACGAGTGCCGGGATGTCCGAGACCTGGGCGGGGCGTATCATCAATGAAGTATCGAGAGGCAAGGGACAAGATACAAGGGGCGGGATGTAACCGTTTCAGGCATTGTCCTTCTCTTGTATCTTGTACTTTATCTCCCGCTTTCCGGCCACCGATTCATGAAGCGACTCCCGAGTCTCAACCAGATGCTCGCCCGGCTCATCGCACTGCCGTCGGTGAGCAGCGTGTCCCCCGAGTTCGACATGAGCAACCGGGCCGTCATCGACGAACTGGCCGGCTGGTGCGAGGCGGCGGGCTTCGACGTGGCGATCACGCCCATCGACGGCAAACCGGGAAAGGCCAACCTGGTGGCCACCATGGGGCGGGGCCCCGGGGGTCTCGTGCTCGCCGGTCATACCGATACCGTGCCCTGCAATCCGGAACTCTGGCGCCAGGACCCGTTCAGGCTCACGGAACGCGACGGGCGGCTCTACGGGCTGGGCACCTCGGACATGAAGAGCTTCCTGGCACTGGCCCTGGAGGCGGCCCGTGATCTCACCCCCGAGCAGTTCCACCAACCGCTGGTGATCCTCGCCACGGCGGATGAGGAGAGCTCCATGGCCGGGGCCAAGGCCATCCGTGCCGCGGGCCGCCCGCTGGGCCGTCATGCCGTCATCGGAGAACCCACGGGGCTGCGGCCCGTGCGCATGCACAAGGGCATCCTCATGGAAGGGATTCGCCTCACCGGCCGCTCCGGGCATTCCAGCGACCCGCGGCTCGGCAACAATGCCCTGGAAGGCATGCACCGTGCCATCACGGAGATCATCGCCTGGCGGGCTGAGCTTCAGGCGCGCTACAACAATCCCCTGTTCAGGGTATCGGGGCCCACGCTCAACCTCGGTCACATCCACGGCGGAGACAATCCCAACCGGATCTGCGGGCGCTGCGAACTGCATATCGACCTGCGGCCGCTGCCGGGCATGGATCTGGACGAACTGCGTCAGGCGCTGGCATCACGGCTCGAACGCAGTCTCGCGGACACCGGACTCGAACTGGAAGTCTTTCGCCTTTTTGATGGCACGCCGGCCATGGAAACGCCCGCGGACGCACCGGTGGTGCGTGCCGCCGAATCGCTCACCGGACATGCAGCCGAGGCGGTGGCCTTCGGCACCGAGGGCCCCTACCTGCGCGATCTGGACATGGACGTGGTGGTGCTCGGACCCGGCGACATCGACCAGGCCCACCAGCCGGACGAATACCTTTCCATGGATCGCATCGAACCGACCCTCAACCTGCTGCGTTCGCTGATCAGGGGGTTCTGCATCGATCCTGTTCGCTGAGGCTGCGGCGGGCGGCTCGGTCGTCGGCCAGATGATTTTCAGCCACAGAGGTCACAGAGGACACAGAGGACACAGAGAAAAGATGTACGGGAGATCTGTCAGACAGGTGGTTCGACCTCTGTGACCTCTGCGACCTCTGTGGCTGAAAATGCGAGCCCTCCTCGGCGGCCCAATGACGCGCCGGACCCGCTTCCGGTATGCTCCGCTCTTGAACGCAGGCACCGGGACAGCATCCAGATGAAGAAGAACAACCGGCCCGAACTCTCGCAGATCAACTGGTTCCGCAATGCCGCCCCCTATATCAATGCGCACCGGGGGCGGACCTTCGTGATCGCCTTTGGCGGCGAAGCCGTCCAGGATACGGGCTTCGCACGGCTGATCCACGACATCGCCATGCTGCAGAGCCTCGGCGTGCGTCTGGTACTGGTGCATGGTGCCCGGCCGCAGATCGAACAGCGCCTGCGCGCCCGGGGTCAGGCGTTCCATTATGCGGCCGGGCTGCGGATCACCGATGCCGACGCCCTCCAGGAGGTGAAGGAGGCCGCCGGCTGCCTGCGCGTGGAGATCGAGGCCCAGTTGTCCATGGGGCTGGCCAACACGCCCATGAGCGGTGCGCGCATACGTGTCGCCTCCGGCAATCATGTGATGGCCAAACCGCTCGGGGTGCGCGACGGGGTGGACTACCAGCATACCGGTGAGGTGCGCCGCATTGATGCGGAGGGCATCCGCCGGCACCTGGAGAACGGTGAAGTCGTACTGCTCTCGCCCCTGGGTTATTCGCCCACTGGAGAGGTGTTCAACCTGAGCGCGGAGGATGTAGCCACGGCCACCGCCATTTCGCTCAAGGCGGACAAGCTGATCTTTCTCACCGAAGAGCCACGGCTGCGCGACGGGCGCCGCCGCCCGATCAGCCAGATGACCGCCGAGCAGGCCCGCACCTGGCTGAACAGGCGCCGCGGACCGGCATCGGAAACGGCCCGGCACCTCACCAGCGCCATTCATGCCTGCCGCCACGCGGTGGAACGCGTGCACCTGGTTGAACGTGCCGTGGACGGCGCGCTGCTGCTCGAACTCTACACCAGGGACGGCGTCGGCACGCTGATCACCGGCGAGACCTACGAGCGGCTGCGCCGCGCCACCATCGATGACGTGGGCGGCATTCTCGAACTGATTCAGCCCCTGGAGGCGGAAGGGGTGCTGGTGCGCCGCTCGCGGGAACAACTGGAATTGGAGATCGACCGGTTCAGCGTCATCGAGCGTGACGGCGTGGTACTCGGCTGCACGGCCTTCTATCCCTTCCCGGAGGAGTCGGTGGGCGAGCTGGCGTGTCTCGCTATCCATCCCCAGTACCGCACCGCCAGCCGGGGCGACCGCCTGCTGGACTTCGTGGAAGCGGAGGCCAGGACGCTGGGCATCGCCCGGTTGTTCGTACTCACCACCCGCACCGCCCACTGGTTCCGGGAGAGAGGCTTCGAGCCAGGTGACATCAAGGCGCTGCCGCTGCGCCGCCGCGAGCTGTACAACTACCAGCGCAACTCGAAGGTCTTTATCAAGGGATTGGCCTGAGGGCGGTAATTGGTCAGTTGTCAAAGACGCCCCCGCAACGGACCACTGACAACGGACAACTGACCAATTCACCTCCTCTCATCCCGCTCGTGCCGTTCCTGGGCTTCGAGGCTCAGGGTGGCGATCGGGCGGGCTTCCAGTCGTGCGAGCCCGATGGGCTCGCCGGTCTCCTCACAGTATCCGTAGCTGCCGTCATCGATGCGCCTGAGGGCCGCATCGATCTTGCCGATGAGTTTTCGGTATCGATCCCGGGTGCGCAGTTCCAGGCTCGCGTCACTCTCCCGGCTGGCCCGATCGTTGGGGTCCGGCTCGCGCCATTGTTCGCTGCGCAGGTTTCTGATGGTCTCGTCGGACTCGGTGAGCAGCATCTCCCGCCATTCCAGCAGCTTGCGCCGAAAGTACGCCAGCTGTGGCGGGCTCATGTACGGCTCGTCCTCCGAGGGTCGATACTCCGTGGAAATCTTGTCTTGCATGGCAACCGGAGCCTCTCTGGCACGGGGTCGTCGGGCGACCCAAGGTTGAAGTATAACCCCGAGGTCACGAAAGACCACGCTAAGTGACTGCTGCGCAGCATGGTCAACATGAACCGGTGGCGGTGCATCCGTCAACGCCCTGAAATGATGCGCATGCGAACATGCCGGCCGCAGGAAAAGAGGCACAGGATATGCAAGAGAAATCCGCGATGAACGGACAACCGCCTGAACACGGACATGTGTTGTACGCGTTCGCCTGCGCACCGCGCCGGCCCGGCAACGCGTCAGGCAATGATCATCCGGGCCCGGCGGTACCGTCCCCTTCTTGCGATGTCCGACTGTCTCCGTCGGACTTCACCACACGCACGGGAAACGGATCCGTGATGCTGCCCGCGTACAGGCTCATGTGCGGGAAGGGGATCTCCACACCCTCCGCGTCAAAGGCACGCTTGATCTCCGTTTGCAGACTGTTTCTCAATTCCAGGAAATTTTCCCGCTTTGCCCACACCGAGAACTGAATCTCCAGGGCGGAGTCGCCGAAACCGTTGAAGATGAACAGGGGCTTGGGCTCGTCCATGCAGAGGGCATTCTGATCGGCCACACGCATGAGGATCTTGCGCACCCGTTCGATATCCTCCTTGTAGGCCACGCCCAGTTGCAGATCGAAGCGGCGGATGGGGAAACGGGTCAGCGTGGTGACCTGGCTCTTGATCAGTGTCTCGTTGGGGATGCGCACGAACAGGTTGTCAAAGGTGCGCAGCTTTACCGACAGCAGGTCCACGGACAGCACCTCGCCGGTGGTATCACCCACCTTGATGACGTCCCCGGTACCGAAAGGCCGCTCACCGATGAGAAAGAGTCCGCTGATCAGGTTGGAGGCGGACGTCTGCGAGGCAAACCCGAGGGCCACCGAGAGCACGCCGGCCGCGCCGAGCAGAACCCCCAGGCTGAAACCCAGTTCGTTCAGGGCCGACGCCAGAAACAGCGCCAGGATCAGGTAGAAGGCCAGGCGCCGCAGGACCATGGCGTGATGCGCACTGAAACGCCGTGCCATGAACCGCTGCATGAGACGGGCCACCAGGCGCGCCAGCACGACACCCGCCAGCAGAAAAAGCACCGCGCGCAAGACGCCCATGACCTGGTCGCTGGCAAGGAAGTTGAGTGTCGATTCCAGCATGGGACTCTCCGGGACAGGGGCGGTTCAAGGTTCAAAGTTCAAAGTTCAAAGTTCAAAGTTCAAGGTTCAAAGTGTGGCTGCTTTGGCACCGTAGCCAACCCATGGGCACCGGTTTTCCTTTGAACTTTGAACTTTGAACTTTGAACTTTGAACTTTGAACCGCCCCTAACCAAACAGATCACTGAAGGCACGCACCAGTCCGCCCCGTCCCACTTCGGTACGCGGGGCACTCAGGCGTTCGGCGCGGGGGGCCTGCGCCGGTCTGCCGGGAATCACCTGCAGGTTCGCCATGTCGCTGTCGACACTGCGAGTGAGATTCACTGCCTCCGTCCACAATCCGGTCTCCGCATCACCGTACACCGACAGCAGGGGCACGGGCAGACTGAGCCTCTCGATCGGCAGCAGGCTCGCCGCCTCGTTTCGCACCTTCACGGGTGTGACGGCCCGATGGGGCCGCCTCGGCACCTCCTCCAGGTGACTGCGGGCATGGGTTCGCGCCGCGTAACACAGCTCCCCCTCCCGGGTGGACGGGCCGAACCAGGTATCCGAGAGCGGCAGCACCGGGATCTCCTTGAGCGCGCGCGCCGGTTCACCCAGGTCTATGGACACCCACACGGGCGTACTGAGGTAGAGCATGGCCTCTTCGCCGGGCGGGATGAACACCGCCTGACGCGCGCGCACCACCACCGGGCGGTCCGCCAGCATGGGCCGCAGGCAGAGCTGTTCGGGGCTGCGGCCGAACACGAAGCGCTCGATATCATCGCCCTCCGGCATCTGCGTGATCCACTCCACGCGGGCCTCGGCCGCACCCCGTTCCTCCGCCGCGTCCCGGGCCAGCCCGAGATGCCAGGCATCGGCGCTTCGGAAGAGCTTCAGGGTGAGGGGCCCCAGGACGCAGCACAGGCCCTGCCCCGGAGCCACGTCCCGGCGGGACCACCAAGGCATCGATGTCTGTTCGTCGTTCACTTCATGCTCCCTGGACTCACGGCCGCCGGGAAAACCCAGGCGCTCAGATGAGCCCGTCAGCCTCCCGCACCATGGGCACCACGCGGCTGGTATTGACCAGCACCGCCACGGAACGGCCCTGCAGGGGATAATACTCGTGACTGTGGAAGTTTCGCCTGTCCGGGCGTTCCCCGTCGTCGTAATGGGTGTCGATGAGCACGGCCCACCGCGTACGGGCAGGCTCGTCGGGCAGGCGGAATTCGACGGCCGCATGGTGGGCGTTGAACAGCAGGATCAGGTCGGAGTCCTGGATCTTCCGGCCCCGTTCGTCGTACTCCTCGAACGCATCACCCGCCACGAACATGCCCAGCACGCGCCCGAACGGCTGGTGCCAGTCCACCTCGGTCATCTCCTCTCCGTCGGGCCGCAGCCATGTTAGGTCCTTAGTGCGGCCGCCATTCACATGATGCCCCCGGAAGAACTGCCTGCGGCGCAGGGCCGGGTGTTTGCGTCTCAACCGGATGAGCCGGCACACGAAGTTGAGCAGGCCCTGGCGCTCCTCGTCCAGCGACCAGTCCAGCCAACTCAATGCATTGTCCTGGCAGTAGGCGTTGTTGTTGCCCTGCTGGCTGCGCCCGCGCTCGTCACCGGCCGCGAGCATGGGAATGCCCTGGGACAGGAACAGGGTGGCCAGCAGGTTGCGCTTCTGCCGTGCGCGCAGGGCCTGGATATGGCCGTTGTCCGTGGGGCCCTCCTGGCCGCAGTTCCACGACAGGTTGTGGTCCTCGCCGTCGCGGTTGTCCTCGCAGTTGGCTTCGTTGTGCTTGTGGTTGTAGCTCACCAGGTCATGCAGCGTGAAGCCGTCGTGGCAGGTGATGAAATTGATGCTGGCATAGGGGCGCCGGCCGCTGGACTCGTAGAGATCCGAAGAGCCGGTGAGACGATAGGCCATATCACCCAGCATGGCCTCGTCGCCCTTCCAGTATGCGCGGGCGGAATCCCGGTAGCGGCCGTTCCATTCCGTCCAGCCCACCGGGAAATTGCCCACCTGGTAACCGCCTTCCCCCAGGTCCCAGGGCTCGGCGATGAGCTTCACCTGGGAAAGCACCGGGTCCTGGTGGATGATGTCGAAAAAGGCGCCAAGGCGATCCACCGCGTGCAGCTCCCGGGCCAGCGCCGACGCCAGATCGAAGCGGAACCCGTCCACGTGCATTTCCTGCACCCAGTAGCGCAGGGAGTCCATGATCAGCTGCAACACCCGGGGGTGGCGCATGTTCAGGGTGTTTCCGCAGCCAGTGTAATCCATGTAGTGGCGGCGATCGTCATGGAGCAGCCGGTAGTAGGCGGCATTGTCGATCCCCCGGAAACACAGGGTCGGCCCGAGCTGATTGCCCTCGGCGGTATGGTTGTAGACCACATCCAGGATCACCTCGATGCCGGCGCTGTGCAGCACCTTCACCATGGTCTTGAACTCGTCCACCTGGCCGGTGGATGAGTAGCGCATGTCGGGCGCGAAATAGCCGATGGAGTTGTATCCCCAGTAGTTGCGCAGGCCTTGGGCCACCAGGTTGCGGTCATCCACGAATGCGTGCACCGGCATCAGCTCCACGGCGGTCACACCCAGGCGCTTGAGGTAAGCCACCACCGGAGCCGTTGCGAGCCCCGCATAGGTACCCCGCAGGGCCGGCGGCACCCGCTCGTTCAGGGCGGTGAAACCCTTGACGTGGAGTTCGTAGATCACCGTGTCATGCCAGGGGGTGCGCGGATGGCGGTCCTCGCCCCAGGTGAAGGCGGTGTCGATCACCTGGCAGCGGGGCATGCCCGCGGCGGAGTCGCGCCGGTCGATCTGCAGGTCGGCCTTCGGTGAGCCGATGCGATAGCCGAACAGGGCGTCACTCCAGCGTATCTGCCCCACCACATGCCTGGCATAGGGATCCAGGAGCAGCTTGTGGGCATTGAAGCGATGCCCGCGCTCGGGATCGTACGGCCCGTGGACCCGATAGGCGTACAACAGCCCCGGGCGCGCCTCGGGCAGATAGGCGTGAAAGACCTGGTCGGTCTGCCATTTCAGCTCCACCCGGGACAGTTCACGTTTGCCTCCGGAGTCAAACAGGCACAGATCCACCCGCTCGGCATGCTCCGAGAAGAGGGCGAAATTGACGCCCTCACCGTCCCAGGTGGCGCCCAGGGGATAGGGCGCGCCGGGCCACAGGGTCCAATGGGGTCGGCTCACAGGCACACCCGGTCTTTGGCGGTCAGGCACATGAAGGACAATACTCCGGGTATCGGGGAACCGACGGGGTGATGCGCGTTCGACGCGCCAGTATAGAAGCCGCCTCTTGCGGGGCGCAATCCGGCCCGGTCGGCCCCGCGACAGGACAGCACAATTGCTTCAGAATCGGCCATTCCCATCCGTGGTGGATCCGTATACGGCCTCATGACCCGACAAAAGGACAACAGGCGGGACGACCCGCGCCTGAACGCGCTTAACCAATGGCTCGCAGGCGTGCTGGGTGCCCACGTGCGCGCGTCGCGCCCGCTCTCCTCGGACGCGAGCTTTCGCCGCTATTTCCGGATCAGGGATGCCGGCCACAGCTGGATTGTCATGGACGCACCGCCGGAGCAGGAGCACCCGGCGGATTTCGTGCGCATCGCCGGCTGCCTGGAGCGCCTGGGCCTGACCGTGCCCCGGGTGCTGGCCGCCGACCCCGGCGCGGGATTCCTGCTGCTGGAGGATCTCGGCGATCGCACCTTCAGCCGCGCCCTGGCCGCGGGGGATCCGGAACAGGACCTGTACACCCTGGCGGTGGACACCCTGGCCACGGTCCAGAACCGTTGGACGGGCACCTGCACACTGGAACCCCCCGCGCCCTACGACGAAGTGGAACTGCTGCGCGAGGCGCGGCTGCTGGTGGACTGGTACTGGCCCCGGGTGACGGGCGGACCCTGCCCCGAAGACGTCTGCGAGGCCTTCGAGCAGGCATGGCGCCAGGCACTGGCGCCCGTGTACCAACTCGCGCCCGTCCTGGTGCTGCGGGACTTTCACGTGGACAACCTGATGGTGATCCCCGGCCGGCACGGCATCACCGCCTGCGGACTGCTGGATTTCCAGGACGCGCGCCTGGGCTGCCCCGCCTATGACCTGGTTTCCCTGCTGCGCGATGCGCGCCGGGATGTGCCCGAACCCCTCGCCCGAAACATGCTGGCGCGTTTTCTCAGGGCCCGCCCGGACCTCGATCACAGGGATTTCGAAACCGCCTACTGGATACTGGGCGCCCAGCGCAATACCAAGATCATCGGCATCTTCACCCGCTTGTGGCAGCGGGACGGCAAGCCCGGTTACCTGCGTTATCTGCCCAGGTTGTGGCGGTTGCTGGAGGAGGAACTCGCCCATCCCGCGCTCGCACCCGTGCGGCGCTGGTACGACACCCACCTGCCGCCCGGGCTGCGGCGCGCATTGCAGGCCTGATCCGTGCACGCCATGATCCTGGCCGCCGGACGCGGTGAACGCATGCGCCCGCTGACGGACCACACCCCCAAGCCCCTGCTGATGGCCGGCGGCCGGCCGCTGATCGAGCATCACCTGCTGCGCCTGGCCGCCGCCGGCTACCGGGACGTGGTCATCAACCTGGCGCATCTGGGCGGACAGATCCGGGAACACCTGGGAGACGGTTCCCGATTCGGGCTCGCCATCCGCTATTCACCCGAGGATCGGGCCCTGGAGACCGGCGGCGGCATTCGCCGGGCGCTGCCCCTGCTGGGCGACGAACCCTTTCTGGTCATCAACGGTGATGTCTGGTGCAGCCACCCGCTCAACCCGCCCGTTATGGCCGAACGCGACTTGGCCCATCTGGTGCTGGTGGACAACCCGGCCCACCATCCGGCCGGAGACTTCTGCCTGATCGGGGGACGGGTACGGGACCGGGGCGCCGACAGGCTCACCTTCAGCGGCATCGGCTGGTATCGCCCGGCGCTCTTCCGGGACCATGCCGACGGCCGCTTCCCGCTGGCACCCCTGCTGCATGCCGCCATGACCGGGGACCATGTCAGCGGCGAGTACTACCGGGGCGGATGGCTGGACGTGGGCACGCCGGAGCGCCTCGCGCAGCTCGATGCCTGGCTGCGTAGGACGTGAGGCGTGAGGCGTGAGGCGTGAGGCGTGAGGCGTGAGGCGTGAGGCGTGAGGCGTGAGGCGTGAGGCGTGAGGCGTGAGGCGTGAGGCGTCCAGAGCATAAACCCCTTGCCCCTCATGGGGGCCAGGGAGAAGGTGGTTTCACGCCTATCGCCTATCGCCTATCGAGTCTGTAATTCTTTTTGTGTAACTGCCTATCCCTGAGTGGCCCGGATTCGCTCGCCATGTTCGATTTCGAATCGATGCATGGCGGCCTTCCAGTTCTGGATGGGCCGGGTCCAGCGCTTTGAGGCGCTCTGCACGGCCAAGAATACCACCTTCATCGCCGAGGCATCGCTGGGGAAGACACGCCGGTTCTTGGTGGCCTTGCGGATGACGCTGTTGAGCGATTCGATGGCGTTGGTGGTGTAGGTCACCTTGCGGATCTCGGGCGGATAATCAAACAGCGGGATCACCTGTGCCCAGTGCCGGCGCCAGATCGGCCCAATGCTGGGATAGCGCTCGCCCCA
Organism: Thioalkalivibrio thiocyanodenitrificans ARhD 1; assembly: GCF_000378965.1. Taxonomy (NCBI): domain Bacteria; kingdom Pseudomonadati; phylum Pseudomonadota; class Gammaproteobacteria; order Chromatiales; family Ectothiorhodospiraceae; genus Thioalkalivibrio; species Thioalkalivibrio thiocyanodenitrificans. Next base: position 1,725,158 of record NZ_KB900536.1, read on the forward strand.
GACGGCCTCAAAGGCAGCAAGCTGCGCCTCGGCCTGCTCGGCGCTCGCGCTGTGGTAGATCTGGCGCAGGTCCCGGCACACCGCCTTGCGCTCCTTCCAGGAGACGTAGCGCACGCTGTTTCTCACCATGTGCACCATGCACAGCTGCACCCGCGCATGGGGGAAGGCCGCCTCGATGGCATCGGGGAAGCCGCTCAGCCCGTCCACGCAGGCGATGAAGATCTCCTTGACCCCCCGGTTCTGAAGCTCGGTGAGCACCGAGAGCCAGAACTTCGCCCCCTCGGTTTCGGCCAGCCACAGCCCCAGCAACTCCTTCTCGCCCTCGGTGTTGATGCCCAGCGCCAGGTACATCGATTTATTCACCATGCGCCGGTCCTGGCGCACCTTGAGCACCACACAATCCAGAAAAACAATGGGATAGACCTCGTCGAGCACCCGGTTCTGCCAGGCCTCAACCTCTCGATCACCGCCTCGGTGACCCGCGAGACCAGGTTCGCAGACACTTGCGCCCCGTACATCTGCTCAAAGGCCGAGACAATGTCGCGCGTGCTCATGCCCCGGGCATAGAGCGCCAGGATCTGATCATCAAACTGTGTCAGCCGCGTCTGGCCCTTGCCCACCAGCCGCGGCTCGAAGCTGCCGTTGCGATCCCGGGGCGTGGCAATCTCGACCTCCCCGTGACTGCCCTTGAGCGTCTTGCGGCTGAATCCGTTGCGACTGTTGCCGCTGTGGTGCCCAGCCGGGTCGTGCTTGGCATAGCCCAGGTGCGCCTCCATCTCCGCGCCCAGCGCGGTTTCCACCACCAGCTTCATCAGCTCAGCGCTGAAATCACTGAGATCCTTCTCCGTCTTGATCCCCTTGGCCAGGCGCGCCGCCAACTCCTTCTTCTCTTGTTCTTGCATCTGCTTGCCTCCCGTTTCAGCTACCATAAACAGAAACAAGCAGTTACACAGATTTAATTACAGTCCCCGCCTATCGCCTATCTCCTCTCCCCTATCCCTTATCGCCTATCGCCTATCGCCTATCGCCTGTCGCCTGTCGCCTGTCGCCTTTCCCCCAACCCCCTCACACCTCACCCCCCAAGACAAAAAAACCCGGGCAGGACCCGGGTTCAAGACTGCTCTCGGTGGTTCGTGCGTGTTTCAGGGCTTGACGTAGGTGTAGCCCTGGGCCTGCAGGTAGGACAGGTGCGCGACACCGCTGGGGATGATGTCCGCCTCGGTGGCATCGTACAGGTCCTTGGAGATATCCAGGTTGCGGCCCACGACCGTGTTCCTGCAGACCTGGAACGACACGTTCTGCATCTTCAGGTTGTCCACGCCGGCGCGCAGGTCCGCGTCGTCCTTGGCGTTGACCAGCAGATTCAGGCCGGCGCCGTGCATCACCACCTTGATGTCCATGTTGTCGGCGCCCACGGCGTTGATGTGGTTCTGGATGTTGCGCAGGGCCCCCTTGTTCTGCTGGGGATCACCGCCGTTGATGTGATACACGACCTTCTGGGTGCCGTACTCGGTGGCGAGGGCGGCGCCTGGCAGGGCCAGCAACAGGCCGGCCAGGGCCATCAGGGACACAATGATTTTTCTCATGACTGCTCCACTCCTTCCGGTTTGGGTCTGACGGTTCTGGTTATTGCTCACTGCTTCGCTAACAACAACGGGCTAGACCTGAATGTAGGCCCAGCCCTGGGACTGGCGGCGGATCACCTCCGCCACACCAGAATTGATCACCTGCACGGCAGGCAGCAGGCGCACGTGAAGGTTCTCCTCACGCTTGAGCCGCTCGATGGTATTGAGGCAGGCGGTAAAACTGAGCCCGGGGCCGTAACGCGCCGACAGCAGGGCCACCCGTTGCGGGAATGGCGAGATGTCCTCGCGCATCAGGGCCAGCCCTTCACCGTTGGCGACCACCTGCACCTGCAGGGGAACACCCTGCCGGATCGCGGCCTCCATGAGCATCTCCACTTCGTCGAGCATGTTGGTGATGCGTTCCTCGTCGGTGGTGGTGAGATGCAGCACGATCCGGTTGGCGAAGCGTTCCGATCCGTGCAGCGGCTGGCCCGGATCCGCGCTCGACAGATGGCGCGCGGGTTCCTGGGTGCCGATCCCCACCCCCACGATGCCCACGATGGCCAGCATCATCACCACGGCGGCGGCCACCGGCCCCAGCCATCCCCCGCTCACGGCGCGGGCACGGGCGGACGCCCTCGGCGGTCGGGGCACGTGCTCGTAGGCCAGGTTCACCATTTCCTTGACCTGGCAGAGATCACAGACCTCCCGGCTCAGGGCCTCGTCGCTCGAGATCCGTCTCAGACAGGCCAGACGCTCCTCGGGACAGAACTCACCGTCCACGAAGGCATTGAGGACCTCCTCGCTGGGCTTATCGGTTCTCATGGCGGCTTCTCACCACGCTCAGATGTTGGGGTTGGTTCTCGGGCTCCCGGCGCAGGAGCAATCGCTTCAACTGCTGCCGGGCCCGGCTCAGGCGGCTCATCACGGTGCCGATGGGTATCTCCAGGATCCCGGCCACCTCGCCGTAGGTGAACCCCTCCAGGTCCACCAGTGTGATGACCTTGCGCTGGTCGTCGCTCAACCGGTGAACGGCCTCGCGCACGCCCCGCACGATGGCGGCACGCTCAGCGTTCATTTCCGGGCAGTCCTCGCAGGCCAGTTCCACGTCGTCGGGATCCACCGTATCACGCTGGCGGCGCAGCCAGTCCCGGTGGCAATTGGTCATAATCCGGTACAGCCAGGGGCGAAGCGCGTCCTCGTCCTGCAGGGTGCGCAGCCGCGAGATGGCCTTGAGCAGAGTCTCCTGCACCAGGTCATCCGCCCGCGCCGGTTCATGACACCAGGCGTAGGCGGTCCGATATAATTGGGGCCGGTAGGTTGCGATTCGCGCCTTCAGCCGCCGCTGCAGGAACCAGTTCATCACTGCCATGACATTTCCGCCGCCTCTGTCTTGAACCCTAGGACGCAACATGCCGGATGCTTATTCCGACAATTTTCAGATCCGCCCCCGGAGGCAGCCGATCTTGCGGTCTGATCACCCGATCAACGACGAAGACGAACACTGACGGAACACCCGTCGAGGATGCCTCTTGGGCCAGGAAATACACCATACACGCTTTACCGACAGGGACTTCCAGGCATTCCGGGAACGCCTGGAGGAGGAAACCCGTCTGTGCCGGGACCTGGAAGCCGCCGGTCGCTTTGACGACCGCCACCCCGTGGCGGGCTTCGAGATCGAGGCATGGCTGGTGGACGCCCACCGGCAGCCCGCACCGGTCAACGAGGCCTTTCTGCGGGCCTTCGACAACCCGTTGGCCACACCGGAACTGGCCCGCTTCAACGTGGAACTCAACACCGAGGCCCACGGGCTGAGCGGCAGGACGCTGTCGAACCTGCACCGGGAGATGAAGGAAACCTGGACCCGGGCCCGGGTCGCGGCAGGCCAGGCCGGGGCGGAACTGCTGCTCACGGGCATTCTACCCACCCTGCGCCCCGAGCACCTGTGCCTGGAAAACATGTCGAACATGAAGCGTTACCGAGCCCTGAACGAGCAGGTGCTGCGTTCGCGCGAGGGTCGCGCCCTGAAACTGGACATCGTCGGCCGGGAACACCTGCATCACGAACATCGTGACGTGATGCTGGAAGCGGCCACCACGTCATTCCAGATCCACCTCCAGACACCGATTTCCGTGGCCCACAAGGTCTACAACGCTTCCATACTGGCCAGCGCGCCGGTGGTGGCACTATCGGGCAACTCGCCCTACCTGTTCGGCCGGGACCTGTGGGACGAAACCCGCATCCCCGTGTTCGAACAGTCGGTGGAGGTGGGCGGTTACCATGGTGCCGCCCGGGGGCCCCTGCGCCGGGTCAGTTTCGGATCGGGATTCGCGCGAGAGTCCATCCTGGAATGTTTCCAGGAGAACCTGGAACACTTTCCCCCGCTGCTGCCCATCCGCTTCGACGATCCCCCCGAGCGTTTCAGCCACCTGCGCCTGCACAACGGCACCATCTGGCGCTGGAACCGCCCGCTGATCGGCTTCGACGACCACGGCCGCCCCCATGTCCGCATCGAACACCGCGTGGTGCCGGCCGGCCCCACCCTGGCGGACAGCATCGCCACCGCCGCCTTCTACTACGGACTGGTGGAGGAACTGGTGAAAATCCCGGGTGGGCCGGACGGATTGATGGATTTCCCCCGGGCGAAGGACAATTTCTACGAGGCGGCACGCCTGGGACTGGATGCCCAGGTGGAATGGCCCGCCGGGGAACGCCGGGCAGTGCGGGATCTGGTCCTGGACACACTGCTGCCCGCGGCCGGGGCGGGACTGCTCCGGCTGGGACTGGACGAGACCGATGTGAGCCATTATCTGGGCATCATCGAGGCGCGGGTCAGGCTGGCGCGGACGGGCGCCGCGTGGGCGCGGCGATTCATGGCGGCACATGATCGGGATGAACGGGCGCTGGTGGATGCCTATCTGTCACACCAACTCACCGACCGCCCGGTGCATGAATGGCCAGTGGAGGACGCTTCATGCTGAGGGAATGGGATCACTTGCCCGAGGGCTTTCTCTCCGCACGCCCAGGGGATCTGGAGGGGCTGCTGGGCGGCCCGGGCCTGATCCATCTGCCCGGCCGGCGGCCGGAACCTCTGTTTGTCTCGGTCCTGCTGCACGGCAACGAACCCGCCGGTCTCGAGGCGATACAGGCAGTCCTGCGGGACCCCCCGCCCGGCGGCCTGCCCCGCAGCCTGTCCCTGTTCGTGGGCAACGTCAGCGCCGCCCGGGCGGGCGCGCGCCGCCTGGACGGTCAGCCCGACTACAACCGGGTCTGGCCGGGCGGCGACGGCGACGACTCTCCGGAGCACCGGCTCATGGCTCGCGTGACGGAACGCATGCGTGAACTCGCGCCGTTCGCCAGCGTGGACGTGCACAACAACACGGGCCTCAACCCCCACTATGCATGCATCAACCGCCTGGAGAACCGGTTTCTGCAGCTGGCCACACTGTTCGGCCGCACCGTGGTCTATTTCATTCGCCCCCGGGGGGTGCAGTCCCTGGCCTTCGCGGAATTCTGCCCTGCCGTGACCCTGGAATGCGGCAAGGCCGACGATGCCCGCGGCGTGGAACATGCCCGGGATTTCATCGCGGCCTGTCTGCAGCTCGCGGAGATTCCGTCTCACCCGGTGGCACACCATGACATGGACCTGTTCCATACGGTTGCAGTGGTCAAGGTGCCGGAAACCGTGTCTTTCAGCTTTTCGCCCGGTGCCGAAGACCTGACCCTCGACCCCGACCTGGACCGCATGAACTTCCGTGAACTGCCCGCCGGCACGGCGCTCGCCAGCGTACGCCCCGGCAGTCCGGTGCTCATCGAGGCCCGCAGCGAAACCGGCGAGGACGTGACCGCCGAGTACTTCGCCGTGCACCAGGACCGCCTGGTCCTGCGCCGGCCCATGATGCCCTCGATGCTGACCCTGGACGAACGCGTGGTGCGCCAGGACTGCCTGTGCTACCTGATGGAGAGAATGGGGATGCAGTGAGAAGGGTGAATTGGGAAGTGGGAAGTTAAGGCCGTTCCATTTCCCAGTTCCCAGTTCACCCTTCTCACTTCCCCGATCTCAGTAGGTGGAAGAATGAAGGATGAATACGGCGGCTAATCCGTATGATGGGTCAAGCGCAGCGGACCCATGCGGTCGCCGTGGTGACAAGTTACAGACTCCCAGCAACACACTCTTGCGGGAAGCATCCCGGGCCCGGCAACTCGTTTGCAGGGGCCGGCCAAAAAGGCCCGGGTCTTATTCATCCTTCATCCTTCCGCCTTCATCCGTGTCTTCAACCCGCCACCCCGCCCAGATGGGCCGCCGGTTCACGCCCGCCCCGAGTTCGATGAGCCAGTCGGCGATGACGGCATTGGAATTGTGGCGCAGCGTATAGGGTTTCGGATGGGCCACGAAGCTCAGGTCCACCTCGGGGGACTCAAGGACCAGACCCGTTTCAAACCACGCATCCAGTTGCATGCGCAAGGTCTCCGCCCGCACGGCCTCCACGCTGAGCGCATGGATCTCCTGCACGCGCACCCGCACCTGCGCGAGCACCGCCTCCTCCGTGGCCGGGCCCGGGAGCTGCCGCCGCCCCAGGGCCGATTCCGTAGGCCAGAGAACGGCCGCCAGCGCCCGCCCGATGCCGGTCTCGCGCTCGGCGTAGAAGCGCCAGTCCCCATAGGCGTAGCGAACCGACGTTCCGTCCGGTACCGGGAGCACCAGGCTGGTGTGCCTCCCGTGATCCAGCAGGAACACAGGCACAGGATCCGCGGGGGACTCCGGCGGAATCACCACGGTCGTACCGCATCCGGCGAGCCACAGAACCACCAGGATCACCAGAGCGTAGCGGCCGGGCATGGGGCGCCGGACCGTCGGCAGGAAGGTGCTATGCGGGATGAAGGCCATGTGCCGTTGTCAGTTGTCAGTTGTCAGTTGTCAGTTGTCAGTTGTCAGTTGTCAGTTGTCAGTTGTCAGTTGTCAGTTGTCAGTTGTCAGTTGTCAGTTGTCAGTTGTCAGTTGTCAGTTGTCAGTTGTCAGTTGTCAGTAGCGTGATCCTGCCAGCGGGGGTGTCAAGCGGTTTTCTGCAACTGACAACCGACCATTACCTGCCATCAAAACAGATCCATCTGCCCGTCTCTCGACGACTTGCGGGGCGGCGTGAATCGGCCCGTGTCCAACGCCGGCATCCGGTCGGCGAGCCCCGCCCGGCGCCGGGCGAGCCGGAATCGCTGGCGCAGCAGTTGCGCATAGGGACCGTCTCCGGTCATGCGCTTGCCGAAACGGGCATCGTAGAGTCGGCCGCCGTGGCTGTCGCGAAGGCGGGAGAGCACATGTCCGGCCCTGAGGGGCTCGTGGGTGCGCAGCCACGACTCGAAGATCGGAGCCACCTCCCCGGGCAGGCGCAGCAGGACATAGCCCGCTGCCACTGCACCGGCCCCGGCGCCGGCCTGCAGCAGGTCCTCGGTTTCCGCATCCGTAAGCACTGGAATGAGCGGCGCCACCAGCAGGCTCACGGGGACGCCCGCGTCGGTCAGCCGTCGAATGGTCTCGATCCGGCGCTGCGGGGCCGCCGCCCGGGGCTCCATGCGTCGGGCCAGTCCCCGATCCAGTGTGGTGACGGATACCGCCACCTGGGCCAGTCCAGCCTGCGCCATGGGGGCCAGCAGGTCCAGGTCCCGCTCCACCAGGGAGGACTTGGTGACGATGGTGACCGGATGATGCGTCTCGTGGAGCACCTCCAGGAGTTCGCGCGTAATGCGCAGGCGCCTTTCCAGCGGCTGGTAGGCGTCGGTGTTGATGCCGAGTGCGATGGGGCGGCACACATACCCCGGCCCGGCCAACTCCTCGCGCAGGCGTGCCGCGGCCCCCGCCTTGGCAAACAGTTGTGTCTCGAAATCGAGCCCCGGGGAAAGCCCCATGTAGGCATGGGTCGGGCGGGCGAAACAGTACGCGCAGCCATGCTCGCAGCCCCGGTAGGGATTGATGGACAGTTCGAAGGGGACATCCGGCGAGTGGTTGCCGGAGATGACGCTGCGCGCGCGCTCCATGGTCACCCGGGTGCGCACGGGCGGGGCGTCCGCGTCGTCCCGGCGCCAGCCGTCGTCCACGGGTTCGCTGTGCGTGGACTCGTAACGGGCGAACGGCCGAATAGTGGCGCCACGGCCGCGAACCGCCCGGTCTGCGCTGGTCGGCCGGTGGTCGCCGCTCACAGGCCGCGGCTCACACGGCCGTCACCCCGGCCGTCGATGCGACAGAACGCCATGTGGGGCGCGTTGTGCACGACCGCGCTCTCGCCCCGGGGATCCAGCAGGATCAGGCCCGCCTCGGCGCCGGTATGTCGGGCGAGCCAGCGCAGGGCCTGATCCGCCGCCTGACGGGGGCCCGCCGCCGGCGACAGGCAGGACAGGGCGCGCAGCGCCAGCCCGGCACGCATGATGGCCTCGCCGCGGCCCGTGCAGGAGACCGCGCCCCGCTCGTCCGCATACGTGCCGCAACCGATGAGCGCTGAGTCCCCCACGCGGCCCGGCGGTTTGCCGAACACCCCGCCGGTGGAGGTGGCCGCCGCCAGCCGCCCGAGCTCGTCCAGCGCCACACACCCCACAGTCTCGTGGGCGTCCTGCCAACGGGCCCGCTGGCGGTCCGTGACGTGGCTGTCCGGGTCCACGGCCTCGAGGCCCTGTTCCCTGGCGAAGTCCTCGGCGGCGGGTCCCACCCGAAGGACGGTCTCGCCCTGGTCCAGGATCAGGCGTGCCAGCTGCACCGGGTTGCGCACCGTGGAGACGGCACCCACCGCGCCGGCAGCGAGCCCCGAACCCTCCATGATGGAGGCATCCATCTCCACGCGGCCCCGCGCGTTGAGCACCGAGCCGGTGCCCGCATTGAACCGGGGATCGTCCTCCAGGACCATCACGGCCACCTGCACCGCGTCCAGGGCACTGCCCCCGTCACGCAGGACCATCCACCCCCGGCGGGCGGCCGCCTCGCAGCCCGCCAGCACATCCTCGTGTTCGGCCTCCGGATGGCGGCCCGCGCCGCCGTGGACGATCAGCACGGGCGCAGTCTGCATCGCTCACCCACCCCCGCTTTTCGGCGCCGTTGCGCCCGCGGTCACACGGCACGACCTCATCGGCGTGTCTCCATGCGCACACACAGCGCCTCGAAATAACCGGACTCGGCCATGAGGTTTACGTGGGTGCCGCTGCGGCTCAGGCGTTCGAGCAGCAGGCGCAGCCGGCGGGCGTGACTGGCACGGACGGCCTCGTCGTGCGCCGCTCGCAGCAGATCCTCAGCCTCACGGATCCCGCCGCGCAGGCGCAGTTCGTCCGGCAGGTAGCCGGCATTCTTCAACAGCCGATGGGCGGTTCGCAGTGTCTCGGGCACCAGCGGATCGTCGTCCGGCGGCAGGGGCCGCCCCGCCCCGGGCAGATCATCCATCTCACCGCGGGCGGTGGCCTGCGCCACCCGCGCCTCCACCAGTTGATCAATCAGCCACACCCGCACACTCCCGCCATGCTTCTGGCTTCATCGCTGTTCGTGGGCGCCGGGCAGGCCGTATCCGGGCCACAACCGACCCCGAGTCGTTCATCCTTCATCCTTGGCCTCGTGCATTCCCTTCCACCTTCTCCAGCACCTGGCTGATCACGTCGCCCCGGCGGTAGTAGGGGGGCGGATGCTGCATCTCCTCGAACGCCCGATCTCGGGCTTCGGCGGATTCGAACCAGCGGTACTGCTCCCAGCCGTCACCCAGCAGGTGCGGGGCGCGCATGGGATCGCCTTCGGGCAGGGTGATGCGAATGCCGTAGCGTTTCATGGTCACTGAGATCTCCGGGTTCCGGTGGCGTCATTATAGGCGTTCACGCCGCCGGGCAAAGCCGGGGGGATCATGAAGGGATTATTGGCCACAGAGGGCACAGAGGGCACAGAGGAAAGAGAATGCGAGCAACACGCCCGGAATGGGCCATCCGCACGATCGGGATCCAGAGTGCGCTTCAGACCTTCCCTCTGTGTCCTCTGTGATCTCTGTGGCAAGAAAAGATCCATCCAGGCACAGACGGCAAGACCAGTCTCTGAACTACGGGTGCCACCAAACATGCCACTTAATGAATTGTTTTCAAACAGGTAATGTATATTCGATATTCTTGATACCCCCAATGTTACCCCCTGCATCCGATCGTACCTAAGCGGTAATTGGTCATGGTAATCAGAGTTGCATCACCGCTTTTTACCACCACTGCTTCTACCTCGTCCTATTGCTGTGCGGCTGCCTTGGAGCATTCGGGGCTCAGGTACGTCCATATGGTGGGACTCGGCTGCCCCAAGCCGATCCGCGACCAACACCGGCGGGACGGAGACTGGGTGCGCTATACAAGTGGGTATCTGAAACACCTGAAAGGCCAGGATACTGCCATCGCCCGATTGGCGGATTTTGCCGCATCCTCCAACTGCGCCCTTATGTGTTATGAGGCCGACCACAACGACTGCCACCGTTCCATGGTCGCGCACGCGTTGGCCCGGCGCTCGAGCACCGGGATCAAGCACATCCGGGCGTCGGGCGTCAAAACAGGGTGTGCTGCCCCCCGTCGTGTGGCGTGCGCATAGGCGGATAGATCAGGCTGACGATTAACCACTGATCCTGGAATCGATGCTGGTGCCTCATGAGGGGGACTGTAATTAAATCTGTGTAACTGCTTGTTTCTGTTTATGGTAGCTGAAACGGGAGGCAAGCAGATGCAAGAACAAGAGAAGAAGGAGTTGGCGGCGCGCCTGGCCAAGGGGATCAAGACGGAGAAGGATCTCAGTGATTTCAGCGCTGAGCTGATGAAGCTGGTGGTGGAAACCGCGCTGGGCGCGGAGATGGAGGCGCACCTGGGCTATGCCAAGCACGACCCGGCTGGGCACCACAGCGGCAACAGTCGCAACGGATTCAGCCGCAAGACGCTCAAGGGCAGTCACGGGGAGGTCGAGATTGCCACGCCCCGGGATCGCAACGGCAGCTTCGAGCCGCGGCTGGTGGGCAAGGGCCAGACGCGGCTGACACAGTTTGATGATCAGATCCTGGCGCTCTATGCCCGGGGCATGAGCACGCGCGACATTGTCTCGGCCTTTGAGCAGATGTACGGGGCGCAAGTGTCTGCGAACCTGGTCTCGCGGGTCACCGAGGCGGTGATCGAGCAGGTTGAGGCCTGGCAGAACCGGGTGCTCGACGAGGTCTATCCCATTGTTTTTCTGGATTGTGTGGTGCTCAAGGTGCGCCAGGACCGGCGCATGGTGAATAAATCGATGTACCTGGCGCTGGGCATCAACACCGAGGGCGAGAAGGAGTTGCTGGGGCTGTGGCTGGCCGAAACCGAGGGGGCGAAGTTCTGGCTCTCGGTGCTCACCGAGCTTCAGAACCGGGGGGTCAAGGAGATCTTCATCGCCTGCGTGGACGGGCTGAGCGGCTTCCCCGATGCCATCGAGGCGGCCTTCCCCCATGCGCGGGTGCAGCTGTGCATGGTGCACATGGTGAGAAACAGCGTGCGCTACGTCTCCTGGAAGGAGCGCAAGGCGGTGTGCCGGGACCTGCGCCAGATCTACCACAGCGCGAGCGCCGAGCAGGCCGAGGCGCAGCTTGCTGCCTTTGAGGCCGTCTGGGGCGAGCGCTATCCCAGCATTGGGCCGATCTGGCGCCGGCACTGGGCACAGGTGATCCCGCTGTTTGATTATCCGCCCGAGATCCGCAAGGTGACCTACACCACCAACGCCATCGAATCGCTCAACAGCGTCATCCGCAAGGCCACCAAGAACCGGCGTGTCTTCCCCAGCGATGCCTCGGCGATGAAGGTGGTATTCTTGGCCGTGCAGAGCGCCTCAAAGCGCTGGACCCGGCCCATCCAGAACTGGAAGGCCGCCATGCATCGATTCGAAATCGAACATGGCGAGCGAATCCGGGCCACTCAGGGATAGGCAGTTACACAAAAAGAATTACAGACTCTCATGAGGAACATCATTTCCCGATTCCGCATTTGCACCTCCAGCTTCTCCCTGAAAGGCTTTTCCCAGTCGTCGTGGTAGCTGCTTTTGCAGTCCCAGAAAAGCGCACCCGCCTCCCAATCCACTATCTTGTGGAGGTACTCCTTCTCTCCCTCAGGGGTCTCACAGACATAGCGGTAACAAGAATCGAATGGCATTTTACGTAGCTTCGCCGCCTGTTTCTGGATCTGTCGGCAATCCTGGAGTGCTATACCGAAGGGCGTGGGTTTCCGCCGTATGACCCGACCATGATGACGGCCTTGCTGCTGTATGCCTACTGCTAGTGTCGTGTCTCGTGCCGCATTGCCAGGGCCTGCGAGGAGCGGGTGGTTTTCATGGCCGTCACGGCGATACAGAAGCCGGATCTTCGCACGCTCAGCGACATTCGCAAGCGCCACCCAGTGGCGCTGAAGGGGCTGTTTGTACAAGTGCTGCGGCTGTGCCAGCAGGCGTGGCTGGTCAAGCTCGGCCATGTGGCTCTGGAAGGGACCAAGATCCGGGCCAACGCCGGCAAGCACAAGGCGATGCGCTACGGGCGGATGAAGAAGGGCGAACCGGAGTTGGCCGTTGAGGTCGAGCGTTGGCTGCGTGAGGACCAAGTCTACTGGGCGAGCTGTCGCGGCGATGAACTGCCCCAAATGGGTCGCCAACAACCAAGAGCGCCTGGAAAAGATCCGCGCGGCCGGCATCAGAGGGCAGGAACTTGCCGGTGCATGTCGAACAGGAGTTCGAGGATTACCTCAAGTGCGGCCGCCGCGAACATGGATACCTGCGCGTGCGCTGTGACGGTTGCCCTCCAGAATATCTGGTGGCGTTCAGCCGCTGGCCCCGCGGCTTGCGGCTGTGTTTGATTCCTCTCTTGCGCTTTGCAGCGTGCGGGTGGTCGCATCTACGCACGACGGCCCGTTCATTTTTGCGCGGTTTCAAGGCTCCAATCGGTGTCACGTTCACCGTTATGCAGGCACTTTGGCCCAATTGCAGAATCCCGAATCCCTCCGGGAGCCTTGCGATATGCAATGCTGCCGTCGTCATGCATTTTGCCTAATAACATGATTCCCAGCTCTTTTTCTGCCTGGCACGCGACATGCCTGCTCGGTTTCCCTGTGCGCCGCGCTTCATGAAGGGAACTCCGCATAGAAGGAAGCGCCGCATAGCCCGGCAACGCAACACCAAACACAACGGGCGTGATAGATCCATCAGCACATTGGTCAAGGTGTGGGGCATGCGGTGGACGCCAAGTACCCTGGCGCAACCTACACCCGGACAGCCAGAAAAGGGGGAACCATGTTATGAAGTACCGAACAACAAACTTTAATTCATTCAGGACTCACGGACCGGCGGCGATTATCGCCGCATTGGGCTTGGCATTGGCGGGTTGTGGCGGCGGAAGCTCAAGCGGCGGCACTGATATGGACAGCAGCATCCAACCCAACACGCCGCTGCAGATCGCCCAGGAATCGGCTGAAAACTACAATGACAATGAGAACGGTGTAATCACTGGTGAGACACTGAGTCGGTGGCTGAATGACTGGGAAAATGAACGTCCTCAGGGAGTCACCGGCCGTCTGGTCATCCTGCAACAAGGTGAGGGCCCGGAAGGAGTGGAATACATCAGGAGCGATGCATCCGATGTCTATACGTACGCGCTAAGCGCCAGCGAGCTTCGCATGGATCGCAGCAACGGCGTGATTGTCACGCGCACCATCGTAGGCGACGGCCCTACCATGGACGCGCTCTTTGAAAAGTACGCCATTGATCCACGTGAGGACATGATCGTTTGCGCGCGGGGCAGTGGGGGAAGCCCGAACAACCAGGGCCGTTGCTGGTACACCCTGCGTTACTGGGGTGTTCCCGCGAGGAATCTGGCCTTCCTGAACGGATCCTACGACTGGCAGGTCGATCCGGGCAATCCCTACCCGATGCTGGCTACGGATTTCTCCACCTCGCCCGCCACGCCACCCGGGAACGGCACCGTCAGTGTCCGGGACATGCCGGAGGACAACTTCGCGCTGATAGCCACCATAGAGGACATCATGGCCATTGCCACCCCGAGTCCGCAGAACGACACGGGCGATGGGGTTCTGGTATGGGACGCCCGGGGGCTCAATCAGTATTCTGCGGGAGAGGCGCATGAGTTGGGACAGTATGGCTGCGCCCAAGCCTATTGCGGAGCCGTTGACGACTACATGGCTACGTTTCAAAACAACGCCACGCGCCAGGGGCACCCGCATGGAACGCTGCAGCTCCAGTTCACACGGATGCTGGTCGCGGAGGAGGGTAACCGTTTCAGGGACAAAGCCGAACTGGCCGCTTACATACATGGCGAGACCGATGCCAACGGGTTGGGGTTCGTGGATTACACCTACCAGCCCGTGGGGGTTGGAAATGCATATCAGCCCGGTGACACGGTCTATGTGTACTGCGAGACCACCCAGCGCGCGCAGACCACCGGTTTAGTATCGGTTGCGATCCTTGGGATTCCCACGCGCTACTACGATGGTGCGATGGTGGAATGGAACTCTCTGTCCCACATTGTGGCCGAGAATGGTCTGCCGATTTTGCCTCACGATTCACAGTGGCGCACCGATCTGGATGACATTTCTTTCTTCCGTGCGTCAAATGATCCGTCGAAGATTGCTCAGCGCGATATAGTTGACCCGTACGCGGAGCGAAGCAACGCGCACCTTGTTGAAGACCAAGCCTATAAGTATGACGACGGATCTGACGGGGATACCGGCGGGGATACCGGCGGGGATACCGGCGGAGATACCGGCGGAGATACCGGCGGGGATACCGGCGGAGATACCGGCGGGGATACCGGCGGGGATACCGGCGGGGATACCGGCGGAGATACCGGCGGAGATACCGGCGGGGATACCGGCGGAGATACCGGCGGAGATACCGGCGGGGATACCGGTGGGGATACCGGTGGGGATACCGGTGGCGGCGTAGAGCCGCCCGCCAATCCGTGCGGTTGACGTGAGGCAAAGCGACCGGCAACCGGAGCCCGCCTTGTGCGGGCTCCTTTTTTGGTCCTTTGGGACTTCAAGACGAGGCGGATTACGGCTTTGACCCCTTGATATCCGCAAGTGGTCGAGCTTTGGAGCGAACGCCAGGGCTGCCCGGGCCCACTGCTCTCACCGTACCCCTTTACACCGAACTATGAGCCCGTCCGAGTAATAGTTGATAGCATTGCATACGATCTGCGAGGCATATGAGAGTCGCTCGATGCCCCGACCTACGCCTCATGGCTCAATCAGGTTGACCGTCGGTTCGGCCTGATCACCCAACAGGCGCACTCCGCTCATACCTGCTGGAGGGTACTTGGGTTATACCCCGATTTCACGGGCACACCATCAACACGCTGTTGAGAAACCCTCGGGTGGTGCCACGCTGCGGTGGAAAGCGGCACGGAATGCTCATGCACTCACATGCGCACCGCGGTTTTTCGCGGCTTTCCGCCTTGCCTGGCATCCGCCGGCGACTTCTTCAACAACCTGCTGGGCGCGGCGTACCCGGCGTCAATCCGCTATCCGCTCGCACGTTCCATCGTGAGCTTTAACCGCTGACCAGTGGCTTCGGCGTAGCGGTGCAGGCTTCTCAGGTTCGGGATGGTCCGCCCGCCTTCCATGCGTGCAACCACGGACTGCGTGGTGCCCATGCGTTCGGCCACCTCGCCCTGGGTGAGACCGGCGCGGGTACGGGCCTCGATCAGTGTATTGACGATCTCGAACTTAGGGCCGAGCCGTCGGCCAGCAGCTTCCGCGCCTCGTCCCGGCCTTCTCGGGCCTCCTTGAGGCCTACATCGGGTTAGACGCCAAGGGATAGCGGCTTTTCCTTGCGGGCGTAGCGGTACTTGAGGCACCACCACTTGCCGCCTGATGGGGTGACCCGCAGGAACAGCCCCCTCTCGTCGTCTATCTTGTAGGGCTTCGCCTTGGCGTTGCGGATCGCCGACTCTGTGAGTGCCATCGGTTCTCTCCCCCAGAAATTACTCCCGGCCAACCGAGGATTACCCCCCACAATTGCCCCCGATTACCCTCGGGTGTCAACGGACGCCTCTGGACGAAGCTGGACAGAAAAGCCAATAAAAAAGCCCGCTTAGGCGGGCTCCGTGGACTTCTCTGGACTTGCTCAGACGAGTTAATGGTGGCTACGGGTGGACTTGAACCACCGACCTCAGCATTATGAGTGCCGCGCTCTAACCAGCTGAGCTACGTAGCCGCATTGCGGAAAGGGCGGAATTTTGGCCCGCCCCCCCGTTCCTGTCAAGGCAGCGGGCTGATCACGCGGCCTTTTCTTGCCTCTTGTATCCGGCCACTTGTCTCTGCGCCCTTATACATTGAACCGGAAGTGGACCACGTCCCCTTCTTTCATCACGTACTCCTTGCCCTCCAGGCGCCATTTGCCGGCATCCCTGGCCCCCTGCTCGCCCTTGCAGGCGATGAAATCGTCGTAGGCAACCACCTCGGCGCGGATGAAGCCCTTCTCGAAGTCGGTGTGGATCACGCCCGCGGCCCGGGGTGCGGTCGCGCCGCGCTTGACGGTCCAGGCGCGCACCTCCTTGTCGCCGGCGGTAAAGAAGGTCTGCAGGCCCAGCAGGTCGTAGGCGGCACGGATCACCCGGTTGAGTCCCGGTTCGTCGAATCCCATCTCTGCCAGGAACTCTGCCTTCTCGTCGTCCGCCAACTGGGCGATCTCCGCCTCGATGGCGGCGCACACGGGCACCACCTGGGCGTTCTCGGCGACGGCGTACTCCCGCACCCGCTCCAGCAGCGGATTGCCCTCGAAGCCGTCCTCGTTGACGTTGGCGATGTACATGGCGGGCTTGGCGGTGATCAACTGAAGTTCCCGCAGCAGCACACGTTCGTCCTCGTTCAGATCCGCGGCCCGGGCGGCCCTGCCTTCGGCGAGCACGGCCTGCACCTTCTCGGCCACGGCCTTGCGTGCGATGGCCTCCTTGTCCCCGGACTTGGCGGTGCGGGTCAGCCGGGTGAGGGCCTTTTCCGTGGTCTCCAGATCGGCCAGCGCCAGTTCGGTATTGATGACCTCGATGTCGGAAATGGGGTCCACCCGGCCGGCCACGTGCACCACGTCGTCGTTCTCGAAGCAACGCACCACGTGGGCCACGGCATCTGTCTCACGGATATGTGCCAGAAACTGGTTGCCCAGACCCTCTCCCTGGGACGCACCGGCCACCAGCCCGGCAATGTCCACGAATTCCATGGCGGTGGGGATCACCTTCTCCGGCCTGACGATGGCCGCCAGCGCATCCAGCCGCGGATCCGGCACCGGCACCACGCCCACATTGGGATCGATGGTGCAGAAGGGATAGTTCTCCGCCTGGATACCCGCGCGGGTCAGGGCGTTGAACAGGGTGGACTTCCCTACATTGGGAAGCCCGACAATTCCACATTTCAGAGACATAAGGAAAGCGCCAGATACAGGTTGAAAGAGGCCAGTGCCAGGACGGAGACAAGGATACGCCGCGGTCCCAGGTGAGGCCCGCTCTTTTATCCTGAATCCTGTCTCTTATTTCGAATGAAGTTGATGCATTGCCCGTTCGAGTTCGCCGGCCACCACCTCGGGCATCACGGCAAGCGCCCGGTCGATGGACTCGCGGATGCCTGCCTCTTCGTCCCGTGAGGGGCGATGCAGCACGTAATCCACCACTTCGTCCTTGTAGCCGGGATGACCCACGCCGATGCGCAGGCGCAGGAAGTCCCTGCCCAGGTGGGCCATGATGTCCCGCAGTCCGTTGTGACCGCCGTGGCCGCCGCCGCGTTTGAGGCGCACCTCTCCCGGCGGCAGATCGATCTCGTCGTGCACCACCAGGATTGCCTCCACGGGGATCCTGTAGAAACCGGCCAGCAGCTTGAGCGACTGGCCGCTGCGGTTCATGAAGGTCTGGGGCTTGAGCAGCCGGGTCTCCCGTCCGTCCAGAACGATGCGGGCCACCTCGCCGGCGAACCTGTTCTCAAGCCGCAAGTCCGCGCCATGCTGCCGCGCCAGGGCGTCCACAAACCAAAACCCGGCGTTGTGCCGGGTCTCGGTGTATCGGGGGCCGGGATTTCCCAGCCCCGCCACGAGTTGAACGGGGATCTGACCCGCCACGGTGAAGCCTCCGTCAGGAGGCCTCCGCTTCCTCGCCGCCCTCCGCGGCCTCGCCGCCGGCCTCTTCCTCTTCCACGGCAGCGCCGCGCGGCTTGAGGATGCTCACCACCGGCAGGTCGTGGTCGGGGCCATGGGACAGGGCCACGATGCTCACACCTTCCGGGAGATCGATCTCCGACAGGTGCAGGGAATCGCCCACCTTGAGGTTCGCCACGTCCACCGAGAGGAACTCCGGCAGGTTCCTGGGCAGGCATTCCACTTCCACTTCCACCATCTGGTGGCTCACCATGCCCCCGCCGGTCTTCACGCCGACACAGGTGTCTTCGTTGACGAAGTGCAGGGGCACGTGCACCCGGATGGCCTGATCCTCACTCACCCGCAGCAGGTCAATGTGCAGGATAAAAGGCTTGCAGGGATGGCGCTGCACGTCGCGCAGGATCGCCTTCTCCGTCCTTCCCTCCATCTGGACGCTGAGAACATGGGAGTAGAAGGCCTCATGCTCCAGGCTGAGCTTCACCGCATTGTGATCCAGGGTGATGCTCTGCGGATCCTTGCCGGCCCCGTAGAGGATGGCGGGCAGCTTGCCGGCGCGGCGCAGGCGGCGGCTCGCACCCTTGCCCTGGTCCGCACGCGGTTCTGCCTGCAGTTCGAAAGTCATGCTCATGATGTTTCTCCAGTCAAACGACAAAAAACCCGTCCCGCGACCAGGACAGGCGGTTTGGAAGGGGGAAGTGTGAATTTGGAAGTGGGAATGAAACGACCCTCACCCCAGCCCTCTCCCTGAGGGAGAGGGTGAAAAGCCACTGTACCGCCTTGGTCCCCTCCCCCTGAGGGGGAGGGCCAGGGAGGGGTGGTTTCACTTCGTACTTCCCGATTCACCCTTCCTACTTGAATTCTCACTTCCCAATTCGCACTTCCCACTTCCCACTTCCCACTTCCGGGTCAGTCGATGAACAGCGAACTCACCGACTCTTCCCGGTTGATGCGCCGGATGGTCTCGGCCAGCATGCCGGCCACCGTCAGCTGGCGTATCTTCCCGCAGGCCCGGGCCTCCGGGCGCAGCGGAATGGTATCGGTCACCACCAGTTCATCCAGGCCCGACTTCTCGATATTGGAGATCGCCGGACCCGAGAGTACCGCATGGGTGGCGTAGGCCATCACCTTCGCGGCACCGTGGTCCTTCAATGCTCGTGCCGCCTCGCAGAGCGTGCCTGCCGTATCCACCAGGTCGTCGATGATCACGCAGCTCTTGCCCTGCACATCGCCAATGATGTGCATCACGCGCGCCTCGTTGGCCTTCGGCCTGCGCTTGTCGATGATCGCCAGTTCCGCATCATCCAGGCGCTTGGCCATGGCCCGGGCACGCACCACGCCGCCCACGTCCGGCGACACCACGATCAGGTTCGGGTGCTTCTGGCGCCAGATGTCACCCAGCAGGATCGGCGAGGCGTAGACGTTGTCCACGGGCAGGTTGAAAAAACCCTGCACCTGATCCGCATGCACATCCACGGTCAGGACCCGGTCGGTGCCCACGGCCTCGAGCATGTTGGCCACCACCTTGGCGGAGATGGGCACCCGCGCCGAGCGTACCCGGCGGTCCTGGCGGGCATAGCCAAAATACGGGATCACCGTGGTGATCCGCCCCGCCGACGCGCGGCGCAGGGCATCCACCATGATGAGCAGTTCCATCAGGTTGTCGTTGGTGGGCGCGCAGGTGGACTGCAGGATGAACACGTCGCGGCCGCGCACGTTCTCCAGAATCTCCACCTGGATCTCGCCGTCGCTGAAACGGCCCGCGATCGCCTTGCCCAGGGGGATGTTGAGGTTGTTCACCACATCCTGCGCAAGTTGCGGGTTCGCATTGCCCGCAAAGATCATCATCCTGCTTAAATCCGCCACGGTAACCCTTGATGACATTTTCGCTTGCCTCCCTCACGCCAGTGCCATCGGCGCAGGGCAGTGCTTTCAATTGGCTGGGCCGGCAGGATTACGCCGGGCGTCCTGCCCGGCGCCCCTGCGGGGCCAGCGCTCCGCGGGCGCTGTTCCGAAACGCTCCCGGCGTTTCGGTCGAACCTCTTACGGTTCAAATCCTGCCGGCTTGCCTCCCACACACCGATGCCACTGATGGGCGGAAGTGTCTCTATCTGGCTGGGCCGGCAGGATTCGAACCTGCGAATGCCGGGATCAAAACCCGGTGCCTTACCACTTGGCGACGGCCCAAGAAATCCCGGTCACGACCCGGGGTTCCGGGCCTCGGCCCGGTCCCGCCGATCCAGCAGGGGCGAACGGTTGAGCCCCCGGGCCACGAAGCCCCGCCACGGCGCCGGAAGCCGATCCAGCAGCTTCCCGGCATCGTCGGGCCCCGGCATCTCGGCGAAAAAGCATGCGCCGGTGCCGGTCAGTCGCGCATGACCCGCGGCCTGCTCAAGCCAGGCCATGGCCCGATCCAGTTCCGGATACCGGGCACGCGCCAGCGGCTCGAAAATGTTGACACCCCTGCCGGAAAGAAAGTCGGCTATTGTGATTGGCGGGCAGTTTCGTGTCAATTCCGGGGCCGAGAACAGCGCGGCCGTGGACACCGGCACACCCGGGTCGATCACCAGGAACCAGGACTCTGCCAGATCCATCGGCGTGAGCAGCTCGCCCACCCCTTCCGCCCAGGCGGCCCAGCCCCGTACGAACACCGGCACGTCGGCACCCAGCGCCAGACCCATGGCCGCCAGCCGGTCCGTGCCCAGGCGGAGGTCCCACAGGTGATCAAGGGCCACCAGGGTAGTGGCCGCGTCGGAACTGCCGCCCCCCAGTCCGCCGCCCATGGGCAGGCACTTGTGGACGCGGATCGCCACGCCTGCGCCGCAGCCCGTACCGGCCTTGAGATGCCGGGCGGCGCGCACGACCAGGTCCTGTTCGGGCGCCACCCCGGGCAGTGGCGCCTCGAGACGGACCTCGTCGGAGCTCAGGGGCAGGAAGTCCAGGGTGTCGCCCACCGAGAGCGGCTGAAAGACGGTCTGAAGCAGGTGATAGCCGTCAGCGCGGCGGCCGGTGACATGCAGGAACAGGTTGAGCTTGCCCGGCGCAGGCCAGCCGGTGCTCCAATCCTCGCTCACGGCTCAACGTCCCACTGGTCCACGAGCACCCGCACCCGGATGTCCTCATAGCGGAGTTCGAGACGGTCCGGCAACGCCGGACCCGGGGAATTCCTGTAGCGCTGAAACGCCACGGTCCAGCCGGACTGCGTCAGTTCCGCCAGCCGCCCGGCCCCGTCCAGCTGCGGGATATAGGGCAACCCCGGGGCGGGCAGCCCCATCACCCAGTAGCGCATGCCGCTCACCGGCAGACGCCAACCCAAGGCCTCGATCACCACCCGGTCCACGTCATCCGCCTCGAACTGTTCGCCGTCCGGCGCCCGCAGCCGCACCCACCCCTCATCGCCCTGGACACGTCCCGCATCCCTGCCGAAGGGGCCGAACAGGCGGATATCGTAGGCATCGCCCGCCTGCCGCCAGCGCACGTTGGTGTGCCACTGCTGACCGTCGGCGTCCAGTGCCAGGCGACCGGTCATCGTCCAGGGATCCAGGGTCTGAACCCGGGCCTGGTGGCGCTTAAATGCGTCCGTCGGGTCATCCACCACGGGCGCGGGCGGGCGGACGGCGCACGAGGACAGCACCAGCATGAGCAGTATCACGCCACCCCCCGGTGCCAACCGGCCGGGCCGGAAGCCGTCTGCCATGAAGAGGATGAACCGCTTCACCGTCCGATGCGGTCCTTGAGACGCAACAGACGGTCGTGGTCCGGATCTTTGGACAGGGCGTCACCCAGCACATCCCAGGCCTCTTCCCGGTGCCCCTGGGCCCACAGCAGGGCGGCCAGGTTGCTGGCGATCTCGGGGTCGTACATCTTCTCGTAGGCGCGGCGCAGAAAGGGCTCGGCCTCGTCGTAGCGGCCCATTCGGTAGAGCACCCAACCCATGCTGTCGAGAATGGCCGCGTCATCGGGCCGCAGCTCGTGGGCACGGGTGATGTACTCGTAGGCCTCGTCCAGCCGGTCCGTGCGATCCGCCAGCGTGTAGCCCAGGGCGTTGAGGGCGGCGGAATTGTCGGGATCCCGGTTCAGGATGGTGCGCAGATCGGACTCCAGCATGTCCAGGCGATCCATCCGCTCGGCAATCAGCGCGCGGGCATAAAGCAGATCGTTGGAGTCCGGTTGTTCAAGCAACGCCTGATTCAGCAGGTCCATGGCACGCTCGTACTCGGAGGCCTCCCTGAGCACCTGGGATTCGGTCAGATACAGGCGCATGCGCCATTCCGGCTCGTCGGCATCGCGCCTGAGGTCCCGGAGCAGGCGCAACGCCTCGTCCACATCCCCCGAACGCCCCATGATCATGGCCTTGCGAAGGCGCGCCTCCTCGAAATGCTCACCGTCACCCACACCCCTGTAGCGACGCAGCGCCTCCTCGGTACGGCCGTCGGTCTCGGCAATTCGGCCCAGATAGAAATTGGCGTCGTTGCTGCGTTGGCCGGTGGCCAGCAGTCGCTCCAGATAGGACTCCGCGTCCTCATATTGCTCCACCTCGATACTGAGCAGGCCCAGTGTATAGAGCAGATCCACATCGTCCGGACGCATGGAGATCAGGCGCTCGAATGTCTGGCGGGCGGCATCATAATCCCGGGCCTGTATCAGCATGCGCCCATAGGCCAGACCCAACTGCCCGTGCTCCGGGTTGGCGGCCACGGCCTCGCGAAGGATCCCGAGCGCCCCATCCAGGTCGCCCTGCCGGGCCGCTGCCTGGGCATACAGCACCCGGGCATCGTGCAGGTCGGCATCCAGATCCAGGGCACGGCGCGCGGCCTCCCCGGCCTGTTCCGGCCGTTCCATGTGAAGGGCCAGCCGTGCCAATGCCAACTGGGCGGCCGCCGATTCCGGGTACCGCTCGACAAGCCCCTGCATGGCGGATACCGCGGCGTCGGGGTTCGGGGAGCGCGACAGCAGATTGCCGACGGCCCCGAAGGCGGCGGATTCCCCGGTGACCGAGGCGCGCACCACGTGATGAAGGGCCTCGACGGCCTCCTCCACCTGACCCGCGTTGACCAGCAACGCCGCCAGCACCTGGCGGCCCTCCATGTTGCCTGGGGCCAGAAAGATCCAGCGCTGCGCCGCCGCCAGGGCCTGCTCCCGCTGATTGGCGAACAGGGCGATGCGCGTTGCCCGTTCGGCCACGGCCGGATCCCGGCTGGCCATGGCCGCCGACACGTAGTGATCCACCGCCACTTCCAGCTCACCCATGTGGCCGGCGATCTCACCCACGAGCAGCTGGTACAACAGGTCACCTTCCGGGTCATCCTCTCCCGTGGGCAGCGGCGCGACGCCCTGCTGTGCGGCCGGCATCGGTCCGCCGTTGCCGAAATCGTTCATCGCGGGCCGCTGTGCGCAGGCAGCGAAAATGGCAGCGGTCAGGAGGAGAATGATAAATCGAAGATTACGCATTGATGTCTTCCGTGCGGAGTGAGGACAGAGCGCAGGCTGCGGGGGAGTGCACCTCGCAACTATAAACCTTTTGGCGGGAGCCCTTCATCCGGCCGGCTCTGACGGACGTGTCCACAGTTAGTGTCCCCGAGCCCGTCCGGGTTCCTCCGAGGATCCGGCAACTCGCCGGAAACTGGAGGATTTCTTCCGTCCGCTCAACGATTTGTCAGGGGGCTTTCGCTTGTCAGCGCGGGCGCCATGGCGCAAAATCTGCCGTTGCCCAGTGATTTACTCGTCCATGCTGTTCACCGTCGGCATCAATCACAAGACCGCTCCGGTGGGAATCCGGGAGCGCGTGGTCTTTCCCCCTGAACGCATGGGGGAGGCCCTGCGGCGCCTGCATAAGATGGGCGTCGACGAGGCCGCGATCCTGTCCACCTGCAACCGTACGGAGGTCTACTTTCGGCAGAACCCGGCCACGGACGATGAGCGCGTGGCGCACTGGCTGGGGGAGTACCACCACGTCGCACCCGCCGATCTGGAGCCCTATCTCTACCATCACAGGGAGGAGGATGCGGTGCGCCACACCCTTCGGGTGGCCTGCGGCCTGGACTCCCTGGTGCTGGGCGAGCCCCAGATCCTCGGGCAGATGAAGCTGGCCTACCAGAGCGCCAGCGAGGCCGGCACCCTGGGCAGGGAACTGGGGCGGCTGTTCCAGCACGCCTTTTCGGTGGCCAAGAACGTGCGCACATCCACGGCCATCGGCGCGAGCCCCGTATCCGTCGCCTTCGCGGCGGTGAGCCTGGCCAGGCAGATCTTCGGTGACCTGCATCCGCTCACCGCCCTCATGATCGGCGCCGGTGAAACCATCGAACTGGCCGCCCGCCACCTGCACAGCAATCAGATCGGCCGCATCCTGGTGGCCAACCGCACGCTGGACCGTGCCCGCGGCCTGGCCGATCAGTTCGACGGCGAGGCCATCACGCTCACCGAGATCGCCACCCGCCTGGCCGATGCGGACATTGTCATCTCCTCCACCGCAAGCCCGGTGCCCGTGCTGGGCAAGGGAACGGTGGAACGGACCCTCAAGGCCCGCAGGCACAAGCCCATGTTCATGGTGGACATCGCCGTGCCCCGGGATATCGAGCAGGAGGTGGGGGATCTGGATGACGTGTATCTCTATACCGTGGACGACCTGGAGGAGGTGATCCAGGAGAACCTGAAGTCCCGGCGGGAAGCGGCCCACCAGGCGGAAGAGATCATCGAAACCCAGGTGCTCGATTTCATGGGATGGCTGCGGGCCCAGGACGCGGTGGACACGATCCGCGCCTTCCGGGACAAGGCGACCCATATCCAGCAGGAGGTGCTGGACAAGGCAGTGCAGATGGCCGCTCACGGCAAGGATCCGGAAGAGGCCCTTCGTTATCTGGCCCACACGCTCACCAACAAGCTGCTGCACGACCCCTGCACCGGGCTGAACCATGCGGCCCGTGAGGGCCGGCTGGATCTTCTCGACGCCGCCCATACCCTGTTCAATCTCCCCCAGACCCGGCGGCCCCCGGGCACGGACGACGACGCGTGAAGGCCTCCATGCTGCATCGCCTGGAGGACATCTCCGAACGTTTCCGGGAACTGGCGGGCCTGTTGGCCGACCCGGACATCATTGCCGACAACAACCGGTTCCGGCGCCTGTCCATGGAGTACAGCCAGCTGGAACCGGTGGTGAACACGTTCCGGGATTATGAGGCTGCCGCCCGGGACCTGACCGCGGCCCGGGCGATGCGCCAGGACCCGGATCCCGACATGCGCCAGATGGCCGAGGATGAAACCCGGGCCGCCGAGACGCGCCTGGAGGCCCTGGAACAGGATCTGCAGAAGCTGCTGATCCCGAAGGACCCCCACGATCACGGCAACCTGTTCCTGGAGATCCGCGCCGGCACCGGCGGGGACGAAGCGGCCATCTTCGCCGGGGATCTGTTTCGCATGTACAGCCGCTATGCGGAGATCCGGGGCTGGCAGGTGGAGATCCTGTCCCGAAGCGAGGGCGAGCACGGCGGCTACAAGGAGGTGATCGCGCGGCTGATCGGCGAGGGCGCCTACGCCCGGCTCAAGTTCGAGTCCGGCGCGCACCGGGTGCAGCGGGTCCCGGAGACCGAGTCCCAGGGGCGGATCCACACCTCGGCGGCCACCGTGGCGGTGATGCCCGAGCCCGACGAGGTGGAGGCCCCCGAGATCAATCCGACCGACCTGCGCGTCGACACCTACCGGGCCAGCGGGGCGGGCGGTCAGCATGTGAACAAGACCGATTCTGCGGTACGCCTCACCCACCTGCCCACGGGCCTGGTGGTGGAATGCCAGGACGAGCGTTCCCAGCACAAGAACAGGGCCAGGGCCATGAGCCTGCTGGCCGCCAAACTCTTCGAGGCGGAGCAGCACCGCCGGCAGACGGAACAAAGTGCCGCACGCAAGAGCCTGGTGGGCAGCGGCGACCGTTCGGAACGCATCCGCACCTACAACTTCCCCCAGGGGCGGATCACCGACCACCGCATCAACCTGACGCTCTACAAGCTGGATGCGGTCATGGCCGGCGACCTGGACCCGGTGATCGAACCGCTCATCAACGAGCACCAGGCCGGGCAGTTGGCGGCGCTGGCCGATGAGTGAAGACGATTCAAAATTCAAAATTCAAGATTCAAGGGTCGCGGGGCATTCGGGTTACCCCTTTGAATCTTGAATCTTGAATCTTGAATTTCGATTTTCAACCAAGGAAGCTGACATGCAAACGGTTCGCAGCCTGCTGGCCGAGGCCGCCCCGGGCGAGCCGCGCCGGGACGCGGAGATCCTGCTGCAGCATGTGCTGGGATGCGAGCGGTCCTGGCTGGCGGCACACGACACCGACCCGCTGCCCCGGGAACAGGCCGCCCGGTTCCGTGCCCTGTGGGCCCGGCGCCTGGCGGGTGAACCGGTGGCCTATCTCACCGGGCGGCGCGGCTTCTGGACCCTGGACCTGTCCGTCAACGCCGATGTGCTCATTCCCCGCCCGGAGACCGAACTGCTGGTGGAGACCGCCCTTGCACGGATCCCCGGCGACGCCGCGTGGGACCTGGCGGATCTCGGCACCGGCAGCGGCGCCATCGCCCTGGCCCTGGCCCGGGAGCGGCCGGCCTGTCGTGTACTGGCCACGGACCGCAGCGCCGAGGCCCTGACCGTGGCGAGGGCCAATGCCCGGCGCCACGGCATCGGGAACGTGGACTTCAGGGAGGGCGGCTGGTGGGCACCGCTCGAAGGTCTGCGCTTTGACCTGATCGTATCCAACCCACCCTATGTGCCCGCCGCCGACCCGCACCTCTCCCGGGGAGACGTACGCTTCGAGCCACGAGGCGCGCTGGCATCGGGACCCGAGGGGCTGGACGATCTGCGCACCATCATCGCCGGCGCGCCCGCCCGCCTGCATCCGGGCGGCACCCTGCTGCTGGAGCACGGCTACGATCAGGGCGGGGCGGTGCGAGCGCTGCTGCGGGCGGCGGGTTTCACGGACGTGCGGACCTGGCGCGACCTGAACGGCCACGAACGCGTCAGCGGGGGGCGTTCAGTGGCAAGTGGCGAGTCTCAAGTGGCAAGGTAGGTCGGACCCGGATCGCTGCGACAATCGATCGGCGATGGTTTGCCGGCCCCTTTCCCTACTTGATTAATCCATGCCCGGGTCTAGTATGGGGTTTTATGGACTCGGCCGAAGAATTCATCCGCCACCGGGAGCTGGCGTTTCGCGATCCCCACCCGGAATCCGACCAGGCCCGCTCCGCCTGCCTGCTGCTGGCCGACACCGACGTGGTGCATGAGGTGCGCGTCCTGGGTCCGAACCGGCTCGTGGTGACCTACGATGTGCGTCAGGTGACCTACGCGGAACTGGAATCCGCACTGATGGAGCTGGGCTTTCACCTGGACAACAGCCTGGTCATGAAGCTCAAGCGCACCCTTTACAACTATTCCGAAGACACCATCCGCGCCAACCTGGGCCTGCCCAACCGGTGCTTCGGCAACTGTGCGCGCAAGATCTTCATCAATCATTACCGTACCCATGCCCACGGCTGCCGGGATACGCGGCCGCCGCATTGGCGGCAGTACCTTTGAGATGGTTCAAGGTTCAAAGTTCAAAGTTCAAAGTTCAAAGTTCAAGGTTCAAGGTTCAAGGTTCAAGGGGGCAGTGTTGGCGGCGCCGGTGGTCTTCCTTTGAACCTTGAACTTTGAACTTTGAACCTTGAATCCTAATCCTCTCTTTTCTGTTATCTTCCCCCCATGAACGATGACCAGCTCCTGCGCTACAGCCGCCAGATCATGTTGCCCCAGGTGGAAGTGGCGGGTCAGCAACAGCTGATGGACGCACACGCGCTGATCATCGGCGCGGGCGGGCTGGGCGCGCCCACGGCGCTGTACCTGGCGGCTGCCGGGGTGGGCACCATCACCATCGCGGATCCGGACACGGTGGAGCTGTCCAACCTGCAGCGCCAGATCATCCACCACACCGCCGATATCGGGCGTCTCAAGGTGGCATCGGCCGCGGACAGGCTGGCTGCCATCAATCCCGAGGTGAAGGTGAGGACCATCGACGCGCTCATGGAGGGCGAGGCCCTGGACGCGGCGGTTCGCGAGGCCACGATCGTGCTGGACGGTACCGACAACTTCGCCACGCGTTTCGCCGTGAATGCCGCCTGCGTGCATCACGGCAAGCCGCTTGTCTCCGCCGCGGTGATCCGCTTCGAGGGTCAGATCACAGTGTTCGAACCGGCACACCCGGAGAGCCCGTGCTATCGCTGCCTGTACAAGGAAGGCGAGGAACTGGGCGAGCGCTGCAGCCAGACCGGCGTGCTCGCCAGCCTGCCCGGCGTCATGGGCACCCTGCAGGCCACCGAGGCCTTGAAGACGATCATCGGACTGCCCAATCTGCGCGGCCGCCTGATGGTGCTGGATGCCATGCTCATGGAATGGCGCACCATGAAACTGAAGAAGGATCCCGGGTGCCCGGTTTGCGGCAATGGCCGCTGACATCAGGGGCGCCGCGACGCAAAAGCGCGAGAAGACGCGGCAAATCGGCAGGAAGCCTTTCCCGCGTTCTCCTTGAAGGCATTCCGCAAGCGCCGGACCCGTCCCCGGGCACCCGGCGGCAAGGAACGGCACCAGGCCCGCGGGCATCAGCGCTTGCCGCGGGCGACCTCCTCCATCTCGTCCAGCGAGATATGGCGCACATCCTTGCCCCTGACCAGATAGATGACGTACTCGCACATGTTGCGGGCATGGTCACCGATGCGTTCCAGGGCGCGGATCGCCCAGATCACGTCCATGGCCCGGCTGATGGTACGCGGGTCCTCCATCATGAAGGTGATGCTCTGGCGCATGATGGATTCGTAGTCATTGTCCACGGCCACGTCGGATCGGGCCACAGCCACGGCGGCCTCCACGTCCATGCGCGCGAAGGCATCCAGCGCGCCGTGCACCATGGCCAGCACACGCTCGCCCAGGGCCACCACGTCGGCGTACTGGTTCCTGGGCCGGTCCTTCTGGGCCAGTTGCAGGGCCATGCGCGCCACCCGCTCGGCCTGGTCGCCGATGCGCTCGAGATCGGTGATGGTCTTGATCACCGCGATCACGAAACGCAGGTCACTTGCGGCGGGCTGATGCCGGGCCAGGATCTGGGAACACCTCTCGTCGATGGCCACCTCGAAGCCGTTGACCTTCACGTCGTCCTGAACCACCGATTCGGCCAGAGCGATGTCCCCGCTGCCCAGCGCGCCGATGGCGCCGCTGATCTGGCTTTCCACCAGCCCGCCCATGGAGAGCACTCGGTTGCGAATGGCCTCCAGTTCCTCGTCGTACTTCTCAAGATAATGACCGCCAAGACGGTTCTTTTCCATGACTCGATTCTCCGGATGAAATCAGTGATGGTTCGCACGACCCGTGCCGCGGAGTCACCATGGCTCAACCGTAACGCCCGGTGATGTAATCCTCGGTGGCTTTCTGGCCGGGGTTGGTGAATACCGACAGGGTGTCGTCGAACTCGATCAGCTCGCCCATGTACATGTAGGCGGTGTAATCGGATACGCGTGCGGCCTGTTGCATATTGTGTGTCACGATGGCAATCGTGTACTGATCCTTCAGCTCGTAGATCAGCTCCTCGATCTTGGCCGTGGAGATGGGATCCAGGGCCGAGGCGGGTTCGTCCAGCAGCAGCACCTCGGGCTCAATGGCGATGGCCCTGGCGATCACCAGGCGCTGCTGCTGGCCGCCCGACAGGCCAAAGGCGTTCTCGTTGAGCCGGTCCTTCACCTCGTCCCACAACGCGGCGCTCCTGAGCGCGCGCTCCACCACCTCGTCGAGGACCCGCCGGTTCCTCACGCCCTGCAGGCGCAGGCCGTAGGCGATGTTCTCATAGATGCTCTTGGGGAAGGGGTTGGGCTTCTGGAAAACCATGCCCACCCGGCGGCGCAGCTCGGCCACGTCGGTGCCGCGCTCGTAGATATTGGCGCCATCCAGAAGGATCTCACCCTCGATCCGGCAACTGTCGATCAGGTCATTCATGCGATTGAAGCAGCGCAGCAGCGTGGATTTTCCGCAGCCACTGGGACCGATGAAGGCCGTCACCCGGTTTCGGGCAATCCTGAGGCTCACCCCCTTCAGGGCATGATCATTGCCGTAGAAGAGATTCAGGTCCTTCACCTCCACACAGATACTCTCATTGGCGATATCAAGCTCGGTGCGCTCCGCGCCTTCGAAGAGCTTCTCGCCCATGCCGTGGGTCAGGGTGCCTTGCTGGCTCATATTGCTGTTCCCGTCCATATCCAGGATCTCGTATTCGATGCAGTCGGCGCATGCGCCGCAGGCTCGCATCGTTCAGTTAATCGGATTCACTGCGATACTTCTCGCGCAGGTGATTGCGGATGGTGATGGCCGTCAGGTTAAGCGCCACGATCAACAGCACAAGTATCAGTGCCGTGGCATACACCAGCGCTTCGGCGGCCTCGGCGTGGGGACTCTGGAAGCCCACGTCGTAGATATGGAAACCCAGATGCATGATCTTGCGCTCAAGATGCACGAAGGGAAAGTTCCCGTCGATGGGCAGCGTGGGGGCGAGCTTGACCACACCCACCAGCATCAGAGGCGCCACTTCACCGGCTGCACGCGCAATGGCGAGGATCAACCCCGTCATCATCGCCGGAGTAGCCAATGGCACGACCACCTTCCACAGGGTTTCACCCTTGGTGGCACCCAACGCCAAAGAACCCTGGCGGATGGTGGAGGGGATGCGCGCAAGTCCCTCCTCGGTGGAGACAATCACCACAGGGAGGGTCAGCAGGGCCAGCGTCAGGGAGGCCCAGAACAGACCCGGGGTGCCGAAGGTGGGTGCCGGCAGGGCCTCAGGGTAGAACATCCGGTCTATGCCACCACCCAGCACGTAGACGAAGAAACCCAGGCCGAACACGCCGAACACGATGGAGGGCACGCCCGCCAGATTGTACACGGAGATGCGGATGGTCCTGAGCAGCGGGCCCTGTTTGGCGTACTCGCGCAGGTAGATGGCCGCCAGCACACCGAAGGGGGTCACAATGATGGACATCACCAGCACCATCACCACGGTGCCGAAGATGGCCGGGAAGATGCCGCCCTCCGTGTTGGCCTCCCGCGGATAGCCGAAGATGAAGTCGAAGAAGGCGCGCACATAGAAACCTACCTTCGCGGGGATCGACATGTTGTTGGGCTGCCATGCGTTGACGATGCGATCCAGGCGCACGGTGACTTCCTGGCCGCCGGCCACGCGCATGACGATGGAGTCGCGGCGCGCCTCGGCGATAAGCTTGTCGAGGCGCTCCTGAAGCACTGCGTATTCCTGGTTCAGGGCTTCACGGCGTTCGGCGAACTCTTGCTCCAATGCCGGGGTCAGCGTGTCGCGTAGCTCTGCGCGGCGCTGATCCAGGCGCACCCGCTCCAGGCGGAAGTTGATGTTGCCGATGTCCCGGCGCTCAATCTGGCGGATCTCGTCGAGCAGGGCGTTGCTGCGCTTGAGCCGCTCCCGGAACTCCCGCCACAGCCCCTCGCCCTCGGCCACGGTGGCGTTGCGCTCCAGCAGGCGCAGAGGCTGGCCGTAGAAGTCGCCCCATTCCCGGCGTTCCAGGACGGTCATGTCCTTCGGATAGCGCCATTCGCCCATGAGGTCGTCGATGAAATAGGTAAAGTCCCGGCCGGTGATGTCCCGGTTGCCCAGCTTGAGCAGGTGACGGGTGACCACCAGCTGATCTTCGGGGATCGGTGCGCCGGCCTCGCGCATCGCCTGCCCGGTGAGTGTCTCCGAACGGCGCAGTTCACCCACCACTTGTACCCGGTCCATGCCGGGGACCTCGTAGGTGGTCTCGATCACCACGTGGGGCCAGAAGTGCCCGAAGCCGCGCACCAGGATCAGCATCAGCAGGCCGAACACCATGATCATGCTGATGCTGATGGCGCCGCCGGTCAGCCAGATCCAGGGAGAACCGCTCTTCCACCACTCTTTCATGCCGCCAGGCCTCGAATCGGTTCCGGGATCACAGGGACGCGTAGCGCTTGCGCAGGCGCTGGCGGACGATTTCCGCCGCCGTGTTGAGCACGAAGGTCAGCACCAGCAGCACCAGGGCGGAGAGAAACAGCACCCGGAAGTGGGTGGAGCCCACCGCCGTCTCCGGCAGCTCCACGGCGATGTTGGCGGCCAGCGTGCGCATGCCCTCGAACAGGTTGAAGTTCACGATGGGGCTGTTGCCCGAGGCCATGAGCACGATCATGGTCTCGCCCACGGCGCGGCCGAAGCCGATCATCACCGCCGAGAAGATGCCGGGGCTGGCCGTGGGCAGCACCACGCCCACCACCGTCTGCCACGGGGTGGCGCCCAGGGCCAGGGAACCCTGGGTGAGATGCCTGGGCACGTTGAACACCGCATCCTCGGCAATGGAGAAGATGGTCGGGATCACCGCGAAGCCCATCGCCAGGCCCACGATGAGCGCGTTGCGCTGGTCGTAGGGGATGCCCACATCGGTGAGCCACTGGCGCATGGAGCCGTCGAAGAAGGCCACCTCGATCCAGGGGCTGGCGCTCACCGCCACCCAACCCAGCAGCAGCATCACCGGTACCAGCAACGCACCCTCCCAGCCCGGCGGCACACGATGGCGGATCTGGCCCGGGAGGCGGGTCCAGCCGTAGCCGAAGGCCAGCATACCCAAGGGCAGGAGCACCAGCACGGTCACGAGGATCGGCAGGTTGTTCTCGATGTAGGGGGCCAGCCAGATGCCGGCGAGGAAGCCGAGAATCACGGTGGGCAGCGCCTCCATCAGTTCGATGGAGGGCTTGACGATGCGCCGCATGGGACCGGCCATGAAGTAGGCCGTGTAGATGGCGCCCATGATGGCCAGCGGCGTGGCCAGCAGCATGGCGAACAGGGCAGCCTTGAGTGTGCCCACGGTCAGGGGCACCAGGGACAGCTTGGACTCAAAGGCGTCGTCAGCGGAGGAAGACTGCCAGATGAACTCCGGCTGGGCACGCCCCTCGTACCAGACCCTGCCCCACAGCCCGCTCAGGGAGGTCTGGGGATGGGGGTTGTCGATGGCCAGCACCCGCAGCACCTCGGAGCCCTCGCTCTTGACCAGGGCCATGCGGTTGATGGGCGAGATGGCGATGCGGTTGACGGGCCACTGCGCGACGGGCAGGAACTTCAACGACACGCTGGAGGTGGCGTAGTGCAGTCCCACGGTACCGGTGGCATCCCCGGCCAGGAAGCCCTTGCGGGTGTACTCCGGCTCGATGAAGGTGATGGCGCCGGCATGGTCGCGGAAGCCGCGGATACGAGTCAGGTTGACCTCGTTGGTGGCATCGTCACGCACCAGCATCCACTGATTCAGGCTGCCGTCGGAACCGCCCACGATCAGGGAGCGGGAGCCCACCAGGAACTGCGCGACGGTGACCGTGACGCCTTCCGGCACCAGGGTCACCCGCTCCACCAAACGTGGCTGGTTGCGGTCCACGATATCGAAGTGAAACAGCGTGCCCTGATCGTCGATGGCGAACAGGTCGCGCAGGGATTCATTGACCAGCAACTGGCGCACCGGGCGATTGATGGAGGGCAGCGCATAGTCCTGACGGCTGATCTGCACCGCGCCGGTCATCATGTTGGTACGGGTGGTGAACAGGGCCATGGCGATCTCGCCCCCGCGGGTGCCGCCGGCCACCACGAAGCCGCCGCGCCCCTCGACCACGGTGAGCGCCGAATAGCCCTCGGCAGTGCCGTCGCCGATCCGCATGGGCTCCTCACCCAGCGGGAAGCTCAGCCTGGGAGTGATGACGCGCACGCCCTCTCGGGGGAAACTCTGCTGGTACTCCACCTTCAGCGGCAGCACCGAGCCGTCGGTGAAGCCATATACGAACAGGCTCCGCCTGCTCTCGGAGCGACCAAACGCATTGATGGACTCGCCTTCCGGAATCGTCACCTGCTCCCGGAACAGGATGCGGCCATCGGCGGAGGAGAAGAAGGTGATGGCGCCGGATTCGGAAAAACGGCCGCCGATTTCCTCGAAGCGGTCCAGGGTGAGATGCACGGTGGGGGCCGGGGCCTCGTCACCGGGCACGGAGATCTCTATGCCCACCTCCATGCTCACAGGCTTGAGCAGGGGGAAGGTCTCGTAGAAAAGATAAAAGAAGATCAGCGCCAGGGCGAAGATCACGCCGAGGCCGGCCGCGCCCACGCCGTAGAGCGAGACACCATCCCGGATGCCGCGGATCTTGCGCAGCTTTTCGCGACGTTCCGCGCTGGGCAGGAGGGATGCGGGCGGGGCAGTCTGTTCAGGCGCGGTCGCCGACATGCTCATCTATCCTGATGGTTTGGAACCGATCTTTTGCACTGCCCAAAAAAGGCAGGACCCCGCAGCCGTGGCTGCGCGGTCCTGCTGCTTGGGACCGGAGCACTCTCACTCCAGACCCTTTTCCTTGCGGAAGCGCTCGACCAGGGGGGCAGGCAGGGTCACGTAGCCATCACGATGGACCACTTCCTGTCCTTGCTTGGAGAGCACCATTCTGAAGAACTCGCGCTCCAGCGGGTTCCAGCCGGTGTTGGGGTTACGGTTGCCATAGACGTACAGGAAACGGGCCAACGGATACTCTCCGGAGGCGGCGTTCTCAGCGGTCGCCTCCGCGGGGGTCTGACCGTGTTCCTTGGCCAGGGGCACCACGCGCACGCCGGAGGTACGGTAGCCGATGCCTGAGTAACCGATGCCGTTGATGGTCTGCTCAACACCGCGCACCACGGCGGAGGAACCCGGTTGCTCGTTGACCGTGGAGCGGAAGTCACCGCCGCACAGGGCGTGTTCCTTGAAGTAGCCATAGGTACCCGACACGGCATTGCGGCCATAGATGGTGATGTCACGATTGGCCCAGGCGCCGGTCAGACCCACCTGGCCCCACGTGGTGATGTCCTGGCCGAAACCGCAGGAACGGGTGGCGGAGAAGATCGCGTCCACCTGGGGAATGGACAGGCCCTCGATGGGATTGTCCTTGTTCACGTACACGGCGATCATGTCCACGGCCACGGGCACGTCGGTGGCGGGGTAGCCATAGCGGTCCTCGAAGGCGCGCATTTCGGAATCGCGCATCGGGCGGCTCATGGGACCGAAGTTGGAGGTCCCCTCGACCAGGGCCGGGGGGGCCGTCGAGGTGCCGGCACCCTGGATCTGCACGGCCACGTTCGGGTAGAACTTGGCGAACTCCTCGGCCCACAGGGTCATCAGGTTGTTCAGGGTATCGGAACCGATGGAGGTCAGGTTGCCGGAAATACCCGAAACACGCTGATAGTCGGGCAGACCCGGGTCGACCTCGGCCTGAACCGTGGCGGCGCCCAGACCGGCGGCAACGATGGCGCCGAAAACAAGACTCTTGTTGAACATGATGGAAATTCCTCTGATTTGAACAGGTTCACGACTCGACTCACCGTGTGCAGGACATCGCGAATCGTGATGCAGAGTATCCGGGCCTCGTATGACAAGGATGTGAACGACCCGTGACACCCTCATGAAATATCCGGCCTCAGCGAAGTCCGGGCACCGGTTGTTGCAGCGGATCATGTGCCACGACGACCGGCGGCGATGCGATGCCGAGCAGTTCGATCTCAAAGATAAGCGTCTCCTGCGGGCCGATGCGGCCGCTGCCGGTGGCGCCATAGGCAAGATCCGGCGGCAGGACCACGCGCACGTGACTGCCCACGGGAACCGAGGTCAGCACTTTCTGCCACCCGGGAATGGTGCGTTCCACGGGCACGGTGCCCGGCACGCCCAGGCGGTAGGTGCTGTCGAACAACCGGCCATCGGCATGCCAGCCACGGTAATGGACTTCGACCCTGTCATCGGACCCCGGCGTTTCTCCGTCACCGGCGCGCAGCATCTCGACCTGCATGCCGCCGGGCAGCACCACGACGCCGGGGCGGCCGGCATTGCGCCGCAGGAGTTCGTCACCCTCCTGGCGGTTGAGCTCTGAAAGCAGGGCGCGGTCCTGCGCCTGCTCCGGGGTCATCCCGACCCCCTGTACCAGCAGGTAGATCCCCGCCAACGCCAGTACACTCAGAGTCAGCACACGTATCATGGTCACGACTCCGGCTGTTGCGAGGCCCAGCGCAGCGCCCGGCTGCGCGCCTCGACCAGTTCCGTCTCACTCAG
This sequence comes from Thioalkalivibrio thiocyanodenitrificans ARhD 1, assembly GCF_000378965.1. Taxonomy (NCBI): domain Bacteria; kingdom Pseudomonadati; phylum Pseudomonadota; class Gammaproteobacteria; order Chromatiales; family Ectothiorhodospiraceae; genus Thioalkalivibrio; species Thioalkalivibrio thiocyanodenitrificans. The sequence continues at coordinate 1,761,007 of NZ_KB900536.1, forward strand.
GACCGCCCGATGGTGCTGCTCAAGCCGCCGCCCGAGCCCGTCTTCACCGGCAGCGGCCAGCATCGCCCACTTCGCAGACTCCACCGGGTCGACCGCCACCCCCTGGCCCTGCGCGTACATCACCGCCAGCCAGCCCTGCATGCGCGGATGGCCATGCTCACTGCCATACCTGACATACGGCAGGGCACGATCGTGGTCGACGGGCTGCGTGCCGATCCCTTCCAGATGGATGCGCGCCAGGAAGTACGCGGCGACCGGCAGACCCTTGTCGAGCGCCGACTCCAGCAGATCACGCGCCTCGTCCACGCGCTCCGGCGCCTTGCCGCCCAGGGCATCGGCGATCAGCACCGATGCGAGCGCCACGTTGCCCTCCGGATTTCCGGCATCGATGACGCGCCGGAACCAGCGCTCGGCCAGTTCCCTGTCGCGCACCGTCTCGTCGCCGCCCAGGTGGAGCCAGCCGAGTTTCAGTGCCAGCTCCCCGGCCCCGGATTCGACGGCACGGGTGTACCAGATCACCGCCAGAGGCAGGCTCACCTCCACCCCATGGCCCAGCTCATGGATCCAACCCAGGCGGGCCATTGCCGTCGGCGAGCCGTCCCGCGCGGCGTCGGCCAACAGTTCACGGACCGCGCCCCAGTCGACAGGCTGACGCTCCATGTGGCGGTGCGCGGCGATTTCGGCCGGATGAAGCCCCTCCACCAGGGGCTGTGCGGCCGGCGGGGCTGCCCAGAACAGCAGCACGAGGAGCGCGAAGGAAGGCAGGCGTCTGCAAGTCATCTGCACCAGTCTAGGCACGGATTGTGACGTTTTTATGAAACTACGGGGACGGCGCATCGAGCGCCAGCGCGAGCGGAAAACGGCAGGTGAACGTGCTGCCTTGTCCCGGCTGGCTGGCGATGTGCAGCCGGGCGCCGTGGTGGTTGAGCACGTGCTTGACGATAGCCAGCCCGAGACCCGTGCCTCCGGTTTCCCGCGAGCGTGCCACGTCGATGCGGTAGAAACGTTCGGTCAGACGCGGGATGTGGTGCGCCGCGATACCGATGCCGCTGTCCCGGACAGAGAACAGCGGTGCCCCCGCCTCGTCTCGCGCCCAGCGCACCACGATCTCCCCGCCTGCCGGCGTGTACTTGACCGCATTGAACACCAGATTGGAGAACGCACTGCGCAGCTCCTCGCCATTGCCGCGCAGCCACAGCCGGGCATCGACATCGAAGTGGATACTGTGTCCGGCGGAGCCGCTGAGCAGGCGCGCATCCTCGTGGATTGCCGACAGCAGCACCGGCACCGCAACCTCCTCCTGAAGCGCGTCGGAGCCGGTCTCCAGACGGGACAACAGCATGATGTCCTCCACCAGGCGCTGCATGCGTGTCGCCTGCTGCTGCATCAGCTCCAGCTCCCGCGCCCACTTGCGGGCACACTCGTCATCGCCGTCATGCATCGTCTCCAGGAACCCGACCACCACGGTCAACGGCGTACGCAGTTCATGAGAGACGTTGGAGATGAAGTCGCGGCGCATCTGCTCAAGGTCGCGGATGCGCGTGATATCACGCGCAATCAGCAGGCGCTGCTGCCTGCCATACGGCACGATGCTGAGGGAGAGGGTACGGCGCTTGTCCTCGGGTGAGGGCATCTCGATGGCGCGCCTGAAATCGTTGCCCTTGAGCCAGGCGACAAAACCGGGATGGCGCACCAGGTTGTCGATGCGCTGCCCGATGTCCTGTGGCAGGCGCAGGCCGAGGGCATCACATGCGGCATCGTTGATCCACTCAATACGCCAGTCCGCATCGATCACCACCGTGGCATCCGGCATCGCCGCGGCCGACTGTCTGAACCGGTCGAGCAGTGCAGCGAGCTTGCGCTTGCGCTCGCGATTGCGCTGCTGGAGGCGAAAGATATCATCGAAGATATGGCCCCAGATGCCGCGGGCCTGCGGCGGCGCAAACTTTCTGCCCCGATTCAGCCAACGGTACAGACGCCACACGTGGAGCAGGTGCCAGCCCAGATAGGCCACCAGCCCCATCAGCAGCGCCAGGCCCGGTCGGCCGGCGAGCCAGCCGATCAGCAACAGCGCCAGGGCACCAAGGACGACGCCTGTCAGCTCGGCCAACCAGACCCTGGAGACGGGCATTACGGTGCGATCCGCTCAGGTCTGCGTCGAGAAGCGATAGCCGCTGCCCCGCACCGTCTGGACAAGGGCATCGTGACCCTTACCGCCGAGCGCCTTGCGCAGACGGCGGATATGCACATCGATGGTACGCTCCTCGATATAGACATTGCCGCCCCAGACATGGTCCAGCAACTGCGAGCGGCTGTAGACCCGCTCGGGATGCGTCATGAAGAAGTAGAGCAAACGGTACTCGGTGGGACCCACATCGATCCTGCACCCGTTGATCGTAACGCGATGACTGGCCGGGTCGAGTACCAGGCCGTTGGCCTCCAGGACCTCTTCTTCCCCGTGCCCGCTGGTACGGCGCAGCACCGCCCTGATCCGGGCGATCAGTTCGCGCGGCGAGAACGGCTTGGTGACATAATCGTCGGCACCGACATCCAATCCGCGCACGCGATCGTCCTCCTCGCTTCGGGCAGTGAGCATGATGATCGGCACTTCGCGGGTCAGTGCCTCCTTCTTCCACCGCCGTGCCAGTTCGACGCCGCTGATTCCCGGCAGCATCCAGTCCAGCAGGATCAGATCGGGCACTTTCTCCGCCAGCCTTTCCTGGGCCTGCTGCCCATCGGCCGCCTCGGCCACCTCGAAGCCTTCCCGCTCCAGCGCCATATGCAGCATCTCGCGGATGGCGGCTTCATCTTCGACCAGCAGGATTCGCCTTGCGGTCATCATTCAACTCCCGGTCCTCGTCGTGTGATTGTCGCATTACAACCTGCGATTGTGACAGGGAGGTTACACCGGCCCGTCCGGAAACGCCGGGGGCCCGGAAGACATGCAGAAGGGCGGAGGCCGGCCGGCACCGCATTCTTGCGAGACGAGGCCTGCGGCCTCAGTGCCGCGTCCGGGTACCCGGCGGTTGCTCGCCCTCGGCAAACAACTGTTCGGCATCGACCGCGTCGAAGCGGTAGCCCGCGTTGCAGAACTCGCAGTGCACTTCCACCACGCCATCATCGGCCAGGATGCCTTCCACCTCGGCACGGCCCAGGTTGCGCAGCATGTCCGCCACCCGCTCCCGGGAACAGCCGCAACGGAAGCTCACCGGGCCGCCTTCCAGCAGGCGCACATCCTCCTCGTGGTAGAGACGGTGCAGCAGGGTCTCCACGGGCCACTCCAGCAACTCCTCGTCCGCGACGGTATCCGCCAGGATGACGGCACGGTCAAAGGCATCCGGGTCCCGCTGTTCACCCGGCAGCGCCTGCAGCAGCAGACCCGCCGCCCGCTGACCGTCGGCCGCCAGCCACAACCGCGTGGGCAGCTGCTCCGATCGGGTGAAGTACCCTTCCAGGGCCTCGGACAGGCTCGAGCCCTCCAGAGGAACGACACCCTGGTAGCGCTCACGCCCCTCTCCCGGATCGATGGTGATGACCATGCGCCCGTCACCGAACTGGGCGGAGAGATCCGCGTCGGGCACTTCCGACCGCCAGCGCGCCAGGCCCCGCACGGTGCCGTGGGCGCCGGCCTGCACCACCAGCAGGTTGAGCGGCCCGTTGCCGGTGACCTGGAGAATGAGAGAACCCTCGAACTTGATGGTGGCCGACAGGAGGGCCACGGCGGCCAGCGCCTGGCCCAGGAGGCCGCGCACCACCGGCGGATAGTCGTAGCGCTCCAGCAGGGCCTGCCAGGTGGCGTCCAGATGCACCCACTCGCCGCGCACGTGGGTGGTTTCGAGGATGAAGCGGTTGATCGTGTCAGTCATGTGAGTGGCAAGTGGCTGGTCTCAAGTGGCAAGGAAAACCGGTCTATTGTCTTTGATGTTCCTGGCCACTTGAGACTTGCCACTTGAAACTGACTTACTGAAGCTTGCGCTTCAGCAAGTCATTGACCTGCCCTGGGTTGGCCTTGCCGCCCGTTGCCTTCATGACCTGCCCCACGAAGAAACCGAACAACTTGTCCTTGCCGGCGCGGTACTGCTCCAGCTGACCCGGGTTGTCGGCCATCACCTTGTCGATGATCGCTTCGATGGCGCCGGTGTCGGTGATCTGCTTGAGGCCCTTCTTCCCGATCACCTCATCGGCCGTACCCTCGCCGTTCCACATCGCCTCGAACACGTCCTTGGCGATCTTTCCGGAGATGGTGTTGTCCTCGATACGCGCAAGCATGGCACCCAGGGCTTGCGCCGAGACCGGGCATTCGGTGATCTCCCGGTTGTCCTTGTTGAGCGCGCCGGAGAGTTCACCCATCACCCAGTTGGCGGCGAGCTTGGCGTGGCCGCCGCAGGCCTTGACCGCGGCCTCGTAGTAGTCGCCCATCTCGCGGCTGGCCGTGAGCACGCCGGCGTCGTAGGCGGACAGGCCGTAATGGGTCATGAAGCGGTGCTTCTTCTCGTCCGGAAGCTCCGGCAGGGTGCCCCGCACACCCTCGATGAACTCACCGGTGATCTCCAGCGGAAGCAGGTCCGGATCCGGGAAGTAACGGTAGTCATTGGCCTCCTCCTTGGAGCGCATGGAACGGGTCTCGCCCTTGTCCGGATCAAACAGCCGGGTCTCCTGCACCACCGCGCCTCCGCCTTCCAGGATGTCGATCTGACGCTCCACCTCGAAGTTGATGGCGCGCTCCACGAAGCGGAATGAGTTGATGTTCTTGATCTCGGCGCGGGTGCCGAACTTCTCTGTGCCCATGCGGCGCACGGAGACATTGGCATCACAGCGGAAGGAGCCCTCCTGCATGTTGCCGTCGCAGATCTCAAGGTAGCGCACCAGGGCGTGCAGCTTCTTCAGGTATGCAACCGCCTCCTTCGCGGAACGCATGTCCGGCTCGGACACGATCTCCAGCAGCGGCGTGCCGGCGCGGTTGAGATCAATTCCGGTCATGCCGTGGAAATCCTCGTGCAGGCTCTTGCCCGCATCCTCTTCCAGGTGGGCCCGGGTGACGCCGACGACCTTGGTCTCGCCGTCCTCCATTTCGATCTCCAGACGGCCGAGCCCCACCACCGGCAGCTCGTACTGGGAGATCTGATAACCCTTGGGCAGGTCGGGATAGAAGTAGTTCTTGCGGGCGAACACCGAACGCGGCGCAATCTCGGCGCCGATCGCCAGGCCGAACTTCACCGCCATGCGCACCGCCTCGCGATTGAGCACCGGCAGCACCCCCGGCAGCCCCAGGTCCACCGCACAGGCCTGGCTGTTGGGGGATGCCCCGTAGGCGGTGGATGCACCGGAGAAGATCTTGCTCTTTGTCGCGAGCTGGGCGTGAACCTCGAGCCCGATGACCGTTTCCCAATCCATTATCTGAACCTCGAATGACGTAAGGTGTGAGGGGTTAGAAGTCAGGGGTGAAAGACGAAACCGAACCGGGTTGTCCGGCTTGCGCCTCACACCTCACGCCTGACCCCTTACGCGAATCCTTCAGGGATTCGCCGATGCCAATCGGTCACCGACTGATACTGATGTGCCACTCCCAACAGGCGCGCTTCATCGAAATAGTTTCCGATCAGTTGCAGGCCCACGGGCAGACCGTCGCTGAATCCGGCGGGGATCGACATGCCCGGCAGGCCCGCCAGGTTCACGGCGATGGTGTAGATGTCCGAGAGGTACATGCTGACCGGATCACCGGTCTTCTCGCCGAGCCTGAAGGCGGCGCCCGGCGCGGTGGGGCCCATGATCACGTCCACCTCTTCGAAGGCCTTGCTGAAATCCTCGGCGATGAGCCGGCGTACCTTCTGGGCCTTGAGATAGTAAGCATCAAAGTAACCGGCCGAGAGCGCGTAGGTCCCCACCATGATGCGGCGCTTCACCTCGGCCCCGAACCCCTCGCCCCGGGAGCGGGTGTAGAGATCCATCAGATCCTTCGGATCCTCGCAGCGGTGGCCGTAACGCACACCGTCGAAACGCGCCAGATTGGACGAACACTCCGCGGGGGCCACCACGTAGTAGGCGGGCACGGACAGGGCCGAGTTGGGCAGACCCACCTCCTGCACCCGGGCACCGAGCTTCCTACATTCGTCAATGGCCGCTTCAACCGCCTTTGCCACACCGGCATCCATACCCTCGCCGAAGAACTCCCGGGGAAGACCGATGCGCAGCCCCTTGAGCGGCTCGGCGAGCCGCGCGGTGTAGTCCTCGTCCGGGCGCTCGATGCTGGTGGAGTCCCTGGCGTCGAAGCCGCACATGGCGTTGGCCAGCAGGGCACAGTCCTCGGCGCTGGCCGCCATGGGGCCTCCCTGGTCGAGACTGGAGGCAAAGGCGATCATGCCCCAGCGGGAGACGCGCCCGTAGGTGGGCTTGAGTCCCGTGACGCCGCACAGGGCGGCCGGCTGACGGATCGATCCGCCGGTGTCGGTGCCGGTGGCCGAAGGCGTGAGGCGGGAGGCCACGGCGGCGGCGGAACCTCCGGAAGAGCCGCCGGGGACACGCTCGGCGTCCCAGGGGTTCTTCACCGGACCGTGGAAGCTGGTCTCGTTGGAGGAGCCCATGGCGAACTCGTCCATGTTGGTCTTGCCGAGCATCGGGCAGCCCGCGGCATTGAAACGCTCCACCACCGAAGCATCGTAAGGGGCGATGAAGTTGTCCAGCATCCTCGAGCCGCAGGTGGTTCTCACGCCCTCGGTGCAGAAGATGTCCTTGTGGGCCATGGGCACACCGGTCAGCGCGCCGGCCTCGCCCCGCGCGCGCCGGGCGTCCGCTTCGCGCGCCGCCGCGAGCGCCTGCTCTGCGGTGACGGTCACGAAGCTGTTCAATCCCCCGTCCAGGGACTCGATGCGCTTCAGATAGTGTGCGGTCAGTTCGACGCTTGAGACCTCCCCCCGGTCCAGGGCGGCGGAAAGTTCGGCGATGGTTTTATCGTGCATGATGGGAACCAGGGCAAGGGAATAAGGTGCGAACGGACGGGCGTGCCGCCTCCGGGAAGCGGGCCGTGCTCACTCGATGACCTTGGGCACCAGGTACAGGCCGGCATCCACGGCCGGTGCGATGGCCTGGAAACGCTCCCGCTGGTCGGTCTCGCTGACCACGTCCTCGCGAAGGCGCTGCGCGGTGTCCTGGGGGTGGGCCATGGGCGTCACATGGTCGGTGTCCACCGATTCCATCTGCTCCACGAAGTCAAGGATGCTGGTGAGATTGCGGGCATAGGCGTCCACGTCCGCGTCGCTCACGGCGAGGCGGGCCAGGTGGGCGATCTTGCGCACATCATCATGGGACAGGGACATGCAGGGCTCCTGACGGGTCCGGTCGGGTTCTGTGAAGCGATCAAAAGTAGCACAAACCGCGCCTTGCCCAAACCCCACCCCGTTGCTAGAGTAGCGGCTTTCCCCCCCGTCCGGGCTCGACTACAAAAATGATGTTCAATCGCGTTTTCGGCTTCCTGTCCAACGACATCTCCATCGACCTCGGCACCGCCAACACCCTGATCTACATGCGGGGCAAGGGAATTGTGCTCAATGAGCCCTCGGTGGTGGCCATCCGGCAGGACCGCGGCCCCGGCGGCCCGCGAAGCATCGAGGCGGTGGGCTCCGCGGCCAAGAAGATGATCGGGCGCACTCCGGCGAACATCACGGCCATCCGCCCCATGAAGGACGGGGTGATCGCCGACTTCACCACCACCGAGAAGATGCTCCAGCACTTCATCAAGATGGTGCACCAGAGCCGGTTCTTCCGTCCCAGCCCCCGGGTGCTGGTGTGCGTACCCTGCGGTGCCACCCAGGTGGAGCGCCGGGCGATTCGTGAATCCGCGGCCGGCGCCGGGGCGCGCAAGGTGTACCTGATCGAGGAACCCATGGCGGCGGCCATCGGCGCCGGTGTCCCGGTGGACGAGGCGCGCGGCTCCATGGTGCTGGACATCGGCGGCGGCACCTCCGAGGTGGCGGTGATGTCCCTGAACGGCATCGTCTATTCCTCCTCGGTGCGCATCGGCGGCGACAAGTTCGACGAGGCCATCACCGCCTACGTGCGCCGCAACTACGGCATCCTCATCGGTGAGGCCACCGCCGAGCGCATCAAGCACGAGATCGGCTCCGCCTATCCCGGCAAGGAGTTGCTGGAGATCGAGGTCAAGGGCCGCAACCTGGCCGAAGGCGTGCCCCGCAGCTTCACGCTCAACAGTAACGAGATCCTGGAATCCCTGCAGGAACCCCTCCACGGCATTGTCAGCGCCGTGCGCACGGCGCTGGAACAGACCCCGCCGGAGCTGGGCGCCGACGTGGCCGAACGCGGTATCGTGCTGACCGGGGGCGGGGCGCTGCTGCGCGACCTGGACCGTCTCCTGATGGAGGAGACCGGCATCCCGGTGGTGATCTCCGACGATCCGCTGACCTGCGTCGTGCGGGGGGGCGGCCGGGTGCTGGAAATGCTGGACGAACACGGGGCGGATTTCCTGGCGGTCGAGTAACGGCATCGTTACGGGGGGCGCACTATCAAGAAGCCGCTGTTCAACCTGGGCCCGTCCCCCGCAGCCCGGCTGGCGCTGCTGGCCCTGCTCTCCATCGGGCTCATGTGGGCCGATCACCGCCACCAGCACGTGGAAACCCTGCGCTCCGCCCTGGCCCTGGTGGTCTACCCGGTGCAGGTGGGCGTGAACCTGCCGGTCCAGGCCGCTTCCTGGCTCACCGAACAGTTCAACACCCACCAGCAGCTGGTGGCCGAGAACAGGCGTCTGCGCGACGAGAAACTTCAGCTCAGCGCAATGATGCTGCGTTTCGAGGCCCTGGAAGAGGAGAACACCCGCCTGCGTCAGCTGCTGGACACATCCACCCGGCTGCGTGACCCGCTGATGATCGCGGAGATCATGGCCGTGGACCTGGATCCCTTCCGCCAGCAGATCCTCATCAACCGGGGACACATGCACGGCACCTACCCGGGCCAGCCCCTGATCAACGCCCAGGGGGTGGTGGGTCAGGTCCTGGAGAGCCACCCCCTGCACAGCGTGGTCCTGCTGATCTCGGATCCCGGCCATGCACTCCCGGTACTGGTCAACCGCACGGGACTGCGCACGCTGGCCGTGGGCACAGGCAACCCCCACCGGCTGGAACTGCGCTACATCCCGCCCGCCGAGGACCTGGAACCCGGTGATATCATCAGCACCTCCGGCCTGGGGGGACGGTTCCCGGCCGACTACCCGGTGGCGGAGATCACCCGCGTGGAGCGTATCCCGGGGGAGGCCTTCGCCCATGTGGAGGCACGGCCGCTGGCCAGGCTGGACCGTTCCCGGGAGGTGCTGCTGCTGACCCCGGCACGCCACCCGGAGACGATCGAGGCGCTGCCCCGGCCCGATGAGGGGCCGGTGCCCGGAGACATCCAGCCATGAGCGACTCCCTGGCCTGGCGCTGGATCATCCCGCTGACCTTCATCATCGCGCTCGCCCTGACGGTGGTGCCGCTGCCCGACTGGGCCGCCCCCTGGCGTCCGGAGTGGCTTGCCATGACCCTGATCTACTGGAGCATGGCCCTGCCCAGACATTTCGGCGTGGGTGTGGGCTGGGGTCTGGGCCTGCTGCTTGACGTGGCCAAGGGGGCGGTCCTGGGTCAGCACGCGCTGGGCTTCGCCATCATCGCCTACCTGAGCATGCGGCTGCACCAGCGGGTTCGGGTATTCCCCCTCTGGCAGCAGGCCATCACCGTGGGCCTCCTGCTGGCCGTCTATCTGCTGCCGGTGCTGTGGGTCCATGGCATGACCGGACAGGCGCCGGGTACCTGGCTCTTCTGGGCGCCGCTGGTCAGCAGCATGATCCTCTGGCCCTGGCTGTTCGTGCTGCTCCGGGACGTTCGGCGGCGCTGGTGCCTGGCATTGAGCTAGTGGCAAGTGGCAAGTGGCAAGTGGCAAGTGGCAAGTGGCAAGTGGCAAGTGGCAAGTGGCCGGGAGGATGGCCTGGATGGCATACCGGGTGCAAGCAGGCGTGACACCTGCCACCCGCCGGGTTCGGGCGGAAATCCGCCGGGTCCGGCGGAGGGACTCGTTGCAGAAGATGGCCGGGTATAGGCATTGGCTCGTGCGTATAATGTGGCCATCGCGACCCGGCCGATCGGGTTCACCCGACAACATCAAATCCCCCGAGGAGTCGCCCTATGGACGACAAGACCCGTACCGAGATCGAGGCGGCCGCCTTCCGCCGCCTGCTCGAGCACCTGGACAGCCGCAAGGATGTCCAGAACATCGACCTGATGAACCTGGCCGGCTTCTGCCGCAACTGCCTGTCCAAGTGGTACAGTGCCGCCGCCGGGGAGCGCGGAGAGAGCGTCGATTACGAAACGGCCCGCGAGATCGTCTACGGCATGCCTTATTCCGAGTGGAAATCCCGCTATCAGCGGGAGGCGAGCGCCGACCAGCTGGAAGCCTTCCAGAACAACCGACGCCGGGATCACTGACGGTGACCGGTGAGATCCGCTTCATCGACACGGCTCCTGACCTGGAGGCCTTCTGCCACGAGATCGCCGATGCCGGGTGGGTCGCCCTGGACACCGAGTTCATTCGCGAAAAGACGTACTACCCCCGGCTTTGCCTGATCCAACTGGCCACCGACACCGCCCTCGCCTGCATCGACCCCATGGCCCTGCCGGATCTCGGCCCCCTGGCGGAGTTGCTCCACGACCCCTCGGTGACCAAGGTGGTGCATGCCGCCCACCAGGATCTCGAGATTCTGCTCCAGGAGACCGGGCAGGTGCCGGTGCCGGTATTCGATACCCAGGTGGCCGCGAGTCTGCTGGGCTACGGCGACCAGATCGGCTACGCCCGGCTGGTGGAAGCGGTGCTGGGCCGCAGCCTGGAAAAGGGACATGCGCGCACCGACTGGTCCTTGCGGCCGCTCGAGCCCGAGCAGCTGACCTATGCCGCCGACGACGTGCGCTACCTGGCCGAGGCCTATCCGATCATGGTGCGCACCCTCCGGGACCTGGGGCGGCTCGCCTGGCTCGAGGAGGACTTTCGGGCGCTCGGCGAACCGGATCGTTATCGGCCCGACCCGGACGCGGCCTGGCTGCGCGTCAAGGGCTATCAGCATCTCAAACCTCAGCAACTGGCGGTGCTCCGGCATCTCGCGGCCTGGCGCGAACGGCAGGCAATGAGCCGCGACCTGCCCCGCCGATGGGTGTTGCAGGATGACGTGCTGCTGGAACTGGCGCGCCGCCAGCCGGGCGACATGCGCGCCCTGGGCAAGGTGCGGGGGCTGGACGAACGCACGCTCGGCCGCCTGGGCAACGACCTGTTGTCACTGATCAGGGAAGGCGCCGGCCTTCCCCGGGGAGACTGGCCCAGACTGCCTGATCGTCGGACGCTGGAGCCGGAGCAGGAGGCCCTGGTGGATGTGGCCATGGGCATCCTGCGCCACCAGGCCAGAAGCAACGAGATCAGCCCCGCCGCGATCGCCGCCCGGCGCGACGTGGAGGCCGTGGTCTGCGGGGACCGGGAGTCGGATCTGCTGCACGGCTGGCGGGCGCGGCTGGCCGGTGACGCCATCCGGGCCTGGCTCGGCGGAGACATCCGGCTCCGGGTCCGGGAAGGCCGGCTGGTACTGGATCAGGGGGCCGGGTGACGCATGGTGCCACGCGGGTTAAACTGCCCGCTCATTCATTGCCCCCGCGGAGCACTCCCCCCATGCAGATCAGCAAGAACAAGGTCGTGAGCCTCGACTACGTGCTCACCAATGGCCAGGGCGAGGTCATCGACCGTTCCGATGAAACCAGCACCTTCGCCTATCTCCATGGCGCCAACAACATCATCCCGGGCCTGGAACAGGCGCTGGAGGGGCACCAGACCGGCGACAGCGTGCAAGTGACCGTGCCGCCGGAAAAGGCTTACGGTGAACGTGACGACAACCTGACCCAGACCCTGGACCGCAGCCAGTTCCAGGGCGTGGACGAGCTTCAGGTGGGCATGCAGTTTCACGCCGGTAACGCCGACGGCACCAACATCCAGGTGGTCACTATCACGAACCTCGACGGAGATGTGGTCACCATAGACGCCAACCATCCGCTGGCGGGTGTCACGCTCAATTTTGATGTCACCGTACGCGACGTGCGCGAGGCCACCGCCGAGGAACTGGATCACGGCCACGTTCACGGCCCGGGTGGCCACGGGCACTGAAGGCGCCGCTCCTCCCTCGCCCCGGCAAAAGAAACCCCGCCTTGAGGCGGGGTTTTCGATAGCCCGGACCTAGCAGACTTTTTCAACAGCCTGCTAGCCCGCATACCTCACCCCCCTTCCACTGCGGCCGCCGATATGCTCGCTGTGACGAGGCGTCTGCTGCGCTGCGCAGTCCCTGCTCCGCTGGCAGTCCAGGGCGTGCGTCCTGCACGCCCGCTCGGCGGACTGCGAAGGTCCACCGGACCTTCGGTTCCGCCTCGCCCCTCCAGGCGGCTTGACGTAGTGTCGGCTACGCTGGCGCCGTCTTCCGGTCCGCGCGCCCCGTCACAGCGGCATCCCGACGCCCTCGCTACGAACGGTGGTGAGATATGCGGGCAGCGGGCCGATTCAGCCCTGGGGGACCACGTCCACGGCCTGCAGGCCCTTCGGGCCCTGCTGCACCTGGAAGCTGACGCGCTGCCCCTCGGCCAGGGTCTTGAAGCCCTCTGCATTGATGGCGGAATAGTGCACGAACACATCCGCGCCGCCTTCTTCAGGCGCGATGAACCCGAACCCCTTGGACTCGTTGAACCACTTGACGATACCGGTAGACATTGAACTTGACCTCAACTCTGTTTTTGGACTCTTTCTTCTGATTCTGAGGCACACCGCCGGGATCACAGCGCCCGGCTGATTGACCACAGAGGGCCAGTCTAGCCACTCGCGCCACCGGATACCAGACAGGCGGGCGGGTGTCCGTCAGGCGTCCGGAACGGCCGCCTCCCCGCACTGCCAGCGAAAGACCGGCAAGGGGCGTGTCCTGCCTTTTAAAAACAACGGGTTGTCGAGACGTTCACAGGCAGAGGCCCGCTCCGGCGCCAGCGCCTCGTGCACCCGGTCGGACAACAGGATTTCGCCTCGCCCCGCCTGTTCCTGCAGGCGGTCGGCCACGTTGACCGGATCACCCACTACCGTGTAACTCATGAACGCCTCGGAGCCCACGTTGCCGACCACCACCTCCCCGCGGTTGATGCCGATGCCGAGGCCGCTCTCCACCTGCCACTCGGCCTGCCACTGATCCCGCAGGTCGCGGAAGCCCCGGTGCATCCCGCACGCGCAGTCGAAGGCGCGATCCGCGGCATCCGGCTGCGCCAGGGGAACCCCGAATCCCACCAGAAGGCCGTCGCCCGCCATACTGAACACGGTGCCCTGATGGGCATGGGCCACCCCGATGGCCATGGCAAAGAAGCCATTGAGCAGTTCCACCACCCGGTCCGCTTCCAGCTGCTCGGCGAGACAGGTGAACCCGCGCAGATCCGCGAACATGACCACCGCTTCGCGGCGCTCGGACCGGTTCAGCAGATCCGCCGCCCGCCCGTCGCTGGATGCGAGCAGATCTTCCACCAGTTCAGGACACAGGTAGCGGCTGAACAATCTCCGCACCTGAGCAAGGCGCGCCTCCTCCAACGCCTCCCGGGCCTCACGCCAGCGCATCAGGGAGCGGATGCGCGCGCTCAACTCCTCGGGATACACGGGCTTGGACAGAAACTCGTCGGCACCCGCCTCCATGGCCCGCACCCGATCGGCCTGATTATTCAACACCGTGACCATGACCACGGTGATCGACCACGTGGCGGGATCCGCTTTCAGGCGCCGGCAAACCTCGAAACCGTCCATGCCCTGCATCACAACGTCCAGGACCACCCCGTCCACCCTGTGTTCCCGGACGCGCTCCAGCGCCTGCGGCCCGCTCTCGGCCGTGATGACCCGATGTCCGAGCAACTCCAGGTGCCGAGCAAGAATGCGGCGGTTGACCTCCTGATCGTCCACCACGAGCAAGGTACGCGCGCGCGGCCGCGGCGGGGCCGGGGCATCGCCGGCACCGGAGCCATGGGGTCCATGCGCATGAATGGAAAGCGGTCCGTCCAGCATGTCGGCAGTCATGAGCAGGTTCGCCCCGGGGTATGGGCACACGCCACGCCCGGCACAAATCCCGGCGCAGTCAATTCGATAGAGGGCGCGAATGCGTGATCTTCGGCGGGTCTTCCGTGGCCTCGCGGAAACGCGAATCTCGATTCAGCGCTTCGTTGGCTAACCAGTGAATATAGGCGGTAATGAACTGAGGGTTGCGGCGAAATCAGACTTCGGACGACAAGGGGGCCCGCATGGCCGACAGGCGGAAAGGCTGGGGAGTTACTCGGCGCTGATCCACTCCACATGGATGTATAAGCGGCGATCGGGTATGCGGCGCCGATCCTCATGGATCAGGCGTCCCTCGAAATCAAAACACGGGAAACGGGGCTCCAGATCCTGGCATCGTCGGTCCCGACGCCGCCGCTCCCCCTCCCCTGAACAAGCCAGATTTTCTGCTTTATTATTCATGCCCTTACGCTAGAAACCTAGCCTTGATAGCAGAAATTAGACGTAACGGCTTGAGCTTATGACAAAATTACCACCACCACAAGCTGAATCGCTCAACCCGCCCGAAGGCGGGCCCTGCGTGTACACTCTCCATGATTGCCTGAATCCGGAGGGTCATGCGCGATGATGCCCGTCTACCGCCAGTTGCTCGTGTGCCTCGATCTGTCACCGGTATCGGGACAGGTGCTTTCACGCGCAGCGGCCCTTGCCGCACAGGCCGGTGGCCGGATGACCCTGCTGCATGTGGTGGAGCAACGGCCATTGCCGGACCTGGACTACGGACTGGGGTCGCTGCCCGGTTATGACATGGATCCGGACGCCGCGCTGCAGGACGCGCGATCGCGGCTGGAGCGCCTGCTGACCCATACGGATGAAGCCCGGCTGCCCCGCGAGGTGGTGACGGGCGTCCCGCACCTGGAGATCACCCGGATTGCCGAGCAGCTGTCCGCCGATCTGATCGTGCTCGGGTCCTCGTCACGCACCGGACTGGGGCGCCTGCTGGGCTCGACCGCCCGTTCCCTGTTCAACCATGCCCCCTGTGATGTGCTGGCCGTGCGGGTGTCGCCGGATGAGGAACAGTGATGGCCGGATGCGGGGGAGAAACCGTGTGGCATACCTTCCGGGAGCTGGACGAACTGGAGGGCACGCCCAAGGGGCACGCGTTCAGGCGCTTCAAGGCCCTGCGCGGGCAATGGCGGGAAGGACGGGAGTTCGTGGTGCTGGATGCCCGGCATGATGCCGGACGCATTGCACAACTCAAACGGGAGGGTCGGCTCTACGGCAGCACCCTGAACGCCGTCCTGCTGTCACCGGAGGCGGCCCGGGCAATCCGGGCGGCCGGGCGGACACCGGCCGGCGACGGATGACGCCACTCCGGGATCCGGACCCGCTCGGCCTGCAAAACCGGCCGCACGTTACGCGGCCGCGTATACCCCCCGCCCACGGGACTTGAGCCGGCCGGTGCGCTTCAGATACGCCAGCGTCTGGCCGAGGTTCCTGACGTTCACGCCGCGGCCCTCAAGCTGCTCGCGCAGCTCCGCCGTGCTGATCTTGCCGGCCGCCGTCACCGCATCCAGCACCACCTGGCTCAGGCCCGAGCCGCCACGACCGCGGCCGCGGCCGGCACGACCGCCAAGGGCACGGATCTGCCGATCCAGGGCCGCCAGCTCAGAGCGCTGACGCGCAACCAGGGCGCGGCGCTCTTCCCGAAGGGCCTGGAGCTGCTCGCGGCGCGCCTCTTCCTCGCGGAGCCGTTCCTCCTCCTCCCGCTGACGGGCGATCTGGTACAGTTCCTCGGAAGACAGATTCTCGAGCGACTTGCGTTTTGCCATTGGGAAAACCCCTTTTGAAAAATAAAACAAGTTACGTGACGAGCAGGATTATATATAAAAACTCCAGGCTGAATGATCACATTGCATCAAACAACTCATTCACATATTACAAACATGATCATGATTCCCGGCAGACGGAAATACCGCGCGGGTGCCGGACCGGATCCTGGTGAAAGGTTGCGATGAAACGCGCACAGGAACCTGATGCCGGACCTCGCCACGACAAGTCGGACGGACTTGATGCCGTGAAGCGCCTGGAGATTGTAAGACTCGTCGGCGATCTTTACCGGATCGCTGCTCAACACTTCGATTGCAGCGGCGACACCGTGCCCGTGCGTTTCACCCTGCGCGGCCTTGCGGCGGGCCAGTGGCGCCTGCGCAACGGCAGCGAGAGCCTGCATTTCAACGAGCGCCTGTTTGCCGCCGCACCCGAGCAGCACATGCCCGACACGGTCGCGCACGAAGTGGCCCATTCGGTGGTTTATCGGTGTTTCGGTCGAGGCCTGCGGCCGCACGGGCGGGAGTGGCGCATGGTCATGGAAAAACTGGGCTGCAGAGCGCAGGTCACCCACCGCACGCCACCGGAGATCCTGGCCCGAACCCTGAATCGTCATCTCTACCGCTGCAGCTGCCGCATTCACGCCCTGGGACCTCGCCAACACAAGCATGCCATCCACGGCAGGCGGAGCTATCAGTGTCGGGTCTGTGGCGACCGGCTCGTGCCGGCGGACCGATAGTCAGGTCATCCGGCTCGGGCGCCGATCTGTTCGCTGTGGCGGGACGCAGGCGCCCGGGACGAGGGGGAGAGATGCGGGTTGGCGCCGTGCCCGCCCTACATGGCGAAATCCAGACGTTCCTGAACCGTCTCGATCGCCTTCAGCGCGCAGATCTCGTCCAGATGGCCTCCCGGCGCCCCGGAGACGCCCACGGCACCCACCAGGGAGCCAGCCGCTTCGATGGGCGCCCCGCCCTCCAGCACCAGGATCCCATCCACGTGATTCATCTCCATGCGGATATCGTCGCGGTTTGCGCGAAAGTCCGATGACTTCACGCCGGAGAGAATCACCGCGGCGGCCTTGTCCCGGGCAATCTGGTAGGTGAACCGTGGAGCCAGGACATCGCGCAATACCGCCTGGACATCGCCGCTGCGATCCACCACCACGGCAGTCACCTGGTATCCCTCCGCGCGGCAGGCCTCCACGGAGGCCTGGGCCATGTCGCGGGCCAGTTCCATGGTCATGCGCTTCACGGAGATCACGTCGTTGGCGGAGAGCGCGGCGGATGCCGCGGCCAGGGCTGCTCCGGCAATTAAAGTTGCAAACCGTCTCATCGGGTTTCCTCCTATGGTTCCATGTACAGACATCTCCCGGGCTCCGCGGGCGCAGATCGACAAGCCGGGTTCAAAGTTCAAAGTTCAAGGTTCAAGGTTCAAAGGGTGAATGGCATCATCTTGTTGAACTTTGAACTTTGAACTTTGAACTTTGAACTTTGAACTTTGAACTTTGAACTTTGAACCTTGAACCCCGACCCACACCCTTCTCATCCTTCCAGCTTCTCCCAGCGCGCATAGCACTGCCCCAGTTCGGCCTCGATCTCGGCCAGCCTGCCCTGGGCCTCCGCGATCCTCTCCGGCTGCTGCCGGTACAACGCGGGGTCCCCCAATGTCGCGGTGAGGGCTGCCTGCTCAGCCTCCAGGGCCTCGATACGTCCGGGCAGCATCTCCAGCTCCCGCTGATCCTTGTAGCTGAGCTTCCTCTCTCTTGCCGGCTTCGCCGGTGCGGGCCGGGATGCGGGAACAGCCGCCGGCGCGGGCTGCGCCGCGACCGCGCGCTGGCGCTGCCAGTCCGAATATCCGCCCACATACTCATTGACCTGCCCGGGCCCCTCAAACGCGATGATGCTCGTGGCCACGTTGTCCAGGAAGGCCCGGTCGTGACTCACCACCAGCACCGTGCCGGGAAACTCCACCAGGCGCTCTTCCAGCAGTTCCAGGGTCTCCGTGTCCAGATCATTCGTGGGTTCGTCCAGCACCAGCAGGTTGGCGGGACGGGTGAACAGCTTTGCGAGGAGCAGGCGATTGCGTTCGCCGCCCGACAGGGCCTTCACCGGCTGGCGCGCTCGGGCCGGTTCGAACAGGAAGTCCTGCAGGTAGGAGATGACATGGCGGGACTCCCCCCCGACCTCCAGCCGGTCGCGGCCCTCGCCCACGTTGTCGAAGACGCTGGCGTCCTCGTCGAGGGCCGCCCGGTGCTGGTCGAAGTAGGCGACCTCCAGGTTCGTGCCCAGCCGCACGCGGCCGCTGCCGGGCTGGAGCTGGCCAAGCAACAGACGCAACAGGGTCGTCTTCCCGGCGCCGTTGGGACCCACGATGCCCACCTTGTCACCGCGCAGGATGAGAGTGGAGAACGCCCGGATCACCGGCTGGCCGTCGTATTGAAAGCCCACGTCCTCTGCCTCGATCACCAGGCGCCCGGAGCGTTCGGCGGCCTGGATGTCCAAACGCGCGGTGCCCGCGCGGACGCGGCGCCCGGCCCGCTCTGCCCGCAGGGCCTTGAGCGCGCGCACCCGCCCCTCGTTGCGGGTCCGGCGGGCCTTGATGCCCTGGCGGATCCAGGCCTCTTCCTGGGCCAGTTTCCTGTCAAACAGCGCGTTGGCACGCTCCTCGGCCTCGAGGGCCTCGGCCTTGCGGCGCACGTAGGCGTCATAGTCTCCGGGCCAGTCGGTCAACTGCCCGCGATCCAGTTCGATGATGCGCGTGGCCAGACGCCTCAGAAAGGCGCGGTCGTGGGTGATGAACAGCAATGCGCCACCGAACCCCAGGAGAAACGACTCCAGCCAGTCGATGGCCTCGATGTCCAGATGGTTGGTGGGTTCGTCCAGCAGCAACAGGTCCGGCTCGGTGACCAGGGCCCGGGCCAGCAGCACGCGGCGCTTGAGCCCGCCGGAGAGGGCGCGGAAGTCCGCGTCGGCGGGCAGGTCGAGCCGCGAGATCACCGTCTCCACCCGCTGTTCCAGGCTCCATCCTTCGTCGGCCTCCAGCGACTGCTGGGCACGTTCAAGTTCCACCATGGCGCCGGCATCGTCCGGCCGTTCGGCAAGCACATGCACCGCCCGGTGATAGCGCCGCACCCGCTCTCCCGTGGCGCCCAGGCCTTCGGCCACCACGTCGAACACGCTGCCCCGGGTCCCTGCGGGCACCGCCTGCTCAAGCATGGCCACCCGCAGACCGTCCGCATGCACCAGCTCGCCGCCGTCCGCATGAACCTCGCCGGCCAGTACCCGCATCAGGGTGGACTTGCCTGCGCCATTGCGCCCCACCAGGCACAGGCGCTCACCGCTCTCGATGGACAGATTCACGCGATCCAGCAACGGCGCGTCGCCGTAACTCAGGACCACATCGCGCAGGGTCAACAGGGGCATGAACGGACAATGGGTATGAACGAACCGGTCATTCTACGCCATGGGGATGTTCTCCACCGCAACCACGTGCGGGTGAATCACCTTGCCGGGGCCCGAGGGCCCGTAGAAGGAGTAGCCGTTGCGGCCCGCACGCTTGACCTCGTACATGGCCCGGTCTGCATGATTGATCGCCTCTTCGGGCGTATCGGCCAGTGCCGGGAACTCGCACACGCCGATGCTCGCCCCCAGCAGGGCACGGGCGCCGTCCGGCCGGGACGCGTCGATGGGGATCGGGGTGGACAGGACCTCGATGATGCGCAGTGCCACTTCGCGAATCCGCTCGGCACTGCTGAGGTCCTCGAGCAGCACGAAGAACTCGTCCCCGCCCATGCGGGCAACGGTGTCGCTTTCGCGCACACAGGCCTGCAGGCGCCGTGCTACCTGGCGCAGCACGCGGTCACCCGCTTCATGACCGTGGAGGTCGTTGACCGGTTTGAAGTTGTCCAGATCGATGAAAAGCCCAGCCCCGAGCAGTCCGTGCCGGCGTGCCCGGGCCATGGCCTGGTCCAGCCGCTGTTCCATCTGGTAGCGGTTGGGCAGATTGGTCAGGTGGTCATGCAGAGCCTGGTCCCGATGCCGGTTGCGTTCGGTCTCCAACTCCTTGCGGCGAAGATACAGCTGCCGGCGCTGGCGCTCCAGCGCGTAGGCGGAAATGCCGCAGATCAGCACGGTGGAGAGCAGGTAGAAATTGTACCTGGCCACGGATTCGCCCATGGGCTGAAGACCGGCGATGAACAGCCCGTTGAAAACAGCGAGCACCAGTGAATTCACGGCCAGCGCACGAATGAAGGACAGGCCGATGAACAGGAAAGTCCATATCGTGACCAGCATCAGGCCCGCCAGGTACTCCATGAACGACGACCCGGACAGGGATGCCATCATGACAACCAGGCCGATGCCGGGCACCAGGGCGGTCCAGGTCAGGATTCGCCTGCCCGCCTGCACGAAGGACGCGCGGAAGGTAGACAGCAGCGCGGCCAACCCGGCAGCCATGACCAGGGCGCGGACATACCAGAAGTGAGGCTGGTGATCGCCCTGCAGCCACATATCCATCCAGCCGTGGACTCCGTAGAGCACAACGCCCACCACCAGGGCGGCCCGCGCCTGGTCCCGCTGGATGACGGCGGTTTCGATCTGATAGTCGCGTTCCATCCCCGGATCCCGGAACCACAGCAGGAAGCGATGCATGCGCACACTTGAGTTGGCGAATGAGTCGTTCACAGGCTGCGGATCACCCTGGGTGTCGGCCGGTACCGTTTTCCACGCATAATAGTCAATAATCCCTTGCAGTTTCATCGCCCCGCAGCCCGATCGGCCCGGATGCATCCGGCGACCGGATAACAAGCAGAAACGGGAATTGCATCATGCCGGATACGTTGACGACGCGACTCGCACCGGGCCTGGCGCTGTGCCTGGGGCTTGCGGCCTGTGGTGAACCGGCGCCCTCTGCAGAGATGGAAGCCATCGCCGAACGCGGTGAACTGATTGTACTTACCCGCAACGCGCCGACCACCTATTTCTTCGGGCGCGACGGCGAGGCCGGCTTCGAGTACGACCTGGCGAGCGCCTTTGCCGACCATCTTGGTGTACGGGCCCGTTTCGTGCTGCTGGACAGCGTCGACGACGTGGTCCGGGCCCTGGACGAGGGCAAGGGGGACCTGGCCGCCGCCGGGCTGACCCACACCCCCGGCCGCGACGGGCGCTTCACCTTCGGCCCCGGCTACTTCCTGGTCCAGCAGCAGTTGATATGCCGCCGGGGGGGCGCCAGTCCGGAATCCCCGGAGGACCTGGCCGATGTGCAGATCATGGTCACCGCCTCCAGCAGCTACGTGGAGCGCCTTGAGGAACTGCGCGCGCAGGTGCCCGGGCTCACCTGGGAGGCCCGTGCCGATCTGACCACGGAACAGATCCTGGAAAAGGTGTGGCGGCGCGAGGTGGATTGCGCGGTGGCGGACTCCAACATCGTGGCTGTCAACCGTCGCTATTTTCCCGAATTGAAGGTCATCATGCCGCTGACCGAAGAGGAATCACTGGCCTGGATGCTGCCGCCGGACTCGCGGGGTCTGCAGCGCGAACTCAACCACTGGTTCGCGGGCCTGGAGGACAACGGGCTTCTGGCCATCCTGCAGGGCCGCTACTATGGGCACGTGGAGATCTTCGACTACGTGGATCTGGCCCGCTTCCGCCGGCGCATCGACTCCCTGCTGCCCCGGTTCCGCCCGCTCTTTGAGGAGGCCGCCGGCACGCATGATCTCGACTGGACCCTGCTGGCCGCACAGGCCTACCAGGAGTCGCACTGGGACCCGACGGCACGCAGCCCCACCGGCGTGCGCGGCATGATGATGCTCACACAACTCACCGCCGGTGAGTTGAACGTCAATGACCGCCTGGATCCGGCCCAGAGCATCCGGGGCGGCGCCCGCTACCTGGCGGCGCTACGCGAACGCCTCCCCGATTCCATTCAGGAACCGGACCGCACCTGGATCGCACTGGCAGCCTACAACGTGGGCATGGGCCATGTGTTCGATGCGCGCGGACTCGCCCGGGAACTCGGGCACGACCCGGACACCTGGGTGGAGTTGCGCGAAGTGCTGCCCCTGCTCGCCCAGCCCCGCTACCACCGCCGTCTGCGCTACGGCTATGCGCGGGGCAGCGAGCCGGTCGAGTACGTCAGGCGAATCCGCAACTACCAGGACATACTGATTGAGAGATTGTCCGTTGTCAGTGGTCAGTTGTAAGCAGACCCTGCCTTTACAACTGACGATTGACGACTGACCACTGACAATCTCTTACAATACAAATCCGTTTCAATCATCCGGAGTGCGACGTGAAACTCACCCGCCAGGAATTCCGCGACTGGCCGCACAAGAGCATCACCCTGATGGGCATGTCCGGCGTGGGCAAGACCCGCCTCGCCAACCTGCTTCGCCGCAGGCACTGGTTCCACTACTCCGGGGATTACCGCATCGGTACCCGGTACCTCGACGAGCCCATCCTGGACAACATCAAGCACCAGGCCATGCAGGTTCCCTTCCTGAAGGAGTTGCTGCGTTCGGACTCCATCTACATTCTCAACAACATCACCGTCGACAACCTTCAGCCGGTATCCAGCTTCCTGGGCAAGTTGGGCAATCCCGAAGCCGGGGGCCTGCCGCTGACGGAGTTCAAGCGCCGTCAGGCACTGCATCACGCCGCCGAAGTGGCGGCCATGCGCGACGTGCCGGAATTCATCGGCAAGGCACGCACGATCTACGGCTATGAGCATTTCGTGAACGACGTGGGCGGCAGCGTATGTGAACTGGACGATCCGGACACCCTGCAAATGCTGGCCGACCACACGCTGATGCTCTATATCAAGGCCAGCGAGGCCGATGAGCAGGCGCTGATCCAGCGCGCCGAATCGAGCCCCAAGCCGCTCTACTACCGGGAGGACTTCCTGGATTCGCAGCTGCGCGACTACAAGCAGACCTACGGCATCGAGTACGTGGCGCAGATCGACCCGGACGACTTCGTGCGCTGGATGTTCCCGCGCCTGTTCCGGTCCCGCATCCCCCGCTACGAGGCCATCGCCCGGGAATACGGCTACACCGTCACCACGGATGAACTGGCGAAGGTGCACACCGAGGAGGACTTCCTGGTGCTGGTGGAAGACGCCTTGGAGAGATAAGTACGAAGTGGGAATTGGGAAGTCGGAACGAAAAGATTAGAATCAATACCATTCCCACTTCCCAATTCAGACTTCCCACTTCAAAAATGCCTCTCGTCGCCCATTCAGATCTGCCCACCTTCGCACGCCTCGCCGAGGAGGGGGAGACCGTACTTTCCGGAAACCTGGCGCTGCAGCAGGAGATCCGCGAGCTGCACGTCGGCCTGCTGAACATGATGCCCGACGCGGCGCTGCGGGCCACGGAGCGCCAGTTTTTCCGGCTGGTTGGCCAGAGCAACCAGATAGCCCAGTTCTACATGCACCCGTTCACCCTGGATGCGCTGCCCCGCGGCGAGGAAGGGCGCGCCCACGTGGCGCGCTATTACGAGACCTTCGACCAGATCAAGCGCGACGGCCTCGATGCGCTCATCATCACCGGCGCCAACGTCACCGAGAGCGATCTGTCCCTGGAGCCCTTCTGGGAGCCGCTGATCCAGGTGATCGACTGGGCCTGCGAGAATGTCACCTCGACCCTGTGCTCCTGCCTGGCCACCCATGCGGTCATGCAGTTCCGCTACAGCCAGAAGCGCCAGCCGCTGGGCTTCAAGCGCTGGGGGGTCTATCCGCACCGGGTGCTGGACCGCCGTCATCCGCTGGTGTCCGGCGTGAACACCCGCTTCGACGTGCCCCACTCGCGCTTCAACCAGATCCATCGCAGCCAGTTCGAGGGCCAGGGACTCAAGGTGCTGGCGGAAAGCGAGGTCGCGGGACCGCATCTTGCCGTGAGCGAGGACGGCCTGCGTCTTGTGTTCTTCCAGGGGCACCCGGAGTACGACATCATCTCCCTGCTCAAGGAATACAAGCGGGAGGTCAGGCGCTTCGCGGCGGGGGCCATCGACGTCTACCCGCCCTTCCCGGAGCACTATTTCACGCTCCGCACCCAGGCCATCCTGGATGAGCATCGGGAGCGCGTGGAAGCGGCGCTGGCCCGGCGCGCCCCGGTACCCGAGCTGCCCGAGGCCCTGATCGCCTCCAGCCTCGACAACACCTGGCACGACAGCGCCGAGGCGGTGATCAACAACTGGGTGGGCATAGTCTATCAGCTCACCCACATAGATCGGCGCCTTCCCTTCAAGGATAACGTGGACCCCGCAAACCCCCTGGGCGCCCTGCGCGAAACCTCATAGTGCCATGTCCCGCAAATATCCTGCATGTCAGCATGGCTGCGGGCCTTGCCTTTGCGCTATTGCGGGGATCTGAAATGCAGGATACTCACGGGGCACGACACTAGTGCATCCCCCAGGCCACCCACCGCGCCCCGTGGTCAGCCTCTACGACCTGGTCGCGGGCGACGAGGACGCCCGGGTCTGCAAGGACATCCCGGAAAGCGCCTGCCGGGAGATGCCGCGCAACTTCTTCCTGCACATCGTCTCCAACACCGCCAGCAAAATCGGCGACGAGCTGGCCAGCGCCAAGCTGGTACTGGCCTGGCTCATGTCCGCGCTGGGCGCGCCGGCCTTCCTCGCCGGCTTCCTGGTGCCGGTACGCGAATCGGGGTCTTTGCTGCCGCAGCTGTTCGTGGCCAGCCATATCCGGCGTGCCGCCGTCCGCAAGTGGTTCTGGGTGGGTGGCAGCATCGGACAGGGAGTCTCCGCGCTGGGCATGGCCGTGGTGGCCCTGACCCTCTCGGGCGCCGCCGCCGGCTGGGCGCTTCTGGGCCTGCTGGCCCTGTTTGCATTGTCGCGGGGCGTCAGCTCCGTGGCCTCCAAGGACGTGCTCGGCAAGACCATCTCCAAGACACGGCGGGGCACCGTGATGGGCTATGCGGCGGCACTCGCCGGATTTGCCACACTGGGGGTTGGCGGTTGGGTGACCCTGCAGGCGGAGCAGGCCGCCAGCACCGGATTCTTCGCCCTGCTGCTGGTGGCTGCCGGGGTGCTGTGGTTCGCCGCCGGCGGCATCTTCGCAGCGGTCAAGGAGGTCCCCGGTGCCACCGAAGGCGGCGGCAATGCGGTCAGCGAGGCGATCCGCTCGCTGGGTCTGATGAAGCACGATCCTCTGTTCCGGCATTTCGTGCTCACCCGCTCTCTGCTCATGAGCACGGCGCTGGCCATGCCCTTCTATGTGATGCTCGCCCAGCGGGAGACGGACGGAGATCTGGGCAGTCTCGGCCTGATGATCATTGCCACCGGCCTGGCGGGCGGCTTGAGCGCACCCGTCTGGGGCCGGTTGTCAGACCGCTCCAGCCGACTGGTGCTGGTGGCCTCGGGCGTGCTGGCCGGTGTCCTGGGCCTGATGGTGTTCGCGCTCACCTGGCTCGACGCCGCGTGGACCCGGAGTCCCTACCTGTTCGCCGCATTGTTCCTGGTGATCGGGATCGCCCATTCCGGGGTGCGGCTGGGCCGCAAGACCTACCTGGTGGACATGGCCACCCAGGACACCCGGGCCGCCTACGTGGCGGTGAGCAATACGGTGGTGGGCGCGCTGCTGCTGGTCGGTGGGCTGTTCGGTCTCGTGGCCGATATCGCCGGGGTGGCCGCGACCATTGCGCTGCTTGGCCTCATGGGACTGGCCGGCTCGGCGGCCGCGTGGCGCCTGGAGGAAGTACAGCGGTAAACCGGTCATGATCGCGCGCCCGAATGGTCACGCCCGCGATGCCCGCCGCACTGGAGCCGGTCGTACCTTGCGGGAACACCTTCAGCCGTAGCCCATCCATCGACATCTTCGCCGAACGCCAGGTGCCCGGAGTTCCCGAAACATTTTACTGGCGATCGCCGCAGCGGCAGCGTATAGTGCGGGCTGCAGTCTGTTCTTGCAGTCAGAGTCGGAAGTCCCCTGTAGTTTCGTTACCGCAGTCACTCCCGCCCGTCGTTCTCCAGGAATTCGCTGCATCAACGTTTGTTTTCCTGATTATTTTTTGAGGTTGATTCAATTATGTCTACAGGCACTGTGAAGTGGTTTAACGAAAGCAAGGGCTTCGGCTTTATCACCCCCGAAGATGGCAGCAAGGATGTGTTCGTGCATTTCTCCGCCATCGAGGCCAGCGGTTTCCGCACCCTGGCCGAAGGCCAGCAGGTCTCCTTCGAGGTGACCAACGGTCCCAAGGGTCTGGCCGCAGCCAACGTCAAGCCCCTGTAAGATCAGTCTGCCGAAAGCAGATACCCCGAACCCCGCCTCGTGCGGGGTTCTCTTTTTGGGCTCCTCGACGTTCCCGGTGGCTTCGATCCTCGCAGAGGATCCATGGACATCCACGCGATCACGTCACCCCGCAGGAACCCGGGCCGCTGGGCGAAACCCGCCCAAAACCCCGTTCCCCGGGCGAATGGGCCGTTGCCGACAAAGGCTTTCCATTCGTTACTTGAAGATCATGCATCCTGCCAGAAGCGCAGGACATAGTCCCGGGATTCGTCGCGCACCGGCAGGCGCTCCAGGCCCTGCTTCTCGAAGAACGGCTCGGCATCCGACTGGGCCTTGATCAGCACACCATCCAGACCCAGTGCGCGGGCGCGTTCCACGCAGGCGCCGAGCAGGCGGTTGCCGATCCCCCGGCGCTGCCGCTCCGGGTCCACGTAGAGACCGTGCAGCAGCAGACCGCGCCGGTCCGCCGGCAGGTCCGACGTCTCCGCAGGCTCCCAGGCGGCCACGCCCGCGATGCGCGCTTCGTCCTCCGCGACGCACACCTCCAGGTGCCCCAGGTCCGTCTCGTCGTAGCGGTACAGAGGCAGACTCAGCCGCTTGACCCGTTCAGGCAGCCGCCACGTCATGACGGCACGCTCGATGACGCCGTTGATATCAGGCAGTTCCGCCCTGCTGGCGATACGCAGCGTGGTGCTCATGGTGTCCTGTCCATCCCCGGCGGCCCACTCTCGGGCCGATCGCATTTGGTCATGGAAAAACCAGACCGCAGGAGGCGCATATCTGTGCGCCCTTCACGGTTCGCTTGCTTCAGGCGACCATCATGGGCCCCTGGGAGCCGGGAGACACCCGGGCCGCCCGACGGGCACGGATGCGCTCCCAGACCTTCTCGTGGAAGTGGTAGGCCACGGTGTTGACCATGGGTTCCACCAGTGCCACCAGGCCACCGATCACCACGCTGCCGGTCAGCGCGAAGGCGACCCCGAAGGCCACGCTGAAGTGCACAACGGCAAAGCTTGCTGTCTTGATCATGGCGGCATTTCCTCATCAGTTCTGTTTCCTTGATGATGAGCCTAGCCAAATGAGAATCGTTACTGAAGTTGATTGTTTGAATTATTATGATAGCCATCATCTATCATGGCGTCGGGAGGTCCAGTGATGAGATACAAGAGGCAAGATACAGGCGGGTGAAGGCCGATGTCTCTTGCTTGTATCTTGTATCTTGCCTCTTGCCTCTGACCGCCCCGCAGGGTCGGTCCTACTCCAATGCCGTCAGCTCGCGCATGTCCCGCTTCCAGGCGGTCAGGTCATTGCGGTTGAACCCGGACAGGTGATCATGGCCGCAGGCGCGGGCCATCACCTGCATGAGCGCCACGGCGCTTTCCAGGAATCGCGCAAGCCGCTCGGCCCCCTCGTCCACATCGAGCCGCCGGCGCAACGCCGGGTCCTGGGTGGCGACGCCGGAGGGGCACTGGTTGGTGTGACACATGCGCGCGGCGACGCAGCCCACCGCCTGGATGGCGCTGTTGGCGATCGCAATGCCGTCTGCCCCAAGGGCCATCGCCTTGATGAAATCCTCCGGAAGGCGCAGTCCGCCGGTGATGATGAGAGTGACATCCTCCGCCCCGCGTTCATCCAGATGCCGGCGGGCGCGCACCAGGGCGGGGATGGTGGGCACGGAGATATGATCCCGGAACAGCCGCGGCGCGGCCCCGGTGGCACCGCCCCGCCCATCCAGGATGATGTAGTCGGCCCCGGCCTCAAGGGCGAAATCGATGTCCGCTTCGATGTGATTGGCCGAGAGCTTGAAGCCGACGGGGATACCGCCGCTGACCTCGCGCACCCGGTCGGCAAAGCGCCGGAAATCATCGGGAGTGATCAGGTCGGTGAACGTGGGCGGGGAGATGGCATCCTGACCGGGCGCGAGACCGCGCACCCTGGCGATCTCCTCGGTGACCTTGCGCCCGGGCAGGTGGCCGCCGGTGCCGGTCTTGGCCGCCTGTCCGCCCTTGAAATGCAACGCACTGATCTTCTCCGGCAACGACTCGTCATACCCGAACTTCGCCGATGCGAGCTCATACAGGTAATCGGGATTGGCCTCGCGTTCCCCTGGCATCATGCCGCCCTCGCCGGAGCAGATGCCCGTACCGGCCTTGCGCGAACCCTTCGCCAACGCCAGCTTGGCCTCCCTGGACAGCGAACCGAAACTCATGTCGGAAACGAACAAGGGGATATCGAGCCGCAACGGACGTTGCGCTCGCGGGCCGATCACGAGTTCCGTGCCCACACCCGCATCTTCGGCTAACGGCCGGGTGGCCAACTGGGCGGTGAGGATCTGGATGTCGTCCCAGCGGGGCAAGTTGATCCGGGGCACACCCATGGCCACGGTCTCGCCGTGGGGTCCGGTTCGCTCCAGGCCGTGGCGGGCCAGTTCGTGGATCCGTTCGAGGGTGGGTTCCTCGCGGGTGGCCTTTACGGATGCGCGATCGCTGTCCGATCCCTCGCCGCCGCCGGAATCTTCTTTGTCGTCGAGCCCGGCATGGCTGCCGTCGCAGTAGGGCGGATTGCCGGTATGCTTGCAGCGGCACAGATGTGCCTCACCGTCCTCGTCCGGGGTGAATGCCACAGGGGTGAAATCCGTGCCCGCATGGGAGCCGTCGCAGAAGGGCTGGTTATTTGATCGGCCGCAACTGCACCAGTAGTACTCCTTGCCGGCCTTGAGCTCGACGGCGATGGGCGTACGGGCAGCGCTCCTGGGCTGGGTCATCTATGGCTCCGGATGTGGGCGTCGCGGCCCAGCATAGCGCACGGGCGTTGACGATAAGAACCCGGGGGGCGGATAGGAGGAGCCAGCAAGCGCAGGAGGTCACAGCCGGCGAATCAACCACATGAAAACCCCGCCTCGGGGGCGGGGTTTTCATCCTCGCGTGCCGGAACGATCCGGCTATTCCATGGATGGGTTCCAGACCTTCCAGACCTTCCCGACCAGGTCCGGCCCCGGCTTGAGGGTTGGCTTGCCCGGCTCCCAGCCGGCGGGGCAGGCCTCTTTGCCTCCGGTAGCACGTATGTGCTGGAACGCCTGAATCTGACGTATGGTCTCGGCAAGTTTGCGTCCGACCGGCGGTGTCATCACCTCCATGGCCTGGATCACGCCATCGGGATCAATGATGAAGCGGCCGCGGAGTTCCACCCCCTGATTTTCGTCCCAGCACCCGTACGCGCGACCGACATGACCTGCCTGGTCGGCGACCATGTGGAAGGGCACGCCCCCTTCCACCATTTTGTCCAACTCCTCCTCATTCCAGATCTTGTGGACGAAATGACTGTCCACGCTGACCGAGATGACTTCGACACCCAGATCCTGCAGCTTCTGATAGTTTGCGGCGACCGCCGACACTTCAGTAGCTCAGACGAAGGTGAAATCACCTGGATAGAAACAAAGCATCACCCACTTGCCCGCATACTCCGACAGCGTCACGCTGGTGAAACCGCCCTTGTAATGGGCGGGTGCGGTGAAGTCGGGCGCCTTCTGTCCGACACGCACACTCATCCTGATCACCTCTTCTCTGCTGGTTGATTCGCCTGACCCGGGGGCATCAGACGGCTGCCCGCCGGCAACCGTGCCGGATACCCGGGCACACGTCAGTGGTTCATCTGCCATGACAGGTCCTCCCGACTGGCGTCGTTGACACTCATCACCTTAACCTTAATAGTTGGCACCTGCGCCCGCGTCAACCAGACAGCAGAAACGCACAGGGCCCGCGGTATTCATACCTCCCGGTAGATCTGCGCGCCCTTCGTCACGAACTCCACCGCCTTCTCCTGCATGCCCTTCTCCAGGGCCTCCTGCTCGCTGATGCCCTGTTTTGCGGCGTAGTCACGCACGTCCTGGGTGATCTTCATGGAACAGAAGTTGGGGCCGCACATGGAGCAGAAGTGCGCCACCTTGTGGGCCTCCTTGGGCAGGGTCTCGTCGTGGAAATCCCGGGCCCGCTCGGGGTCGAGCGAGAGGTTGAACTGGTCCTCCCAGCGGAACTCGAAACGCGCCTTGGAGAGGGCGTTGTCGCGCACCTGCGAACCGGGGAAGCCCTTGGCGAGATCGGCCGCATGGGCGGCGATGCGATAGGTGATGATGCCATCGCGCACGTCCTGCTTGTTGGGCAGACCCAGGTGTTCCTTGGGCGTCACGTAGCAGAGCATGGCGGTGCCGTACCAGCCGATGTTGGCCGCACCGATGCCGCTGGTGATGTGATCGTAGGCCGGCGCGATGTCGGTGACCAAAGGCCCCAGGGTGTAGAAGGGCGCCTCGCAGCAGTCTTCAAGCTCCTTGTCCACGTTCTCCTTCACCATGTGCAGGGGCACGTGACCGGGGCCCTCGATCATCACCTGCACGTCGTGCTCCCAGGCGATCTTCGTCAGCTCGCCCAGGGTCTCCAGTTCGCCGAACTGGGCGGCGTCGTTGGCGTCCGCGAGGCAGCCCGGGCGCAGGCCGTCACCGAGGCTGAAGGCCACGTCGTAGGCCTTCATGATCTCGCAGATCTCCTCGAAACGGGTGTAGAGGAAACTCTCGCGGTGATGGGCCAGGCACCACTTGGCCATGATGGAGCCGCCCCGGGAGACAATGCCGGTGACCCGGTCGGCGGTGAGCGGCACGTAGCGCAGCAGCACGCCCGCATGGATGGTGAAGTAATCCACCCCCTGCTCCGCCTGCTCGATGAGGGTGTCCCGGAACAGCTCCCAGGTGAGATCCTCGGGCTTGCCGTTGACCTTCTCCAGGGCCTGGTAGATGGGTACGGTGCCGATGGGTACCGGGCTGTTCCTCAGGATCCATTCCCGGGTCTCGTGGATGTTCTTGCCGGTGGACAGATCCATCAGCGTATCGCCGCCCCAGCGGCAGGACCACACCAGCTTCTCCACCTCCTCCTCGATGCCGGAGGTGACCGCGGAGTTGCCGATGTTGGTATTCACCTTCACCCGGAAGTTGCGCCCGATGATCATGGGCTCCAGCTCCGGGTGGTTGATGTTGCTGGGGATGATCGCCCGGCCGGCGGCCACCTCGTCACGCACGAACTCGGGCGTGATCTCCCCGGGGATGCTCGCGCCGAAGGACTCGCCCGGATGCTGGCGAAGCAGTCTGGCGTAACGCGGGTCGGCACGCATCTCCCGGAGCCTGCAGTTCTCGCGGATGGCCACGAACTCCATCTCCGGGGTGATGATGCCCCGGCGGGCATAATGCATCTGGGTGACGTTCAACCCGGCACGGGCCCGGCGCGGCGCACGGATATGCTCGAAGCGCAGCGCCGCCAGTTCAGGGTCCGAGGCCCGGGCGCGGCCGTACTCGGAACTGGGGCCATCCAGTCGCTCGGTATCCCCGCGCGCCTCGATCCACGCCTCGCGAAGCGCCGGCAACCCCTTCATGAGATCAATGCGCGCATCCGGATCCGTATAGGGCCCCGAGGTGTCGTAGACGGTGATGGGCGGGTTCTCCTCCGCGCCCATGGAGGCCTGGGTCGGCGCCTGACCCACCTCGCGCATCGGCACGCGAATGTCCGGCCGGGCCCCGTGAATGAAGATCTTGCGGGAATTGGGGAATGGCCGGGTGATCTCTCCGGAGAGCCGGTTGGTCTTGTTGATGAAATCCTGGGGAATGGCGCTCATGGTGTACCTCGCGTGGGGAGAGGCGGAAGGTACGGAGCGGCTGGGGCGGGCTCCGAAGCTTCCCTCCGCCGGTATGATCCGGTTCAGGTTCCAAGGGTGTATCTCAGCCCATTCGGTTACTCCGATGGGCACCCCTAGCCTCGTCGTGGCTTGAAACTATAGCAGCCCGGACGGGCTTACTGGAACATTGGCAAGTGGCAGGCGGCAAGTGGCGAGGAAAGTCAAGGACTTGCAGCAGAGCCGGTCACAAACCGTTTCAATGACAGCCATCCGGGCATAGCGTCTGGCCTCCGACGGCACCCCCGCCCGGGAGCCTGCCCCTACCGGCGCGAAACCCGGCGGTGGTTTACGCGTTCCGGTAACATTTCGTAACAAATCCGCAGAAGCCTGACATCCGGTGCTAACACGCGCACAGGCAACCTCTTGGCTCCAGCCATCTGAAGAGGAAACACCCGATGTCATTCTTGCGTCCCGGCGGCCAACGCCCCCTTTTCCGCCCAATCCTTGCGGGCCTTTCCCTCGCTGTGGGTATCGGCATGGCGACAGCGGAAACCGACACACACGAAATCACCATGGATATGTTCGAAACCGACCACCGCGCTCCGCTGGTACTGAACGAAACGGAAAAGAACTATGTGCTCTGGGAGATGCGCGAGATGCTCGTCGCGGTCCAGGGGATCATCGAGGGCCTGTCCAACGAGGACATGGAACGGGTGTCCAGCGCGGCGACCGTCATGGGCACACATGCAGCGGACCAGGTACCGGCGGTAACGGTAGCCAAGCTGCCGCTGCAGTTCCGGGAATGGGCCACCGAGACCCACGAGGATTTCGATGCCATCTCCATTGCCGCGCGTTCCGGAGAGAGCCCCGACATGCTCACGTTCCGTCTATCGGGCATGCTCAACACCTGTGTCGCCTGTCACGCCACCTATCGTGTCGAGGTCGAGTGACGGCAACCGCCCGATCTCGCGACGGGGCGGCGACACCGCACACCTGTCAGGTGTGCGGTGTCGCCGCCCCATCGGGCATCGTGGCCCGATCGCAGGGCTGTGAACCCGGAATACGAAGTACGGCATCGGTACCGCCTTGCGGGCACGGCAGCAGCTGCAGATCCCAGCCATTGACCTCGGCAAGCTGCCTGGCAACCGACAGGCCCAGACCACTGCCCCCGCTGTCGGAATTGCGGGACTGCTCGATGCGATAGAACGGCCGGAACACCAGCTCACGCTCCGCCTCGGGGATCCCCGGGCCTTGATCCAGCACATGAATGGCGCAGGCATCGGGCTCCCGGCGCAGCGTGATCCCGACCGGCTTGCCCCCGCCGTAACGCAACGCGTTGTCCAGCAGGTTCATCAGTACCCGGCGCAACGACACGGGCCGCGTGACGATCCTGCAGGACGGCCCCGTCACGCTCACATCCGCTCCCCCGCTGCGCCGCGCATCGTCCGCGATGGCGTCCAGCATCTCCCGCAGCACAACCGGCACCTTCTCCTCCGCCTCCAGGCCCCGCGCGATGTCCAGGAACTCCCCGATCAGGGTGTTCATGACTTCCAGATCCCCGCGCATCCTCTCGATGAGCTGGGGGTCCGAACGCGCGGACAGCAGCTCCAGCGAGAGTCCCAGGCGCGAAAGCGGGGTGCGCAGGTCGTGCGAAATACCCGCGAGCATGGTGGTGCGCGCGGCAAGCAACTCCTTCACCTGCCGCGTCATCAGGTTGAACGTGCGGGTCAGACCGGCGATCTCCTCCGGCCCCGTCTCGGGCAGGGGCGCGGTGAACTCGCCGTGCCCCACCCGCCCGGCAGCCTCGGACAGGCGGGCCAGGGGACGGGTGATGCGGCGCACGTAAACCAGGGCAGTACCGAAGGTCAACAGGGCGCCGACGAGCAACAGCAGCACCACCACCGCGCCCGGATAGACCTCGAGCCGACGCGCAGTGAAGCCGAGCCGCACGTCCCCGGAGGCGGTCGCGATATCGACCCAGAGCCACTTATCGGAACCATTCGGGTCCTGCCCGATGACAACGGACTCCCCCGTGCGCCGCCGAAGCGCATCCTCAAGGAACTCCAGGTACGGATTGTAACGTGCCGGCGTCAACGGCCTGCCCGGCTCCGCCAGCCTGAGCCCCGCGCCCTCCACCGGGGCCGGACCCCATGTGTCCGCACCCCGATCAACCATGCCGGCGGACACCTCGGCGGTGAGCGTCATGAGCCCGGCCAGGTCGTCCGCAGAGCGTCTCGCAATGGGGCTGATCAGAAAGTGGCCCAGCACGGCATGCGAGAACAGGTCGTACACGATCAGCGCAACGGCGATGGCCGCTGCGGTACGTGCAAACAGGCTGCGAAGGCGGGGTCTGAGGATGGTCATTTCACGTTCACCACGATGATGGGGCGATTGTCGCGCGCTTTTGGCTGCCGGTCATCACTCGGTAACAAACTGTTGCGACTCCGCAATACACCGGAAACCACAACGATCCAGCGTATTTGGTGCAAGACCGTGAAAGGCGCGGTGGGCGCGCGGCACCCGGGACCGGCAAGGGTCCTGTGTGCCCCCGGCGCCGACCGCAGCAACCGACGGAACGATCAAAAAACGAACGGAGCGCGGATACAAACCACCACTCAGAGAGGATCGTAACGATGAAGGCAACAAGAACAAGGCAATGCGCCGTCGCCCTGCTGGCGGCGGGTACCCTGCTGGTTTCCACCGGGGCCGACGCGGAAGTGGATATCTGGGGTCAGATCCACCTCTCGTTTGACCATGTAGACGACGGCACGGAGACCCGCAGCGCCGTCGCCAGTAACACCTCCATACTGGGCCTTCGCGGATCGGAGGACCTGGGCGAGGACTCGCGCTTCGTGTGGCAGATCGCACAGGTGATCAACATGGACGGCACGGGCAGTGCAACCTTCACGACCTTCAACAGTTTTGCCGGACTGACCGGCCCTTGGGGGCGGGCCATCATCGGCATCCATGACACGCCGTTCAAGCAGTTCAACGACCAGCTCAACCCCTTCGCGGCGACACTGGGGGACAACCGCACCCTCATGGGCACGGGGGAGGTTCCGGGGGCACATTACAACGTGCGCTCGCGAAACGTGGTGATGTACACCACGCCGAACATGAACGGGCTTCAGGGCATGATCGCCTACAGCACCGATTACCGGGGGCAAGGCCGGGACGAGGACATCTGGAGCGCCAATGTCCGCTACACCACCGGCCAATATCAGATCGGTCTGGCCTACGAGGATCACGACGAGGTCGACGGCAGCAGCGCCCTGCGGCTGGGCGGACGTGTCAACCTGGGTCAGTTCCAGATCGGCGGCGTATACGAAATCATCGACGGTGACGCGGCGCGCTCCCCCCATCTGGACCGCGACGCCTGGAGCCTTTGGGGCGCATACAAGACCGGCCCCTACACCCTGCGCGCCCTGTACTCGGAGGTGGACTCCTACTCGGGAACCAGTGACACGGGTGCCAGCCTCTGGACCGCCGGGGTCTGGCGGGCACTGTCCGAGCGAACCCGGATCTACGCCGTCTACGCCGCCATCGACAACGATGCCGCGAGCCGGCGCGCACTGGGACGTTGGGGACACGGGGAGCATTACGTCCCGGAGGCCGGTGACAACCCCGGGGGGATCTCGCTCGGCCTGTTCCACAGATTCTAGACGCCAGCCGGGTCCGCAGGCCCCTGACAGTCCGCTCTCCCAGGAGCCCTAGGGATCGCTGCGGACCCGGCACATGCCTGGATCCAGATGAATTCCCGCGGGTCGCTCGAGACTCATGCTAGGCGGCCCGCGGGGGCTTTCCCGAGGGATTGATACCATGTACGCAAAACGAATCACTCGCCACCTGATGCGAACCCTTCCGCTGCTGACCCTGTGCCTGTCGGCCTACGCCGACACGCCGGCAAACCGCCCCGCGGGCGGCCCGCCGTTCGCACAATGGCCCTGTTACAGCTACACGTTGCCCTGCGGCGCCCTGTCCACCCGGCCGGCCCGCACCGCCGAGCCGCCGGCGGCACTTGCCGGCGACCCGGACCGGGGCCGCGCCCTGGCACACAACCGGCGCAAGGGCAACTGCCTGACCTGCCACGAGATGCAGGGCGGGACCCAGGGAGGGACGGTGGCACCGGACCTGAGCCAGTACGCCACGTGGGGGCGATCCGACGGGGAGATCTATGCGCGCATCTTCGATCAACGCGCTTTCATTCCCGGTACCGTCATGCCCCCCTTCGGCACGAACGAGATCCTGACCGAACAGGAGATCATGGACATCGTCTCCTACCTGAAGAACTCGAGGTGAACCATGTACATGCATAACAGAATCGGCGCCCAAACGAAGCGCGCCAGGGTGGGCGGCGCACTGGTGGCCATCGCGCTGGCGGCTGGCGCGGGCACGGTGGCGGCCCAGCAGAGCGGTGCACGGGAATACGTACCCTTCGACGACATCGACCCGACCCTCGGCCATCTCGCCGACATGGAATTCTCCGGCACCGTGCGCTACTGGAAGGACGAGGAGACCCTGCGCCGGCACCTGTCATGGGTCGGGGACCCGGAGAACGAATGGAAGCTCAACTACAAGCATCGCGACCTGGAGTACGACGAGCTGCACGGCGGGCACTTCTACCTGGAAGAGGGTGAGGCGGCCTTCAGGGAACTGAGCGAACGGCATCCCGGGTTCGCCGGCTGCATCGGCTGGGGCGAGGCCGATCTGGTCGGGGCCGCCACCCAGTACCCGCGCTACGATCCGGAGACGAACGCCATCTGGACCCTGGAGGGACGGATCGAGCACTGCGCCAAGGCAATCGCGGGGCAGGAACTGCCCCAGGGCAGCCCGGGCAACACGCGTCTCTCCCTGTACGTCAAGTCGCTGAGCCATGGCATGCCTATCGACATGGACATCGGGCAACCGGCACTGCGCATCGCCTACGAACGGGGCAAGGGCCTGTTCTACATGAAAGCGGGGCAGTTCAACTTCGCCTGTGCCACCTGTCACTCTCCCAGGACACCGGTCATGGGACGCAGGTTGCGCGGTCAGACGTCGACGACACCGTTCGCCTTCGTCGCCCATTTCCCGACGTATCGCAGCCCCAGGGGGACCGTGGAGACCCTGCAGGAGCGCATCGGGCTGTGCAGCCGCCAGATGCGCGTCATGCCGCTGCGCCCCGGCGATCCGGCCTACGTAGATCTAGAGGTCTTCCTCACCGCCCTGTCCAACGGCTACCCGATCGTCTCGCCGGGTGTCCGCTGACGGTGCCGTCCGGAACCCCGGGTACGTCAAACCGGGGTTCCGCGCATCCGCCGGCTGGTGGCGCGGAGCCCCTCGTAACACCCTGTAACACTTGCCCGCCGGCCGGACACAGAAGGGAAACGGCACCGGGGCCACAATGGCGTTGCAAGGCATCAGTTATCCAGTTATCAGAAAGGTGTGCACATGAAAAACAGTATCACCAAGGTGCTCGCAGGCGCGGGCCTCGTCGTTCTCCTGGTCACTATGGCCCATACGCCGGGCGTACACGCACAGGAGGAGCGGGCCGCCCTTGGACCGCAGCTCAGCGAGCGACTCCGGACTCTGCTCCGCGAGGAAATGAACCTCATCCAGTCCGGCATGGAGCGTGCCCTGATCGCCATCGCCGCCGGAGACCACCAGACGGTCTACGAGAACGGACGCGACATCTACCGGAGCTTCATTCTCAAGCAGCAGCTCACCGAGGCCGACCGCAGTGAACTCATGGCGGTCGCGCCCGCGGGATTCATCGAACTGGACGGCTCATTTCATGACACCGCGCACAAACTGGCGAAGGCCGGGCGGGACGAGGACCCCGAGTTGCAGGCCTTCTACTTCTCGAGGCTGGTGGAGAGCTGCACCGTCTGCCACGCCCGCTATGCCGGCGACCGCTTCCCCGGCCTGAACCGCCTGGGCGAGTCGGACAGCGGCCACCACCATCACTGATCCCGGAGGGAGCGGATCCATGGGCAAACACCTCGCGTTTCTCCTTGCCGCGGTCGTCACCGGACTGGCCATGACCGGCACGGCCGCCTCGGAAGTCACCTACCGGGATCACGTGCGCCCCTTGTGGGAGAACCGCTGCGCCACCTGTCATGGTGCCGAATCGCCTTACCTGGGCGATTTCGAGGAGGATGAGGCGCGCTACGAGGCCGAACTCAAGGGGCCGCGCATGGACACCTATGCCGACCTGATCTTCTTCGTGGCATGGCCCGACACGGGCGCGCTGATGCGCCGCCTGGACGACGGCTCCAACACCGCCGACGGGAAGCCGGGCAACATGTACGAGCATCTCGGTGAAACCGAAGCGGAACGCCAGAGGAACCTGGCCATCTTCAAGACCTGGGTGGGGGAGGAGGCCTGGACCATGAAACGCCCCCGTGACATCACCCGGGAGGAGCTGGAGCGGTTCCGGCTGGCCTACTGATACACAGCGCGCGGGGAATGGATTACCCCCGGGGTCCGACCGGTTGTCTGACGGGCTTACCCGCCTCCACGAGGCGGGTTCTTTTATCGCCGCTGCCCGGAAGGTGTAAACACATAACCCACGCCCCAGACCGTGCGAATGTAGCGCGGCGAGGCGGGGTCTTCCTCGATCTTGCGCCGCAGGCGGGTCACGCGCACGTCGACACTGCGGTCGAAAGGGGAACGTTCGTACCCCTTGAGCAGGTCCAGGAGCTTGTCGCGGCTCAGAACGCTGTTGGCGTGTTCGGCGAACACTCGCAGCAGGGCGAGATCCCCCGCCGTAAGGGCGACCTCCTCCCCGTCCCGCGTGAGCATGTAGCCGTCGAGATCGAGGCGGAACGGGCCGAAGGCCACGATACGCCGATGATCCTCCGCCGCGATCTCCTGCCGGACCCTGCGCCGCAGCACCGCCCGGATGCGCGCCAGCAGTTCACGCGGGTTGAAGGGCTTGGGCAGGTAGTCGTCCGCGCCCACCTCCAGGCCGACGATGCGATCGACCTCCTCGCCCCTCGCCGAGAGCATGATCACCGGCCAGTCGTGCCGGGCGCGCAGGCGCCGCGCGATCGTCAGGCCGTCCTCACCCGGGAGCATCAGGTCGAGGATGATCAGATCGGGTGTGTTCGCGACCAGATACTCGTCCATAGCGCGACCGTCAGGAACGGCCGCCGCCTGGTAGCCATCCTCCTGGAGATAGCGCTGCAACAGGTCCCGAAGCCCCTGATCGTCATCGACGATGAGTATGGTCTCGCTGGCGTTCATTCCTTGCAACATTACCAGCAGTGCGCACACCCTGCATCACTCGGGGGCTACGGCGATTGGCCGCCGCCCCGACTTGCCCGTCGAGGGCCTTGCCCGTACCCTTGGATGGCCGGCAGGCCCCCGGGTGCCGCAAACATCCGGACCGCGGCCTTCCCACCCATCATTCAGGATCCATGCGCGATGAACTTCGAACAGGCCCGTTTCAACATGATCGAACAGCAGATCCGCCCCTGGGACGTGCTGGATCAGAAGGTGCTTGACGTGATCGGGCAGACCCCCCGCGAGCTGTTCGTGCCGGAGACTTACCGCAACCTGGCCTACGCGGACCTGGAAATCCCCCTGGGACACGGCGAGTTCATGATGCCGCCCAGGGTGGAAGGACGGATGCTCCAGACCCTGGAGATCTCGCCGGAGGATATCTGCCTGGAGGTGGGCACCGGTTCCGGTTTCGTCACGAGCTGCATGGCGAAGCTGGGGGCGCACGTGGACAGCGTGGAGATTCACGATGACTTCCGGCGCGCGGCCCTCAAACGCCTCGAGCAGGCAGGCGTGCTGAACGTCACGCTGCAGCAGGGGGACGCCGCCAATGGCTGGACCGCGCAGCGCGAGCATTACGACGTGATCGCCGTAACGGGCTCGCTTCCCGAGTACCGGGCGTGCTTCGAGCAGCAGCTGAACACGGGCGGGCGCCTGTTTGTGGTGGTGGGCGATGCGCCGGTCATGGAAGCGTTGAGGGTCACGCGCCTGGGCCCGAACGAGTTCGTCCGGGAGAAGCTGTTCGAGACCTGCCTGAAGCCGCTGTGCGGTACTGAACGAAAGCCGACATTCACGTTCTGAGGGCAACGCACGAGGCGTTGGCACGATAAGGGCCCATGCGCCAGTTCACCCCGCGACAACTTGAAGCGCACCTGCGCGAGAGCACGACGCCACCCCTGCTGCTGGACGTGCGCGAACCCTGGGAATTCGAGATCGCGCACATCGAGGGTTCCACGCTGGTGCCGTTGGGCCAGGTGCCGCAGATGGTCAATCGCGCTGACCCGGACCAGGAAGTCGTGGTCATATGCCATCACGGCATACGCAGCCACAACGCGGGCCGGTTCCTGGAACACCACGGGTTCACCCGGGTCATCAATCTGGCCGGGGGCATCGACGCCTGGGCACGGGAAGTGGATCGGTCACTTCCACTCTACTGATGAGGGCCTGTACCCGGTACGCAACCCACGAGGTCCGGTGGCAGGCGCGGGTCACCGGCCGCGTTTGGAAACACGGATTGGCGATTAAACATTAGGTACTGCTAATATAAAACCACTTGAGACCGGGGCCATCCGACCCCTTTCCGCAGGAGATTGTCATGACTGCCCGCTTGCGCACGATCCTCTTCGCCCTGGTTCTGCTCCCGGCAGGGATGCTCCCGGTCGCCCAGAGTGCCGACCTGTGGTCGGTCTACCAGGTGGCGCTGGATCACGATGCGGAGCTGCGCGCCGCCGAGGCGGACTACCGGGCTGCGCTTGAGGCACGGCCCCAGGCCCGCTCGGTGCTGCTCCCCCAGGTCGAGGCCGGCGCCTCCCAGGCGCGCACCAGGACGGAACCCTCCGGCATGCCCAGCAGCAGCTTCGACACCACCACCTTCGACGTGACCCTCAATCAATCCATCTATGATCATCGCAATTACGTGGCACTGCGGCAGGCGGATCTGGGCATCGCCCAGGCCACGGCCTTCCGGGACAATGCCCGCCAGGGACTGATCCTGCGGGTCTCCGAGGCCTACTTCGACCTGCTGGCCGCCCAGGACAACCTCACCTTCGCCGAGGCCGAGAAGGAAGCCATCGGCCGGCAGCTGGAGCAGGCCGAGCGCCGTTTCGAGGTGGGTCTGATCGCCATTACGGATGTGAAGGAATCCCAGGCCCAGTTCGACATCGCGGTGGCCCAGGAGATCGCCGCCATGAACCAGCTGGACGTGGCCCGCGAGCAGCTGGCCGTGGTGACCGGGCAGCACTACGAGGTGCTGTCCGGCCTGAGGGATGACACCCCGTTGGCCACCCCCGAGCCGGACGATATCAACCAGTGGGTCGCCACCGCCGTGGACAGCAACCTCGAGCTCACCGCCCGGCGCTTTGCCACCGAGTTCGCCGCCGAGGAGATCCAGCGTCAGCGGGCGGGCCACTACCCCACCGTGGGTCTTCAGGCGAGCTACTCGGACGTCGACAACCACGGTGCGCCCACCGGTCTCGGCACCACCCAGTTCCTGGATCGACGCGACGCCCGGATCGCGCTGCAACTGCGCGTCCCGCTGTACACCGGAGGCCGCACCACCTCACTGACCCGGGAATCGCGGGAACGCTTCGACAGTGCCCGCGAGACACTGGATCTCACCCAGCGCCGCACGGTGCAGCAGACCCGCAGCGCCTACCTGTCGGTGGTGTCCGGCGCATCCCGGGTCCGGGCCCTGAACCGCGCCCTGGAGTCCACCCAGGCGGCTGCCGAGGCCGCGGAAGCCGGCTTCGAGGTGGGCACCCGCACGGCAGTGGACGTGCTGCTGGCCCTGCGCGAGGTGTTCCGGGCCCAGCGCGACTATGCCCAGGCCCGCTATGACTTCGTGCTCAACACCCTGCGTCTCAAGCAGGCGGCAGGCACATTGGACGAGCGCGACATCCACGCCGTCAACGCCTGGCTCCACTGATCCCGTGGCCCGTTCGCGGCTCTGCCATGCGGCCCGAAGTCAGCTGCTGATCGTGGACATGCAGGAGCGCCTGGCGGGCGCCATGGACAGCGCCGAACGCGAATCGGCGCTTCGCGCCGCGGGCATCCTGGCACAGGCCGCAGGCCAGATGGATGTGCCGGTTGTGGTTTCGGAACAGTATCCCAGGGGCCTCGGCCCCACGGTGGATGCCCTCCACCGGCAGTTCCCGGACACCACGCGCATCCTGGAGAAGATCGCCTTCTCCTGCTGCGGCGACAGCGGCATCCTGGACGCCCTCAACGCCGCGCGCCGGCCCCAGGTCGTGGTGTGCGGCATGGAGACGCACGTTTGTGTCCTTCAGACCGCCATGGACCTGCTGGAGGCAGGATTCCAGCCCTTCGTTGTGGAGGACGCCGCATGCTCGCGCAATCCCGCCAACAAGGTCAACGCGCTGCACCGCCTGCGCCAGGCCGGGGCGGTGGTGACCAATTGCGAATCGGTGCTCTTCGAATGGCTGCGCGATGCGCGGCATGCCCGGTTCAAGGCCCTGACGGCGCTCATCAAATGAGTGTGAGGCGGGAGGGGTAAGGGGATAGGCGTGAAACTCCGGTTGCAGCCCTGGCGTAGGGAGTTACACAAAAAGAATTACAGACTCGGTCTTCAGTGATTTTTTCTCTGTGACCTCTGTGACCTCTGTGGCAAAACGCCTCACCCCTCACGCCCCACGATCTCCTCCACCCAATCGGCCACCCGCGCCACCGCCCCCCGATTCACGGCCACCACCCGGGCCGCCGCCTCGCCGCGGCGCGCGCGATCCCCGGCATCACCGAGCAACGCGATCACCTCCCGGGTCAGCGCCGCGTCATCAGGCACCACCCGCGCACCGCCCGCCTGCTGCAGAGCATCGAACACGTCGCCGAAATTGAACACGTGCGGACCCGTGAGTACGGGCAGGGCGTGAACCGCCGCCTCCAGGGGATTGTGGCCCCCTGCGGGCACCAGGCTGCCCCCCATGAAGGCCACGTCCGCGCGGCCGAACAGGTCCTGCAGTTCACCCATGGTGTCGCCCAGCCACACGGCGGTCTCGGCGGCAGGCGTTTCACCCCGGGAACGCCGGGCCGCCGGCAGGCCCGCCTGCCCGCACAATCGGGCTGCCGCCTCGAAGCGCTCCGGATGGCGCGGCACCAGAATCAGCAGGGCATCGGGAATCCGCTCGCGCACGGAGCGATGGACCGAGAGGACACGCTGCTCCTCCCCCTCGTGGGTGCTGGCCGCAATCCACACGGGCCGATCCGGCGCCGGTCGCGGTGGTACCGCGGAATTCCCGTTGGCCGGTGACCGGAGGTCATATTTCACGTTGCCCGGCACACGCACACGCGCGGCATCCGCCCCCAGTTCGCAAAAGCGCCGCGCATCGGCATCGGAGCGTGCCGCCAGCGCGCTGACGCAGCGCAGGGTTGCCGCCACCAGCGGCCGGACGCGGCGGTACCCCTTCAGGGACTGCTCGGATAGGCGCCCGTTGACCAGCATCACCGGCACGTCCAGGGACCGGCAGGCCGCGTAGAGATTCGGCCAGAGCTCGGTCTCCATCACGATCAGCAGACGGGGATTGACCCGCCTCACGAACCGCCGCGTCAGGCGCGGCAGGTCCACGGGCAGGTAGCGGTGTTCCACCTGTGCTCCGAAACGGCGGCACACCTCGGCGGATCCGGTGGGGGTGGTGGTGGTCACCAGCACAGCGTGGTCCGGAAAGCGCAACCGCAGCGCTTCGACCAATGGCACCGCAGCGGCCACCTCGCCCACGGACACCGCATGCAGCCAGAGACGGGGCCGCGCCGGCATGGGCGGCCCGGGGCGGAAGCGTTCGCCCCAGCGCCGAAGATACGCCGGGTTCCGGCGCGCACGCCACAACAGCCGGGCCGCAATCAGCGGCAACAGCAGGTAGAGCAGGATCGAATACGTCGCACGCCACATGAAGTCAGGGTATGCCGGCAGCCATGACAGGCCCGGAATGGTAGCATGCGCAGGCACCCGGTCCCTGCCGGCGCAACCCGTGGACCGGGCTGTCCGGGTTATGATTCGATCTTTTGGACATTGCCCGCCACATGCCTCGAAAACGCCGCCACGATTCCCCGCTTCTGCCCCGGTACTGGGGTCACTGGCTCGCGGTCGGTCTCCTGTGGTCCGCCTCGCACCTGCCGCTTGCGGCGCAGCACTGGCTGGGCAACCGCCTCGGAGACCTGTTTCACCTGTTGGGACGGCGGCGCCGCCATATCGCGCGGGTCAACATCGACCTGTGCTTTCCCGAACTCGGTGAGGGCGAGCGGGCACGTCTGGTGCGGGAGCATTTCCGGGCCGCGGGGTTTGCGCTGTTCGAGACCGCCCTGTCCTGGTGGGGCAGCGACCGGCGCTTCGGGAAGATGGCAACCATCGAGGGGCTCGGCCACTTGCAGGCCGCACTGGCACAGGGCAAGGGAGCACTGCTGCTGAGTGCCCACTTCACCACCCTGGAACTGGCAGGCCGCCTGCTGATCCTGTCACACCACCCGATCGCCGCCATGTACCGGCCCCATGAGAACCCGGTGATCGAATACCTGTTCGCGCGCAACCGTGGCCTTCACTGCGAGCGGTCCATCCGCCGGGACGACGTCAAGGGCCTGTTGCGGGCGCTGAAGGACAATCTGCCGGTCTGGTATGCCCAGGACCAGAGCAAGGGCGGGCGGTACAGTGTCACCGTGCCGTTCTTCGGTGAGCCCGCCGCGACCCAGACCGCCACCCACCGCATCGCCCGGGCCAGCGGCGCGCCGGTGCTGCCCTTCTTCGGCATCCGCGAGGCCGACGGGACCTATCGCCTGACTATCCATCCGCCCCTGCAGGATTTCCCGACGG
This sequence comes from Thioalkalivibrio thiocyanodenitrificans ARhD 1, assembly GCF_000378965.1. NCBI lineage: Bacteria > Pseudomonadati > Pseudomonadota > Gammaproteobacteria > Chromatiales > Ectothiorhodospiraceae > Thioalkalivibrio > Thioalkalivibrio thiocyanodenitrificans. The sequence goes on from NZ_KB900536.1 coordinate 1,805,609, forward strand.
ACGACCCGGTGCGGGACACCGCCCGGATCAACTCGATCATCGAGGATGCGGTACGCATGGCCCCGGAGCAGTACTTCTGGGCGCACCGGCGCTTCAAGAAAAGGCAGGGAATGGCGGACCCCTACAGCCGGACCTAGTGTCGTGTCCCACCAAGTGGTTCACAGGAGAACCGAGAACCGCAGGGCGGATAACCGAAGCGCATCCGCCGGCCACCTGGCCCATGACGTGTACGACAACACCCCGGGAGCGTAGGAGCCCGGTCCCCCGGGCGATCCGGCCCGGCTCAACCGTCTGCCGGTGCCGGCGCCTCTCGAATCCGGCACCTGAGCCGTGCGGCGCGCCGGTGAAGCTTGTGGCGCATCAGAACCGGAAACCAGCGGGACAGCGGCAGCAGCTTCTTGCCCAGGGCCACACTCTTGATGTCCGCGCTCACGAGGCGCACCTGTCCGTGCGCATCTTCGCAGACGAGCAGGTTGTAGGTGTTCAGATCGAACAGCGGGATCGAGTGCTCCAGGAGAAACGCCTCAAGGCGGTCCACCGCCTCGAGCAAGGTGTCGGCGCGATAGCGCCGCTCGACCGTCAGCCAGTGATGCAGCCGGCGGGCAGGGGTACCGTCCTCGTTGACGATGCGCCGCGACCACAGGGCCACACCCTCGGGCGTCCACAGCAGGCCGAAACACTCGGCCACGTGACGGTGCAGCACAGGGCCAAGCCGGCGGCGCAGACTGCAGTACGCGCGCCACTCGGCCGAGGTGTATCCGAAGTAAGGCAGGGCTCGCCCGATCCGGCGGCGCAGGCTGTTCCGCCAGGTGGTGCGGCCCTGTTCCTCCGGGGGCAGTTCGAACTTGAGGCAACGCCCCGGGTCCCCGGGGTCCAGGACACAAATGCGGCTGGCGCTTCGTCCGATCACCACGTGGCCACGCCAGAGGTCCGGCTCCGTGGTGCCGGGCCCGGTACCATCGGCATCGCCGGCCGGTGCATCCGTCATGACGAACCGAACCTGTCCGTAAGCATGCCGCGAATATGGGCCGCCACCCTGGGGGTATCGTTCACCGGTTCATAGCTCCAGTTCTCCAGCGGACCGGGGAATGAACGCGTGACGCCCTCCCGCCGCAGCTGGTGATGAAACACCACCAGCCGCTTGCTGTAACCTTCCAGGTCCACCACGTGTACGGGCTTTCCGGTACTGGCGGCCTCGGACACCATGGACACGGAATCCCCGGTCACGACGATATGATCGGCCAGACCCAACAGGGCAAGGTAGGGGTTTTCCCCCTGGCCATCCCAGATGAAGTGGGGCACATCCCGCAGCGCCTCGCGCAGCGCCTCCAGATTCTCGCTTCCGGTGCGGCGGGAAGGGGTCAGGGCGATCCCCGCTCCGTGGTTGCGGGCCAGGGCGGCCAGTTGCTTGCCGATGGACGTGCTGACCTGGGGCGTGAGCCTGCAGGTGCGATTGGAGCCGCCCACCAGGACCGCCACAAGGGGGCGCGGCAACCCCGCAAACAGGGCGCCCTGCGCCTGTGCCGCCTCGGCGAGTTTCTCCGGCGTTACGCGGTGCAGCGCACCCCGGGTTGCCAACACGTTCCCGCCCTCGAGACCGTCATGGCGGGGGGGCACCACCAGGTCGAAGTGACGGGCAGGAATCTGCGGATCCTGGATATGGACAGTCAGCGTCTTTCCGGCGCTCAGGCGTCGGATGGCAATGGACAGGGCGGCACTGCGGCGGCCGCAGGTGATGAGCAGCCGCGGCCAAGGCGGCTCCACCGGATCACTGTCCGGCGTCAGTCCATGGAACACGCCGGGGCACAGGTGCCCCGGCAGCCAACGCCAGGGCGCGCGCAGGCCGATGGTCTTGTGCTCGAAGGGCAGGCCCACCGCTTCGGCCAGGCCGATGGCCTGACTGGTCATGCCGGCCTCGCCGGTGGTCAGGGTCCAGCAACGGGCGCCGGACATCTCAGGCGCTGACGGGCTGCTCGGGGAAGGCGAGTTCGTGGCGTGCACGCCAGTCCTGGGTCACGTAGTTGATGATCAGGGAGCGCCGGACGCCCGAAATGGGACGTTTCTCGAAGCCGTGCCAGGTGTGATCCGACGGCACGAACACCAGGGCGCTGTTGAACTCGGCCGGCGCCCGCGCGGCCGGTGTATCCGCGTCCGCGTACACGTCGGTGCCCCAGTCCTCGTGGCCGGGATCCGTGGACAGGTACAGCAGCATGGTGAACTTCTTCACCCCCAGGTCCGTATGGGGTGCAAGCCAGAACCCGTCGGTGTCCAGGCAGTGCTCGATGCGCAGGCTGGTGTCGGTCAGATCCACGTCGAAGAAGCGCCCGAGGGCACCCGTCACCTCGGGGGACTGGAAGGCCTCGGCGGTCTCCCGGCACACCTCGAAACGCTGATTGGCCTCCCGGTTGAAAAAGCGGCGCAGGCTGTTGTGGGTCTCGCGCTTGCCCCGGGTGTCGTCGATCTTTGGCGGATCCACAGGCAGGGCAACCACGTCACGGCAGGTGGACTCGGGGAGCACGTTGTGCATCATCCAGTGCCGGTAGGGCTGCTCCCTGCGGTGGCTGGCGGCAAGGCTGCGGACGATGCTCTGCTGGATGCTTTCGACGGACACGGCGGGGGATCTGCCTTGAAAGGGGTTGGTTCTAACATGCCATCCCCCCCCCGTCAACGAAGCCCCGGGGCCGGGGACGGGAGGCCGTGTCGCGGCGGTCCGGCGTACCGGGCGCTGATGGGATAGAATGTCGGATTTCCCCAAACCCCTGGTGCGGCCCCGCGTGCTGACAGTTCTGCAAATCCTTCCGGCACTCGAATCGGGGGGCGTCGAGAAAGGGACGCTCGAGATCGCCCGGGCGCTCACCGGAAACGGGTACCGCTCCTTGGTCATGTCCCGGGGCGGCCGCCTCGTGGCGCCGCTGCAGGGGTCCGGGAGCGAGCACTTCAACTGGCCCGTGGGCCGCAAGTCCCTGTGGACGCTCAGGCTGGTCCCCCGGCTGCGCCGCTTTCTGTGCGATCAACGGGTGGACATCGTCCATGCCCGGTCACGAATGCCTGCCTGGCTGGCCTACCTGGCCTGGAAGGGCATGGACCCGCGCACACGCCCGGGATTCATCACGACGGTGCACGGATTCTACTCGGTCAACCGCTACAGCGCCGTGATGACGAGGGGCGAGCGGGTCATCGCGGTCTCCGACAGCGTGCGTCGCTACGTGCTGGACAACTACCCGGACACGGACCCGGCACGACTGGCGGTGATTCACCGGGGCATCGACCGGGCGCTCTATCCCCACGGGTACACGCCGCCCGCCGACTGGCTGTCGGCGTGGCACCGGGAACACCCGCAGCTGGAAGGCCGTTACGTGCTCACGCTCCCGGGGCGGATCACCCGCCTGAAGGGTCATGGCGACCTGCTGGAGGTCCTGCGCCGGCTGCTCGACCGGGGCATACCGGCCCACGGCCTTATCGTCGGCGAGGCGCCGGCCCGCAGGCAGGCCTACCGGCAGGAGATCGAAACCCGGGCGCAACGCCTGGGCCTGGGTGATCACGTCACCTTCACCGGACATCGCTCCGACCTCAGGGAGATCATGTCCGTCTCCGGGGTGGTGCTGTCGCTCTCCACCACCCCGGAATCCTTCGGCCGCACCACCCTGGAGGCCCTGAGCCTCGGCCGACCCGTAATGGGCTATGACCACGGCGGCGTGGGCGAGCAACTGGCGATGATCTATCCCGCCGGGCGAATCCCGCCGGGCGACACACAGGCGCTCGCCGGGCGGCTGTCCGACTGGCACGGGAACGGGCCGCCGCCGGTTCCCGTGGCGCACGACTTCACCCTGGAGCGAATGTGCCGGCAGACCCTGGCCCAGTACGACGCGCTCCATGCGCAACGGGTGTCGTCATGCGAGTGACCCACGTGATGCTGAGCGGGGGGTTCGGCGGCGCCGAACGCTATTTCGTGGATCTTTGCAACGCGCTGGCCAGGCGCGGGCACGGGGTGCAGGCCATCTGCCAGCGGGGATCCGCGGCCCATGAGCGGCTGGTCGGGGCACCGGGCGTCGCGCTCACGCCGATCCGTGTGATGGGCGCCTGGGATCCCCTGGCCCGCCGCGCCATCGGCCGGGCGCTCACGGCATTCCGGCCGCACTTGGTGCACGCCCATCTGGCGCGGGGTGCCTGGCTGGGCGGACAGGCGGCGCACCGGCTGGGGCTGCCGGTGATGACCAAGCTCCACAACTACGTCAAGCTCAAGTACTACCGGCACGTGGACTGGTTCAATGTAACCACCGCCAGCCAACGGGACTATCTGCGCGGCAAGGGGATCGACCCGGCCCGGATCCGGGTGATCCCCAACTTCTCCTCGCTGCCGCCGGTCACCACCCGCCCCGCCGCCGGCCGGCCGGCGCTCAACTGGCTCAGCTACGGACGTCTGGTCCATAAGAAGGGCTTCGACCTGTTGTTGCAGGCCTTTTCCGTGCTGCGCGAGACCCACCCCGGTGCGCGCCTGTGCATCGGCGGCGACGGCGAGGAACGGGCCCACCTGCGCACGCGCGCCCGGGAGCTGGGCCTGGCGGATCATGTGACCTTTCCCGGATGGATCTCCGACGTGCCGGGCGCACTCGACCGGGCCGATATGTTCATATTGCCTTCCCGGGACGAGCCCTTCGGGATCGTGGTGCTGGAGGCCATGGCCCGGGGCGTTCCCATCGTCTCCACGCGCACGCAGGGGCCCGTGGAGATTCTCGACGACGCCACCGCCTGGCTCTGCCGCGTAAACGACGCCGGCGATCTTGCCCTGGGCATGCAACGGGCGGCCGCATCCGCCGGGGAGCGCGATCTGCGGGCCGAACGGGCGCTTGCCCGTTACCGGGACGTCTACCACGAGGACGCGGTGCTGCCCGCGCTGATGGATCTTTACCGGCAGATCACCGAGACTGGCGCCGATTCCGTCCCGCCCTGAGCGACCTGCCCCACCGGGGCAGGAAAGACCGAAATCACCACAAGGAATCTTCGACACATGAGTGAAACACCCGGCACCAATGTCATCTGCATGAAGTGGGGAACGGCCTACACGGCCCGCGATGTGAACGTGCTTCATCGAATGGTGGCGCGTCATCTGGCCCGCCCCCACCGCTTCGTGTGCTTCACGGACGATCCCGCAGGCCTTGATCCCGGCATCGAGCACTTCCCGTTGCCGGATGTTCATGTGCCGCCGCGGCTCATGAACGAGGCATGGCTGAAGCTCGGCACCTACAGCGCGCCCCTGGCCGACCTGACCGGCACCGCGCTGTTTCTCGACCTGGACATCGTCATCGTGGATTCCATCGACTGCTTCTTCGAGCATCCGGGCGAATTCTGCATCATCCACAACTGGACCCATCCGGACCGCATCGTGGGCAACTCGTCGGTGTACCGGTTCAGGGTGGGCGAATTGTCCTGGGTGCTGGACAGATACCACGAGGATCCCGAACGGGCCAAGGAGACCTATCGGAACGAACAGGCCTTCCTGTCACACAGCCTGCAGGACGCAGGCGTCGACATGACCTACTGGCCGGCGGAATGGTGTGTCAGCTTCAAGAAGCACTGCATGCCCAGCCGGCTGCTGGCCCCGTTCGTGACACCCGGAAAGCCGCCCGGCGCGAGAATCATCGCCTTTCACGGACATCCGAAGCCCGATGAGGCCATCCGGGGTGAATGGAAGGGCCGCTGGAAGAAGATGCGGCCCACGCCGTGGATCGCGGAGCACTGGCGTTAGGCGTGCGCCTGTTGATCAGGCAGACCGTTGAAACCGACAGCCCCCCCCCGGGACGACCCCGAAATCGCAACATCTGATGGACACCGAGTGAATTCACGGCCTCTGAACATCGCTCAAGTGGTTGCCAGCTCCGGTGCAGGCGGACTGGAAAAACATGTCGGGGAGTTGTGTGAAGAACTCGCGAAGGCCGGCCATGGTGTAACGGTCATCGCTCCTCAGGAATTCACACGGCAACTTCCCCACGGCATCGAAGGCCGGGCGGTCCGCCTGGATCGTGGGAGACATGATCCGAGATCATTGCTTGCTCTGACGCGCACCCTGCGCGGCCTGGACTGTGACATCGTTCATGCACACGCGACCAAGGCGGCCTTCATGACCGGACTCATCCGGCCGTTACTTCGATGTCCCACCGTCGCGACACTTCACAATGTCAAGCACAGCCTGTCGGCCTACCGTATGCACGACCATGTGATCGCCGTCAGTCGGACACTTGCTCGGGAATTTTCGCCCGGGCAAGTGAGCGTGATCTACCACGGCATCAGGGCCAGGGAGATCGTGCCCATGGATCTACGCACCCTGTTCAATCTACCACCTGAACGTCCGGTCCTGCTGGCAGTCGGCCGGCTCGTCCCGGCCAAGGGGTTTGATGTACTGATCGAGGCGGTGTCGGGGCTCCCGGTGTCCCTGCTGATCGCCGGTGACGGCCCGACGCAACCATACCTCGCGGCCGCCGCGGAGAAATGCGGTGAGTCGACAGCAATTCGTTTTCTGGGATATCGAAATGACATTCCGTCTCTCATGGCCCACAGCGATGCAGTGGTGATCTCGTCGCGGCGCGAGGGTTTCTCCTACGTCTTTGCCGAAGCCGCCCTGCTGAAAAGGCCGGTGCTGTCCACGGATGTACCCGTTCCAAACGAGGTACTTCCCTCTGATCTAATCGTGAGAACGGGCAGTGCCGTCGCTCTGCGTCAGAGACTGCAGCAATTACTGGAGGACATCAGCCACTGGAATGAAATCATGGAGCCGGTGTACCGCTTCGCCGAACAACAACTGAACCTGAACGCCATGACGGAGAAAACACTGGCAACCTACCGGAAGATCATCGGTCATTGAGCACGGTCGAAAACCGGGCCCCCTCACCCGGGCACCTGCGTGCACGTAGCACGCTGTTGACGCCAGATGTGGGTGACAAATCCCGCCAGCACCAGATTGTGGACAAGCGCTCCCGTACTGTAGAACAGGAATGACTCAAAGAAATTTATAACCAGAAAGAACATGAGGAACGCCCCGAGGAAAAGCATGAAATCCCCTTCAAGCCATCCGCGACGCCAGGCCCGCCAACTGTTGATGACTACCCAAGCAAGCAGTCCGGCAAAGAACATCGCTCCGAGAAGACCGTAATTGATCAACAACTCCAGATAGGAGTTGTGCAAGTGGCCGAAATTCTGACTTATCTCCCTGGGTACGGAGTCGGTATTTTCCAATACGATACGCCCTCCCCCTGAGCCCCATCCGACCAGAGGACTGCGCGGAATCCATTCCAGCGACGCCTTCCAGGCAGTGATGCGCACGCCCGCGCTGGTTACGGTCATCGAGTCCCCGTTACCGGCCAACAGCTGCGAGATTGCCACCGAGTCGCCTCGCATGCGCTCGGCGATGTCCCTGCCATCGGAGACCACGGCGATCAGCGCCAACACCATCACCAGAGCACCCACCAACCCTAAAGACAGCACACGCGTGAGTCCGCGCTGCTGAGCATCCGCATGGCCATGATACTGCCCCCGCCAACGCGTCGCGATGGCATAAAGAAAAAACGGAAAACTTAAGAGCACGGCCAGCCAAGCCGCACGTGTCTGCGTCACGGCGAGACCTGCAATGCACAGCACGACGGCAATGAGGTAGACAACGGCCTGCCAGGAAAACAACGACCCAGCGTTGCTAAGGAAACGCGCCGAAAAGGACATCAAACCCAGCAAAGTCACTCCGAGAAACATGGCAGTATGCTGCTCATTCCGCAGATTGAAATGAACACGATCCCCCGAGAAGCCGCGAGCCCAGTCATGCCAGCCCTCCCCCATGGTCCAGGGCATCAGGACCACGGCACCGGCAGCCACACCCCAGAACAGGAGCACGTTTCGGGAACTCCCTGCCAGCGCCCACGCCAAGGGCAGGAAAATGAGCAACCGGGCCATGAGGTCCAGGTTGGGGTAGGGCTGCGCCCAGTCCCTATACAACAGGAAGGTGAATGTCCAACTGAGGGCGGGTATCACCACGGACGCGAGTATCACAAGTGCCCACCACATTCGCCCGACACCATCACCGGCGACAAAGAATCGCCAGAAGGCCACGATAACCAGCAATCCGAAGGCGATGTCCGAGATTCCCTTGGCAGTGAACAGCAGGCCCGCAGACAACAGCGCGGTGATCGCCACGAATGCACGCTGAGCACTCCCGTCAAGCCAGGCGTCGCGATCTTCCCATAATCTGTCGATGATTTTGCCGGCAGCGTTCATGGACAGTCGGCCGGTGGCCCGTACGACAACGGGGCGATTCCGTAATTTTTCATACCTAGGGAGAAAGGCAGACTGCTCATAAGGACGGCTCGGCAAGCCGATGGTCGGATTGGCGAACGGATCCCTGTGGACAAGCTCGTCGGGCCGGTCGACCCGCTTGCCCTGAATCGGGTCAACAGCCGCCCCGACACATCAGTCGGTGAAAACGTACTCGGTACCGCAGTATGGACAGATCATACGGCCGTCCGGCGCGTCCTCGATGGGAATGAAAACGCGCGGATGGGAGGCCCACAGGGCCGTGCCGGGCTGCGGGCAGTGCAGGGGCAGATCGGCCCGGGTCAGGGCCACGCTGGTCTGGGCGTTGGCGGGCTGACACTGGTCCTGGTGTTCGGCGGTATGAGGGTTGGGCATCAGATCACCGTAACGGATGAATGGGCAGGATTAACAGGATTTCTCATTCAAACAAATGTCAGCCACGCCTCGTGCCTGTCGGTTCGGCCGTGCACCACGTCGAAGTACAGGCTCTGCAGGCGCTCGGTGATGGGGCCTCGCCCGCCGTTTCCGATGGGGCGGCAGTCCAGTTCGCGGATGGGGGTCACCTCGGCGGCGGTGCCGGTGAAGAAGGCCTCGTCAGCCACGTAGACCTCGTCGCGGGTGATGCGCTTCTCCCGGACCTCGATTCCCTCCTCGGCGGCCAGGGCGACGATGGTCCTGCGGGTGATGCCGTCCAGGGCGGACGTCAGTTCCGGAGTGTAGATGACACCGTCCTGGATCATGAAGAAGTTCTCGCCGCTGCCTTCCGACACGTAGCCCTCGACATCCAGCAGCAGGGCCTCGTCGTAGCCGCAGGACAGGGCCTCCTGCAGGGCCAGCATGGAGTTCATGTAATTGCCGTTGGCCTTGGCCTTGCACATGGTGATGTTCACGTGATGCCGGTTGAACGAGGAGGTCTTGATGCGAATGCCCCGCTCCATGTTCTCCGCCCCGAGGTAGGCACCCCACTCCCAGGCCGCGACGATGGCGTGGACCTTGAGATTGTCCGCACGCAGGCCCATGCCCTCTGATCCGTAGAAGCACATGGGACGTATATAGGCGCTCTTGAGGTGATTCTCCCGTACCGCCCCCTTCTGTGCCTCGTTGATCTGATCCTCGGTGAAGGGGATGGTCATGCCCAGGATGCGGGCCGAGCGGAACAGCCGCCGGGTATGTTCCTCCAGGCGGAAGATGGCGGGCCCCCGGTCGGTCTGATAGGCGCGCACACCCTCGAACACGCCCATGCCATAGTGAAGGGTGTGGGTCAGCACGTGCGTGGTGGCTTCGCGCCAGGGCACCATTTCGCCGTCGTACCAGATCAGACCGTCACGGTCGGCCATCGACATGGGGATCACCTCAATTGTTCGTATCTGTTGTCTGAATCAGAAACGGGCAGGGTCATCGACATCTGACAGGATCACATGATTTGCAGGATCAAGGACCCTCAGAACGAATCCTGTTCATTCAGTTCTTTCCACCTTCCATCACCCGGCGCCACAGGTCGCGTACGCCCTCCCGCTCCTGCGCAAACTCCGCCGCATCCACCACCGCAGGACTCTCCTGAAGCGTCAGGCGATGGATCCGGTCCCTGAAGGCGCGATAGGTGTCGGTCAGGAAGCGCGCATCCGCTTCGGGCAACAGCCCGCACTCCACCAGGCGCTCCAGGATGCGGATATTGTCCGGGTAGTCCAGGAGCGGCGGGTGATCGCAGGCATGCGCCAAAACGCAGTATTGGACCATAAATTCGATGTCCGCGATACCACCCGGATCCCGCTTGAGATCGAAGCTGCCGTTCTGCCGTGATGCATGCTCGGACCACATCTTCTCGCGCATCTCGCGCACCTCGTCGCGCAGCCTGCCGCGTTCGCGGCAGATCCCCAGAATGCGCCGGCGCAGTTCACCGAAGGCCTCACCGATGCGCGTATCACCCGCCACGGGCCGGGCGCGCACCAGAGCCTGATGCTCCCAGGTCCAGGCCCTGGTCTCCTGGTACTGCTCGAAGGCATTGAGGCTGCTCACCAGCAGTCCCGAGGCGCCGCTCGGCCGCAGGCGGGTGTCCACCTCGTAGAGCCGCCCGGCGCCCGTGTAGGTGCCGAGCACGTGCACCACCCGCTGTCCCACACGGGCGAAGAACTCGCTGTTGTCCACGGATCGCTCGCCGTCTGTCACCTGCCGCTCGCCGGCGCTGTCGTGGACGAACACGATGTCCAGATCGGATCCGTACCCCAGCTCCAGACCGCCCAGCTTGCCATAGCCGATGATGGCGAATCCCGGCTCGTACTCCCGGCCGTCGAGCACGCATCGGGGACGGCCGTGACGGGCGTGAAGCTGCTCCAGCACCACCGACAGCACGCGCTCGAGCACCACCTCGGCGATCCAGGTCAGATGGTCGCTCACCTTCATGATGGGCAGAACGCCCATGATGTCGGCGGCGGCCACCTTGAGCACCTGCACCTGCCGGAACTGGCGCAGGCGATCCATGACCTGCTCCATGTCCTCGCCGGGGACCTGGCCCAGTTCCTCATCCAGCTCCCGGGCCAGTCCCTCACGATCCGGCGGCGCATACAGGCTGCGGGGATCCAGCAACTCATCCAGCAGCAGGGGATGACGCGTCAGCAGTTCGGCCAGCCAGGGGCTCGCCGCGCACAGCTTGACCAGCTGGGACAGCGCCATGGGGCTTTCCACCAGCAGTGAGAGGTACACCGAACGCCGTGCGATGGCCCGCACCAGGGTGAGGAGCCGCGTGAGCGTCACGTCGGGGTTGTCGGTGCCGGCAGCGGCGCCGAGCAGCAGCGGCATGAGGCGGTCGAGCCGCTCGCGCCCGGTAGCCGTGAGTGCGCGGCACACGGGGCTCCCGCGCAGGTCCTCGACCCACTCCAGCGCCTTGGCGGGGTCCGCGAATCCCCGCTCCGACAGGATCGCCTCGGCCTTCTCTCCGCTGCGGTCGCCGGCCCAGACGGAGGCCAGCACCGCCTGATCGTCTTCCGGGCGCCCGTCGTCCCGATGTCCGCCCTGGGGTGCGGCGAACACCTGGTCGAAGTGCTCGTGCACCCGGCGCCGATGGGAGGACAGCGCCCGCTGGAATGCGGACCAGTCCGCAAAGCCCATGGAGAATGCCAGGCGTGCGCGTGCCTCTTCGGACTCGGGCAGACGGTGGGTCTGCTGGTCCCCGGCCATCTGCAGGTGATTCTCAGTGCGGCGCAGGAACGCATAGGCAGCAATCAGCTGCTCGGTGGCAAATGCCGGCAGCAGACCCTGCTCGGCGAGCCGGCGCAGCACGGGGCGGATGCCGCGGAGTTGAAGGGTGGGATCCCGACCGGCGCGGATCAGCTGAAAGGCCTGGCCGATGAACTCCACCTCGCGGATGCCGCCCTCGCCCGTCTTGATATCGTCTCCGCGGCTGCGCCGGGCCGCCTCGCGGTTGATCATGGCCTTCATGTCCCGCAAGGCGGCAAAGGCCCCGTAGTCCAGGTAACGCCGAAACACGAACGGCCGCAGGGCACTCGTCAATCGCCTTCCCGCCTGCCGGTCCCCGGCCACCACCCGGGACTTGATGAGGGCGTAGCGCTCCCATTCACGGCCATGGCGTTCGTAGTAATCCTCCATGGTGTCGAAATCCATGGCCAGCGGCCCGGAATCGCCGAAAGGCCGCAGGCGCATGTCCACGCGAAAAACAAACCCTTCGGCGGTGTTCTCGTCCAGTGCCCGAATCAGCCGCTGTCCGAGGCGGGTGAAAAACTGCTGGTTGTCCAGGGGCGAATCCCCGTCCGTGGTGCCCGCCGAGGGGAATGCGAAGATCAGGTCCACGTCCGAGGAGAAGTTGAGTTCCCTGCCGCCCAGCTTGCCCATGCCCAGCACCACCAGCCGCTGGACCCGGCCGTCGGCATCGCGCGGTTCTCCATGGCGCTCGGCCAGGCGGCTGTGAAACCAGTCGGCGGTCTGATCAATGCAGTGCTCGGCCAGGTCGGTGAGCTCGCCCAGGGTCTCGTCCAGGGTGGCCGCGCCGGACAGGTCGCGCCAGGCGATGCGCAGCATCTCCCGCTGGCGCAGTTGGCGCAGCCTGGGCAGGAGGTCCTGTTCATCGGCGCACGGCTCCACCACGGCCCGAACCCGGGCCGCCATTTCACCGGGCGCGAGCGGCCGATCGAGGGTGCCCTCATCCATCAGGTGCACCAGCAGGCCGGGCCACCGGATGCACAGCCGTACCACGAACTCGCTGCCCGCCCAGACCCGGGGCAGCGCCTCGGGCCAGCGTTCCGGCGCCCCGTCCAGCCCCCCGCAGGCAACCTCGAAATCGCTCAGCAGACGGGAAAGCTGCGCATGAAAGCGCTCGGGCACAGGGTCCAGAGAAGGCCGGGGCGTGGGGCTCATCAAACCAGATTACGGGGCGCCCCGACGCCCCGCAAGCCCGCCGTGCCAGGCCCGATGCGGGCATCGGCATAGGGGCGGTCAGCATAGCTGACCGTTCCCCTGCCACACCACCCGGCATGCGGGTCCGCACCGGGCGGTTCGAGAAGTTGAGGTCATGAGAGACGCGGCACTCCCAGCCGCTCAAAATAGGCAATCGTCAGCACGTGGTGCACGGCAGAGAGGCTGTTATGCCACCAGCGGCGGCTCAGCGCCGCCACCGATTGCGCCACCCGGGCACTGGCTCCCAGCCGGATCAGTTCCCGGTAGATCGTCTTGCCGCGTCGCCACTGTTTGAGCTGCAAGGACCGTAGGCGGCGGCGTATCCACTCGTCCAGCCTGCGCCAGACACTGGGGGTTTGCGCCAACCCAAAGTACCCTTTCCAGCCCAGCAGATAACTGCGCAACCTGCCGATCACCTCTGCCATGCTGCACCCGCTGTTGCGCCGGGTCAGTTGCCTGACCCTCTGCCTGAACGCCTCCAGCGCCTTTTCCGACACCCCGCGTCGCACCTCGCCATCCCCGGACCGCCACAGGGCGTAACCAAGGAATTTGCGGCCGAATACGCGGGCCACCGCACTCTTGGATTCATTGATCCGCAAGCGCAGTTTGTCGTAACAGCGCCGCAGCAGACGCATCACCCGCTCGCCCGCCTTCTGACTGCGCACGTACACGTTGCAGTCGTCGGCGTAGCGGGCGAAGCGATGGCCTCTGCGTTCAAGCGCTCGATCCACTTCGTCCAGCAACACGTTGGCCAACAGCGGCGAGAGCGGGCCGCCCTGCGGCGTCCCCCCCACGCGCTCGATCACCACACCGCCATCCAGGATGCCCGCGCTCAGGTAGGCACGCACCAGCCGGATGACCCCGGCATCGTTCACGCGCCTGCTCAGGCGCTCGATCAGGATGTCGTGGTTGACCCGGTCGAAGAACTTCGACAGGTCGATGTCCACCACGATGTGGCAACCTTGGCTCACGTAGCGCTGCGCGGCCAGCACCGCGTCCCGCGCCCGGCGACCGGGACGGAACCCGTGGCTGTGCTCGCTGAAGGTCGGATCAATCTGCGGTTGCAGCACTTGCAGCAGTGCCTGCTGAATCAGACGGTCGGTGACGGTGGGTATCCCCAACTCCCGTTCGCTCCCGTCCGGCTTCGGGATGCCCACGCGCCGCACAGGCTGCGGCCTGTACGTGCCGTCCAGCAACTGCTGCCGGATGCTCGGCCATGCGTGTTTGAGGTGTTCTCCCGTCCGGGCTATGTCCAGACCGTCAACACCCGCAGCTCCCTTGTTTGCCTTCACGCGCTTCCAGGCGCGTTGCATGTTCTCCCTCGCGAGCGCCTGCGCCAACAGGTCCCGCCCTGCGTCCTCCGATCCTCGTCGCGGGAGGCCGGTTTCATCGCTGGTCCTTCGGGGCAGGGCTTCACCCTGGCCGTTCACAACCCGCCCCGCTGATGCGGGCATCTGATGCTCTACCGTTCTCATCGACAAGGCGTTTGACGCTCCTTCTCGTTCGGCCCTTCGCCCCTTGTTGGCAGCTACTACGGCCTCTGCTGACTTCTCGCTCCGGCTCTACACCGTCGCCCTTTCAGGCACAAGGCGAGATCTCCCCGGGTAAGAACGCACCCCTTCACCGCACAACCGCCGCATTTACGCCGCTTCGCCTTGGCCACGAGAGCTTCGCGGCTTCTTGCCCGCTCGCCCTGCTCGGCAGCGCCTTGTATCCGGTTCTTGTCCATCGGCTCGCGGTTTACGCTCCACGCTTCCTCCCCACGGTCGGTCACCCTTCCGCAGTTGCGCTTCGCTTCGTTCGCTGTGGCCAGCTTACGGGGGGACTTGCACCCCCAGGAGTGCGCCCGTGCCGGGCGCACAAAAAAAGCGCGGCCTGGGCCGCGCTAATAACCACCAAAGGAGGATGGAGGAGTCCACTGAATCCCGGAGGGGGGCCGGAATTCAGTATGTGGTTAGTTTCTAATATAAGATTATTGATGTCAAGTGGAACCTGGTCACAAAACGGAGATTCCGGGCCCAACCCGACAAACGGTCGGCAGACAGGGGATGCGGGCGGTTTCGGGGCCCCAGGTGATGGCTTGTCACCCCCTCTGCATTCAGAGACAAGGCAAAGAGGGATTTGTTCGTTGTCCGTTGTCCGTTGTCCGTTGTCCGTTGTCCGTTGTGAATGGTGGCTCCGGCTCTTGACTACATACAACTGACAACTGACAACTGACAATCTTCAGATCCTAAGACGATCCACCACCCGGCCGTGGACCAGGTGTTCCTGGACGATCTCCTCCACGTCTTCCTCGTCCACATAGGTGTACCAGACGCCCTCGGGATAGACGACCGCCACCGGGCCCTCATTGCACCGGTCCAGGCAGCCCGCGACGTTGACACGAACCCCGCCCTTGCCGGCGATACCCAGTTCCTTGGATCGGCGCTTGGCGTAGTCGCGCATCTCGCTGGCACCATAGTTGGCGCAGCAGTTGCCGTCCTCCCGGCAGTTGGTGCAGAAGAAGAGATGGCGCTGATAGTAGGGCATGGGGACTCCGGGGGTCGGGTTGCCCGGGGCACCAGGGCCCCCGGGATCACCAGAAATTGTAAACCAGGCTGACCGCAGTGATGGTATCGGTCTTCTCCCGCCCCTCGGGCACCTCGGAGTTGTGCCGGGCGGTCAGGGACAGGCGCATGGCCAGTTGGTCGATGATGTTGGCGGTCAGTGAGGTCACCGACTCCACCTCGGTGTTGTCATTGCTCTGGATCAGCAGGTCCTGGCCGAAGTAGGCGTTGTCGCCGATCCGGCGCTCCAGATACAGGGCACCACGCAGGATGGCGTGGTCATCGCGCTGGCCATCCTCCAATCGGTTTTGCCGGTAACCGACACCGGCCTCCATGTCCAGGCGCGTCCGGTTCGACTCGATCACCCGGTGCCCGTAGCCCACGGAGGTGGACGCCTGGTAGTCATACCCGCTGAACCGGTCCCTCTCGTAGCGAAAAGCGCCGAAGAGGTACGCCCTGGGCCGAAACTTCCAGTCGCTCTTGAAACCGCCCACATAGCGCGTCGCCGTGGACTCGCTGTCCTCGGAACGCCTGAGGGCCTCGAGTTGCAGGGTATGACGCCATATCTCCTCTTCAAAGCGGACCCGGGACTTCGCATTGATGCTTTCGGACTCGGTGTTGCCGGTGGTCCACACCGCACCCAACTCGGCAAATCCGCTCCAGCCCGCTTCGTCACCCCACTCGTCGGCCTGGGCCGGCACAGCCAGCAGCAGGGCCGCGCACAGGGAACTGATAGACTGTATTACCACTCGATTGAGAACAGGCACGGCACCTCCCTGACGAATTGAGCCGGGGTTTGCGCCGATACCCTAACAAATCCCGAATGATCATCCCCAATACCCCCAGGAAAACATCGGTGAAATCTGCAGACAGGATCACGATGTCCGGCTCCGGAGACAGACAGGATTGGCGTGACAAGGCGGTGTCCGCCCTTTATCTCCAAGCGTTCCCCTTGCATCGTATCGGCGACCTGCATGCCGCTTGAGGATACCGATCGCTGCGTCATGTGCGGGCTGTGCCTGCCCCACTGCCCCACCTACGGGCTCACCCGGCAGGAAGGGGATTCCCCGCGCGGACGCATCAGTCTCATGCAGGCCCTGGCCGGCGGACAACTGCCGGCGGATGACCGCCTGACCGCGCATCTGGACGGCTGCCTGGGCTGCCGGGCCTGCGAGGCCATGTGCCCGTCCGGCGTGCCCTTCGGGCGGCTGATGGATGAAGGCCGTGCACTGCTGCGGGAGATGCGGGAGGATCGCCCGAAGCTACCGGCCCTGGCACGCCCCCTGTTGCGCAGCGATCGGATCGGGCGCAGTGCCGCCGCGCTGCTGCACGCCTACCAGCGCAGCGGGGTCCACGGCACCCTGTCGCGCGCGCTGGATCGGGGCCGTCTCGGGCGGGCCCTGTCGCTGCTGCCGCCCGGTGCTGCCCCGGCCATCCCCGGAGGCCTCCACAGGCCCGCGGGCACACCCCGCGGCCGGGTGAGCCTCTTCACCGGCTGCACGGGCGCGGCCTTCGAGGGCGGGGCGCTGGCGGCGGCCCGCGACCTGCTGCTGGCCCTGGGCCACGAGGTGGACATACCGGGAGGTCAGGATTGCTGCGGGGCACTGGACCTGCACGCGGGCGATGCCGCGGCGGCGCGTGCCTGCGCCACACGGAACCTGGCGGCCCTCGGGGCACCGGATACCCCGGTGATCGCGCTCAACAGCGGTTGTCGCACCCAGCTGCACGAATATGCGCAACTCCTGCCCGGGGAGGCCGGCGGCACTTTCGCCGACCGGGTGCGCGATCTGTGCGGCTTCCTCCTGGAGCAGGACCTGGAGTCACTGACCGTCGATTCACGCCCGGCCACGGTGGCCGTGCACCTGCCCTGCACCCTGCGCAACGTGCTCAGGGAACACGGCGCCATGCTGGCACTCCTGCGCCGCCTGCCGGGCACCGAGGTGGTGGAGCTGGAAGGCAACGCGTACTGCTGCGGCGCCGCCGGTACGCACATGATCTCTCACCCGCAGGCCGCCGATGCGCTGCTTGCGCCCAAGATCGAGGCGGTCAGGCGACTCGGCCCGCAGGCGGTCATCACCGCCAACATCGGCTGCAGCCTGCATTTTCAGGCAGGATTGCGGCAGGCGGACATCGACATCCCTGTGGTGACACCGGCGGAATGGATTTGGTCGCTTGTCAGTGGTCAGTAGTCCGTTGAAAAATGCGACAATCTACTGACAACTGACAACTGACAACTGACAACTGACAACTGACAACTGACCAACCCATGCGAACCCTGACCCTGACCGACCGGCTTCTGAGCGGCGTGGACAACGCGCTGCGCACCCTGCTCACCACACCCGCGGGCACGGGGCGTCCGACGCCGGGGGCGACACTGGCCGAGGGGGCATTGCAGGACGCCGAACGCGCCCACGCGGGACGGCTGATGCGGGTGAACCACGCTGGCGAGGTCTCGGCTCAGGGGCTCTACCAGGGCCAGGCACTCACGGCACGCGACCCCGGGGTGCGCAAGACCATGGAGCGCTCCGCCCAGGAGGAGAACGATCACCTGCGCTGGTGCGAGGCGCGCATGAATGCCCTCGGCACTCACGCCAGTTTCCTCAACCCCCTGTGGTACACGGGTTCCTTTGCCCTCGGCGCCCTTGCCGGGATCGCCGGGGATCGCTGGAGCCTGGGATTCGTGGCGGAGACGGAACGCCAGGTGGTGCGCCACCTGGACAAACATCTGCACAGCCTGCCCCAGGCCGATGAGCGTTCCCGCGCGGTGGTGGTGCAGATGAAGTACGACGAGGCGCACCATGGCGCCATCGCCACGGACCTGGGCGGCACGCAGCTGCCCTGGCTGGTGAGAGAGGTGATGATGCCCGCCATGTCCCGGGTGATGACACGCACCGCTTACTGGGTATGAGAGCGCCAGAGACAGGATACAAGAGGCAAGATACAAGAAAGGGCGGCGGGGCAACTCAAAGCCTCCCTCTTGTATCTTGCATCTTGTCTCTTGTATCTAACTCTTTCCTATATTCTTCCCGTAGAAGATCTCCGCCATCTCCCGTTGCAGCAGGCGCTCGATGCGCTTGAGGTCCTTGGCGGAATAATCTTCCTTGCCCAGGCCGAACAGGTAGTTGTCGATGTCGAACTCCTTGATCAGCATCTTGGTGTGGAACAGGTACTCCTGGTAGACGTTCACATCCACCATCTGGTAACGGTCCTGGGTGTCCCTGGACAGGAAGTTCTGGATGGAGTTGATCTTGTGGTCGATGAAGTGCTTCTTGCCGCGGATATCCCGGGTGAACCCGCGCACCCGGTAGTCCATGATCACGATATCGGACTCCAGGCTGTGGATGAGGAAGTTCAGGGCCCGCAACGGTGAGATGCGCCCGCAGGTGGACACATCGATATCGGCGCGAAAGGTGCTGATGCCGCCGGCCGGGTGGCTCTCAGGATACGTATGCACCGTGATGTGGCTCTTGTCCAGATGGGCCAGCACGGTCTCGGGCAGCGGCCCCGGACCCGGGGGCTCGGTATAGCCGATCTTCTCGGTGGCGACGGGTTCCTCGGAGATCAGCATGGTGACGCTGGCCCCCTGGGGCTCGTAGTCCTGGCGGGAGATATCCAGAACGTTGGCACCGATGATGTTGGCCACCTCGGTGAGGATCTGGGTGAGCCGCTCGGCGTTGTAGGCCTCGTCGATGTACTCGATGTACTCGCCCCGATGCTGCTCGCTGGGCGCATAGCAGATATCGTAGATGTTGAAGCTCAGGCTCTTGGTGAGGTTGTTGAAACCGTGGAGCTTGATGCGCTTGTTGTGAGGTCCCACCAATGTCGCGTCCCCGCAAAAAGTCGCATTGTAGGGGTGCGGCCCCATGAGTCAATCGAAACGCCCGTCGGGCGGCGGAATTCAGGCGGACGCGTCGCCCGACCGGCAGGCCTCGGCGATGGGTGGATGCCAGATCATCTGCACCCGATTGCCCTCCGGATCCCGGCAGTAGAAGCTGCGCGCACCGTCGCGATGGGTGCGCGGCGCGGTGTCCATGGGCACTCCATGGGCCTTGAGAAAGTCGTACCACGGGTCCACATCCGCCTCCCGGCGAAGGATGAAACCCAGATGGTCCAGGCGCGACTCGATCTCCTCCACCGGCCCCACATGCAGCGCCAGGTTGTCGCAGCCGGAGGTGAGATAGAGGTTCTCGGAATCCGGCCGCCATTCAACCCGCATGCCCAGCAGTTCCACGTAAAAATGCTCGCAGGCGGCCAGGTCCTTTACGAACAAGGCCACGTGGCGCATGCCCGCGGTGGCAGGAGGGCGCTGCGGCATGCTCATTCGCCCTGCGCGGGACAGGCCTCGCGCACCTCGAAGTCGTGGGTGATCTCGGCGGTGGCGCCCAGCATCACGGAGGCGGAACAGTACTTCTCGGCGGAAAGCTTCACGGCCCGCTCCACGTGACGTTCCTGCACATCCCGGCCCACGACGATGTAATGCACGTGAATGCGAGTGAACACCCTGGGCTCCGTCTCGGCTCGCTCGGCCTCCACCTCAACCTGGCAATCCGTCACAGACTGCCGGGACTTTTGCAGTATCATGACCACGTCGAAGGCGGTGCAGCCGCCCAGCCCCAGGAGCAGCATCTCCATGGGGCGCGGCGCCAGGTCACGGCCGCCCAAGTCAGGGGCCCCGTCCATGATCACGGCGTGACCACTGCCGGTCTCGCCGACAAAGCTCATGTGATCCAGCCACTTGACCCGTACCTTCATGACAGGGATTGTCCCTCCGTGCTATGTTTCATTGGCCGGATTGTGTCATTGGTTCAGGACCCGGCGGTTCTTGCAAAAAACCGTTCATATCAAGGGGTTGCGCGATTCAACGAGCAACGAGACAGCGCACCATCCCGGCTGCGGATTGATCGGGACGACCCCATCGAGGCCGACATGAGCATCCTGCAAAGGCAAAAACCCGTGCAAGATCCAGCGCTGGAGAAGCTGCTGGGCCACTGCCACAGAAGGCAGTACCCCGCTCGATCCACCATCGTGCATGCCGGAGACCAGCCCGACACCCTGTACTATATCATCCAGGGTTCCGTGAGCGTGACCATCGAGGACGACGAGGGCCACGAGATGGTGCTCGCCTATCTCAACCCCGGCCAGTTCTTCGGGGAGATGGGTATTTTCTCGGCCCAGGCGCGCAGTGCCGGCATCACCACCCGCAGCCCCACGGAAACCGCCGAGATCCACTATCCCAAGTTTCTGGAAGTGGCGATGCAGGATCCTCAGATCCTGTTCCTTCTCGCCTCCCAACTTGCCATGCGCCTGCGCGACACCAGCCGCAAGGTCATCGACCTGGCCTTCCTGGATGTCACCGGCCGCATCGCCCGTACCCTGGTGGAACTGGCCCACCAGCCCGACGCACTGACCCACCCCGACGGCATGCAGATCCGCATCACCCGCCAGGAACTGGCCAAGATCGTGGGGTGTTCGCGCGAAATGGCCGGGCGCGTGCTCAAGGACCTGGAGGAACGCGAGCTCATCACCGCCCACGGCAAGACCATCGTCGTCTTCGGGGTTCGCTGATCAACCGGCTTTTTCGCCACGAAGCGCGAAGGGTTTTTGACCTGATCGCTCCGTGCCTCTTATGCGCTTCGTGGTTGAGCATCCCGGTGCCGGGCACATCGGGCGCCGCCCAAGGAATCTCTCTCGAAAAGCCGCCACGCACGCCAGGAAAACCGGACATCAGGTAGGTTGGGGTGAGGGACGAACCCCAACATGAGATACCTGATCCCGGCCAATGCTGTTGGGGTTCGCGCTGCTCACCCCAACCTACACATGCTTCAAATTCCTGGCGTGCGTGGCAGCTTTGCGAGAGAAGTGCTTTTTTTGAACCCTGCGTGTCCTTCGTGACAGACCACTGATTCTGCTTCTTTACCCGAACAGCTCCGCCAGGCGCGCGCCCGGGTCGGCGGCCGTCATGAAGGCCTCGCCCACGAGGAAGGCGTGCACGCCGGCCTCGCGCATGCGCGCGACGTCCTCGCGGGTATGGATGCCGCTCTCGGTGATCACCATGCGGTTGCCGGGGATCATCTTCACCAGGTCCAGGGTGGTTTCCAGCCGAGTTTCGAACGTGCGCAGGTCACGGTTGTTGATGCCGATCAGGGCGGCGTCCAGTTTCAGGACCCGTTCCAGTTCCCGCGCCTCATGAATCTCGATCAGCGCGTTCATGCCCAGCTCATGGGTGAGCATGAGCAGATCCTGCAACCGGGCGTCCTCCAGCGCCGCTGCGATCAGCAGCACGCAGTCGGCCCCCATGACCCGGGCCTCGTAGACCTGATAGGCATCGACGATGAAATCCTTGCGCAGCACCGGAAGCGAACTCGCGGCGCGGGCGTCCTCCAGGTGCACATCGGCGCCCTGGAAGAAGTCGCGGTCGGTGAGCACCGAGAGGCACGCCGCGCCGCCCGCTTCGTAACTTCGCGCGATGGAGGCCGGATCGAAGTCCTCGCGCAGCACCCCCCTGCTGGGGCTCGCCTTCTTGATCTCGGCGATCACCGCCGAGCGTCCCCCCTCGATGCGCGCCTCAAGCGCCGCTAGAAACGGTCGCACCGCAGGCGCGGCGTCGATGAAACCACGCAGATCCTCCAGGGACGTGCGCAGCATGCGTTCGGCGATCTCCTCGCGCTTGCGATCGAGGATCCTTGCCAGGATGTCGGGGGTATCGGTCATCGGGTGGTTCGCCTGGGTTTGAGAGGGATTGCCACAGAGGTCTCATTCCACCGCTCAACAGGACTTCGAGAAGGCCACCAGCTGTTCGAGCTTCTCCGCAGCGGCGCCGGAGTCGATGGCCTGGCGTGCCTTGTCGATCCCCTCGGCAAGGCTGTCGGCCACGCCCGATACGTAGATGGCGGCGCCCGCGTTGAGCAGCACGACGTCCCGGGCGGGGCCGGGCCTGCCCTCCAGTACACCCTGGATCATGGCCAGGCTCGCGGCGGCGTCCTCCACCCTGAGTTCGGAAAGTTCGGCGCGCCGCAGGCCAAAATCCTCGGGAGACACCAGGTAAACCCTGACCTCGCCATCCCTCAGTTCCGCCACCCGGGTGGGGGCGCCGATGCTGATCTCGTCCAGACCATCCTCGGCATGCACCACCATGACATGCCGGCTGCCAAGACGGCCCAGCACCGCTGCCAGGGGCTCCAGCCAGCGGTTGCTGTACACCCCCAGTACCTGGTTGGGGGCGCCGGCAGGGTTGGTGAGCGGGCCGAGCACATTGAACAGGGTGCGCACACCCATTTCCCGGCGCGGACCGATGGCATGCTTCATGGCACCGTGATGTCGCGGCGCAAACAGAAAACCCACGCCCACTTCGTCTATGCAGCGGGCCACCTGCCCGGGGGTCAGATCCAGGTTCACGCCGGCCGCTTCCAGCACGTCGGCGCTGCCTGATTTGCTGGACACGGAACGATTGCCATGCTTGGCCACGCGCCCACCGGCTGCCGCCGTCACCAACGCACTGGCGGTGGAGATGTTGAAACTGCCGGAGGAATCGCCGCCGGTGCCGCAGGTATCCACCAGGTGATCGGCGGTCACCTCCACCCGAGTCGCCAATTCCCGCATGACCTGCGCGGCGGCAGTGACCTCCTCCACCGTCTCGCCCTTCATGGCAAGCCCGATCAGGAACCCGCCGATCTGGGCCGGCGTGGCCTCCCCGTTCATGACCAGACCCATGACGGCGGTCATCTCCTCTCCGCTGAGGTCCCTGCGCTGCGTTACGGCGCGGATGGCTTGCTGCATGTCCATGGTGTCAGGTATCCCGTGTCTTGTCGTGGTTCACGCCGGATTCTCCGGACCCCCGTGCCGGGGGTCAATAGAAGTGGCAAGTAAAGGCATAAAGGTCCCGGTCGCCAATGCATACGGGATTCCTTGCCACTTGAGACTAGCCACTGGCCACTGCCTTCATAGCCAGGAAGTTGCGCAGCAGGTCGTGACCATGCCGGGTCAGGATAGACTCCGGGTGAAACTGCACGCCTTCCACGGGCAGGGACTTGTGGCGCACGCCCATGATCTCGTCCATGGCCCCGTCGGGGGTCTCGGTCCAGGCAGTGATCTCCAGGCAATCGGGCAGGCTGTCCTTCTCGATCACCAGCGAGTGGTAGCGGGTGGCTTCGAAGGGATCGGGCAGGCCTCGGAAGACACCCTGACCCGTGTGATGGATGAGCGACGTCTTGCCGTGCATGATCTCCCGGGCGTGCACCACCCTGCCCCCAAACGCCTGGCCGATGGCCTGGTGCCCCAGGCACACGCCGAGCAGCGGGATCTCGCCGGAGAAGCGCCGGATGGCCTCCAGGGACACCCCCGCCTCGTTGGGCGTGCAGGGCCCCGGCGAGATCATGATGCGCTCGGGCGCAAGCGCGGCGATCTCCTCCACCGTGAGCGCGTCGTTGCGCCGCACGTCCACCTCCGCCCCCAGCTCACCCAGGTACTGCACCAGGTTGTAGGTGAAGGAATCGTAGTTGTCGATCATAAGAATCATGCCTGGATAACCTCGACCGGAAAGCCGCGACAGCAAACCGTGACAGAGAACCGCGACGCAAAGCCGCGATGACGCAAAGGAACGCAAACCTTCTTCACCACTGACTTAGAGGCCGTTGACCACTCTGCGAATACCGTGGCGGAGTTGCGGAGCATTGAAGTTGATCAACAGACCCAACCGCAAACCGCTCAGGCGCAGATACGAGAGCAGCTGTGCCAAATGCAGCGGTTGCAGGTTCTCCACCGCCTTCAACTCCACTATCAACCGGTCCGCCACCAGTATATCCAGCCGATACGCGGCATCGAATGCGACACCCTTGTACTGTGCATTAAGGGGCACCTCCGATCGGTAATCGACACCCCGCAGGTCCAATTCCCGGCACAGGGCCTGGCGATAGACAGACTCCAGCAAACCGGTCCCCAGCACTCGATGCACCTCCAAGGCCGCCCCCACCACTTCGTACGACAGCGCATTTTCATCCATGATCTCGTCCTTACTTTGCGATCCTTTGCGTCTTCGCGTCTTTGCGTCGAACGCCGTTGACTTTGACCCTACTTCAGCCCCGCCTCCGCCATGGCCACGGCACGGAACACGGCGCGGCCCTTGTTCATGGTCTCGGCCCATTCGTTGTCCGGGACCGAATCGTGCACGATACCGGCGCCCGCCTGGATGTGGAGCTGGCCGTCCTTGATCACGGCGGTACGGATGGCGATGGCCGTGTCCATGTTGCCGGCCCAGGACAGGTAACCGACGGCGCCGGCATAGATGCCGCGCTTGACGGGCTCCAACTCGTCGATGATCTCCATGGCGCGGATCTTGGGGGCGCCGCTCACGGTGCCGGCCGGGAAGGTGGCGCGCAGCACATCCATCGCGCTCATTCCCTCCTTCAGATGCCCGGTAACGTTCGAGACGATGTGCATCACGTGCGAATAGCGCTCCACCACCATCTGTTCGGTGAGCTGCACGCTGCCGGTCTCGCTCACCCGCCCGGCATCGTTACGCCCGAGATCGATGAGCATCAGGTGTTCGGCGCGCTCCTTGGGATCGGCCAGCAGTTCCGCCTCAAGGCAGCGATCCTCATCCTCGGTGGAACCTCTGGGACGCGTCCCGGCGATGGGACGCACGGTGACCGTGTCGTCCTCCAGGCGCACCAGGATCTCCGGGGAGGAACCCACCACCTGGTGATCGTCCAGATCCAGGAAGAACATGTAGGGGGACGGATTGAGGCTCCTGAGTGCCCGGTAGAGATTCAGGGGAGGCGCGCCGAACGGGATGGATAGACGCTGCGACAACACCACCTGCATCACGTCACCCTCGACAATGTACTCCTTGCAGCGGGCGACGGCGGCCTTGAAACCATCCTCGGTGAAGCCGGAGACGAAATCCGATTCACGCACCTTGCGGGCATCCGCGCCGGACACCGGGACAGCCGCGGACTCACCGAGTCGCCGACGCAATTCGTCCAGCCGCTGCTCGGCCGCGGCAAGACCTGTTTCCGGCCGGGCATGGACCACCAGGTACAGCCGTCCGGCCAGGTTGTCGTAGACCACCACCTCGTCCGAGACCATGAGCAGAATGTCCGGCACTCCCAGAGCGTCGGGTTTCTCCACGCCCGCAAGCCGCGGCTCGATGTAGCGGATGGTGTCGTAACCGAAGTAGCCCACGAGTCCGCCCGTGAAGCGGGGCAGCCCCTCGATCTCCGGTACACGCTGCCGGGCCTGAAACCCTTCCATCCAGGCGAGCGGGTCATCCACCTGCGTGTCCTCCACGACCGTCCCCTCGTCCTCCACGGTCACGTGCCGGCCGCGCACCTTGACCACGGTGCGGGCGGGCAGCCCGATGAATGAGTAACG
Organism: Thioalkalivibrio thiocyanodenitrificans ARhD 1; assembly: GCF_000378965.1. Lineage (NCBI taxonomy): Bacteria > Pseudomonadati > Pseudomonadota > Gammaproteobacteria > Chromatiales > Ectothiorhodospiraceae > Thioalkalivibrio > Thioalkalivibrio thiocyanodenitrificans. Next base: position 1,831,225 of record NZ_KB900536.1, read on the forward strand.
CCCCCACTTCTCGCCGCCCTGCACGGACTCGAACAGGTAGGAAAAAGGCGCGGCGGCAAGCTTGAGGTAGATACTCAAGGGAGTGTCCAGGTCCGCCAGGATTTCACGGACCAGGGGGATACGGTTGTATCCCTGGCGGATCAGTTCATTGAATCGTTCAGGGGTCATGATGCAGTTCCGGATCGTTACGGTGGATGGGGCCGAACAAAGGCCGAACCAAGCCGTACGCGGCCCGACTCAGCCTGCTGTCAGCCGCGCCATCGCTCACCGATGCCGATCGGGAAGCGCATCGTCATGCCGCCTCTTCCAGGAGCCCCTGAATCTGGTCCAGTCGGTCGATCACCGCATCGGGGCCCTGGTTTCGAATATCCTCTCCGTGATTGTAGCCATAGCTCACGCACACGATGGTGAAGCCCGCGGCCCGCGCTGCCTTCACATCGCTGCGGGAATCGCCCACCATCAGCGATTCCTCCGGCGTGACACCCAGATGTTCCGCGGCGTAGAGCAGCGGCGCCGGATCGGGCTTCTTGAGAGGCAGGGTGTCGCCGCTGACCACCAGCTCGAAATAGTCACGGATCGCCATATCACGCAGCAGGGGCATCGTGAACTGCTCTGCCTTGTTGGTGACACAGCCCATCCGGACACCGGATCGCTGGAGATAGTCCAGACCCTCGCGCACACCCGGGTACAGCAGGCTGCGTCCGGAGGTGTTCTCCCGGTACAGGCGCATGAACACGGGCAGGGCACGCCGGAACTCGGCCTCATCGGCCTCGCCATCCACGGCATTGATCAGTGCCCGCTGCACCAGACGCTCCACGCCGTTGCCCACCCACTTGCGCACGGCAGGCTCGCCACGCTCCGGGAGACCCAGTTCACGCATCATGGCATCCACGCACCAGGCCAGATCCGGCACGCTGTCCACGAGCGTGCCATCCAGATCGATAAGGACCATCTTGGGCCGTGCAAGGCTCATACGCATTCCCTCAGGCCCTGGCCAGCTCTTCGCGCATCTTCCGGATGATGCTCTCGTAGTGATGCGGGTCATCCTTGCTGGCGGCACCGAAGATGGCGGAACCGGCCACGAAGGTATCGGCGCCCGCCGCCTTGATCTCGCGGATGTTGTCCGCCTTCACGCCTCCGTCGATCTCGAGCCGAATCTCGCGACCGGATTCGTCGATGCGTTTGCGGACCTCGCGCAGCTTGTCCAGCGTTGCCGGGATAAAGGCCTGGCCGCCGAATCCCGGGTTCACGGACATGAGCAGGATCATGTCCACCTTGTCCATCACGTAGTCCAGGTAGGACAGCGGCGTGGCCGGATTGAACACCAGGCCCGCCTTGCAGCCCTCACCCTTGATGAGTTGAAGAGTGCGGTCGATGTGGTCGGAGGCCTCCGGATGGAAGGTGATGTAGCTGGCACCGGCCTTGGCAAAATCCGGCACGATGCGGTCCACCGGCTTGACCATCAGGTGCACGTCGATGGGCGCTTCGACACCATGCTTGCGCAATGCCTCGCAGACCAGAGGACCGATGGTGAGGTTGGGTACATAATGGTTGTCCATGACGTCGAAATGCACGATGTCGGCACCGGAGGCCAGGACATTGACCACTTCCTCGCCCAAACGGGCGAAGTCGGCGGACAGGATGGACGGTGCGATCAGATCGGGTTGTGCCATGGTTGCAATGCCTCTTTACAGGCCGGCGGACCGGCCGGTGAATGTCTGGGCGCGACGGCCGAAGGCCCGTAAAGCGCGCGGAACTGCGCAATTTACCCGAAAGGCTCAGAAAATTCGAGTAGCGCGTCGGACCTGCCGGTTGTCAGGGATCGGTTGTCTTGTTCGACTGACCATGGACCACTGACAACGGACAGCCTTTCAATAGTTTATGATGCGCACCGAACCCAAAGAACACGAGGATGCCCCATGTCCATCGCCATCACCCTCCACGTCCTGTCTGCCGTCATCTGGGTAGGGGGCATGTTCTTCGCCTACATGGCCCTGCGCCCGGTTGCGGCAAACCTTTTGGAACCGCCGCTTCGCACCACCCTCTGGCGCGACACCTTCGATCGCTTCTTTCCCTGGGTATGGGTAGCGGTAATCGTCCTCCTGCTGACGGGCTACTGGATGATCTTCGCCAAGTTCGGCGGGATGGGCACCTCGCCCCTCTACGTGCACGTGATGAACGGCCTGGGGATCGTGATGATGCTCATCTACCTGCACGTGTTCTTCGCGCCGTTCCGGCGCATGAAACAGGCCATCACCGCCCAGGACTGGCCCGAGGCAGGCCGCCGGCTGGGTCAGATCCGGATGCTGGTGGGGATTAACCTGATCATCGGTCTGCTGGTGATCGCGGTGGCCTCCGGCGGGGCGTATCTGATCATCTGATTTCCCTGTCACCGTAGAGGGAAAAAGGAATCTGTAGGTTGGGGGTGAGCGCAGCGAACCCCAACTTCGGTGTCTGGTCCTGCCTTGATTGTTGGGGTTCGCTGCGCTCACCCCAACCTACGGTGGACAGGACACGCATGACCACTGATCTACGGTGCGCTGCCCGCTGAACAGGTATCAGCCACAGAGGACACAGAGGGCACAGCAAAACAGGTAATGACAACCAGGGGCATCCTCCATTTCGGCTTGCCTTTCGTCTCTGTGACCTCTGTGGCTCAAAAAAGGCGGAGCCCGCACCCGAGCAGTGTCTGCGCGAGTCCCGGTCCCCACCGGAGCCCACAAAAAAGCCGCCCGCAGGCGGCTTTTTTGTTCTTCAGCCCGAGAGCCTCAGAGGGTCTCGATGTAGGCAGCCAGGTTGGCAATGTCCTCGTCGGACAGGTTCGCTGCCTGGGGAGCCATCAGCGGGGTATTGGCACCCAAGGTCTCGCCGGCGCGGTAACGCGTCAGCAGATCAACGATCTCTTCGGCGGTGTGACCGGCCAGCTTGGGGAAGATCGCCTGGCCCTGGCCCTGGGCGCCGTGGCAGGCGATACAGGGCGCGTACTTGGCCTTTCCGGCCTCCACATCACCTGCATGGGCCGCACCACCCATGAACAACGCGGCCCCGAGGGCCAGACCGGTAAACACGAACTTCTTCATCTGCAAACTCCTCCGTCTGTTTTCTGGACTCAGTGCCCGCCCCGCGGGGCTCGCGGCAAATGGCGGGATTATCCGGCAACCTTGCACGCAAGTAAACTTTATCCAGACTGAACGGCGGCTGAACGGGTTCGCAATGCGTCTTCAACGCGTCGCAACGGGCCTGGTCATAAATCAGTTATATTGGCACATAAACACTGCAACTTACCGGCCATGGAGATAGCGCTCATCGGACCAGGTGCACAGCCACTGGGGCTTCAGCATCACCATGGCGGTGACCATGATGCCGTTGAGGATGGCCTCTGGAAGCACCAGCAGCGGCAGGTAGACCAGGTACTCGGAGGTGATCTTGCCCGCCGGATACACCTCCAGTACGTAGACCAGCCCACCCACCGCCAGCATGCTGGCCAGAATGGCCAGCGCCGCGCCCGCGAACGCGCACAGGTAGAGGTAGATGAAGGGATGAGGCGGGAGCGTGCGCTCCACCAGGCGCAGCACGCCGTAACTGACGAATACCGGCAAGACCCCCGAAAGCAGCGCCGCCAGCGGCAGCGAGGCCCAGTCCTGGCCCGTAAACAGGGTCACGGGAATCAGGGCAAAGGCCACCGCCAGGAGGGCAAACTGCCAGCCGAACATGAGCGTCACCGTGGTCACCGCCAGATAGTGCAGGGACAACCCCGGCGAAACGCCGGCATTGAGGCTCCACAGAACCGCCAGCCCCGTGACACCCATGGCGAACAGCGACAATCGCCCCGGCTGGTAGAGTTGCCACCAGGGCGCCGTGCGAAGGGCCCGCCACATGATCGCGGCATAGCCCCCTGCGGCAAACAGCAGCGGCGCCGGGGTGAACAGTTCGGCCGTAAGCAGCATGGCGGGATCCGGACGTCGGTCGATCAGTACCTTGGACGCGAGGGGTGGGGGGGTCGTTCCGTGTCATTCTCTTGAACCACGAAGCGCATGAAGAATGCCAAGGGGTTCATGAAAGAATCTGGCAAGGACGCCAGGCACGTCAAGGAACCCGACAATTGCGTAGGTTGGGGTGAGCAGCGCGAACCCCAACAACATTGGCCAGGATCAGGCGCCGCATGTTGGGGTTCGTTCCTCACCCCAACCTACCTGATCTCCGGGTTCCTTGACGTGCCTGGCGTCCTTGCCAGAGAAGGGTTTCTTCGTTGTTTCTCCTTCGTGGCTCCCACGAAAACATCCTGTTCCCGGCACGACAGCGCGTCGCCGGCGGCGGTACGGGCTTCCCGGTGAGCAGGGGTTTGCGGTATCTACTCCCGCACAGCCAGCGCCACGGTATATTCGCGACCCTGCTTGAGCTTGTCGTAATTGCCGAACACGTCCTTGAACCCCCGCTCGATGAAGCGGCGCAGTCCGGTAATGGTCACCACGTACAGGCGGCCGCCCGGGTGCAGATGCTCGAAGGCGTCGTACAGGTAAAGATGGAGCAGTTCCTTGCCCACCTTGGCGGGCAGGTTGGAGGCCACCAGGTTGAAGCGGCGGTCACCTACAGCGCTGAAGCCATTGCTCAGAAACGCTTCGGCATTGTGGATGCCGTTGAGCCGGGCGTTCCGGGCGCTGTAGTCCACCGCCACGTAATCCTTGTCCACCAGGCAGGTGCGGCCACGGGGCGCCAGGCGCGCGAGGACCAGCCCGATGGGCCCGTAGCCGCATCCCAGGTCCAGGCAGTCATCGGCCTCGTCCACGTGCACATGATCCAGCAGCAGGCGCGTACCCCCGTCGATCCCCCGCGGCGAGAACAGACCCCAGGTGCTGTGGAAAGTGAGCCGGTGCCCGCACAGGGTGTCGCTGAAGACGATGTCCTCACGCAGGCTGGAGATGTATTCGTCGCGAAGCATGTCAAAGGTGATTCAAGATTCAAGGGGGGATGCGCCCCGGCACCGTTCCCCTTTGAATCTTGAATTGCCCTCATTAGAGTGCATCGAAGATTGCCTCCGCTTCGGCGATCACCCGTTCCAGATCATCCCCCAGTACGCAGAAATGCCCCATCTTGCGGCCGGGGCGGGCCTCGGCCTTGCCATAGAGGTGCAGCTTGGCCGCGGGGTGCCGGAACAGCGCGGACCAGTCCGGCTCGCCGCCGGCCCACAAGTCCCCCAGCAGGTTGACCATCACCACCGGCGAAAGAAGGCGGGTGTCGCCAAAGGGCAATCCACAGACGGCGCGTACCTGCTGCTCGAACTGGGAAGTGACGCAGGCGTCCAGTGTGAAGTGGCCGCTGTTGTGCGGCCGGGGGGCGATCTCGTTGACCAGCAGTTCGCCCGCCGTGGTGATAAAAAACTCTACCGCCATCAGTCCGACGTAATCCATGGCCTCCGCAAGGCGCATGGCCGCCTGGCGAGCCGCCTCCACCAGCTCGCCCGGGGCACGGGCCGGCACGATGCTCGTGTGCAGAATGCCGCTCCGGTGGACATTCTCCGCCACCGGGTAGCTCCGGGTCGAGCCATCCACGCCCCGGGACAACACCACGGAGATCTCCATGGCCAGATCCACCCGGCGTTCCAGTACACTGGGCACGCTCCCGAGGTCCGCGAAGGCGCGCCGGGCCGCCTCGGGCGAATCCACCGGGATCTGGCCCTTGCCGTCGTAGCCCAGGGCGGCACGCTTGAGGATGGCGGGCGCGCCCACCTGCGCAAACGCGTCGTCCAGCTCAACCGCCTCGCCCACCACCCGGAAAGGCGCGGTCGGCAGACCCAAGGACTGGATAAATGTCTTTTCACGCCCGCGATCCTGGGTGCGCAGCAGGCACGCGGCGGACGGACGCACCGGCAGGCTTTGCGCCAGCGTCTCCAGTGTGTCGGCCGGGATGTTCTCGAACTCGGTGGTCACAGCCGCGCAACGGCCCGCCATCTGCTCCAGGGCCCAGGCATCGCCGTAGGCCGCATGCAGGTGCTCGTCGGCCATGCGCCCGGCAGGGCTGCCGGTATCGGGGTCCAGCACCAGCACCCGGTACCCCAGGGTGCGTGCAGCCACGGTAAACATGCGGCCCAGCTGGCCGCCCCCCAGCATACCGAGTGTCTCGCCGGGGAGGATCACGGCACCGGAGGCAGCTGCATGGCGAGCACCTGCTCCGAAAGCTCGCGACGGTACTCGGCCAGCCGGGCCACCAGTTCAGGATCGTGCCCGGCCAGCATCGAGACTGCGAACAGGCCGGCGTTGGCGGCGCCCGACTCGCCGATGGCAAAAGTCGCCACCGGGATGCCCTTGGGCATCTGCACGATGGAAAGCAGAGAATCCTGCCCCTGAAGATGCCGCGACGGCACCGGCACCCCCAGCACGGGCAGCGTGGTCTTGGAAGCCAGCATCCCGGGAAGATGCGCCGCACCCCCGGCACCGGCGATGATGCATTTCAACCCCCGACCCCGGGCGCCCTCGGCATACTCGAACAGCAGATCCGGGGTGCGATGGGCGGAGACCACCCGCGCCTCGTAGGGCACGCCGAAGGCCTTCAACTGGTCCACGGCATGGGCCATGACCGGCCAGTCGCTCTGACTGCCCATGACGACGCCGACAATTGGGGATTCGTTGGACATGTTCGCTTGTGCGGCAGAGTGAAGGATCGCTAAGGATAACCCATTGAATTGCGAAGTGGGAATTGAGAATCGGGAAGGAGAACCGAGGATGCAGGCAATCCCGCACCGGCCGATTCCCGCATCACCCCCCGGTTGCCACTTCCCAATTGACCCCCTCCCCCTTCACAATCGGATGTACACACGCAACTGCCGCCGATAAAGCCGAATGTCCGAGCCCCTGTTTGAAAGCCACCTTGCGTCCCTGCCCCTGGTCCATCGGGGCAAGGTGCGTGACCTGTATGCGGTGGGAGACCATCACCTTCTGATCGTCACCACGGACCGGATCTCCGCCTTCGACGTGATACTGCCCACACCCATTCCGGGCAAGGGCGAGGTACTCACCCGCATCTCCGAGTTCTGGTTCAGGAAGCTGGAGTCCATCGTGCCCAATCAGCTGGCGGACATGGGCCTTGCCGAGGCCGTGTCCGACATCGCCGAACGCGCCCCGCTGGAAGGACGCAGTCTGGTGGTGAAACGCCTGAAGGCACTGCCCATTGAGGCCGTGGTGCGGGGTTACCTGATCGGGTCCGGCTGGAAGGACTATCAGGCCACCGGCCGGGTCTGCGGACTGCCTTTGCCGGAAGGGCTTCAGATGGCCGACCGGTTGCCCGAGCCCATCTACACCCCGGCCACCAAGGCGGCGGTGGGCGAGCATGACGAGAACGTGGATTTCGACTATACCGCCGAGCTGGTCGGCCCGGAGCTGGCCGCCCAGGTGCGTCAGACGGCGCTGTCCCTCTACAACACGGCGGCGGCCCATGCCTTGGAACGGGGCATTATCATTGCCGACACCAAGTTCGAGTTCGGTCTGGACGACGAGGGTGAACTGCACCTGATTGACGAGGCCCTCACCCCCGACTCCTCCCGGTTCTGGCCCGCGGACACCTACCGCCCAGGCATCAGCCCGCCCTCCTTCGACAAACAGTTCGTGCGCGATTATCTCGAGACCCTTGACTGGGACAAGAAGGCCCCGGGCCCGGAACTGCCGCCGGAGGTGGTACAGAAGACCGCCGAGAAGTACCGCGAAGCGCTACAGCGGCTAACGGACGAGGGCTGATTCAAGATTCAAAATTCAAAGGGGTACACGTCTCGTGCCATCACCACACCCGTTCAACCCAACCATCCCCTTGAACCTTGAACCTTGAACCTTGAACCTTGAACCTTGAATGTCTTTAAGAGGTTTCTTCATCACCGGAACGGACACCGGCGTCGGCAAGACGGTGGTGGCCTGTGCGCTGATCCGTGCCCTGCGGGCGGCGGGACGTCACGTCAGCCCGCGAAAGCCCGTGGAATCGGGCTGTGAAGCACGCGGTGAGGGGCTCTTTCCGGCGGATGGCGCCGCCCTGCGCGACGCCGCCGTGGAACCGCTCGCCGATCTCGCCACCGTCACGCCCTATCGCTTCCGCCACGCGCTCTCTCCGGACCGGGCCGCGCGCCTGGCTGGTGAGACACTTTCCGTGGACGCGCTGCATCAGGCCTGTGTCACGGGGCTGGGACAGGACACCACGCTGGTGGTGGAAGGCGCCGGCGGCTTCTACTCGCCCCTGGCCGAAGACGGCCTCAATGCCGATCTGGCCCGGGCCCTGGGCCTGCCCGTGATCCTGGTGGCACCGGACCGGCTGGGGGTGATCAACCATGTGCTGCTCAGCGCCGAGGCGATGGGTAGCCGGGGGCTTGAACTGGCGCTGGTGGTGCTCAATGCGGTGGACACGCCGCACCCCGAGGGCATGGACAACCGGACGGATCTCGCCAGGCGTCTGCGTTGCCCGTTCCTGAGCTTTCCTCGGGTGGACGGCCATGGAGAAGGCGCGAAGGTGTTTGCCCCATGGCTCGCCACACGCCGTTGATCTATCGGTCACCGGCGGTTCGGCCCGGGGTCGGGCCTCCTACAAGCGGATCGCCCACAGCGCCCTCCTTGCCACTTGAGACTTGCCACTAGCCACTGCCTCACCCAGCCACCCGCCGCCAGTACCGCTCGCTCCAGTAATACAGCACCGTGGTATCCCGGGTCGGATAAGTGTCTGCATAATCAATACCCCGGGCAGGCATCTCGACATTGTCCCGCGCGGGATCCAGGGGACGCCAGGTACTGTCGCGGTGTTCGCCTACCGGGCGGCGCCCCATGCCCTCATGACGTCGTTCGGCAACCCCGAACTGCACGAAGTTCTGCTGCGCGCGCTCGAGTGAAACGCTGTTGGGCCCGCCGGGCATGAGCGGGAAACGCAGCTGCACCAGGTTGTCCTCCCAGCAGCAGATGGGGCAGCGATGGTGGCTGCCGGGCTGCATGTCGAACACCCGGTAGCCGCATACCGGACAGGGGAACCTCGCTTCACCGACCTTGATCATGATTGTCAGTTGTTGTCAGTTGTCAGTTGTCAGTTGTCAGTTGTCAGTTGTCAGTTGTCAGTTGTCAGTTGTCAGTTGTCAGTTGTCAGTTGTCAGTTGTCAGTTGTCAGTTGTCAGTTGTCAGTTGTCAGTTGTCAGTTGTCAGGAGCGTAATCGGCCCCGGAGGCATGTCAACGGGTCTTTACAACGGACCACTGACAACTGACAAAAAAGGCACAAGGGCGAACCCCTGTGCCTTTCAGTGCGACCGATGCGGGGCGCATGCCCCGCACGGTTGCGGGTCTTTAGTTGACCTTCGGATCCAGCTCGCCGCTCTTGTATCGGGCGGTCATTTCCTCGAGGGAGAGGGGCTTGATCTTGGAGGCCATGCCGGCGCAGCCGAAGGCCTCGTAGCGGGCCTTGCAGATATCCTTCATGGCCACGGTGGAGGCCTTGAGGAACTTGCGCGGGTCGAACTCCTTGGGGTTCTCCGCCAGGAACTTGCGGATTGCCCCGGTGGAGGCCATGCGCAGGTCGGTGTCGATGTTGACCTTGCGCACGCCGTGCTTGATGCCTTCCTGGATTTCCTCGACCGGCACGCCGTAGGTCTGACCCATGTCACCGCCGTACGTGTTGATGATCTCCAGCCAATCCTGGGGCACGGAAGAGGAGCCGTGCATCACCAGATGGGTGTTGGGGATGCGCGCATGGATCTCCTTGATGCGCTGTATGGCCAGGATGTCGCCGGTAGGCGGACGGGTGAACTTGTAGGCGCCGTGGGAGGTGCCGATGGCAATCGCCAGGGCGTCCACACTGGTCTGCTTGACGAAGTCCGCGGCCTCGTCCGGGTCGGTGAGCAGCTGGGAGTGATCCAGCTTGCCTTCCGCACCGGAGCCATCCTCTTCCCCGGCCATGCCCGTCTCCAGACTGCCCAGGCAACCCAGCTCGCCTTCCACGGAAACACCCAGGGCGTGGGCCATCTCGGAGACCTTGCGGGTCACATCCACGTTGTATTCATAGGTGGACGGCGTCTTCATGTCGGCCATCAGGGAACCGTCCATCATCACCGAGGTGAAACCGGACTGGATGGAACGGAAGCACACGGCGGGTTCGGCGCCGTGATCCTGGTGCAGCACAATGGGGATGTGCGGATACTGCTCCACCGCGGCAATGATCAGGTGGCGCAGAAAAGGCTCGCCAGCATACTTTCGGGCGCCCGCGGAGGCCTGGATGATCACCGGGGAGTCCACCTCGTCGGCGGCCTGCATGACCGCGTGCACCTGTTCCATGTTGTTGGCGTTGTATGCGGGCATGCCATAGCCGTGTTCGGCGGCATGATCCAGCAGCTGTCTCAGAGATATCAGGGCCATACAGACCTCCTATGTGTTACGTTTTGCGATTGTGTCCGAATCGGTATCAGGTGTTCGATTATAGACGCAGATTCCGCGGGCCGGACCTCGGGGAAATCCCCTCAGGCACCGTATTCCAGAAGCTCTCCCACCCGCACGATCTTCATGGCATTGGTGCCACCCATGGCACCGGCCAGGTCTCCCTTGGTGATGATCACAAGGTCTCCATCCTTGACGATGCCCTCGCTGATCAGCAGCTCCACCACCTGGCGGTTGGTTTCCGCATGGCTGGTCTGCACTGCCTCGAAGGCAACGGGATAGACGCCCCGGTAGAGGGTCAGTTTTCTACGCGTGTGCTGGTGGCGCGTCAAGCCGTAGATGGGGATGCCGGAACTGATGCGTGACATCCACAGCGCTGTCGAACCTGATTCGGTGAGCGCAGCGATGGCACGCACATCCAGGTGGTTGGCCGTGTACATGGTTGCCATGGCGATGCCCTCGTCCACCCGCTCGAAGCGGCTGTCCATACGATGATGGGAAACACGCGCGCTGCGCTGGCGTTCGGCCGCCTCGCAAATGCGGCCCATGGCGGCCACCACCTTGACCGGATAACGACCGGTGGCCGTCTCTCCCGACAGCATCACTGCATCGGTACCGTCGAGCACCGCGTTGGCCACGTCAAAGACCTCGGCGCGGGTGGGAATCTGATTCAGGATCATGGATTCCATCATCTGGGTGGCGGTGATCACCACCCGGTTGAGGGTGCGGGCACGATTGATCAGGGTCTTCTGCACACCCGGCAACTCGGCATCGCCGATCTCCACGCCCAGATCACCGCGCGCAATCATGATGGCGTCCGCGGCCATGATGATCTCCTCGATGGCCTCCAGCGCCTCGGAACGCTCGATCTTGGCGCAGATGGCGCCGTGGCCGCCAGCCTCGCGGAGCAGGTCCCGGGCCAGGTGAACGTCATCGGCGGAGCGTGGGAACGACACCGCCAGATAATCCACGCTCAGTTCCGCGGCCAGGCGGATATCCTCGCGGTCCTTGTCGGTGATTGCCGGTGCCGACAGACCGCCGCCCATGCGGTTGATACCCTTGTTGTTGGACAGCGCGCCGCCCACCGTGACACGGGTATGAATGACACCGCCCTCGACACGTTCCACGTCGAGGACGACGCGCCCGTCGTCCAGGAGCAGGGTGTCACCGGCATACACATCGTCAGGCAGTTCTTTGTAGGTCAGCCCCACCCGCCCCCGGTCGCCCGCATCCTCGCCCAGGGCCGCATCGAGCACGAACGCGTCGCCCTCGTTGAGCTCCACCTCCCCCTCGGCGAATCGGGCAATGCGGATCTTGGGGCCCTGGAGATCTCCCAGTACGCCCACCACGCGGCCCGCGGCGTCCGCAGCCTTGCGCAACGCCTCCACGCGGCGGCGGTGCTCCTCGGCCTGGCCGTGGGAGAAGTTGATGCGCGCCACGTCCATTCCGGCGTGTACCAGCCTCTCGAGTACCCCCGGTCCGTCGGTCGCAGGTCCCAGGGTGGCTACGATCTTTGTTCTTCTCATGAGACAGTTCCCGGCTCGCCCGTCCAGTGACAGTGGCCGGGCGATCGCCCGGCCGGTTGCCGCGAACAGGCGTCAGCCCTTGGCACGCGCTTCCAGCATGGCCACGGCCGGCAGCTGTTTGCCTTCCAGGAATTCCAGGAATGCCCCGCCGCCGGTGGAGATGTAGGAGATGCGGGAAGCCAGACCGTACTTGTCGATGGCCGCCAGGGTGTCGCCGCCGCCGGCGATCGAGAAGGCGTCGCTGTCGGCGATGGCCTCACCCAGCGCCCTGGTTCCGGCCGCGAACTGGTCGAACTCGAACACGCCCACGGGACCGTTCCAGACGATGGTGCCGGCCTTCTTGAGCAGGTCAGCATAGGAGGCGGCGGTGTCCGGACCCACATCGAAGATCATGTCGTCATCGGAAACGTCGGCCACGGCCTTGATCTCGGCCGGAGTCGACTCGGAGAACGCCTTTCCCGTCACCACGTCAGTAGGCACGGGGATGTCGCCGCCTTTCTCCTTTGCGGCCGTCATGAGGCGCTTCGCCTCGTCCACCAGATCCGCCTCGTACAGGGACTTGCCCACCGGATGACCCTGGGCGGCAATGAAAGTGTTGGCGATACCGCCGCCCACGATGAGCTGGTCCACCACACCGGAGAGGGATTCCAGCACCGTGAGTTTGGTGGAGACCTTGGACCCGCCCACGATGGCCACCAGGGGCCGCTTCGGGTTGCCCAGGGCCTTGCCGAGCGCTTCCAGTTCAGCAGCCAGAAGCGGACCGGCGCAGGCGGTCGTTGCGTACTGGCCGGCGCCGTGCGTGGAGGCCTGGGCGCGGTGGGCGGTGCCGAAGGCGTCCATCACATAGACATCACACAGGGCCGCGTACCTACGCGACAGGTCCTCGTCGTTCTTCTTCTCGCCCTTGTTGAAGCGCACGTTCTCGAGCATGACCACCTCGCCTTCGGCCACGTCCACGCCGTCGAGATAGTCACGCACCAGGCGCACTTCACTGCCCAGCAGGCCGGAGAGGTGATCGGCCACGGGCTTGAGGGAATTCTCCTCGCTGAACACGCCCTCTTCCGGGCGGCCCAGATGAGACATGAGCATCACCATCGCGCCCGCCTTCATGGCGTGCTCGATGGTGGGCAGGCTTGCGCGAATGCGGGCATCCGAGGTGACCTTGCCGTCCTTGACGGGTACGTTCAGATCCTCGCGGATGAGCACCCGCTTTCCGGCCAGATCCAGGTCGGTCATCTTGATGACGGACATGTTTATCTCCGTAAGGGGTAAGGGGTAAGGCGTGAGGCGCAAGGAAGCGGGGGTGGCATCACCCCTCACACTTCACGCCTCACGCCTCACGCCTCACGCATGACTTACTTGCCGATATGCTCCACCACGCGGAGCATATTACAGGTGTAGCCGTACTCGTTGTCGTACCAGGCCACCACCTTCACGAAGGTGGGATCCAGCGCGATACCGGCCTCGGCATCAAAGATCGACGGCATGTTCTGACCGCGGAAGTCGGTGGAGACCACCTTCTCGTCGGTATAGGCCAGCACGCCCTTCAGGGGGCCGCTCTCGGAGGCCGCCTTCATGGCCTTGCAGATGTCGTCGTAGGAAGCCTCCTTGTTCAGTTCCACGGTCAGATCCACCACGGACACGTCGGAGGTGGGCACACGGAAGGCCATGCCGGTCAGCTTGCCGTTCAACTCGGGCAGCACCTTGCCCACGGCCTTGGCGGCACCGGTGGAGGACGGGATGATGTTCTCCAGGATGCCGCGGCCACCGCGCCAGTCCTTCGCGGACGGGCCGTCCACGGTCTTCTGGGTGGCGGTGGCGGCATGCACGGTGCTCATCAGGCCGCGCTTGATGCCGAAGCTGTCGTTCAACACCTTGGCCACCGGCGCCAGGGCGTTGGTGGTGCAGGAGGCGGCGGAGATGATGGCCTGACCCTTGTAGCTGTCGTGGTTCACCCCATAGACGAACATGGGGGTCGCATCCTTGGAGGGGGCGGACATCACCACCTTCTTGGCGCCGGCCTCGATGTGCTTCCCGGCCACGTCCTCGGACAGGAAGAAACCGGTGGACTCGATCACCACCTCGGCACCGGCCTCATTCCACTTCAGGCTGGCGGGATCACGCTCGGCGGTCAGGCGGATCTTCTTGCCGTTCACCACCAGGTTGCTGCCCTCGACGGCGATGTCTCCGTTGAAGCGGCCATGCACGGAATCGTACTTGAGCATGTAGGCCAGATAATCGGGATCCAGCAGGTCGTTGATGGCAACGACCTCGATCTCCGGGAATTCCTTGCTGATGGCGCGGAAGGCCATGCGGCCGATACGGCCGAAACCGTTAATACCGACTTTGATCGTCATGTCTCACTCTCCGTACTTTGCGTAGTGTGTTAAGAACTCCAGGGGCGTCCGCTCACGACCGCCCCTTGTGACCTTGAATCAGGCCAGCACATCTTCCACGGCCCTGGCCACGTTATCCGCGGTGAAGCCGAACTCCTTCATCAGTGCATCGCCGGGGGCCGACTCGCCGAAGCGATCGATACCCACTACGCGGCCATCGAGGCCCACGTACTTGAGCCAGAAGCCGGTCACGCCGGCCTCCACCGCTACCCGGGCACGCACGGCCGCGGGCAGCACGGACTCCCGGTAGGCAGCGTCCTGGGCATCGAACACGTCGGTGCTGGGCATGGACACCACGCGCACCTTCCTGCCCTTGCCGGCGAGGGTCTCGGCGGCCTGCATGGCGATGGCCACCTCGGAGCCGGTGGCGATGATGATGGCGTCCGGCGTGCCGTCACTGTCCTTGAGGATGTAGCCGCCGCGAGCAATGCTGGCCACCTGCTCTGCGCTGCGCGCCTGGTGGGGCAGGCCCTGGCGCGAGAGGATCAGCGACGTGGGGCCGGCGGTGCGCTCAATACCCGCCTTCCAGGCCATGGCCGTTTCCACGGCGTCGCAGGGGCGCCAGAGCGACATGTTCGGGATGATGCGCAGGCTGCTTACCTGTTCAACCGGCTGGTGGGTGGGGCCGTCCTCCCCCAGGCCGATGGAATCGTGGGTGAGCACGTAGATGACCCGCTGCCGGGTGAGCGCGGACATGCGCATGCCGTTACGCGCATAGTCGGTGAAAATCAGGAAGGTGCCGCCGTAGGGGATGAATCCGCCGTGCAGGGCAACGCCGTTCATGATCGCGGCCATGCCGAACTCACGCACGCCGTAGAACACGTAGTTGCCGTCACCGTCGCTCCTGCTGATGCCCTTGGAGCCCTTCCAGAGCGTCAGGTTGGAACCGGCCAGGTCCGCGGAGCCGCCCAGCAGTTCGGGCAGCGCCGGGGCATAACCGCCGATGGCGTTCTGGGAGGCCTTGCGGGAGGCCACCTTCTCGGCTTTCTCGACAGTCTCCCTGATGTAGGCACCGGCCTTCTCCTGCCAGTCGGCGGGCAGTTCTCCGGCCATGCGGCGCTTGAACTCGGCGGCCAGTTCCGGGTGGGCCTTTTCATACTCGGCGAAACGCTTGTCCCAGGCGGACTGGGCCTGTGCGCCCCTGTCCCGGGCGTTCCAGCCGGCATAGATGTCGTCGGGAATCACGAAGGGCTCGTGTGTCCAGCCGATGGTCTCGCGCACCATCCTTATCTCATCGTCGCCCAGTGGCGCACCATGGCATTCCTCCTTGCCCTGCTTGTTGGGGGAACCCCAGCCGATCACCGTCTTGCAGCAGATGATGGACGGCTTGTCGGTGACCTTGCGGGCCGCCTCGATGGCCTTCTTCACGGCCTCGCCGTCATGGCCGTCCACGTCGGCCACCACGTGCCAGCCATACGCCTCGAAGCGCTTCGGGGTATCGTCCGTGAACCAGCCCTCCACCTCGCCGTCGATGGATATGCCATTGTCGTCGTAGAAGGCGATCAGCTTGCCGAGCCCCAGCGTTCCGGCCAGGGAACAGGCCTCGTGGGAAATACCCTCCATGAGGCAGCCGTCACCCAGGAATACATACGTGTTGTGGTCCACCACCTCGTGGCCGTCACGGTTGAAGTGCGCGGCGAGCGCCTTCTCGGCGATGGCCATGCCCACGGCGTTGGTGACACCCTGACCCAGGGGGCCGGTGGTGGTCTCGACACCCGGGGTGTACCCGTACTCGGGATGCCCGGGGGTCTTGGAGTGCAGCTGACGGAAGTTCCTGAGTTCATCCATGGGCAGGTCATAGCCCGAGAGATGCAGCAACGAGTACACCAGCATGGAGCCATGACCGTTGGACATGACGAAGCGGTCGCGGTCCGCCCACTTGGGGTTGGCGGGGTTGTGCTTCATGTATTCGTTCCACAGCACCTCGGCGATATCGGCCATGCCCATGGGGGCGCCGGGGTGCCCGGAATTGGCCTTCTGGACCGCGTCCATACTGAGTGCACGGATGGCGTTGGCAAGATCTCTACGGGAAGGCATAAAGGTTCTCCTGACTTGATGTCCAAAGATCAAAAACGGTATTCCGATCCGCGGCGCCCGGTTTCTTGTTCGTTATACGTCCGGAATGGATCCGGTCAGGCGTCCGCGCGCGCTCCGCATGCTCGCGAAACCACACTCGTTATCCGGCTTCTGGGGAACGGTCTCGCCAGGACGTCCTGCCCCTCGAGGCGAAAGGGTCGGCGCGTTACCGGGCCCGGATGAAGGCTTACAGCGCGGTGCATTTTCCCCGAGAGCACCATACGGGGCAAGCCTGAGAGCGCGCCACGGCGTTGCCGGCGGCGGCAGCCGGAATGCCGATGCAGCCACGATTACTCCATATAAAACAATGATTTTATTGGCCAAATAATGGCCTGTGCCGACAGTCACCACCGGGCCCATACCCCCCTTTTGGGGGGGTCAAAGATGCACCCGGACCCGGAAATCGGCTACAATTCCGGCTCTTTTGGTCCCCGACACCCGGCCCACAGCGTGGCCAACCCAACCTCCGGAGCCCCCGCAGCGGCATGAAAAACAGCCATTTGTTTACATCCGAGTCCGTATCCGAAGGTCATCCGGACAAGATGGCCGACCAGATCTCCGACGCCATCGTGGACGCGGTACTCGCCGAGGATCCGCACGGCCGGGTGGCCTGCGAGACCCTGGTGAAGACCGGCATGGTGGTGCTGGCCGGGGAGATCACCACCCACGCAAACCTCGAATACGAGGACCTGGTGCGCAAGGCGGTGCTGGACATCGGCTACGACAACTGCGACGCCGGTTTCGACGGGCATACCTGTGCGGTGATCAACGCCATCGGCAAGCAGTCACCGGATATCGCCCAGGGCGTGGACCGTGACTCGGAGAACCGGGAAAACCAAGGTGCCGGCGATCAGGGCCTGATGTTCGGCTACGCAAGCAACGAGACCGATGCGCTGATGCCCGCGCCCATCTTCTACGCCCACAAGCTGGTACGCCGGCAGGCAGAGGTCCGCAAGCACGGGGAGCTTTCATGGCTGCGGCCGGATGCCAAGAGCCAGGTGACCTTTCGCTACGAGGATGGCGCGCCGGTCGGCATCGACGCGGTGGTGCTCTCCACCCAGCACGATCCGGACATCGCCCAGGCGGATCTGCGCGATGCGGTGATGGACATGATCATCAGGCCCGTGCTCCCGGCCGATTGGCTGGACACCTGCCCGGAGGAAAACATCCATATCAATCCCACCGGCAAGTTTGTCATCGGCGGGCCGGTGGGCGACTGCGGGTTGACCGGCCGCAAGATCATCGTGGACACCTATGGCGGCATGGCCCGCCACGGCGGCGGCGCCTTCTCCGGCAAGGACCCCTCCAAGGTGGATCGCTCCGCGGCCTATGCCGGGCGCTACGTGGCCAAGAACGTGGTGGCGGCCGGACTCGCCGACCGATGCGAAATCCAGGTCTCCTATGCCATCGGCGTGGCACGGCCCACCTCCATCAGCATCGATACGTTCGGTACCGGCAAGGTGGGCGATCGGCGCATCGTGGAACTGATCCGGGAGCATTTCGATCTGCGCCCCTGGGGCATCATCAGCATGCTGGACCTGCTGCGCCCCCGATATCAGGCCACGGCCGCCTACGGTCATTTCGGCCGCGAGGACCTGGACCTGCCCTGGGAACGCACCGACAAGGCCGCCGAACTGGCCGCGGCGGCGGGGCTGGATTGATTTGATCTGACCGCGATGCGGATTAACCGCGACGCAAAGACGCAAAGACGCAAAGGGGCGCAAAGTTTTTTTGAGTTCTTGAAGATCAAGAGGTTTACTTCGCGATCCTTTGCGTCTTTGCGACTTTGCGTCGCGGTCCATAAACCGAATTTTCACCGCGGACAGTGACGTTCGCGGGCTGTAACGTGCCGAGGAGCGCTGCAGCGGGGTTGGACCCCGTCAGGCTCGGCATGGGGCACCAACCGTAGCAACGGCGCTCATCCGACAACCATGGAGATATAAACCATGAATGCTGTGATGACTCCGAGCAGTGGCGACTATATCGTCGCCGACATCAACCAGGCCGACTTCGGCCGCAAGGAGATCGCCATCGCCGAGACCGAAATGCCCGGTCTGATGGCCACCCGCGAGGAATTCGCCAAGGACAAGCCGCTCAAGGGCGCCCGCATCGCCGGCAGCCTGCACATGACCATCCAGACCGCCGTGCTGATCCAGACACTGGAGGCTCTGGGTGCCGAGGTCCGCTGGGCCTCCTGCAACATCTTCTCCACCCAGGACCACGCCGCCGCGGCCATCGCCGCCAACGGTACGCCGGTGTTCGCCTTCAAGGGCGAGACGCTGGAGGAATACTGGGATTATGCCCACCGTATCTTCGAGTGGCATGACGGCGGCACCCCCAACATGATCCTGGACGACGGCGGCGACGCCACGTTGCTGATCATGCTGGGTGCCCAGGCAGAGACCGACCCGTCTGTGCTGGAGAACCCGGGCAACGAAGAGGAACAGGCCCTGTTCGCCTCCATCAAGGCGCGCCTGGCCAAGTCCCCCAACTGGTACTCCAATATCAAGAAGAATCTCAAGGGAGTGACCGAGGAGACCACCACCGGCGTGCACCGCCTCTATCAGATGCAGAAGGAGGGTACCCTGCCCTTCCCGGCCATCAACGTGAACGACTCGGTCACCAAGTCCAAGTTCGACAACCTCTACGGCTGCCGGGAATCCCTGGTGGACGCGATCAAGCGTGCCACGGACGTGATGATCGCCGGCAAGGTGGCCGTGGTGTGCGGCTACGGCGACGTGGGCAAGGGCAGTGCACAGTCCCTGCGCGGGCTCGGCGCCAACGTGTGGATCACCGAGATCGATCCGATCTGCGCCCTGCAGGCCGCCATGGAGGGTTACCGGGTGGTGACCATGGACGAGGCCGCCGACAAGGCGGACATCTTCGTCACCGCGACCGGCAACAAGGATGTCATCACCCATGATCATATGGCCCGCATGAAGGATCAGGCCATTGTATGCAACATCGGTCACTTCGATTCCGAGATCGACGTGGCGAGCCTTGGCAAGTGCGAGTGGGAGAACATCAAGCCCCAGGTGGACCACGTGATCTTCCCCGACGGCCACCGCATCATCATGCTGGCCAAGGGCCGTCTGGTGAACCTTGGCTGCGGCACCGGCCACCCGAGCTTCGTGATGTCCAACTCCTTCACCAACCAGGTAATGGCGCAGATCGAACTCTACTGCCATGGCGACCGCTACAAGAATGAGGTCTACGTGCTGCCCAAGCACCTGGACGAGAAGGTGGCGCAGCTGCATCTGAAGAAGATCGGAGCCAGCCTCACCCGTCTTACCGAGGAGCAGGCCAGCTACCTGGGCCTTAAGGTGGAAGGTCCGTTCAAGCCGGAACACTACCGGTATTGATCGGCCGTTCCGGGCACGGGTTGTCCGCCATGCCGGCTGACGACCCGGTTCCCGGCGGGAAAACAAAGGAAACCGCGTTGGGCCGGGATCTTTCCCGGCCCGATGACCCTGCGCAGGTGCACGCGACCCGCAACCCCGCACCGATCCACCCCCCCCTTGCCGCGCTCCCCGCGCACAGAATTCCAGTGAGGCCCGAAACCCCATGAAATCACAACAAGCACACGAACGCGTGTTCAGTTTCGAGTTCTTCCCCCCCAAGTCCGACGAAGGGGCGGAGAAGCTTCGCAAGGCCCGTGAGGCGCTTGCCGCATTGAAACCCAAGTTTTTCTCCGTGACCTACGGCGCCGGCGGATCCACCCAGACCCGGACCCTGGACACGGTGATGGAGATCCAGCGTGACGCCCGATTTGAGGCAGCGCCCCATTTGTCCTGCATCGGATCCACCCGGGAACATGTCCGGGAGATCCTGGAACTCTACCGAAGGAACGACATCCGCCACATCGTGGCCCTGCGCGGCGACATGCCCTCGGGCATGCGCGGTGACCCGGGCGAGCTGCGCTATGCCAACGAACTGGTGGAATTCATCCGTGCGGAGACCGGCGATCACTTCTTTATCGAGGTGGCCGCCTACCCGGAGATGCACCCCCAGGCCCCCAGTTACGAAAAGGACCTGGAAAACTTCAAGCGCAAGGTGGACGCGGGTGCGGACTCATCCATCACCCAGTACTTCTTCAACGCCGAGGCCTACTATCACTTCGTGGACAGCTGTGAGAAGAAGGGTGTGACACTTCCCATCGTACCGGGCATCATGCCTATCACCAACTACACGCAACTGGCGCGCTTCTCCGATGCCTGCGGCGCGGACATCCCGAGATGGATCCGCAAGCGCCTGGAAGGATTCGGCGAAGACCTGGACTCCATACGTGCCTTTGGCGAGGAGGTGGTCAGCCGGATGTGCGAACAGCTGCTGGACGCCGGTGCCCCGGGGCTGCACTTCTATACCATGAACCAGTCCAGAGCCACTTTGGCCATCTGGAAGAACCTCGGCCTGAAGACCGGCTGATCAATCCGGTCCACGGACGACCGCGAGGTTCGCAGATGAATGACTCCCATGGCGATCACCTTGCATTGACTCGCGCCCGTTTGCGGCACGGTCGCCCCCCATCTCCCCCGGCCAGGCGATGCGCCTGACGCGGTTGTTCCTGGACCAGCCGTTGGCGGTCGGCGCAGACATCGACCTGGATGAACACGCGCACCGCCATGCCGTTCAGGTCCTGCGCCTGCGCCAGGGAGCGGAACTGGTGCTGTTCAATGGGTCGGGGGGCGAGTACCGGGGGAGGCTGACCGAGGCGTCAAGGCGCCGGTCCCGGGTCACGCTCACGGCCTTTGACGACCGTGACACCCGCCCTGCACTGCACGTCACCCTTGTCCAGGGTGTCTCCAGGGGAGACCGCATGGACTTCAGCCTGCAGAAGGCCACGGAACTGGGGGTGACCCGTGTCATACCGGTCATCACGAAACGCAGCCGGATCCCCGGCGACTCCCGCCGTCTGGACAGTCGTCATGAACACTGGCGGGGTGTGATCATCAGTGCCTGCGAGCAATGCGGGCGCAATGACCTGCCTGTGCTGGATCCGGTGACCACCCTGGAACACTGGCTGACAAACCGACCGGAAGGCCACGCCCTGGTGCTGGACCCGCAGGCCGGAACAGGTCTCGCCGACCGCGCGCCCGACGGCCCCGTCCAGCTTCTCATCGGCCCGGAAGGGGGTCTGGACGGAACCGAGATTACGGCGGCACGGCATCAGGGACTGCAGGGGGTGAGTCTGGGCCCCCGAACCCTGCGCACCGAAACCGCCGGCATCGCCGCACTGGCGGTGATTCAGGCGTTGTGGGGGGATTTAAGAGGCAGTGGCTAGTCTCAAGTCTCAAGTGGCAAGGAAAGGACAATCCCTGAACCGGCTTCCTTGCCACTTGAGACTTGAGACTCGCCACTGCCCTCAAAGGCGCTGCAGATTCTCCTGCAACTCGGTCTCGATGCGTTCCAGGCGGGGGATGATGCAGGTGACACCGCTCGCTCGCACGCGGCAGCCAAACTCCTCGCCGGCCTCGACGCCTGCGTCGAGCGGTTCCACGTCGTGCTCGAAGACCTTCAGGGGATGGGGAATGCCTCGCACCTGAACGGCATAGTAGGCAAGCCCGGGAATCTGCTCCAGACCATGCATCACAAGGACACGCAGCAGGCGGTTGCCCTGCTCTACCGGTGTACCCATCAGGGTCTCCATGGAAACCACGGGCACCTGCTCGTTACGCCATTCCACCACACCCGTCAGCCAGGGTGGCGCACCGGGCACCTGGCGCGAGAACTGCTGGGTGAGCACCTCGGCCACGACGTGCTGCGGAAGGAGCATATGCTGCTCTGCCAGGGGCACGATCAGGCAGTTCAGGGTATCCGGAGAATCACTCATGATGCACGATCGATCATGCCGGGAGGATATCCTTGATGTTGGCCAGCAGGTCCGCCTCCTGATAGGGCTTGCCCAGATAGCGGTTCACACCGATGTCCAGCGCCCGCTGGCGGTGTTTCTCACCTGTACGCGAGGTGATCATGATGATGGGCACGTTCTGCAGCCGGCTGTCGTTGCGCATATGGGTGGCCAGTTCGTAGCCATCCATACGCGGCATCTCGATATCGAGCAGCATGATGTCAGGCACATTGTCCTGTAACTGGGCGACGGCATCTAGGCCGTCCTTCGCGGTGATCACCCGATAGCGGTTGCGCTCCAGCATGCGCGCGGTGACCTTGCGGATGGTAATGGAGTCATCCACCACCATGACCGTGGGCATCGCCTCGCCGCTTTCCGGCTCGGGTGCCCGGTAGACGAGCTGCACGCCGGCACCGATGCGCACCAGCGCCGGCACGTCCAGAATCAGCACCACCCGGCCGTCGCCCAGGATGGTGGCGCCGGAGATACCGCGCACCTTGGCCACCTGCGGGCCCACGGACTTGACCACCACCTCGCGGCTGCCCATAAGCCCGTCCACATGCAGGGCAATACGGTGATCGCCCGAGCGCACCAGCAGCACCGGATACATCATTTCACCCGTGTGCAGGACAGGCTGCGAAACATCCAGCAGCACACCCAGGTGCTTCACCTCGTATGTGTTGCCGGCATAGTCGTAGACCGGATGTTCCTGCTTGTAGTAGGCGGCCAGATCCTCAGCTCGCAAGCGCACGATGCCCTCGATGCTGGACAGCGGCACCGCATAGATATCTTCTCCCACCTGAACCAGCAAGGCCTGATTGATGGCCAGCGTGAAGGGCAGCCGCACGGTAAACCGGGTGCCCTGCCCCTGCACGGACTCGATACTCAGGGTTCCGCCCAGCTGCTTGATCTCGCTGTTCACCACGTCCATACCCACGCCCCGGCCCGAGATCTGGCTGACCTCCCTGGCCGTCGAGAATCCGGACTCGAGGATGAACTGCATGACGTCCTCATCCGTGAGCAGGGCTTCATCGGCACCGATCAAGCCAAGGTTGTGCGCCTTCTCGCGCACCGCCTTCAGGTTGATACCCGCCCCATCGTCATTGACGCGGATCACCACTTCGGAACCCTCCCTGCTCACCTGCAGGTCGATCTGACCGGCCTCCGGCTTCCCGGCGACCTTGCGTTCGTCCACGGACTCGATGCCATGGGAAACCGCATTGCGCAGCATGTGCTCCAGAGGTGCCACCATGCGTTCCAGCACGGAACGATCCAGCTCACTGCCCTCACCGCTCACGGTCAGGTTCACGCGCTTGCCAAGCTCCGCCGCGGTCTGGCGCACCACACGGCGCAACCGGGGTGCCATATTGGAGAACTGCACCATGCGCGTGCGCATGAGGCCTTCCTGCAGATCGGTACTGACCCGCGACTGCTGCAGGAGGAGCGTTGCGGAGTCCCGCACCTGGTCGGAGAGGATCTCCTGGATACTCACGAGGTCGTTGATACTTTCGGCAAGTGCACGCGAGAGCTGCTGGATATTGGAATAGCGGTCCATCTCCAGCGGATCGAAATCGCCTTCGAGGCCCTGCTCCTCCTTTTCCTTCTCGTAACGGAACAGAATCTGCGCCTCGGTCTCAAGCTCCAGTTTGCGAAGCTGCTCCCTGAGTCGCATGACGGTCTGCGCGAGTTCGCCCAGGTTGAAACCGAAACCGGTAATCTGCTGCTCCAGGCGGGCGTGATAGATGTTCACCTCACCCGCGTAGTTCACCAGATTATCCAGCACCTCGGAACGTACCCTGACCAGCTCCTGAGCGGCCGTGACGTCCGCGGGTCTCGCATCGCGGGTCTCACGCGCGCCTTCGCGAGCCGCCGGACCCGCCACGGAATCGGGCAGCTCGGTCCCCTCCAGGCGCTCCCCGCCCCCGCCCAGGGATTCATCCACCGGCAGATCGGCCACGTCCAGGAGCGCCTGACCCGGATCGTCCTCGACAGGGGGTACGTCGTACGCGGGCGAATCCGCCTCAAGTTCCCCGTCACCCTCCGGAGACAGCGGGCCCGCTGGTGCCTCGCAGAACGAGGTGATCCGCTCGACCAGATCGGGTGCGGCCAGCACGGGCTCGCGACGCCGCGCCTGCTCGACCTGGCTGCTCAGGCGATCCAGGGCGACACCCACCGCCTCCAGCATCTCCTGCTCGGGGACCCGCCCGGTCTCCGAGATGTCGATCACCAGGCTTTCCAGGGCGTGACTCAGATCGCCGATATTGCGGAACCCGGCCATGCGGGCGCCGCCCTTGAGGGTATGGAGCTGACGCTGGAACTCCGTGATGATCTGTTCGTCCTCCGGGGCCTTCCGCCAGGACTCGAGCAGGTTGTCGGCGGCGTCCAGGATCTCCACCCCTTCCTCCAGGAAGATGTCCACCAACTCCATATCCTGCGCATTGGGCACATCCGGGGGAGGCACGTCCTCGGTGGCGGCCTGTTCCGTCATTGGAACGGTTTCCCCTGGTGCAGGAAACGCTTCTTCACTCACCGGGGAGACGTCGTCAGGCCCCGGGGGCGTCTCCGGACCGGCAGCGGTCTCATCGGATGACGGTTCCGGCCCTGGCGCCATCCGCGGCAGCGGCCGCATGGCATTCTCATGGCGCACGGCCTCGATACGGGCCAATTCCTCATCCAGCAGGGTCTGCATCTCTGTCGCCAGGCGCTCACCGGAAGGAAGACTGCCGGTGGCGTACCCCAGGGCACCCAGCACGTCGGTGACGTGGTCAATCATGGCACCGAACCGTGGAAGCACCTCCGGGGGTATGGCCAATCCCACGTCGGCACGGGCCTTCACATAACGTTCGCACGGGCCGCAGACTTCGGAGATCTCCGGCACTTCAGCGGTGCGTGCGGCACCATTGAGGGTGTGTATGGCGCGCAACAGGGCATCCGTGACGGGCAGCCCCTCATCGCCGTTCTGCCCCGCGGCGGCAAGCAACTCACGCAGCGCATCCAGATGCTGGCCGGTCTCATTGCGGAAGATCTCCAGCAACATCGGGTCCATACGCTCCGACGGCTCATCGCCAACCGTGGCGGCGATCTCCGGGGCATCATCGCTCCACCGGATGGAGGCATGCGATTCCGGGTCCTCGGTCCGATCGTCGCGCTCCGGCATCGGAGTGCCGGTTGCTTCCGAACTCAGCGCCGTGCCTTCATCCTGCAACCGGTCTTCACCGTCCGCGGCGCCTGCTTCATGCCCTTCGAGCACACGGGTGTCGAAGTCGTCCGAGATCACCGTATCGGTATCGTCCTCTGCCGGGAACGTGTCAGACCCCGCCAGCGCCCCGGCGCCTTCGGTATCGGCCTCGAAGGGTACGCCGGGGGAAAGCCCGGGATCTGCCGCGGAAACCGCATCCTCACCGCCCGGTTCGGAAACATCGCGAAACGACGATCGTAATTCAACGATTCCCGGAACCGGCTTCGCCAGGGTATCGTCATCACCGGATGGTGGCCCGGCATCGGTGGCATCGGCTGCCGTCGGATGACTCTCGGGCGACTGCGGTGCCGGCGAAGCGGCGGCCCGTTCCCCCCTGGCCAGCCCGTCTGCCCTGGACATGAGCCCGTACACCTGCTCATCGGCACCTTCGCCGCCGGCAATCTGTTCACGAAGTACGGGCAGGGTACGCAATGCGCCGTCGAGCACATGGTGGACTTCCGGAGAGGCCGGCACCGTCTGATCGATCACCCGGTTGAGCAGATTCTCCATGGACCAGGCGAATTCGCCCAGCAGCTGCGCGCCCACCAGCCGACCGCTGCCCTTGAGGGTATGGAAAGATCGACGCACCGTGGCCAGCGCGTCCTGATCCGCCGGATTGTTGCGCCACTGGGGCAGGAACTCGCGCACGCGCTCGATCTCCTCCTGGGCCTCCTCCAGGAAGATCTCCAGGATCTCTTCATCCATGTCGCCGGACATCACCGGATAACGCACCGGTTCGGCCTCAGGCTCCGGCGATGGCCCCGACTCCACCGGCGCGGGCTGCTCGACCGAAGCCCCCGTGTCCGATTCCAGCCCGGGGGCGGGTGCCTCGGCGAGCGATTCGCCGGCATGCGCCCCTTCCGGCTCCGGCGGCGTCAGGACCAGGGTATCGGCCTCATCGCGGGGCGGCTCGCCGGCAGCAGCGGCCGGCGCAGGTGCGGTATCCGCCTCCACGGACACCTGAGCCGGCACCAGCCGGGGCAGACACCGGCGAGCCGTGTCCAGCATGGGCCGGGGGTCGCCGCTGCCGTTGTCCAGGGTTTCCAGGTACAACTCGATGGCCGTCACTGCCTCGGCCAAGGCCTCCTGCTCGCCGATATCGGGAACGTGACCGCCCTCAAGTACCTGGCTCTCGACGTAGCGTCGCACGTCGCGCAATAGATCGGCCACTTCTTCCAGGGACAGCATCGCCAGCGCACCGGCGACGCGTGAAAGCATCTCGGCGACATCGTTCAGTTGACCCGGATTCTGTGGTTCCCCGATATAATCGAGGATGCCGCCCTTGGCCTTTGCGATATCCGCCAGGGCCTCGTGCAGAATGGTCGTAATGATTGTCCGGGACTCACCCTCGGTGAGCGCCCCCAGCGCACCGGGCAATAGATTCTCGCGCGCGGCAACAGGGCCCCGGGAAGCCACCAGCCCGTTGATGGATGTCTCCAGCATCAAGAGGCGCGAGGCCACGTCCATGAGCACGGTGTCATCGTGCTGCGACTGTCCGTCGACCATCTGTTCGATGATATCGGCCTCGCGGAGCGCCAGTTCCCGCGGCTCGCCCATACCCAGCATGGCCATGGTGTCGGCCATGCGGCGCAGGCTGTCCACCAGCGGCGCCAGACTTGCCACGTCCTGACTCTCGCTGTGCATGAACACGTCGAGCCCGTCCTTGACCTCTGCCAGATCCTCGCGAATGGCGCGGGATACAGTCTCCAGCAGCTGCTGATTCGGGCCCCGGATGTTCTCCAGGGCCTGCTCCAGATCGATGCCTTCGGGCAGCACTTCGTTGAGCCGGAAGGCACGCTTGACCGCCTGCACCTGCTCACCGCCGGGGCCGGACCGTCCCACGTAATAGATGAGATTCTTGAGGAGGTCGGAAGGCATCTGCCTCGCCATGGCGGACTCGCCTTCCTGTATCAGCACCCGGATCTGGCGGTCTACACGACCCAGCAACTGCTTGACGGTAACACTTGCCTCCAGCGCACCATCGGTCAGCGCTTCGACCATGGCACCGCTGATCCAGAACATCCGGCCCACGGAATCATCCCGGGCCGCGTGGCGCAGACCGGAGAGCACGTCCTGGATACGATCGAGGCTCGGCTTGATATCCTTGTGCCGGAAGAGGCCGAGCAGGCCAAGTTGATACGCATGGCGACTCCGGCGCGCCAAAGACTGAACGTCTTCGCCCCTTTCCTCGTTGGCCTCCTCCCCTTCTTCGAGGCCGGTGATGCCATCCATATCGGGGAAAAACAGCACGTTCTCCGACAGCAGGCTGGCGTTGCGCGTGGTACGAAGATCATTGAGCAGGGGAAGCAGGACGATCGGAATATCCCGGTGTCCCGTCTGAATGTGCTCCAGGTAATCGGGCAGCTGCAGAATCGCCCGCATCAGGATTTCATAGGCATCTTCGCGACTGGTGACGCCGCCTGCTCGCAGGGCGCGGACCAGATGCACCATCTCCTCGGCCAGCAGCGCCGCCCCGTGGAGTTCCACCATCTGCAGGGTACCCTGCACCTGATGGAGCCTGACCTCGGTGTCGACCAGCCTGTCCGACTGGGTATCATCCTCGATATAGCCTTCGAGCGCGGCCCGGGCCTCGTCCAGCAGGATATCCAGATCCTTCTTGACCCAATGCAGGGCGCTGTACTCGATGGTGTCATCCTGGCTCATGGCACACCTGGTTTCAGTGAGACGATGGACGGCTGATCAATGCTTCCCGGCAATCAGGCCACCTTGTGCGCGTCTTCGTTCTCGTTGCCCTGCGCTTCCTCGTCCATCTGGTCGATGATGACCGTCTCCAACTGCTCCGATTCGGGGAGTTTGAAGCCGGCCACCGACTTGCGCAGCTCGGTTGCCAGGTTGGTAAGGTTTCCGATGGACACCGCCGTTTCGTTGGTGCCGTCGGAGGTCTGCATGGTGATCTCCTGAATCACGTTCATGGTGTTGGACACGTTCTGGGCCACCGCCGCCTGCTGCCGGGCGGCGTGGGAGATGGTCGCGATCAGGTCGGCAAGCTGGTGGGACACACCTTCAATCTCGTTGAGGGCGTCGCCCGCATCGAGAGCCAGTTTCGCACCGTTCACCACGTTGGCCGTGGAGTGCTCCATGGAGATCACCGCCTCGTTGGTGTCGGCCTGAATGGTCTTCACCAGGGCCTCGATCTGCTTCGTGGCGTTGGCGGAGCGCTCGGCGAGTCGCTGCACTTCGTCCGCCACCACCGCGAAGCCGCGGCCCGCCTCGCCGGCGGCAGACGCCTGAATGGCGGCATTGAGCGCCAGGATATTGGTCTGATCCGCGATGTCGTTGATCAGGCCCACGATATCGCCGATCTCCTGGGACGATTCACCAAGACGCTTGATTCGCTTGGAGGTCTCCTGGATCTGTTCTCGAATGGTGTCCATGCCGTCGATGGTCTTGCGTACGGTGAGCGCACCCTTGCCGGCGATCTCCACCGACTTCTGGGCCACCTCCGCGGAGGTCTCCGCACTCCGTGACACCTTTTCGATGGTATCCGCCATGTCGGTAATGGACGATGACGCCGAGGCGATCTCGCGCGCCTGGTGGCTGGACGCATCGGCCAGGCGCAGGGCGGTGGACTGGGTCTTGACCGCGGCGGTCGACACCTGCATGGCGGTCTGGTTGATGGTGGTCACCAGGCTGCGCAGCGCATCGATGGCGTAGTTGACCGAGTCCGCGATGGCGCCGGTGATGTCCTCCGTCACGGTTGCGTGCACGGTGAGGTCACCTTCCGCCAGGTTGGTCATCTCGTCGAGCAGCTGCAGAATCGCCCTCTGGTTACGACGGTTCTGCTCCGTGGTGACCGCGAGCCGGCGGCGGGTATCCTGGTAAAGGATGTAACCCAGCAGCACGAGGGTTGCCAGGGACAGGGCACCGAACAGGTAACCCGCGAATACCCAGATATCCAGGCGCGAGCCGCTCGCCACCAGGGCGGATTCCAGCTCCGTGGTCACGGCGAGCATGTCGCCGGACAGGCCTTCCACCTGTGCGGCCGACTCCTTGATCTCGAACAACTGGGGCACGATCTCCAGGATGCCGCCCACGTTGTCCTGCACCATGCTGAACAGCATGGCCACCTCCCGCAACTGCGACAGGGCCTCCGGATCCTCCACCTGCTCGATTCCGCGGCCGGGGAGACCGCGCACCATGCCTTCCAGCATGATGCCGAACTCCACCGCGTCCCGGGCAAAGCTGTCGGCTGAACGGCCGGCCCCGATGCCGCCCTCGATGACCTGGGTGAGGTGGTTCTGCGCCCGCTGCGCAAGCATCATCTGACGGGTGGCATTGAACACCTGCCGGGGATCGGCGTTGGCGGCGGCGAGGCTTCGCGCCACCTCCTCGGACAGGGAAACGAGTTCAGGGATGGATTCGGTGATGATCTGGTTGTACTCAGCAACGTCGAGGACCGCATCCCGTCCCTCGGTAATGCTGTCGATACTCTCCCGGTAACTCGCCCATGCCCGCTCCACGCCGGCCAGCTGTTCAGCCACGTCTTCGGGCACCGCCGGCATGCCGGTGGCCGGGTCGCCGCGCTGCAACAGCGTCAGGGACTGTTCAAACTCGTCACGCAGGGCTGCCAACTGGGCAAATGCGGCATCGTTGCCGGCCGCCGATTCCAGGGCAAACGTCGCGATGCGCTGAGACGTCAGACGCTGCTCGGCGGCGATAGCAACCTGATCACGGTTGTGGCCCAACTGGATGGTGTAATAGAAGAACGCCACCACCGTCAGCACCATGAATAGAATGAGCAGACCCACCAGCATGGTGAAGGTCCGGTTGAACCCGAGCTTCAGCCCGCCGTCGCTTGAAGACCCCTTCATAGTCACACTCCCCGCACCTGCTTCGGTGAATTCGTCGTCGTGGTGGACATCGACCCTGTCCGGCAGGGCCCTTCTGTTCCTGTTACGCGAAGATTGCCCGTTTCACCGGGGCCGCACCTCATTATGATGTCGGTCAATCGCCTCAACTGGACACGTTCAGGAAAGCCTCGTCCCGGGCCAGACGCCACGGACTGAAGACCGCCAGGAGCTCATCATCGGACCGGAACGCACCCGTCAGGTAGGGTGCCAGTGCCTGATCGCGAACCGGCACCTCCATGTCCCGGTCATCCACCCAGAAATGCTTCATTCCCAGCACAGCCTCCACGACGAGACCCGCATACACGCCGTCACAGTTGACCACCAGCAACCGATGGCGGCGAGCGTCCCCGGACAGGTTGTCTCCGTAAAGAAACCCCTGCAGGTCCATGACGGGCAACAGGTTGCCGCGCATGTTGGCCATGCCGTAGGCCCAGGGTTTGACGCCGGGGATGCGCGTACAACGGGGCGGCGTCACGATCTCCGCCACCTCGTCCATCGGTGCAAGCAGCCGGTGGCCGCGCAATTCGAACAGCACACCCTTCCAGGCCTCCTTGTGCTCCACCTGCACCGGCAGGTGCCCGGCGAGCGCCATGCCCTTGCTGGCCAGGGACTGCAGATACCGGAAAGGGGACTGGGCGGTGGCGGCTGTCATCGGCGGGACGGACTCAGGATACCAGCGCCTTGACACGCTCCATCAGATCCCCTTCCCTGACCGGCTTGACGATGTAGTCCTTGGCGCCCTGGCGCATGGCCCAGACCTTGTCGGTTTCCTGGTCCTTCGTGGTCACCACGATCACGGGAATGGCCTTGGTGGCAGCGTCGTTGGCCAGCTGGCGCGTGGCCTGGAATCCATTGAGGCCGGGCATCACCACGTCCATCAGGACCAGATCCGGCTTCTGCTGCTTGGCGATGGAGATCCCTTCCTCACCACTGGAGGCGGTCAGCACGGCATAGCCGTTCTTCTCCAGCATGGCCTTGAGGACGTGGACCTCGGTGGGAGAATCATCAACTACCAGGATGCGCGTCATCGAACCTTCTCTCCGTCGTGTTGTAGTCCATTGCCTGCCTGGACCGTTGCGATCAGATCGCAGCCCGGCCCGATTCCGCGCTCGCCCGGTGGGCAGGCCTTTCAGTGTTGCTTCACATGCAACTTGATGGCGCCGAGCAGGTCATCACGGGTAAAGGGTTTGGTCAGATACTGCTCCGACCCCACGATACGTCCGCGCGCCTTGTCAAAGATGCTGTCCTTGCTGGACAACATGATTACCGGCGTCTGCTTGAACAGACGGTTGTGCTTGATCAGCGCACAGGTCTGGTAGCCGTCCAGCCGGGGCATCATGATGTCCACGAATATGATGTCGGGCTTGTGCTCGGCGATCTTGGCCAGGGCCTCGAAACCGTCCGTGGCGGTCACCACGTCGCAGCCCTGTTTCTTGAGCAGGGTCTCGGCAGTTCGGCGGATGGTCTTGCTGTCATCAATCACCATGACCTTGAGCCCGGCCAGTTCGACCTGGCCATCGACACTGCCCTGGATTTCTTCGCTCACAGCACCCCCAAGCATCCGTAAACTGTCGAAGTTTCGGGCCGAATTTACTCCATGACCTGGGTTTAATCAAACAGATAGCCAAGGCCCAAGGACAGTTACAGGCTCAATGTTAGGTGACTTCTAGGCGCTTCATGCGCCCATCGGTCAGGGGAAATGTGCCCTTCATCACACTCTGCATGCCACCAACGGTCGACCAGGTCATGCCGGCAGGCCGGGTCGGCCGGAATCCGCGGCTCCCTGATTGTGGTATGGCCACGGACTGCATTATCTTGAATCAGGGCGGGGGCACCGCTTGCCGCCCTGATGCCCGGCACAGTTCCGAGTTCCGCCAGCCTACCGGAGAAGCGCCCTTGCAGGCCACATCACGACACATCGGTGTCATCATGGATCCCATCGGATCCATCAATATCAAGAAGGATTCCACCTTCGCCATGCTGCTGGCCGCCCAGCGTCGGGGCTGGACGGTGTACTACATGGAACAGCACGATCTGTGGCTTGAGGATGGTCGTGTCCGGGCGGCTGCCCGCACCCTTGAATTGCGTGATGATCCGCTGGACTGGTACACCCTCGGCCAGGCGCAGGAACGGCCCCTGGGCTCCATCGAGGCGGTGCTCATGCGAAAGGATCCACCTTTCGATATGGAGTATGTGTACACCACCTACCTGCTGGAGCTGGCCATGCAGGAAGGCTGCCTGGTGGTGAATCGGCCGGACAGTCTGCGCGACGCCAACGAGAAACTGTTCACCGCATGGTTCCCCCGGTGCTGCCCCCCGACACTGGTCAGCCGGGACATCGCCCGCCTGCGCGGGTTTCTTGAGCGTCAGCAGGACATGGTGGTCAAACCGCTGGACGGCATGGGCGGCGCATCGGTCTTCCGTGTACGCAAGGGAGACCCGAACACCGGCGTCATCCTGGAGACGGTCACCGGGCACGGGCAACGCACGGTCATGGCGCAGCGCTTCCTGCCCGAGTATGTCGACGGCGACAAGCGCATCCTGCTCGTGGATGGCGAGCCCGCTCCGTACGCCCTGGCCCGAATCCCCGCAAGCGGCGAGGCCCGCGCCAACCTGGCCGCCGGCGGACGCGGCGAAGGCGTGGCGCTCACCGAACGCGACCGCTGGATCTGCGATCAGGTGGCACCGGCGCTCAGGGAACGCGGGCTCATGTTCGTGGGGCTGGACGTGATCGGCGACTACCTCACGGAAATCAATGTCACCAGCCCCACCTGCATTCGCGAGCTGGATGCCCTTTATGGACTGGACATCGGCGGCTGGCTCATGGATGCCATCGGCCGGCGCCTGGAGGCTGCCCGGTGAGTCGAAGCGGCTGGCTGATGCTGCTTCCGATCGCACTGCTGCTTTCCGCCTGCGAGCGACCCGAGATCCACACGCAACGGATCCTGGCCTTCGGTACGCTGGTGGAGGTCAGCATCTACAGTGCGGATGCCGAACTTGCGCGCACCGCCACGGAGGCCGTGCGCCAGGACCTTGAGCGCATGCATCGCGCCTGGCACCCGTGGGAGCCCGGCGCATTGGGGCGCACCAACGAGCAGCTGGCGACGCAGAATGAATTTTCCGTCGACCCGTCGATCCTGCCGCTGCTGGAACTCGGTCAGGCGCTGGAACGGCGAAGTGACGGGCTGTTCAACCCGGCCATGGGCGACCTCATCACCTTGTGGGGTTTCCACGGCGATGATCGCCCCGACGACCCGCCGCCCGCGGATGCACAGATCCGGCAGTGGCTGGAACGTGCGCCCTCCATGGCGCACATCGAACTTGACGGACTTCGCGCACGCGCCACCCGGCCCGGCCTGCGCCTGGACCTGGGCGGATTCGCGAAAGGCTACGGGGTGGATCGCGCCATGCAGCGGTTGAGGGATATGGGTATCGAGCACGCCATCATCAACGCCGGGGGCGACCTGCGGGCCATCGGCCAGCCGGGCAACCGGCCCTGGCGCATCGGCATTCGTCATCCGGACGGCGAGGGGATCATGGCTTCCCTCGAACTTCGGGGTGATGAGAGCGTCTATACATCCGGCGACTATGAGCGTTATTTCGTGTACGACGGCATCCGTTATCACCACATACTCGATCCGCGTACCGGCCAACCGGCCCGGGAGGCGCGGTCCGTGACCGTGCTGCACCATGACGGCGCCGAGGCCGATGCCGCCGCCACCGCCCTGTTCGTGGCCGGACCCGGGCGATTCGCCGAGATCGCCGCGGGCCTGGGTATCAGCAAGGCCATGCTGCTGGATCCGCAAGGCAATATGCACATGACACCGGACATGGCCGAACGCGTGCGTTTCGAAACGGATCCCGTCCCCTCGGTGCACAGGGTGGAGCTGCCCCGATGACACGCGGCGACGTCCTGGTGATCATGTTTGCGGCATTGCTGGCCGGGTGGTCCTTCACCGAGTTCTGGGGTGTACAGGGGCCGGGCGCCACGGAGGTACGGATCATCTCCGGAAACGAGGAATTCGCCCGGCTGCCGCTTGCCCGGGACACCCGCATCGACGTCCCGGGACCCGCCGGCATCACCCGGGTGGAGATCGCCGACGGTGCCGCCCGATGCGCCCGCTCCCCGGGCAGCGCGGGCATCTGCCAGCGCGCCGGCTGGCTGCGCGAGACCGGCGACATGGCGGTGAGCCTGCCAAATCGCGTGCTGATCGAGATCCTGGGTGAAGGGGATAAACAATTCGACAGCATCAACCACTGATGAAGGTGGCAGGGGCAAGTCCCCCGAAGCGGCCCCCACTTGCACCCTGTCTCTTGTATCTTGTCCCTGATGCGCTTATCAACCACCCGTGAAGACCACCTGATCGCCTGGCTGGCGGCACTGGCCGTTGCCATCCACGTGCTGGAATCGGCACTGCCCAGCCCCCTGCCGGGCGTCAAGCCGGGTCTCGCAAACGTAATCACCGTAGTGGCCCTGATGATGTACGGCTGGCGCGTGGCGGCCTGGATCAGCGTGCTGCGTGTCATCGCAGGCAGCCTGTTGACGGGCACGTTCCTGAGCCCCACCTTCCTGCTCAGCATCAGCGGCGCCCTGGCAAGCCTGGCGGTGCTGCTGGCCGCCCACGCCCTGACCGGGCCCCGGCTGAGCGCCATCGGCCTGTGCGTACTCGCGGCCATGGCCCACATGCTGGGGCAGTTTCTGATCGCCTACACGCTGATCATCCCCCATCCGGCCCTGTTGAAGCTTCTGCCGATCCTGCTGACGGCCGCCCTGCTGTTCGGTGTGGCCACTGGTACAATGGCCAACCGGATCTACCGACTGCCTCCGGCAACATCCTCATGAGCGCAGCCCCGTCCGTCCATACCATCACTTCCGGCGACCGGCTGGGCCTCACCCTGTTCCTGGCAGCCGTGATTCACGGCATCGTGATCCTGGGCGTCGGCTTCGGCATCCACCTGGGTTCCGGCGAGCGCACGCCGCCCATGATCGATGTGGTGCTGGTACAAACCGAATCACCCACCCCGCCCGAGGAGACCGAGCGCATCGCCCAGGCGGATCAGCAGGCCAGCGGCCAGGCGGAGGAGCCCGACCGGCCCAGCGCGCCGATGACGGCGCCCCTGCCGCTGCCCACCGACGGGCAGGCCCGGGAACAGGCCACTCCCACGGCGCCCGAACCGGCCCCGGCGGAGGATATCCCGGTGCTCGCCGTTGAAGACGCGGACACGCCGGCACCTGAACCGGAACCCGTGGAGGAGGCCCCGCGTCTGGACGTGCCCAGCGCTGACCGGCTCGTCGAGCGCAGCCTCGAGATGGCGCGGCTCAGCTCCGAGATCAGGGAACGTACGCAGCGCTACGCCGAACGCCCCCGCATCCATTACGTGGATGCCCTGAGCGCCCGCAGTGCCGTGGAGGCCAGCTACATCGAGTCGTGGGTACGCAAGGTGGAGCGGGTGGGTAATCTGAACTATCCGGACGACGCCCGCCGGCGGCGACTGGACGGCTCGCTCATCCTGAACGTGCTGCTGGATCGAGAGGGGCGCGTACTCACCGTGGAAGTGGCCTCCAGTTCCGGGCACCAGATCCTGGATGACGCTGCCCGGCGCATCGTGGAGCTGTCCAGCCCGTTTGCCCCCTTTCCCGAAGAGATGCGCAAACGCTACGATCAGCTGATGATCACGCGCACCTGGGTGTTCCAGGGAGAGGCCCGCATGCGCACCCGATTCTGAGATGGAAATATCACGTCACCGTCCGGGCTTGCGATGATCCGGGTCCGCGCCCGATACTCCCGTATACCGCACCACGCATTCAACCCATGACCGCCAACAACAACTTCACAAGCCAGTTCCTCATCGCCATGCCCGGCCTGCAGGATCCGAATTTCTTTCATTCGGTCACCTATATCTGTGAACACAGTGACGAAGGGGCCATGGGCATCGTGATCAACCAGCCGTCGGACCTGACCCTGCGTACCGTGCTCGAGCACATGCAGATCGAGGCGGACGATACCTGTGCGCAGATCCCCGTATACAACGGCGGCCCTGTGCAGCCGGACCGCGGTTTCGTGCTGCATCCGCCCGGCGGCTCATGGTCGTCGTCGGTGCAGGTGGCGGACACCGTGGCCGTGACCACCTCACGGGATATTCTCGAGGCCATGGCGCGCCATGAAGGGCCGGAACGCTGCCTGGTGGCCCTGGGCTACGCCGGCTGGGGCGCGGGACAACTGGAGCAGGAGATCGCCGGCAACGCCTGGCTCACCACATCCGCGGACCCGGATATCCTTTTTACACTGCCCGCCCCGGACCGCTGGCAAGCAGCGGCCACCCGGCTCGGTATCGACCTCTCGCTGATGAGCGGTGATGCGGGACATGCGTAAGGACAGTGGCAAGTCTCAAGTGGCAAGTGGCAAGGGGTTGACCGCGCTCGGGATCGATTTCGGGCAGCGGCGGATCGGGATGGCGGTGGGCAGCGCGGACAGCGGCGGCGGCACACCGCTGGGCACGGTGGCCAACCGGGGCAATGAGCCGGACTGGAATGCACTGGACCGGCTGGTGCGCGAATGGCGGCCCGGGGTCTTCGTGGTGGGCAAACCCTTCAATCTGGACGGCAGCGATCACGGACTTGAACCCCTGATCGAGCGCTTCTGCGAGCGGCTTTCCGATCGGTATGCACTGCCCGTGGTACGGGTGGACGAACGACTGAGCTCCATGGAGGCTGCGGAGCGCCTGCGCGAGGCCCGCCAGAGCGGGCGGCGGGGTCGCCGGGTACGCAAGGAAGACATCGACGCCATCTCGGCCGTGATCCTGCTGGAGAACTGGCTCTCGGACGGCTGACAGTCCGCCCCGCATCATCCACCCGTACCGGCCGTCCGG
Source organism: Thioalkalivibrio thiocyanodenitrificans ARhD 1 (assembly GCF_000378965.1). Lineage (NCBI taxonomy): Bacteria > Pseudomonadati > Pseudomonadota > Gammaproteobacteria > Chromatiales > Ectothiorhodospiraceae > Thioalkalivibrio > Thioalkalivibrio thiocyanodenitrificans. The sequence continues at coordinate 1,868,433 of NZ_KB900536.1, forward strand.
AAGCACGTTGGATCCGTGGCAGCCGAACGGTGAACGATGCATGGGCATGTAGTGCACCCCCGCCACCCATCCTGTAACATTCTGCGGGCCGGAAAACACCCGAACGCAAGGGAGCGCGCCAAAGCCGCCAACCGCGCGGGGGACACGACATGAGCGAAGACATCCAGGCTGTGCTGGACCGCATGGCCGAGGCACTCAAGCAGCGCCTGAGCGCCCGGGGCACCCCGGACCCGGTGATGATCGGTATTCATACCGGCGGCGTATGGGTGGCCCAGGCCCTGCATCGGCGGCTGGGCCTCTCCCAGCCCCTCGGAGTGCTGGATATCTCCTTCTATCGGGACGACTTCAGCCGCATCGGCATGCACCCCCAGGTCAAGCCGTCGAGCCTGCCCTTCTCCGTGGACGACCGGCATATCGTGCTGGTGGACGACGTGCTGTTCACCGGACGCACCATCCGCGCCGCCCTCAACGAGATCTTCGACTTCGGTCGCCCGGCCTCCGTGACGCTGGCCGTGCTGGTGGAACGCGACGGGCGGGAACTGCCCATGGAGGCGCAGGTGGTGGGCCAGCATCTCAGCCTGCGCCCGGACCAGCAGGTGAAGCTGCGCGGGCCCGACCCGCTCCGGCTGGAGATCGTCAACCTGAAGGGCCAGCCGTGAGCAGCTCGATTCAGACGTCCCCGCTTATTCCGGCACCGGGCCCCCTGCCTGCAAGTCTGCAGTTCACTGACGAGGGCCGACTGCGGCATCTGCTCACCATCGAGGGGCTCTCGCACGCACTGATCACCGAGATTCTGGACACGGCGGAATCCTTCGCCAGCATGAATGCCAAGTCCGTGAAGAAGGTGCCGCTGCTGCGCGGCAAGACCGTGGTGAACCTGTTCTTCGAGGCCAGCACACGCACCCGGACCACCTTCGAACTGGCCGCGAAGCGCCTTTCCGCGGACGTGCTCAACATAAACATCTCCACCTCGGCCACGGTCAAGGGCGAGAGCCTGCTGGACACCCTGCGCAACCTGGAAGCCATGTACGTGGACATGTTCGTGGTGCGCCACCAGGCGAGTGGAGCGGCCCACTTCATCGCCCGTCACGTGGCGTCGCACGTGGCGGTACTCAACGCCGGCGACGGGCGCCATGCCCACCCCACCCAGGCCCTGCTGGACATGTTCACCATCCGCCGTCACAAGGGCGACTTCAGCGCCCTTCGCGTGGCCATTGTGGGCGATATCCTTCACTCCCGGGTGGCCCGTTCCCAGATCCACGCCCTGAACATCCTCAACACCGGAGAGATCCGAGTGATCGCGCCCCAGTCACTGCTGCCCGCCCATGTGGAATCGCTCGGCGTACACGTCTACAACGATATCCGCACGGGCCTGCGGGACGTGGACGTGGTCATCATGCTGCGTCTGCAACGCGAACGCATGGAGGCGGGCCTGCTGCCCTCGGAACACGAGTTCTTCCAGCTCTACGGACTCACCCAGGAACGCCTCTCCCTGGCCAATCCGGGCTGCCTGGTCATGCATCCGGGCCCTGCGAACCGGGGCGTGGAGATCGACTCCCGCGTCGCCGACGGACCCCAGTCGGTGATCCTTGAACAGGTCACCTACGGCATTGCCGTGCGCATGGCGGTCATGTCCATGATCATGGGCGGAGGCCTGACGCAGTGAAGCTGCTCATCGAGAACGGCCGCCTGGTGGACCCGGCCCAGGGTCTGGACCGTGTCGCAAGCATCTATATCCAGAGGGACGCGGTGGTGGCCCTGGACGAGGCGCCCGATGGCTTCGAACCCCAGCGACGCATCGATGCCGCCGGACGCCTGGTCATCCCCGGGGTGGTCGATCTGGCAGCGCGCCTGCGCGAACCCGGGCAGGAGCACAAGGCCACCATCGCCTCGGAGACCCGGGCCGCTTCGAGTGCAGGCATCACCACCCTGTGCTGCCCGCCGGATACCAACCCGCCCGTGGATTCTCCGGCGGAAGTGGAACTCATCACCCGGCGTGCCAAACAGGCCTGCGGCGTACGCGTCCATGCACTGGGTGCACTGACCGCCGGGCTCGGGGGCGACCAGCTCTCGGAGATGGCTGCCCTCAAGCGCGCAGGGGTACTGGGGGTCAGCCAGGCGCTCAAACCCATGACCAGCCACCTGCTGCTGCGCCGGGCCATGGAGTACGCCGCCAGCCATGAACTGACCGTGTTCCTGCATCCCATCGACTGGTCGCTCAATGCCCATGGCTGCGTGCACGAAGGGCCCGTAGGCACCCGTCTGGGTCTGCCCGGCATCCCGGAGGCAGCGGAAACCGCGGCGCTCGGCATGATCCTGGCGCTCACCGAACAGACCGGCGTGCGGGTGCATCTGTGCCGCCTGTCGACGGCCCGGGCCGCACACCTGGTGGCGCGCGCACGCGCCGACGGACTGCCGGTGAGCGCCGACGTGGCGGCCCACCAGCTGTTCCTCACGGACATGGACGTGGCCGACTTCAACACCCTGTGCCATGTGATGCCCCCGCTTCGCAGCCAGCGTGACCGGGACGGTTTGCGCCAGGCGGTGGCCGACGGGGCGGTCTCGGTCATCTGCTCGGATCATCAGCCCCACGAGGCGGACACCAAGCTCGCACCTTTCCCGGACACCCAGCCCGGCATCTCGGCACTCGAAACCCTGGTGCCCCTGACACTGCGCCTGGTGGAAGAAGGAGTGCTGAACCTCACCGAGGCGGTGCGCTGCCTGACGGCGAGTCCCGCGGCGATCCTGGGCCTGCCGGTGGGTACCCTGGCACCGGGCCACCGGGCCGACATCTGCATCCTGGACATGGATGCGGACTACGCTCCGGAGCCGGGCAACTGGGTCAGCCAGGGACGCAACAGCCCGTTCTTCGGATGGACGTTCCGGGGCCGCATCACCCACACCCTGGTGGCGGGACGGGTCATCTACGAACATGCACAGGGTTGAAGGCGTCTTTTTGCCGCAGAGACACGGAACGAAGCCATGAACAAGCCCCATCGCGGCACCATTTTTGTCGAGGACGCGAATATCCTCGCCCACGACGCCTTCGCAGGTGAGCAGTACATCCTGCGCGTGCATGCGCCCCGCTGTGCGCAGAGCGCCGAACCCGGCAGCTTTGCCCACATCCAGTGCGATCCCCTGCTGCCCTTGCGCCGGCCGTTGTCCATCATGCGCTCGGACCCCCGGGCGGGCTGGGTGGAGTTTCTCTACAAGGCGGTGGGGGAAGGTACCCGCCTGCTGGCGCGCAGAGCCGTGGGCGAGACCCTCAGCATCATGGGTCCCATCGGCAAACCGTTCCAGCCCCATGGCGATCGGCCTCTGGCACTGCTGCTTGGCGGCGGTGTCGGCATCCCGCCCATGGTGTTTCTCGCCTCGATGCTGCGTGCAAACCCGGCGTATCAACCGGTGGTGTTCATGGGTTCCGAGGCACCATTTCCGTTCAGGACACGGCCATCCGGGATCATGCTGCCGGGGATGCCCGATGGCGTGATCGCCACCATGCCCCTGCTCGAGGACTGGGGTGTCCCCTGCCGGCTCACCAGCCTGTCGGGCTTCTCCGGCTGTCATGAGGGTTACGTCACCGACCTGGCCAGGCTGTGGCTGGACGCGCTGGAAGGACCCGCAAGACACCGGGTCGAGATCTTCGCCTGCGGCCCCCACCCGATGCTGGAGGCGTGCGCTCGGCTGGCGGTGGAGTATCACCTCCCCTGTCAGGTTTCACTGGAGGAATTCATGGCCTGCGCCGTGGGCGGTTGCGCCGGATGCGTGGTGGAAGTCAGGACGGATCAGGGTCCCGCCATGAAGCGGGTATGCGTGGACGGGCCGGTGTTTGACGCGAAGACAGTGTTTTGAAGTGGGAAGTGTGAATTGGGAACTCGGAAATGGAATAACTTGACTTCTCACTTCTCACTTCTCACTTCCCACTTCTCACTTCCCACTTCCCACTTCATCTCCCCCTTCCCAATTCACACTTTGCACCTCATTCGTCCTTGTCAAGGCCGCTCTCCGACAGCGGCTTGAGATCATCGAAGTGGGTGGCGGGAGGGCGGGCGCTTTCCGCCGGGGGCGGGGTGACGACGTCGCTGGGCATCTGCAGGGAATCGTCGGCCTCCTTGGTGGCCTTCACGCCGCCGCCAAAGTGGATACGCCATTCCAGATCCCCACGGGAATCGGCCTTGGCAAGCGCCTCCTGCAGGCTGATCGTACCCGCCTTGTGCAGCTCGAACAGGGACTGGTCGAAGGTATGCATGCCTACAGAGGCGCCCTTTCCGATGATCTCCTTGATCCCGCTGACCTCGCCCTTGCGGATCAGTTCGGAGATGTAGGGCGTGTTGAGCAGTACTTCGGTGGCGGGCAGGCGGGTGCCGTCCTTGGTGGTCACCAGCCGCTGGCACATGATGCCCTTGATGTTGAGAGACAGATCCATGAGGATCTGCCGCCGGGAATCCGGCGGGAAGAAGTTGATGATGCGGTCCAGGGCCTGATTGGCGTTGACCGCATGAATGGTGGAGAGCACGAGGTGGCCGGTATCGGCGTAGCTGAGCGCGGCCTCCATGGTTTTCAGGTCCCGGATTTCTCCGATCATGATCACGTCCGGCGCTTCGCGCATGGCCTCGCGCAGGGCGTTCTCGTAGGACATGGTGTCGAGCCCCACCTCCCGCTGCCCGACGATGGACTTGCGGTGGGTGAATGAATACTCGATCGGATCCTCCACCGTGAGGATGTGACCGTAGGTCTGCGCGTTTCGGTAGTCGATCATGGACGCCAGCGAGGTGGATTTACCCGAGCCGGTGGAGCCCGCCACGATCACAAGGCCATTCTTGCCCAGCACCAGATCCTTGAGCACAACAGGCAGATGGAGCTGCTCGATCGTGGGGACGTCCGACTTGATGTAACGGATCACCATAGAGACTTCGCCGCGCTGCATGTAGATGTTCACGCGAAAGCGCCCCAACTCCTCCACGGAGATGCCGATGTTCATTTCCCGGGTGCGCTCGAACTCCTCGATCTTGCGTTCATCCAGCAGTTCATAGGCTATGTCCCTGACCGCTCCCGGCGCAAGCGGCTGGCGGCTCATGGGCCGCATCTCGCCCTCGACCTTCACACTGGCCGGCGCGCCCACCGTGAAGAACAGGTCCGACGCCTCCTTCTTCACCATCAGTTTGAGATAGGGCTCGATTTGCATAAAGGCAGTCTCAAGTGGCAAGTCTCAAGTGGCAAGGGTTCCCTCCCCAACCCTTCCCCTCATGGGGGAGAGCCGGGTGGGGGTGGTTTCCCTTGCCACTTGAGACTTGCCACTGTCATTTAAGCATGCCGGATTCCTCCGGCGATTCCTCCATTTGCAGGTTCTCGGTATCCTCCAGGAGATTTTCCCGGCGGGCCCGTTTGCTGTCGAGCTTGATGCGCAGACGCAGGTCGTTGACCGAATCCGCATTGCGCAATGCATCCTCGTAGCTGATCTGACCCATCTCGAACAACTGGAACAGAGCCTGGTCGAAGGTCTGCATGCCCAGTTCATTGGACTCGGCCATCAGTTCCTTCATGGCGTGAACCTCGCCCTTGAAGATCAGATCCGCCATGAGCGGCGAGTTGATCATGATCTCCACGGCCGGCACTCGGCCCTTGCCGTCGCTCTTGGGGATCAGGCGCTGGGAAACCAGCCCCTTGAGGTTGAGTGACAGGTCCATGAGCAATTGCTGGCGCCGCTCCTCGGGGAAGAAGTTGATGATGCGGTCCAGTGCCTGGTTGGTACTGTTGGCGTGCAGGGTGGACAGACACAGGTGCCCGGTCTCTGCAAAGGCGATTGCATGATCCATGGTCTCCCGGTCCCGGATCTCGCCGATCAGGATCACGTCGGGTGCCTGTCTCAGTGTGTTCTTGAGCGCGATCTCGTAGCTCTCGGTATCCACGCCCACCTCGCGCTGGGTGACCAGGCAGTTGACGTGGTAATGCACGAACTCAATGGGATCCTCGATGGTAACGATATGGCCGTAGCTGTTCTGGTTGCGATATCCGATCATGGCTGCCAGCGAGGTGGATTTACCCGATCCCGTACCGCCCACGAAGATCACGAGCCCGCGCCGGGCCATGGAGATGTCCTTCACCTGGGGCGGCAGATTGAGTTCCTCGGTGGTGGGAATCTCGGTGGTGATGACCCGGAGCACCATACCCGCGCTGCCCCGCTGGGTGAACGCACTGACGCGGAACCGCGAAACGCCTGGAAGGCTGATGGCGAAGTTGCATTCCTGGGAACGCTCATACTCGGCCGCCTGGCGATCGTTCATGATTGACCGCACCAGCACCTGGGTGTGGGCAGGCGAAAGGGGTTGATTGGTGATGGGTGTCATTCGCCCGTCGACCTTCATGGACGGCGGTGCACCCACGGTGACAAACAGGTCCGAGCCCTTCTTGCTGAGCAGGGTCCGGAGCAGGTCGTGCATGAATCGTATGGCCTTTTCTCGATCCATTATGAAAGCCTCGTCAAACGGTCGTCGGAGTGCCCCGCGGACACAGGCAGGCTCACAGGCTGTCCGGGTTGGTCGCCTTGCGGCGGGCGTCTTCCTTGCCGATGATACCCCGCGCCAGCAGTTCCTTGAGACTGGAATCCAGGGTCTGCATACCGACACCATGGCTGGTCTGGATCGCCGAGTACATCTGGGCGATCTTGTTCTCCCGGATCAGGTTGCGGATGGCCGGTGTGCCCAGCATGATCTCATGGGCCGCCACGCGCCCGCCGCCGATGCGCTTGAGCAGGGTCTGGGAGATGACGGCACGCAGGGACTCGGACAGCATCGCCCGCACCATGTCCTTTTCCGCCGCCGGGAACACATCCACGATACGGTCGATGGTCTTGGCCGCGGAACTGGTGTGCAGGGTGCCGAACACCAGGTGACCGGTCTCGGCTGCGGTGAGCGCCAGGCGAATGGTCTCCAGATCGCGCATCTCGCCCACCAGCACGGTGTCCGGGTCTTCGCGCAGCGCCGATCGCAGGGCCTCGTTGAAACCCAGAGTGTCCCGGTGCACCTCGCGCTGGTTGACCAGACACTTCTTGCTCTCGTGCACGAACTCGATGGGATCCTCGATGGTCAGAATGTGCCCGTACTCGGTTTCGTTCTTGTGATTGATCATGGCGGCCAGCGTGGTGGACTTGCCCGACCCTGTGGGGCCGGTCACCAGCACGATACCCCTCGGGTATTCCGAGATCGGTTCAAAGATGCGCGGGCAGTTGAGTTCCTCCAGTGAGAGAATCTTGCTGGGGATGGTCCGAAAGACGGCGCCGGCGCCACGGTTGTGATTGAAGGCATTGACCCGAAAACGTGCAAGGCCTGGGATCTCGAAGGAAAAATCCGTTTCCAGGAACTCCTCGAAATCCTTGCGCTGCTTGTCGTTCATGATGTCGTACACCATGCCGTGAACTTCCTTGTGTTCCAGGGCGGGTACGTTGATGCGCCGCACGTCGCCATCCACCCGGATCATGGGCGGCAGTCCGGCGGAAAGGTGCAGATCCGAGGCACCGTTCTTGACCCCGAACGCGAGCAGCTGCGTAATGTCCATTCAATCCCCCAAGTCTGGCGCCCTGTCAGGCTTTTGCGCGGAGTCTGCCCGCCGCCGGCCGGGGCGTGAAGCGGCATCGCGCATGAACGGTAGTTAACACCGGGCAGACGGATGTCTCCTGATACACGGCCCGTGTCGGAGAGTGGGGCCGAAATCTGAACCAGCAACCGGATTGGAATATAGCACAGCACCATGGACACCTTCTGCGACAGACTCCATCACCTCCAGGCGCACATCGCCGAGACGGCAATTCGCTACGGCAGGGCGCCTGAAGAGATCCGCCTGCTCGCCGTGAGCAAGACGCATCCGGTGGAGCGGGTGCGCGAGGCGATCGACTGCGGTCAACGCGCCTTCGGCGAGAACTACGTGCAGGAGATGGCGGAGAAGGCCAGGGCACTGGCGGACCTCGAGGTGGAGTGGCATTTCATCGGGCCGATCCAGAGCAACAAGACACGGCTCATCGCCGAACTGTCCGGCTGGGTGCACTCGGTGGATCGTGAGAAGATCGCCCGCCGTCTGAGCGAGCAACGCCCGGCGGGCGCGCCGCCCATCCAGACCTGCCTGCAGGTCAATGTCAGCGGCGAGGAAAGCAAGTCCGGCGCCGATCCGGCAGACCTGCCCGCGCTGGCGCAGGCCGTGGCCGGTCTGCCCGGGCTTGAATTGCGCGGACTCATGGCCATACCGGCCGCCACCGACGACGCGGCCCTTCAGCGTCAGGCGTTTGCCCGGGTCCGGGAACTCATGGAGGACCTGCAACGCCGGGGCCACCGCCTGGACACCCTCTCCATGGGCATGAGCAACGACCTGGAGGCGGCCATCGCCGAGGGCGCTACAATCGTGCGCGTGGGCACGGCCCTGTTCGGCGCCCGCCAAAAGCCGACCGGCAAGTAAGTCCAATGCGCCCGGGGACCGGGCCCGGCTTCAGCTGACGGCACCCCTTCATAGACTGCCGGCTTCGACGGGGAGCAGCCGGCACCTCACTCACGACCGGTTCGGCAGGTGGCCTTGACCGGGCCGGGATGAGTATCATCTGGACCATGAGCAACCTGCGGACACCCTCGTCATGAACGAACCCATCGCATTCATCGGTGCCGGCAACATGGCCCGGAGCCTGATCGGCGGACTCATCCAGGACGGCTGGCCGGAGGACGCCCTGTGGGCGGTGGATCCGGATGCGGCACAACGGGAAGGCGTCTCGCGGCGCTGGCCGAGGGTGCACGTGCACGCCGACGCCGACCAGGCGGTGGCCCATGCGGACGTGCTGGTCCTGGCGGTAAAGCCGCAGGTGCTCGGGGGCGTGGCCCGCGGGCTTGCCGGGGCCGTGCAGGCCCGGGGTCCGCTGGTGGTGTCCATCGCCGCCGGAGTGCGTGGCGAGGACATCGAACGCTGGCTGGGCGGCGATCTCCCGGTGGTGCGATGCATGCCCAACACGCCTGCGCTGGTGGGCAGCGGCGCCACGGCGCTGGTGGCCAATGCACGCGTCAGCTCCGATCAGAAGGCGGTGGCAGAGTCCATACTGCGGGCCGTGGGTCTTACCGTCTGGCTGGACGACGAGGCCGCCCTGGATGCGGTCACCGCCCTGTCCGGGAGCGGGCCCGCTTACTGCTTCCTGGTCATGGAGGCCATGGAGGACGCCGGTGTGCAGCTGGGGCTGCCCCGGGAGACGGCGCGTCTGCTGGCGCTCCAGACCGCCTTCGGGGCAGCCAAGCTGGCGCTGGAATCCGAGGAGGATGCGGCCACGCTGCGCGCCCGGGTCACTTCCCGGGGAGGCACCACTGAACAGGCCCTGCAGGTACTGGAATCCGGCGGGCTACGGGAGCTGCTGGCCCGGGCGCTGACCGCCGCCCGGGACCGCTCGCGGGAACTGGCCGATCAACTGGGCAGGGACTGAGCGCCCGGCGACGTGTTCACGGGCCATGAGCCCGCAAGGAGAACCATCACACCATGCCTACCCCCCTTCAGGATGTCAGCGTCTTTCTGGTCTCCACCCTGCTCAGCCTGTACGTGATCGCACTCATGCTGCGCATGCTGCTGGCCATGGCGCGCGCAGACTTCTACAACCCGATCTCCCAGTTCCTGGTCACCGTGACCAACCCGCCCGTGCTGCTGCTGCGCCGGTTCGTGCCGCCGCTGGGCCGGCTGGACACATCGGTGCTCCTGCTGATCATAGTGCTGAAAATGCTTGAGATCTGGCTGGTGGCGACGATGCGGGGCGTGAACCCCCCGTTCGGCGTGGTGTTCATGGTGACGGTGTTCCAGCTGTTGCAATTGCTGATCTACATCTACATCGTGAGCATTATCATTCACGCGATCATGAGCTGGTTCATGGCCGCCGGCGGCCACATGGGGCGCAACCCCCTGTCCGGCCTTCTCCACAGCCTCAATCGCCCGATACTGGATCCCATTCGCCGCGTCATGCCGCAGATGGGCATGGTGGACCTCTCTCCCCTGGTGGCGATCATCGGCCTCAATGTGCTGCTGATCCTTCTGCGCTCGCTTTTCTGACCCCCCGGCGTGACCGAAGGATATTATCGTTGGGAGGATGAGCATCTCTATCTTCGGCTTCGGGTACAGCCCCGGGCCTCGCGGGACGGCGTGGGTGACGTATTGGGAGACCGGCTCAAGATTCAGTTGACCGCACCACCCGTGGATGGCAAGGCCAACGAGCACCTGATCCGTTTCATGGCCCGCTCTTTCGGTGTGAAACGCAGCGCCGTACGGATCACCGCCGGCGAAACCGGCCGGGACAAGACCCTGCGCATCAGCGCACCGGGCCGTCTTCCGGCGGCATTCCCGACCCTGGCGCCGCCCCGCTGAAAACCCGCGCTCGCATGGATGTTTTTTGGCTACACTTGCAATGAGGGGGACGTTCGAAACCCCTTACACCAGGAACCACGGTACGCAACGGAGGAGCATCGCCACATGAAACCCTTGCATGTCATACACACAGTTCTGCTGCTCGCACTCGTCATCGCACCGGGTGCCAAGGCGCAGGCGGGAGGTCAACAGGACTTTGGCGATTTCGTGGTGCACTTCAACGCCATCAATACGGATTTCCTTGCACCCTCCGTCGCGAGTTCCTACGGGATCACCCGAAGCCGAAACCGTGCACTGGTCAACATCAGTGTCATGAAGAAGGCATTGGGCGTGACCGCCGAGCCGCAGCTTGCACATGTCACCGGCAAGAGCGTCAACCTGCGCGGTCAGACCCGCAACCTGTCGTTCCGCGAGATCAGGGACGAATCAGCGATCTATTACCTGGCAGAGATCGGCATTGATGACGGCGAAACCCTCGACTTCGTGATCCAGGCCGTGCCCCGAGGCGGCGACCCCCTGGACATTCGTTTTCGCCAGCAGTTCTTTACACGCTGACGGGGCCGACGGCCCCGGCAGGTGCGGGGCGGCGCAATGCCGGCACTCAGCCCCATGCACGCCAGACCTGCGCCAGCATGTACAGGCCGAAACCCGCCACCATCAGACCCGCTACGGTACGCACCCCGTAAGCCCTGAGCACGCCACCGAGTCTTGCCGCCATGGCGCCCATGAGCAGCAGGTTCGGCAGGGTGCCCAGGCCGAAGGCGCCCATGAGTGCCGCACCCTGCAAGGCGCCGCCGGCAGAGATCGACCAGATCAGCACACTGTAGACGAGGCCGCAGGGCAGCCAGCCCCACACGAGCCCGAGCAAAACGGCCTGGCGAGGGGACCGGACCGGCATGAAGCGCCTGCCCAGGGGTTCCAGGCGCCGCCACAGCACGCCGCCTGCCCGCTCCACCCGTGCCAGGCCGTGCCACCAGCCGGCCAGGTAAAGGCCGAGGGCGACCATGAACAGCCCGGCAAGAATCTGCAACACCAGTTGCGCCTGGTTCACATCCATCATGCGCGTGGCGAACCAGCCGGCTCCCCCGGCAATCGCCCCCGCCACGACATAACTGAGGATCCGGCCGACGTTGTAGGCCAGCAGGATGTGCGGGGATGCGCCCCGGGGCGCATCCCCGGCGGAGATCTCGGGCCGGGCCGTGCCCAGGCTCAGCGCCGCCACGATACCGCCGCACATCCCCGCACAGTGAACACCACCGAGCAGGCCCACCACGAACGCCGCAATCAGGGTTCCGTGCTCGATCACGACACCACCTCAGAACAGCGTGAATTCCTGTTGAACACACACGCCGGTGCTCTGAGAAAACCATCTCGCCAGTAGTCATTCATCGTGCTATCTTAGTCCGCGATTCAACCCAGGGACGCGCCGCACCTGATCCGGCGTTTCCCGCACGCATCTGCATCTCCAATCGAGCGCACCGTTGCGCTCCAACAGGGAGCCACCCCATGGCAGCGAAGAAGACCGCGACGAAGACCAAGGCCGCCGCCTCCGCGGCTCAGAAGCCACCCACCAAGACCGAGATCCTCACCCACATCGCCGGCGAAACCGGCCTGAGCAAGAAGGACGTCGGCGCCGCTCTGGACTCCCTGCAGGGCCTGATCCAGAAGAGCGTGAAACCCCGGGGCGTGGGCATGTTCACCCTGCCCGGGCTGCTCAAGATCAAGGTGGTCAAGAAGCCCGCCACCAAGGCTCGCAAGGGCCGTAACCCCGCCACCGGCGAAGAAATGATGTTCAAGGCCAAGCCGGCCCGCAAGGTGGTCAAGGTCCTGCCGCTCAAGAACCTGAAAGACATGATTTAAGGCCACTGCGGCTGAATAAACGGGGCCCGGCGCTGCCGGGCCCGATCGTTCTGCCGCAAGTGCCAGAGACAGGATACAAGAAGATCCGCGCCTGGCGTCAGTGGTCCCCTGCGTCCGGCATCCTGTCCCTGACACCCTCCTCCGCCTTGAGCTTCGCGCGGATGTAGACCGAATGCGGCACATAGAGGAGGTCGGTGATCTTGCGCACCGTGTATTCCTGGTACTTGTCCAGTTTGCCGTCCGCATAGGCCACGTGCCACAGGTCTTCGATGATGCGCGCGCGGCCCTGACCATCAAAATGCTCGTTGATCAGCCGCACGAACGGATGCAGCGAGAGCATCTCGTCGCTTTCCGAGCGGGCGACCTCCAGGAGTTCGCGGGTCTCCTCATCGCCAAAATCGAACTGGCGCTGAAGTATGCCGGCAATTGCAGCCAGTTCCTTGTCGTGCACATGGAAATCAGCCCGGCTGACCTCCAGCAGCAGGGCGGCCGTGGCCAGATGCAGCGCATGGTCCGGATCCCCACCGCTACCCTGGCCGGAGCGCGGCGGCGAAGCGTCGCGCAGTTCCGCCACGATATGCTGTTCGAAGAAATGCCTGATGCGATCCAGCACCGTGCCCGCCTTCAGTTGACCTGCGCCCGGGCGCGGTAACTGCCGTTCTCGAAACCGCTGAAATACGCCTCTGTATGAGGATGCTCGATGGGCGCGCTCGCGTCCCCCAGTTCCAGGTTGCGCTGCGCCACATAGGTCTGCACCGGCTGACCGTCCACCAGCACGTGATACCAGGGTTCGTCCCGGGGCGGGCGGCTGTGCGCCATGGACTCGTACCACTCCTCGGTACCCTGGAAATCGGGATCCACGTCCACCACCACGCCCCGATAGCCGAACAGGCGGTGATGTATGATCTGTCCGATACTGAAAGCTGCCTGATTCATGGGTTGCGGTACCTCGCGCTCCGTAGCCGTTTGATTCCAATATGGGGGCTTCCTTGTCAATTTCGAGTCCCGGACAGACTGCCGGTTCCCTCTTGCTGCTCAGTGGCGGCATCGAAAGCGCCACGCTGCTGGCCCGGGAGGCGGCCGAACGCCCTGTGACGCCGCTGGTGGTGGACTATGGCCAAAGGGCGGCCCGGCAGGAGGCGCGGGCCGCGGACCGGCTGTGCGCCCATCACGGGCTGAAGCCGGTCCACCTGGACCTCTCGGCCGCGGGGGAAGGCTTTCGCGACGGCCTGGAGAAACGGCCCCACGTGCCCCTGCCTCACCGAAACCTGGTCATACTGGCCCTGGCGGTGAGCTATGCGGGCCGGGGTGGTATCACCCGGGTGGCGCTGGCGCTGAACCGGGAGGACACGGACGCCTACCCCAGCGCCTCGCGGCCGTTTCTGGAAAATTTCGCCGCGCTCGTGGACACCCTGCAACCCGGACTCGAGGTCGCCACGCCGCTCATCGATCTGGACAAGGCCGGAGTCATCCGGCTCGGGCATGCACTGGGCGTGACCTTCGCGGATACCTGGAGTTGCCTTCTGGGACATGAACGCCATTGCGGTGCATGCCCCCAGTGCCGCCACCGGCGTGCCGCGTTCAGGACGGCAGGCGTTGAAGACCCCACTCCCTATCGTCATACGCCGCGTGAGACATGATCCGCCGACTTGTTTATCATGCCTGCCCAGACCTCCCCGTGACCGACCTGCAGTGAGACCGTCATGAACCGACTGGCAGACATCCCCGTACATCCCGCGCCCGGCGTGAAGATCACACCTGAGAACAAGTGCGATTTCTGCACCAACTCCAAGTGCTGCACCTACATTACCCAGGAGATCGATACACCGCGCTCGAAGTACGACTTCGAACATCTCCTGTGGCAGGTGTCTCACGAGAACGTATGCGCCTACAAGGACGAGGATGGCTGGTACCTGCTGGTGGAGGCCCGGTGCTCGCACCTGCAGCCGGACGGACGATGCGGCATCTACGAGGTGCGCCCCGAGATCTGCCGGGAGCATTCCAACGACTACTGCGAGTTCGATGCGCCCGCAGAGGACGGCTTTGATCTCTACTTCCCGGATTACGCCTCGATGCTGAAGTACTGCAGGAAACGCTTCAAGCGGTGGGAAAGAGGGTGAGGGAGGTGGGAATTGAGAATTGGGAAGTGCGAAGTTAAAGGCCTTTCATTCCGACTTCCCAGTTCCCACTTCACACCTCAGAGGGTTTCCCTAACTCCCTGAAGTCCCCGATCGCCGGAAACTCGTCGGTCTCCACCTCGTCACCACGGGAATCGGGACGCCGGACTGCCCTGAGGTGGGCGATGCCGTAGTCGCGGGCGGCGCGCAGCACGGCCAGGTTGTCGTCCACGAACAGGGATCTTTCCGGGTCGAAAGGGATCCTCTCGCGCAGCCTGTCCCAGAAACCGGGTTCCTCCTTGGCGCAACCCAGGTCGTGAGCGGTAACGACCCGGTGGAAGTGACAGCCGATTTCCGTGCAGGCCAGCTTCAGATCCAGGCTGTTCCGATGGGCGTTGGTCACCAGCATGACCTGACGGCCGCTGCGCCTGACCGCATCGAGAAACGGCTCCACGTGTTCATGCACCGAGATCAGGTGAATGATCTCGCGCTTCAGGGACATGATGTCCACGCCCAGTTCCCGGGCCCAGTAATCCAGGCAATACCAGGATAACTGTCCGCGCACGGCATTGGTTCGCGCCCTCAGCCAGGGGCGGACCTCCGCCTCGTCCAGACCCCGCATCTGGGCCAGGCGCACGGGCAGATGCTCCTGCCAGAAGTGGTTGTCGAAATGCAGGTCGAGCAGGGTGCCGTCCATGTCCAGCATCACCGTTTCCACCTGCTCCCAGGCCAGGGCCGGGAATCCTGTCTTCGTCGGACGATCCATGGCGCCATTATCCCTCAAATCGCGCAACCACCCCACCCCGCTGCCACAGCTTCGGGCCCGGTGACGACCGGGCCGCTCAGGCGCCATGCCACGCGGGCAGGTGCGGTACAATAAAGACGGGTTCGGGGCCCGCCGGATCCGCAAGGGGCCATGCATGCGGCAGTTCCCGAAGGCGCTTGTCCCATGCACATGGACACCCCCTCGAGGGCCGGTTGCACACCGCGTTCCGCCTGCTGCCGGGGCCCCGAGGGCGCGTATTCCGAAGGCGCCTCCACTGCGGGGCCTGCCGACACCGAAGGAGAGTGATGTGCGCAAGAAACCGACGATCCTGAGCAGCCGCACAGTCGCCCGCAGCCGCCTGTTCCACGTGGAGGAGGTGGAGCTCGAGTTCTCCAACGGGGTCAACACACGCTACGAGCGCCTGGTGGGCTCGAGCCGGGGCGCGGTGCTGATTGTTCCGGTCATGGACGACGGCAACGTGCTGCTCATCCGTGAATACGCCGCCGGCACCCACCGTTACGAACTGGCCCTGCCCAAGGGGCGCATCGAGGCCGGCGAGGATCTGCTGGCGGCGGCCAACCGGGAGATCATGGAAGAGGTGGGCTACGGCGCCCGGAAGCTCATCCATCTCACCTCGCTGACCGTTGCCCCCGGATACCTGAGCCACACCACCCATGTGGTGCTTGCCCGGGACCTGCATCCACAGCGCCTGGACGGAGACGAGCCCGAGGCCATCGAAGTGGTGCCCTGGCCGCTCGATCGGATCGAGGCGCTCACGGCCCAGGAGGATTTCACCGAGGCGCGCAGTATCGCCGCCCTGTATCTGGCCCGGGAGCGTCTGGCCCGATGACCTCGCGTGCGAAGGACCTTCCCGCGGACCTTTCCCTGGAACACCTGCACAACAATGCCTGCCTGATCGCGCGGCAGGCGGGCGCACTGATCCTGGCGGTCTATGAACAGGACTTTCATGTGACCGAAAAGACCGATCGCTCGCCGCTCACGGAAGCGGACATGGCGGCCCACAACCACATCGTGACCGCGTTGAAGGACCTCACGCCGGCCCTGCCCGTACTTTCGGAGGAATCAGACCGGATCCCTTTTTCGGAGCGATCAGGCTGGCGGACCTACTGGCTGGTGGACCCCCTCGACGGTACCCGGGAGTTCGTCAAGCGCAACGGTGAGTTCACCGTCAACATCGCGCTGATTCATGATCACGAACCGGTTCTGGGCGTGGTGTATGCCCCGGTTCTGGACCTGTGTTACACGGCCGCCCGGGGCCTCGGGGCGAGCCGCAACGCTTCCGGAGCAGGTCCGGAGGCGATCCGCGTCGGGCGGCGCCGGCGCCACCCGGTGGTGGCCGGCAGCCGTTCCCACGGCACCGAACGCATGGGCCGGCTGCTGGAGCGCCTGGGTAAGCACGAGCTCATCAGCATGGGCAGCTCGCTCAAGTTCTGCCTGGTGGCGGAAGGCCGTGCCGACATCTATCCCCGCCTGGGCCCCACCTGTGAGTGGGATACCGCCGCTGCTCAGTGCGTAGTCTGCGAGGCCGGCGGCCAGGTGGTCGACCTGCAGGGGGAGCCCCTGCGCTACAACACCCGGGAGTCTCTGAGAAACCCCGAGTTCCTCGTCATCGGCGACGAGCGCTGGCTGGACACCCTCACGGGAATAGCGTCTTCGATCTGACGCGTTGGCATTGCAATCACGGGAACACGAAGAATGGCCGGGGTAAAAAAGATTCTTTCGCGTGAGAGGAATTCCTTGAACTTCTTCGTGCCCCTGGTGAGCCTCGTGGTTCAGAAGGTTCAGATGCGCCGCTGCAGGCCCGACTGGTTGATCAGCGTGGCGGCAATCTCCTCCACGGACATGAAGGTGATGTTGAGGTAGGGGATGTGTTCACGGCGAAACAGCGCCTCGGCCGCCGCCAGTTCCCTGCGGCACTGCTCCGCGCTCGCGTAGGTGGTACCCGGACGCCGCTCGGCACGGATCTGCTGCAGGCGTTCCGGATCCACGGTCAGACCGAAGAGCTTGTGGCGATGCGGTACCAGCTGGCCGGGGAGATCGCCGCTGTCAAAGTCGCCCTCCGTGAGAGGGTAGTTGGCCGCCTGGATGCCGTACTGCAGGGCCAGGTACAGGCAGGTGGGCGTCTTGCCGCTGCGCGACACGCCGATCAGGATCAGGTCGGCCATGGGGTATTCGCGCACGACCGCACCATCATCGTTGGCCAGCGCATAGTGCAGCGCGTTCATGCGGCGCGTGTAGGTATGGAGGTTGCCCATGCCGTGCGAACGGCCGGTGGCCGGCGCGGCCGGAATGTCCAGGACCTCCTCCAACTTCGGCGTGAAGGTGTCGAAGAAATCGAACACCACGCCCTTGCAGTGGGCCAGACCATCACGCAGGCGGCTGTCGATGAGCGTGCTGAACACCAGCGGCGGGACGCCGTCATGTTGCGCGGCACGCTCGATACGCACCAGCACCGCATCGAGTTTCTCCGGCGTATCCACAAACGGCAGGCTCACCGGATTGACCTTCAGACCGTTGAACTGGGTCAGCAGGGTATGGCCCAGGGTCTCGGCGGTGATGCCGGTGCCATCGGAGATGTAGAAGACGGTACGCACTTATGAAGTGGGAAGTGTGAATTGGGAAGTGGGAATGGCATTAGGGCGCAACGGAGACCGTATACACCTTCGATCCCTGCTCAAGCGCATTGGACAGATGATTTTAGTTCTCACTTCCCAATCCCAATTCACACTTCCCACTTCAGTCCTCCTGTCCTCCCAGCATCAGCCACGTATCCACCACCGTGTCCGGGTTGAGGGAGATGCTGTCGATCTTCTGCTCCATGAGCCACTCGGCCAGGTCGGGATAGTCCGACGGGCCCTGGCCGCAGATGCCCACGTACTTGCCGGCGCGGTGTGCGGCCTGAATGGCCATGGCAAGCAGCTTCTTCACCGCCGGGTCGCGCTCGTCGAAGCTGCCGGCCACGAGGCCTGAGTCCCGGTCCAGGCCCAGCGTGAGCTGGGTGAGGTCGTTGGAACCAATGGAGAAGCCGTCGAAGTACTCGAGGAATTCGTCGGCCAGCACGGCATTGGACGGAATCTCGCACATCATGTAGATCTTGAGCCCGTTCTCGCCCCGCTTGAGCCCCAGGTCCGCCAGCAGGCTGATCACGCCCTCGGCCTCGGCCAGCGTGCGCACGAAGGGGACCATGATCACCACGTTGGTGAGCCCCATGTCGTTGCGCACACGGCGCACCGCCTGGCATTCCAGCTCGAAGCAGGGACGGAACTCCCGGGACAGATACCGCGCGGTGCCCCGGAATCCGATCATGGGGTTCTCCTCTTCCGGCTCGTAACGCTCACCGGCGAGCAGGTTGGCGTACTCGTTGGACTTGAAGTCCGACAGGCGCACGATCACCGGCTTGGGATGGAAGGCGGCACCCAGGGTACTGATGCCTTCCACCAGGCGATCCACATAGAAGCTCACCGGGTCCTTATAGCCCGCGATGCGGCGATCCACCTCGGCACGCAGGTCTTCCGGCAGGGTGTGATGCTCCAGCAGCGCCTTGGGATGTACCCCGATCATGCTGTTGATGATGAATTCAAGCCGGGCGAGACCCACGCCGTGATTGGGGATACTGCTGAAATGGAAGGCCCGGCCCGGATTGCCCACGTTCATCATGACCTTCAGGGGCAGCTCCGGCATGGTGTCGGTGCGGGTCCTGAGTACCTGGAAATCCAGCCTGCCCTCGTAGACCCGCCCCTCGTCGCCCTCGGAACACACCACCGTGCCCTCGGTACCGTCCGGGAGGGTCTCGGTGGCATTGCCGCATCCCACCACGGCGGGAATCCCCATCTCCCGGGCGATGATGGCCGCGTGGCAGGTGCGGCCGCCCCGGTTGGTCACGATCGCGGCGGCGCGCTTCATCACCGGCTCCCAGTCCGGGTCGGTCATGTCGGTGACGAGAACGTCGCCCGCCTCCACCTTGTGCATGTCTTCCAGACCGGCCACCACGCGCACCTTGCCGGCACCGATCTTCTGGCCGATGGCCCGACCCGTGGCCAGCACCTTGCCACCCTTCTGCTTCAGGTGAAAACGCTCGATCACCTGCCCGTCCTGCCGGCTCTCAACGGTCTCGGGCCGGGCCTGAACGATGTAGAGGCCTCCGTCCACGCCATCGAGGGCCCACTCGATGTCCATGGGCCGACCGTAGTGCTTCTCGATGATCACCGCCTGGCGGGCCAGGTCGGTGATCTGCTCGTCGGTCAGACTGAAGCGGTTGCGATCGGCCTCCTCCACATCCACGGTCCGCGTCTGCTGTCCGTCGTCGCCGAAGATCATCTTGATGGCCTTGGAACCCATGTTGCGCCGCAGGATGGCGGGGCGACCCTCGGCCAGCGCCGGCTTGTAGACATGGAACTCGTCCGGGTTGACGGCCCCCTGCACCACCGTCTCGCCGAGGCCCCAGGCGGCGGTGATGAATACCGCATCGCGGAATCCGGACTCCGTATCCAGGGTGAACATCACACCGCTGGCGCCCTCGTCGCTGCGCGCCATTCGCTGGATACCCGCGGAGAGCGCCACATCGGCGTGGTCAAAGCCCTGGTGCACCCGGTAGGAAATGGCCCGGTCGTTGTACAGGGAGGCAAACACCTCGTGGATCGCCCTGAACACCGCCTCCTCGCCGCGCACGTTGAGAAAGGTCTCCTGCTGCCCGGCAAACGAGGCATCGGGAAGATCCTCGGCGGTGGCGGAGGAACGCACCGCCACCGTGCACTCGCCCTCGGTATCCGACTCCAGGCGATTCCAGGCCTCGCGGATGGCATCGGTCAGCGGCTGAGGAAAGGGGGTTTCCACCACCCAGCCGCGGATGGTGCGCCCGGCCTCGCGCAGGGCGTTGATGTTGTCCACATCCAGCTTGTCGAGCAATTGGTTGATGCGCTTATCCAGGTCCTTGTGGCGAAGAAACTCGCGGTAGGCCTCGGCGGTGGTCGCAAAGCCGCCGGGCACCTGAACACCGGCCCCGGACAGGCCGCTGATCATCTCGCCGAGGGAGGCGTTCTTGCCGCCCACCCGGCCCACATCACCCATGCCCAGTTCATCGAACCACAGCACGTACTCACTCATTACCGGACCTCCGCATCAAGCGCGACTTGCCCCGCGGCGGCGAACCGCGGGCCGTGAACAGAATTATGCCGACTGTGTATGATCCCGCCCCCCAAGGCAACCGCACAGAGGCGTCGGGTCGCCCGTCTGCCGGGACGCGCCCGTCCACAGGGCAGGCCTGCCATCCCGGGAACGCGGGGGGACACCCGCGCACCCGGCACCAGGAGGGTCCAGGTCATCGCCGACAGGACAACGGGGTTCCCGGCCCCGCATGGGGGCTTGGCAGCCTACACACCTCTATATGATATAGGTGACATTATAAGGCCAAAAAGACCGCCAGAGACACTCTTCCGCCACCACAGGCCTGATGGGATCCAAGGAACCATCCTGACACCCATCGGACAAAACTCAAGTCCGCTTTCTGCCCGCCGGTCTGCCGGGCACCCCTCTGTCGTTCGCCCCAAGGACACATCGATGCTTCGTTTTCTGCCATGGTTCCTGATTCTTGCGGCCTGGGTCCCGGCCGCGCACGGGGAAAAACCGGACCATGACGAAATCCGGGAACAATCCGTCCACGGATGGGTGGAGAAGGTGACGATCAGGCCGGAGAACATCGAACTCAAGGCCAAGATGGACACCGGCGCCACCACATCGTCGCTGAATGCGCTCAACAAGGAGATCTTCGAGCGCGACGGGCAGGAATGGATCGCATTCGACATCATCAATCCGGAAGACGAGGACGACACGAAGCGCCTGGAGCGCGAGATCGTGCGCTATGTACGCATCATCCGCCACGACGGCAACCACCAGCGCCGTCCAGTGGTGAGCATGGAACTGTGTATGGGCACGCACCGCAGGGATGCGGACATCAGCCTGGTCGACCGCACGGAACTCACCTATCAGGCGCTGATCGGGCGCAATCACATGGAAGGGATCATCCTGGTGGACCCCGGCCACACCTATCTGCAGCCGCCGCGCTGCGACGACTGAAGACACACGGCACATGAGGCGCCTGCATCTGACCCTGCTGGTACTCGGCCTGCTGGCGACCAGCCTGGTCATGGTCGGCTACAAGGTCAGCGTTCTCGGATTCCCGCTCCAGCCCGCACAAACCGTGGACAACTGGATCGTGGAGGCGCGGGTCGCCTTCGAGCCCAGCGGCGGCGCGGTGACGGCACGGCTGATGCTGCCAGACGACCCGCCGGGCTACGGCATCCTGGACGAGAACTTCGTCTCCCGGGGCTACGGTCTGACCACCACCCAGCAGGGGGAGAACCGGGAGGCCCGCTGGACCACCCGCACGCCCAGCGGCCGGCAGGTCATCTACTACCGTGCCACGGTCTACGAACACCCGGGCAGCAACGGGGATGACGCCCCCTACCCGGGTCCGGTGTCGGTCCCCGATTACGGCGAACCCTACCATTCCGCGGCCATGGCATTGCTGGAGAGCGTACGCGAGCGCTCCGCGGACATCACCAGCTTCGCTTCGGTGCTGGTCAATGACCTCAATGCACACAACCCGGGCGAGAATGCCGCGCTGTTCATCGACCGGGATGCCTCGGAAACCGACAGGGTGCGCACCGTCATCGACCTGCTGGCGGGTGCGCGCATCCCGACACGCATGGTGCACGGCATCACCCTCACCGACTGGACCCGGGAGGCCGGTCCACAGGCCTGGCTGGAGGTGCACAACACCCGGGAATGGGTGCCGGTGAATCCCCGGGACGGCACCCCCGGTTATCCGCCCAATTTCCTGGTCTGGTGGCGCGGGGACATGGAACCCCTTCAGGTGGACCGCGCCGAACGCCCCGAGATCAGCTTCTCCGTGACCCGCAACATCCACGACGCCATCGACGTGGCCGAGCAACGGGCCCAGATCATGGACTCGCGCATCGTGGACTTCTCGCTGTTCGGCCTGCCGGTGCAGACCCAGAACATGTACCGGGTGCTGCTCATGGTGCCGGTGGGCGCGTTGATCATCGTGCTGCTGCGAAACATGGTGGGCATCCAGACCTTCGGCACCTTCATGCCCGTGCTGATCGCCCTCTCCTTTCGCGAGACCCGGCTGGTCGGCGGCATCGTCCTGTTCACCCTGATCGTATCCCTGGGGCTGGCCATCCGCTTCTACCTGGAACACCTCAAGCTCCTGCTGGTGCCACGGCTCGCGGCCGTGGTGATCGTGGTCATCATGCTCATGGCCCTGATCAGCATCCTGAGCCACAACCTGGGCATCGAGCAGGGCCTTTCACTCGCCCTGTTCCCCATCGTGATCCTGGCCATGACCATCGAACGCATGTCCATCGTCTGGGAGGAACACGGCCCGCAGGACGCCATCTATCAGGGGCTCGGCAGTCTTGCCGTTGCCGCGGCCAGCTACCTGTTCATGATCAACCGCAACCTGGAGCACCTGATCTTCGTGTTCCCGGAACTGCTTCTCGTCGTACTGGCGCTGACGCTGCTGGTCGGGCGCTATACCGGCTACCGGCTCACGGAGCTCGTGCGCTTTCGCGCATTGAAGGAATGATGGGACGCTGGTTCATCACACCGGGAGAACTGCGCAGCCGGGGGGTGCTCGGCCTGAATGCCCGCAACGGTGCCTTGATCGCCGCGTACAACGACCGCTGCAATTACCCCCTGGTGGACGACAAGCTGCAGACAAAACGCCTGGCCCTGGAGGCGGGCATCGCCGTGCCGGAACTCTACGGGGTGATAGAAACCCAGCAGCAGGTCAGGCGCCTCGGCGGGATGATCGGGGATCACGAGGATTTCGTCATCAAGCCCGCCCATGGCGCTGGCGGCGACGGCATCCTGGTGATCACCGGGCGCATGGGCCATCACCACCGGCGCGCCAACGGCAAGCTCGTGGACCGGGATGGCATCGCCCATCATGTGGCCAACATCCTGAGCGGCATGTACAGCCTGGGCGGGCAGCCCGACAAGGCCATGGTGGAGTCCCGGGTGAAGTTCGACCCCATGTTCGAACAGGTGAGCTTCCAGGGGGTGCCCGACATCCGCACCGTGGTTTACCGGGGTTACCCGGTCATGGCCATGGTGCGCCTGCCCACCCGCGAGGCGGACGGCAAGGCCAACCTGCACCAGGGCGCGGTGGGCGCCGGGATCGACATGGGCACCGGCAAGACCCTCTATGGCGTATGGCGCAGCCAGCCGGTGGAGCGCCACCCGGACACCGGTGCACCCATCGCCGGCATCCCGATCCCCGGCTGGGCCAGGCTGCTGGAACTGGCGGCCCGCTGCCACGACCTTGCCGGCCTCGGCTACCTGGGGGTGGACGTAGTGCTCGACCGGGATCGCGGCCCCCTGATCCTGGAACTCAATGCCCGCCCGGGGCTGGCGATACAGATCGCCAACCATGAAGGTCTGCTGCATCGCACAGAGGCTGTGGACGAACGGCTGGACACGCTGGAGCGCAGGGAGGACGCGCAGTCCCGCGCCGCCTGGACACAAGCGCGATTTGCCGTAAACCCCGGCGCCGGGCCGGCCACACGGGACTGAGCCCGGTGCGGGCAGCTTCCGGCGGGTCCGGACGCCGCCGCTTCAGAACAAGGCCATCTCGAGTCCCACCAGCAGGATGAACACCGCGAACACCTGGCGCAGCCGGGTCACGTCTAGCCGGTGGCAGAGGCGCACGCCGAGAGGTGCGAAGAGCATGGTGGCCGGCACCAGTAACGCGAAGGCCAGCCAGTTCACATAGCCGGTGGAGAAGGCCGGCAGACTGGGAGAACCCCATCCCGCGATCACGTAGCCGGCGGCGGCGGGCACGCTGATGAAGAATCCGAACACCGCCGATGTGCCCACCGCCCGATGGATGGGGAAGGCGAAGAGATTGAGCGCGGGCACCGCCAGCGTGCCGCCGCCGATCCCGAGCATCGCCGCCAGGCTGCCGATACCGAAGGAGATGCCGCGTTGGGTGTACCTGCCGGGCAGGCCATCGCTCACTGTCGGTTTGTTTCGGGCGGTGAGCAGCATGTGCGCGGAGACCGCAACCAGCAGGACGCCAAACAGTGCCTTGAGCAGCGCGCCGGAAACCACGGCGCCGCCGAGCCATGTACCGACGACGACGCCCGCGAGGATGCCCGGCGCCCAGGATCTCAGCAGCGCCCCGTCCACGGTGCCGCGACGGTGATGTGCGCTTGCCGACATCACGGAGGTGAGCACGATGGAGGCAAGCGAGGTACCCACCGCCAGCGGCATGGTCACGTCCAGGGGCAGGCCGTCAGCCGTGAACACATGGTAGAGGATGGGCACGATCACGATGCCGCCGCCGACGCCCAGCAGACCCGCCAGCAGACCCGCGACCATGCCGCAGGCCAGCAGCACCGGCGCCAGAATGATCCAGTTCCCGTCCGGGATCGGGACCATCAGAAGGCCGCCACCAGTCCGTCGCTGCGCGGATCCGCGCCGCCGCTCATCACGCCGGCCGGATCGAGCAGCAGCGCGCCCGCGTGGCCCATGATCTCGCTGTAGGGCTCCACGGTGTCCACTTCATGACCCCGGGAGTGCAGGCCGGCGATCACCGCCGGGTCGAAGCGCGATTCCAGCTTGAGACTGGTGGAATGCGAACCCCATGTGCGGCCAAGCAGCCAGCGGGGCGCGGTGATGGCGGCCTGGGGTGACAGGCCATGCACGGCGATGCGGGTGAACACCGCGGCCTGCGTCTGGGGCTGACCGTCCCCGCCCATGGTGCCGTACACGAGCCAGCGTCCGTCGGCCAGTTCCGCCATGGCCGGGTTGAGGGTGTGGAAGGGCTGACGCCCCGGCAGGAGGCTGCGCGGCGAGCCCTCGTCCAGGGTGAAGCTCGTGCCCCGGTTCTGCCAGCAGATGCCTGAACGGCCGAGCACCACGCCGCTGCCGAACTCGTGGTAGAGGCTCTGGATGGCGGAGACCATGCGCCCCGCCCCGTCGATCACGCCGAACCAGGTGGTGTCGCCGGTCTCGCCCGCCCCCCAGGGCGCGGCACGCAGGGGATCGATGGCCGCCGCCTCGCCATCGAGCGCATCGGCGGCAAGCCAGGCGGCGGGCGGAGCGGTCATGTCCATGGGGTCGCGGATGAAACGGTCGCGCACGGCGAAGGCGCGCTTGGTGGCCTCCACCAGCAGATGGATGTGATCCACGCCCGACTCGGTGACCCGGAGCCCGCCGATGCGCTCGTAGAGGGCCAGGATCATGAGCGAGGCGAGCCCCTGGGACGGGGGCGGCGTGTTGTAGAGGCGCGCACCCGCGAAGCGCGCAGTGAGCGCGGGCGTCGTCACCACACGATGCGCCTGCAGATCGGCGAGCCCCACGGGGCTGCCCGCCGCTTCCAGGTCCGCCGCCAGCACGCGCGCCAGGTCGCCCCGGTAGAAATCCTCGCAGCCCGCCTCGGCGACGCGCGCGAGCGTCGCGGCGAGCGCCGCCAAGCGCTGCCTGCTCCCCTCGACGGGCACATCGCCCGCGTCCAGGAACACCTGCGCGAAGCCGGGTTGCGATGCGAGTTCCTCCCGCCTGGCTGCCGTGGTGCGGCACTGGCTGGCGGTCACCGGCTGCCCCTCCCGGGCCAGGTGAACGGCATCGGCCAGCAGGCGGTCCAGGGGCATGCGGCCGCCCCAGTCGCGGGCCGTGTCGAGCACGGCCCCCCAGGCGGAGACGGCGCCCGCCACGGTGTTGGCGGCCCAGGGTCCCCGCACCGGTATGTGCGCGTGGCCGGCCTCACGGTGGCGCGCCGCCGTGAGATCGGCGGGGGTGCGCCCGACACCGGTGATGGCGCGGGGTGTCTCCCCGGGCGCGCGGCACAGCCAGAAGGCGTCGCCGCCGATGCCGCTCATGTGCGGATAGACCACGGCGAGCGCGGCGGCCACCGCCACCGAGGCCTCGGCCGCGTTGCCGCCCTCGCGCAGCACGGCAAGCCCTGCCTGGGCCGCAAGCGCGTGGGGGGCGACCACCATCCCCCGGCAGCCGCGTACGGAATTCAACATGGCGTCACTCCTCGTCGTATCTTCGCTGCGACATTACCAGCC
Organism: Thioalkalivibrio thiocyanodenitrificans ARhD 1; assembly: GCF_000378965.1. NCBI lineage: Bacteria > Pseudomonadati > Pseudomonadota > Gammaproteobacteria > Chromatiales > Ectothiorhodospiraceae > Thioalkalivibrio > Thioalkalivibrio thiocyanodenitrificans. The sequence goes on from NZ_KB900536.1 coordinate 1,894,664, forward strand.
GAGGTTCCTGGGCAGCCAGGTGGCGATGGCGGGAAAGGCCATCACCAGCACGAGCCCCAGAAGCTGGATGCCGATGAACGGCAGCGCGCCTGCATAGATCTCCCGGGTGGACACCTGGGGCGGGGCCACGCCCTTGAGAAAGAACAGCGCCCAGCCGAAGGGCGGCGTCAGGAAGGACGCCTGCAGGTTGAGGGTGACCAGCATGGCGAACCAGATCATGTCCACCTGCAGGGCGATGAACACGGGCAGCATCAGGGGCAGGACGATGTAGGAGATCTCGATCCATTCCAGGAAGAAGCCCAGGATGAAGATCGCCGCCATGGTGAAGATGAGCGCGCCCCACATGCCGCCCGGCAGCATGTCGAACACGCCTTCGATCAGGTACTCGCCGTCGAGCCCCCGGAAGCTGAGCGCAAAGATCTGCGCGGCAATGAGCACGAACATGATCATGCCGGTGATCTTGAGCGTGTCGCGCACGGTCTCGCCGAGCACCCGGCCGTTCATCTTGCGGCCCAGGACGGTGATAAGAAGCGCACCCAGCGCGCCCATGGCCGCCGCCTCCGTGGGGGCGGCGAGCCCGCTGATGATGGAACCGAGCACCACCGCAATCAGCGCGAGCGGCGGCACGGCACTCTTCAGCACCCGCAGCAGCAACTGCCGCCGGCTGAGCGCGTCACGCTCGGCCTGGGGCACTGGCGGGGCCCAGTGGGGCAGGAAGCGGCCGATGGCGATGATGTAGACGGCGTACAGGGCCGCGAGCAGCAAGGACGGCATCACGGCGGCGGCGAACAGTGCGCCCACCGACTCGCCCATGATGTCCGAGAGCAGGATCAGCACCAGGCTCGGCGGGATGATCTGCCCGAGCGTCCCCGAGGCGCAGATGGTGCCGCAGGCAAGCGAGGAGCGGTAACCGCGCTCCAGCAGCTTGCCCAGCGTGATGAGCCCCATGGTCACCACGGTGGCGCCGACGATGCCCGTGGACGCGCCCATGAGCACGCCCACCAGCACGATGGCGAGCGCCATGCCGCCGGGCCGGTTGCCCGCCAGATGGCCAAGGGCCGAGAGGGTATCCTCCGCAAGGCGCGATTTCTCCAGCAGCACGCCCATGAACACGAACAGGGGGATGGCGAGCAGCGTGTAGTTGGTGATCACCCCGAAGACCCGCGCGGGCAGCAGGCTGAACAGGGTCTCGCCGAAGCCGATGTAGCCGAACACCAGTCCCGCGCCGGCGATGGCGAGCGCCACGGGGATGCCCGCCAGGATCATCACGAACAGGCAGGCCACCATGATCAGGGCGATGGTTTCCGGGCTCATGTGGCGTACGCACGGACGGGGACAGGGCTGCGCGCGCCCAGCAGCGACGCAGCCGCCGACAGAGCCATGGAGACGCCCTGCAGGGCGATCAGCGCGAAGCCGAGCGGGATCACCGCCTTGAGCAGGAACCGGTACGGCAGGCCGCCCGCCTCCGGGGAGCGCTCGCCGATGTTGTAGGCGTACAGCACGTAGTCCCAGGACAGCATGGCCAGCCACACGCCGAGCGGCACCACCAGCAGCAGCGCCACGGCCAGGTCGAACCAGCGCCGCACGACCTCGCCGTAGCGCTGGTACAAGATGTCCACGCGCACGTGCTCACCCTGCTGCAGGGTGTAGACCGAACCGAGCATCGCGATCACGGCCAGCAGGTGCCATTCCAGTTCCTGGGTGGCGATGGAACTCATGTGCAGGAAGTAGCGGGCCAGGACATTGGCGGCCACCAGCAACACCAGGATCAGGGTGAGCCAGGCGCTCACCCGACCGATCCGCATGACGAGAGCGTCCATGCCCCGGGCAATCGTTGCGATCGTCATGGCTGCGCGCCTCAGGCCAGATCCGTCTGCAGGATCGTCTCGGAGATGCGCTGCCAGCCGTCGTGCCTGCCCTTGAAGGCCATGTAGCTCTCGTGCACCTTCTTCACCATGGGGTCGGCCTCCGCCGCGGCGGCCAGCGTCTCGGCGGTGACCTCACGCAGGCGCGCGACGATCTCCGGAGACAGGGCGCGCAGCTCCGTCCCGTGGTTCTTCACCAGGTCATCCAGGGCCTCGGCGTTGACCGCCTCCGACCAGGTGTGGCTGAGCGCATTGCAGGTGGCCGCCGCCGAGCGGACGATCTCCTGCAGGTCCTCGGGCAGCGACTCCCAGGCCGCTTTGTTGATGAGCAGTTCGGAGGTGGTGGCCGGCTCGTGCCAGCCGGTGGTGTAGTAGTACCTCGCGGCCCGGTGCAGGCCCATGCGGCGATCCTGGTAGGGGCCCACGAACTCGGCGGCGTCGATGTTGCCGCGCTCCAGCGCCGGGAAGATCTCACCGCCGGGCAACAGACGGGTGGCCACCCCCAGCTGTTCGTACACGCGCCCGGCGAGCCCGGGGATGCGCATGCGCAGGCCGTCGAAGTCCTCGAGCTTGTCCACCGGCCGCTTGAACCAGCCGGTCATCTGCACGCCGGTGTTGCCGCAGGGCAGGGCCTTGAGGTTGAAGGGCGCGTACACCTCGTCCCACAGCTCCTGGCCGCCGCCGAAGTAGAGCCAGGCGCTGTGCCCCTGGAAGTTCATGCCGAAGGGCACGGTGGTGAAGTACTGGGCGGCGAAGGACTTGCCGGCCCAGAAATAGGAGTTGGCCCAGTTCATCTCCACGGTGCCCTGGGACACCGCGTCAAAGCCCTCCAGGGCCGGGATCAGTTCGCCGGCGGCGTAGTGCCGGATGCGCAGGCGCCCGCCGGACATGGCCTCCACCATCCTGCAGAAGTCCGTGGCGCTGCCCGGGCCGGTGCTGTAGAAGGGCGCACCCGCCGGGTAGGCATTGGTCATGCGCCAGCGGAAGCTGCGCTTGTCGTCGGCACAGATGATGGCGGGCGCCGCCAGGGCACCTGCGGCCGCTCCGGCCTTGAGGAAACTGCGTCGCGTGATGGACATGGATCGACTCCCGTTGCTTTGTTGGTTGCATCGCCCGCGCTTTACATTCGCGGCCACGTCCATCCAATGAGCAACACCCATGCCAGACCCTGCGGACCCGCCTTTCGCTGCTGATTCCGCAGGGATTTTTCGCCGCCCGAGCCACGAGAGGCCACGAGGCCGGCTGCACACAAAGAAGGCGCGTCCCGCGAGCGGTCCCGACGTTTGTAGGCGATGGCCTGTTTCTTGAATCGATTGTCAGCGGTCGCCCGGGGTACGCCGTACAAGCGACGCGCATGGGGGCGCCCCGCGCCTCACATGTTCAGTTCGCCCCCCTGCGGTGCCGGAGCGCCCCGAATCGGTGCATGTGGCGGACGAGGAGATCAGACCTGCATGAATAAGCTGGATACCGACATCGTGAGTCTGCTTATCCGCGACGGGCGCATGTCCTTCGCCGAGATCGCCCGCCGCCTGGGCGTGACACGCGCGCATGTGAGGGACCGGGTGCAGGTGCTTCAGGAGGCGGGCGTCATCGAGCAGTTTACCGCCGTCATCAATCCGGAGAAGCTCGGCAAGAGCGTCTCGGCCTACCTGGACATCAAGGTCGCCCCACAGGGTGTCGAGGCGGTCGCCGCCCACCTGGCGGAGCTTCCCGAAGTGGCCAGCCTTTACGTGATGAGCGACATGAGAAGCCTGCACGTGCACACGCTCACCGATTCGCACGAACGCCTGCACGAGTTCGTGCGCCGGCACGTCTACTCTCAGGCGCAGGTGACGAGCGTGGAAAGTCAGACCCTGCTCAGCCGGGTCAAGAACCGGCGCGGCGGGCCCCGGCTGTGATCACGACCGGCATTCCGAGTGCAGCTCCACGCGGGTCCGGAGGGAGCCGGCTGACCGGTCTGGGCAGGCGTTTCAGAGGAAGGCCATCTCCAGACCCACCAGCAGGATGAATACCGCGAAGGCCTGGCGCAGACGGGCCACGGCCAGTCGGTGGCACAGGCGGGCACCCAGCGGCACAAACAGCATGGACGTCGGGACCAGCAGCACAAGGGAGAACCAGTTCAGATAACCGGAAGAATAGGTCGGCAGCCCGTCAACCCCCCAACCGGCGACGACATAGCCGACCGCGGCCGGCACGCTGATGAACAACCCGAATGCGGCCGAGGTGCCCACGGCGCGATGGATGGGATAGGAGAACAGATTGAGAATGGGTACGGACAGGGTGCCGCCGCCGATACCCAGCATGGAGGCAAGCCCGCCCACCCCGAATGACAGGCCCTGCTGGGAGCGCTGCCCCGGCAGCCCGTCGCTCACCACGGGCTTGCTGCGGGCCGTCACCAGCATGTGCAGGGCCACCACGATCAGCACGGCACCGAACACGATCTTGAGCACCATGCCCGACATCACCGCTCCACCCAGCCAGGTCCCGATCAGCACGCCGACGAGACCGGCCGGCGTCCAGAGCCTCAATACGTCCCGGTCCACGCTACCGCGCAGGTAATGGGCCCTGGCAGAAATCGCCGATATCATGACAATGGCCGCGAGGGAGGTCCCCACGGCCAGGGGCATGGTCATATCCAGGGGCAGACCGCTCAGGCTGTACAGATGGTAGAGCACGGGTACGATGACGATGCCACCGCCCACACCGAGCAGCCCCCCCAGAAATCCCGCCAGAGAACCGCAGGCCAGCAGCGCCGGCACCCAGATGATCCAGTTCCCGTCCATGATCTATCTCTGCTCCGGTCCGGAGAGGACCTGCGCCCTCACCCGCATGTCATCGTCTCCGGGCCCCCCTGCATGGCACCCGAAATCATCATCCCAGCCTGGCATCATGTCTCTCCCGAAATACCCTGGATAATACCTTCGTCCGACCTCAGAACCGGGTCGACAACACCGTCTCCGCAGAACGCACACCGGTGGCGCGCCGCTCCAGCCAGCGCAGTGCGGCCGGCCAGTTCACGGGCTCGACCGACAGCGCCCGAAGGGGCAGCCGCAGGTAATCGCCCCGCTCATTCACGATTAAACGCTGCATACCATCGCCCGGGTCATCCTCCACACGCAACATCCGCCACTCGATGCGTCCGCCTTCGCGCACCACCTGTGCGAGCACTCCCGACAGGGACTCGAGGTCTGCAGCCAGCGCCCGGCAGCGCTCCTCCCGGGACGCGCGATCGCGAAGGTCCGCGAAGGCGCAACGTACACCGCCTTCGGACTCCCAGCCCGGCCCGTGCATCTGCGACATGCTCCACGCGCCGCCCACATCCCCGGCTCGCGCAATGCCGCGTGATGCGCCCGCTTCGCCCAACGCGGGGCAGGCATGCAGGGTGCAGTAGCGTTGCACCAGATCCATCTCCCGGTCAGCCTGCCCGGCCACCCGCGGCCAGCTCACCAGCAGCGGGGAGCCCCCCACCATGAGAAGCACCTGACCCTGGCGATCCACTTCCACCAGGACGTCTCCAGTCGTCACCAGCGCCTGGCGAAAGCGGTGCAGGCGCGCAAGCTCCATCTCCATGGCCTGCCGCCAGCGCACCAGCCTGCGTTCCCGGCCCGCACCACGCGCGCGCTCCAGCCCCGAATGTTCCAGTTCCTCCGCATAAACCTCGATGAGCGCTTCCACGACCAGGCCCGCGAAATCCGCGCGGGCCGATGAGGAAGCCTCCGTGAGCCCCTCCGCCACCTGCGCCATGACCGGGGGCTGCACATAGAGCTGACGGGGTTCCGTGGCCGCGGATGCGGCAGACCACACCGTCAACACCGCAAGCAGGGCACCCGAAATCCAGGCTCGCATATGGCTCAGGGCGAAGATTGCCCGGCGCCCTGCCCATCGGCCCTGTGCGCCGTCACACGCACCGCCCTCACCCCGGCCAGGGTGAACACACCGAGCAGTGTAAAGGCGGCGATGGCCCAGAACACCAGCGCGGGATGCCCCCGGTCCACCACCCAGCCCAGAAGTACAGGGGCAATGGCGAACCCCACGCTGAAGCCTGTGGTGACGATGCCGAACGCCGTACCGACGCTGCCCTTGGGCGCGGCCTGACGCACCATCACGTCGCGCAGCGGCGCCGCCACCGCGATGAAGAAACCGGCCAGCACCATCAGCAGGAACACGCCCGACAGGGACAGCCCGCTGAAGCCGAGCGGAACGACGAAGGCGGCGGAAAGCAGGAAGGCGGCCGCGGTCGCCAGTTCATGGCGCACCACGCGATCCGCCACCCAGCCGCCAAGCAGCGTACCCGTGGCGGCGGCCACGAAGTAGGCGGTCAACGCCATGTTGGCGCTCGTGAGACTCACCCCATGGAGGTCCACAAGGGCCACCACGGAGAAACTCTTGATGCCGTTTCCCGCCAGGGCGATGATGACGTAGAAGAGGAACAACGCGGCGATCACCGGCGTCATGAGCAGGGCAATCCCCGTCCTGTCTCCATTGGCCCTTCGCCGCGCTGCGTCCACCCGGGCCTCGCGCCGTTCGTCCTCGTCGCAGAGGCTGTCGCGCTGCGTGACCAGCAGGGCCGCATAGGCGATGCCAAGCCCCCCGAGCACCACCAGCGCCACGCGCCAGCCCGCGAGCATGGTCAGCACGAGCACCGCGGGCGGCGCCAGCATCCAGCCGATGTATCCTGCGAACAGGTGCATGCTGAACGCCCGGCCGACCCGCCCGTCGCCCACCCGGGCGGACAGGATGGCGTAGTCGGCCGGATGGAACACCGCGTTCCCCGCACCCGCCATGACCATGAAACCGACCATGGCCCAGTAGCTGGGCACCAGCCCCACCAGCAGGATCGCCGCCCCGTTGAGCATCAGCCCCAGCGCCAGGATGGCACGCCCGCCGACACGGTCCACCAGCATGCCCATGGGCACCTGCATCAGGCCGGTGACGGCGGCGTAGACCGACAGCAGCAGCCCGAGCGCGGCGTAGCTCAGGCCCAGTTCGCCGTGCAGCAGCGGAAATACCGGCGGCAGCACCAGCATGTAAAAGTGGCTGAAAGCATGCGCCGTCGACACCAGGCCGACGGTCTTTCGCTCCCCGCCGGGGAACGGCGCGATCAGCGCCGATGTGGCGAATGCCATGGAACGCTCCAATCGGGTGAACGGGCCCGGCAGGCTCCGGGAGCGGCCGGGCGATCAATCCGTCATGTTAAGGGATTGCTGGAGGATCGTCACAATCCCGCACCGGGAGCGGGCGGAAGGGCCCTGCTCAAGGCAGGTGTTCTCCGGGGACTCAGGGGCTTTGCGGGACCCGGCGCCAGCGCCCTGAGCAGTAGAGGTCACGCAGCCGGTCCCTGATCGATCTGTGATCCGCGAGCCGGCAGCGTGATCCGGAGGCAGGGCCATCGATGCGCGAGAACGCATCCACCAGCGCGGATATGGCCACGTCGGAAGCCCTGAGCCGCACCGGAAACGGGTGGGTCTTCAGATTGCGGATCATCGGGTTGGTGTTGATTTCGTAGACCTGGGGCCGCCCCTGGAACAGTCCGAAATCCGCACGCCCGTACTCAATGGCGCCGAGGTCGAACGCGGGGCGTATCGCCTCGCCGAAGGCATTCTCCGAGACGATGCGGTACTCGTCGTCATAAAGTGCGCCACCGGCAATCCCCGACTCCCCGAACTTGGCCTTCCAGTGACCCTGGTGCGCGCACAGGGCGGGCACCATCCGCCCGCCCACCCGGTATACGGCCAGTTTGCGATAGAGGTTCTCGCGCACCGGCTCGGCCGCGTACTGGACGATCATCAGTTCCCGTACGGGCACAGCGCGGGCGATCTGCGCATCGATTGCGACCCGGAGTTCCTCGGGAGTCGTCAGCAGGTCCGTCAACGGCCCGCGGTGGGCGGAGTCCGTACGCAGAAACACCGGATAAGCCGACGCCGGGGGCGATTCATCCACGGACCAGACGTTGAAATCGTTGAAACCCCGGGCGTGCAGCCGCCGCAACAACTGAAAACGGGAACGGAAGCGGCCCGGATCGTTCAGCACACGGGCGCCGAATTCACCGAGCTGGCGGTGGATGCGCCCCGCGCATTCCAGATCCCAGAAATGCAGCCGGTCGAGATCGGAGAAGATGTACGTCGCCCGGGGCAGGCTGCGCGCGCGGAACAGTCGTTCATAGGACATGACCCGAAAATCGAAGGCGCCGGACCGTTCCAGCGGCCGGTGGGTCCGGCAGTGTATTCGGGTGGTAAAGAGAATGATCATCGGGTCGCGGCCCGGCTCCTTGCAGGAACCCCGATCCGGACCATGCCGGATCGGGGTCCGTCACCTGCCGGAGGCCCGGAGGGCGTACCCGGCAACACCCTTACTTCCGGGCAGTCGGTGCCCGGACAGTGGGCGGTGGCTTGGGTTCGCCGATCTTCGAGCCGATGGGGGCAGACCGCTCGAGACGGAAGCCGAGCAGTCTGGCGGTGTCGAGTCTGATCACTTGACGGTGCATGACGTTCTCCCTTGGGGTATACAGCTCTCTGCTGCCCGATTGTTCATATCAAACCGCCCCGAAAAACGCAATATGGCAGCCCCTTGCGCGTGGAGCGGATCCTGACATTCGCTTAGCGGCCGACGCATGATTACGCGCGCGTGGACGCACAGGACGATCATGCACCCACGGCATCCATGTACTCCCGTGCACCCTGCATCAACAGGTGACCGTGACGTGTGAGCCGGCCGTGCTCCGCCACCACCCGATATCCCGCCTCGAAGTTCTCCCTGTCGGTTGCCGCCGCCGCCTTCGCCTCCCGGATCTCCTCCCCGGTCAGCACGCCGGATTCGAGCAACTGCTGCATGGCCCAGTGCATCCGCGCGGATACGAACGTTGCGTGATAGATGCCGTCCATGGGGCGGAGATCGGCGCGCAGCGGCGAGGGATAGATCTCCGCGTCGTCGTTCAGCACCAGCGCCTCCTCCGTACAGAAGGAAAAGAGCAGGCTGTGGGCACTCTCGTGCGCGATCACCTCCGCCATGGCGATCCGGGTTTCATGCAGGGCGGCATTCAGGAACAGCGCGCCCCAGAGCTGGAAGTGCGACCCGCCATGGAACTCGCCGACGTCATCCGGCCCGCCGGCCACGCCCACCACCTCGTGCACGATGGCCTCCACCTCGGCGGCCAGCGACGGCGCGCCCTGGCGAAGCAGCGCCATGCCCTGCTCGAATCGTTGCGTGAAAGCGGCACCGACGCCGGCCTGCGGAACATTTACGGTCAGGTCCGGCCCCATGTCCGCACTCATGCGAAGACGGTAGCATTCACTGCGTTCCGATTCATCCAGCGGCCCCGCATGCTGGCCCTCCGGCAACGGCTGTTCTTCGGCAAGCCGCGTGTGATGTCCGGCCGCCGCAGCGAGATCATCGCTCAGGAGCGCGACCACCAGATCGTAGTAGCGGGCAAAGGTGGTGGCAGGATACCGTGTGCCCGACTCGAGCGCGATACAGAGTGCGTCCATCGCCCGGGCGTCGAAGGGGTAGCGGCCAAGGCATTGCTCCGAGACATGCCGCAGACTGCGCCCCAGCTCCACATACATGCGGCGATCCAGCGCGCGGGCGCGCGCCGGATCAGGCTGGAAATCGAAATGGATCGACAACGACCGGCTCCAATGGGGTCAGAACAAGGCAAAAGGCGCCCCAAGAGGCGCCCCGAAAGTTACGGTGCTCAGCCCTTCTACCGCCCGGGCTTGACGCCGACCTTCCCATTCCCGATCTTGCTGCCCAGCTTCACGGTGATGTCGCCTCCCCTGGAGCCGCGCTTCACGCCGTTGTCACGCACGGTAAACGCGCCCTGGAGACGGAAGCCGAGCAACCTGGCAGTGTCGAGCTTGACTTGGGGATGATTCATCAGTCCTATCCTCGGATTCATACAGGTCCACCCTGCCGGTTGTTCATATCAAAGCGGCCCAGGCATTGCAAGGCGGCAGACCATGGAACTGCGCCACCCCTCTGTGCGGCAGATCCGAACCACATGGCACGATATGGCCACGGGAATCCGGGCAAGAACCAGGAAGCGCCCGGAAGGGCATCCGGCATGGGCACGCGCCGGCTCGATCTGCGCACCAGGCTAGAATTTGACGCCCGGCTTCCCGCCTATCTTGCTTCCAAGTTTGACAGTAATCTCGTGCTCCCCGGAGGTGCCCTTCCTGCCCTTGTCACGCACGGCGCACGCCCCGTGAAGGCGGAAGCCGAGCAATCTGGTGGTATCGAGCTTGACTGCGGGATGATTCATGGGTCTCTCCTCACGGGTTTCAGGCAGGCCTGCCCTGCCGGTCGTTATTACCAAACCGGCCCAGGCGATGCAAGCCCGCCTTTCACGACCCTCGCCGGTCGAGTCGGCCACCCGTCCCCCGGCCGGGCCGGGAACGAAACGTCCGAACCGGATCCGGATCATCGGCAGGCGAAGATCACCGGGACGGGCCGATCAAGCGCCTTCCTGAGATCCCCATCCGGTTGGCGCCCATCCTCGCGGACCCCATCAGGAGGGCCCCTGGCCCCCGCGACCGGACACGTATATGGAAAGGCAACCGATGTATGCGCTCAGCAACAGGAAAGGCATCAACAGCAGCGCCTTTCTCATCGCAACGCGTTCCTCGCCGGAGGCGAACTTCACAATGTTCGTGGACGCCCTGAACGCTGACGACAAATACACGCGGAGCAGCCTGAGCGGAGAACGGCGGACGTCGACGCGCACGCGCCAGGCATCCCTGCGGGCACGCCGGAACTGGTCCGCCAGCGCCGGAAGCATCCTCCCTGGATACCTGTGCAGCGACATGATCTGCGGAGCCCAGACCGGACGACCACATGTGGCCGCTGCCCTCCTGTTGAACAGGGAGTCCTCCGCGACTCGCAGATCCTCCCTGAACAGGCCATGCCTCTCAAAGGCCGTCCTGCAGTAGGAAACCCCGTGCCGGCTGGCACCGTCTTCGGGAATCTCGGGCATACGGCGTGCATGGATCAGACAATAAGCCGCCCAGCTGACCAGCGATATCCGTCCGCTCTCATCGGCAGCCGGCCGAAGCGATGACGCCACCATGCAATGCCCCCGATGATGCAGATTCAGGCGGTGACGAAGCCAGTCGGGCGTCGCCATGCAATCCGCCGCCAGGAAAGCGATCACCGGACCGGTTGCGTGAAGTATGCCGATGTTGCGCGCACCGCCCGGCAGGCACCTCCCCGGCGATTCCACCAGAATGATTCGATCCAGGCAGCCCCGAAGCAAGGGCCCCACACTTCCCGCGCCGGTGTTGACCACGATCACCTCGGCATGTCCGCCCTGTTTCAGAATGGACTCCACCGCACTGACGATGCACGGTTGCGAATCGACCGAAATCACAACCACGGACACGTGCGGGTCCTTCTCCACCTCGCACCCGATACGCGTATCCAGGACTCTGGACCGGCTTTCTTTCATCTGCGGCACATCCATATCCCCGATCGATCAGACAGGCGGCGGCATGCGCAACTCCCGGCCTTCGCCGGGGCGAATGGACATCCGCCGGATTGAACGCACCCGCCTCTCAGGTTCGCGAAACGCCGAATATTCGTGCCATTCGTCTGGCAAGAATGCCCAGTTCCATATCCATGTATCTCAGCGCGTCCCTGATTCCCATCCTGCCCTGTCTGAACAGAGTACCGGCCTCGCGTCTTGCGGTATCCGAATCTCCGTGTTTGCGTGCGAGCTGAAACTTCTTTCTCGCCATGTGCAATGAGAACTCGTTGTTGTAATGGTTCTCGTCGCAATCGCAGTGATGCAGCGTGGCCCTGATGATCTCAACGAAATCATCCAGTCGCTCAATCTTCTCCTTGTATGACCTCTGAACCCTGCTGTGGCTGCCCGGCCTTTCAAGTATGTAGCAGAGATCCTCGTCCACGAACCCGCTCCTGAAGCGGCTGGCCACAGGCAGCAACAACTGAAAATTCTGACCCGCCCTGGACTCATGAATCCTTCTTCCCGGATAAGCATCCAGCAAGGCAGTCGTGCGCACCATATTGGCGACCGCGCTGAGACCGATATTCTCGAACAGGAGATCATCGAACAGGTGTTGCCTGAACCTCAGTTCGTCATTGAAGATTCTGCCTCTCCTGACGATATCCCCCTGCGCCTCAGCCACGAAGTATCCGTTGCAGCGCACCAGTCCGCACACCGGGTTGGCGATCAGGTACGCGACGCGGCGCTCGACCGACTCGGGAGCCAGAAAATCGTCGGCATCCGGCCACGTGAGATACTCACCCGTAAAGACCTGGAGCCCCGTATTTATTGCGGCCGCCTGCCCCTGATGCGACTGATACAGATACTTGAGCGCATACCCCTTCTCCTCAAACCTGCGTATGTACGGGTCAACCACCCGTTGTGTATCGTCTGAAGACCCATCATCGACCAGGATCATCTCGATCCGCCCGTAACTCTGCGCCAGGATGGAATCAAGCAGCCTGTACACAAAGGAACCGGCGTTGTGGCAAGGCGTGATGACGCTGACGAGGGGTTGAGTCATGACCGGCCGATGACCCTGGCGAGAAGGCGGAATGAAAGGTGGTGTGATGAGAATGTATGGGGGTATCGCCGCCAGGGCAACCGGTGTGCGGCGCCCGCGTGTGCCGATCACGGGGAGGCCCCTCTTCCGCCACCTCGACCCGGCAGGCCCCCGGTCAGGCCGGCGGCCGAATCGAATGCGGATCGGGCAGGATCCGCCCGCGCAGATCCTCGCTCGCGGAGGATCCCGGACAGGGAGCCGCCCGACGCGCCGCGGCCACAGCGATTGACAAGCTCGACGCGTTCGGTTACCTAGTTCTCGCATGCACTTGGAACCAGAGAATGCCTGACGCGCGTGCTCGACCGTGTCTGGGAAGGCTTGGCCGCAATCCGGCCTCCACGACAAACTGAATGCACACATGACTCCGACTGACCGCTATCGTGTACGCACCCCCGGTATTGTCCATGAACACATTGACGACGAAGTCGTCGTCATCGACATGGAGAGCGGCGCCTACTACAGCCTGGTGCGCGAAAGCGCGCTGGCCTGGCAGTCCCTGGATCTGGGTCTGTCTGGCGCCGGCATTGCGGCAGCGGTCGGCGCGTCCTATGAAGGCGATCAGGGCGAGATCGAGGCATCGGTGTTCTCCCTGCTGCAGCAACTGGTTGACGAAGGACTGGTCGAGGTCAGTGACCGTCCGGGGATGACTGAAGGCACCCACGAGGGAATACCCGATCAGGCCGCTCGGGCACCTTTCCAGGGTTGCGGGCTCGAGCGGTTCAATGACATGCAGGACCTTCTCCTGCTCGACCCGATTCATGATGTGGACGAATCCGGATGGCCGTCGCGTGAACGGGAGGACGTCGGGAACTGAGCCCCCGGCACAGCCTCATGTCCCCCCGCCTGGTGAACACGGCGCCGGACCGGTTCTTTCAAGCCGCTTCCGAGGCATACGGGCATGCGGCGAGGGGCGGGTCCGTCCACCGGGACTACCGGATCCACCGCTGGACACTCAGACTGCGCTTCACTTCCACCGACCTCGCGGAAGCATTGACCCCGGCCATTGACCACCTGCGGGTCGAAGGCGCGCGGCAGATCGACTTCGAGATCCGGTGCTGGCACGACCAGGTGCCCGGCAGACCGATGCCTGCAATGCCCTGGAACAACACCGATATCCTTGCGCAGGGCCACATCCGGGGATTCAACGAAGGTCCTTTCCGCACGGTCTACCAGCATGGAACCGACGCCTTGAACATGATCGACCTGGAACGGGGCACGGGGCTTTTCTGGGTCAGGGATCTGCAGCTGCCCGATTGGGAGAAGGCCGCCCCACTGCGCAATCTGCTTCACTGGTGGTCACAGGAACACGGACTGCAGTTCATGCACGCCGCGGCCGTCGGCGAGGGCGGCGACTGCGTGCTGATCGTCGGCCCCGGGGGGTCAGGCAAATCGACGACCGCGCTGGCAGCACTGATGGCCGGCATGGACTATGCGGGCGACGACTACGTGCTGCTGGAGACGGGCGAGGCGCCCCGGGTTCATGCACTGTATGCCAGCGCCAAACTCGAACCGCAGCAGCTGGGGCGTTTTCCGGAACTCGGGCCCCATGCGCGCCATCAGGGTGGCGACAAGACGATCCTGATGATCGCATCCATTCCGGGCCGGCAGATGGCGCACCCCATGCGTATACGGGCGGTGCTCGTTCCACGCGTTACCGGTGGCCCCGTAACCCGGATCACCGGGTTGAACGGCGGAGAGGCATTGCGGGCACTCGCGCCCAGCACCCTGTTCCAGTTGCCCGGAGGCCGGCACCATGCCTTCCGCCAGTTGTCGGCGCTGGCGCGTCGCCTTCCCTGTCACCGTCTGGAACTCGGCACCGAGATGCCCGGCGTTGTGTCAGCCCTTCGGCAGGCGCTGCGGCCATGACGGAACCACGGGTCAGCGTCATCATCCCCGCCTGGAACGCGAGCGCCCATATCGAGCGGGCGCTCGCGAGTGTGCATGCGCAGGCGGTGGTTCCTCCACCCCAGGTGATCGTGGTCGACGACGCCTCCACGGATGACACGGTTGCACGGGTGCGCCGGGCGGACCCCGATGCCACGATTCTGCGCCACGAACGCAATCTCGGCCCTGCGGCTGCCCGCAACCGGGGACTGACGGCCGCAAGCGCGGAGTTCATCGCTTTTCTGGATGCGGATGACCTCTGGCCGACCGGGAAACTCACCATGCAACTGTCGATACTGGCCGGGGAACCGGCGGTCGATATTGTCACGGGCCGCACCCGCTGGTTCCGCGACGAAAGCGAGTTGGCGGCGGAGGACCCGCATGGGCAAGCGAGCCGTGACATACGCAACTTCGGCAACACGCTGATTCGGCGGCGCGCCTTCACTCAGGTGGGCCTGCTGGACGAACGCCTGCGATACAGTGAAGACCAGGACTGGTTTCTCAGGGCAGACGAAGCGGGACTGGTCGTTCACCGGATCCCGCAGATCACCCTGTACTACCGTATGCATGCGGGCAACATGACGCGCGGGATGGACGCCGTTGCCCTGGGCATACCGCGCACACTGCATCGTGCCATCCAGCGACGACGAAGGGCCGCTGCCCGACACAAAACAGACGGGGAATCCTGAGCCGTGCCGGTCGGAAATCCGAGAATCAGCGTCATCATCCCCGTGTACAACGGGGAGAGGTACCTGGCCGCGGCGCTCGAAAGCGTGGTCAACCAGACGTTCCGCACCGCGGAAATCATCGTCGTCGATGACGGCTCCTCAGACGGAAGTCATGCTCTCTGTGCGGGGTTTCCCGGTATCCGGACACTCAGGCAGAAGAACCTCGGGGTCGCGGCCGCACGCAACGCCGGTGTGCGCGCCTCCACGGGTGACTTCCTGGCCTTTCTGGACCAGGACGACACCTGGACATCCAACAAGCTGGAGCTGCAATCCGATTATCTGGCACGCAATCCGGAATACGACTTCGCCCTGGGAATGCAGCGGCTTTTCCTCGACCCCGAGGTGACGGAGCCACCCGCGTGGTTGCGTGCAGGGCATCTGGACAAGCCGCAACTGGGTTACCTGCCCGGTACCCTGCTGTGCGCCCGCGCCGTATTCGACCGGGTCGGCCCCTTTGACACACGGTACCGGTTCGGGGGTGATGACGCCGACTGGTTCGCGCGCGCGGAGGATCTGGGGCTGCATCGCGGGGTCGTGAACGAAACCGTGCTCATGAGACGAATCCATGCGGACAACCTGTCCGCGATGACACAACAGGGCAACCGGGAACTGACTTCCCTGCTGCACGCTTCCATCCTGCGCAAGCGGGGGAAGGCCCCCGGAGGGGTGCGGAAATGAAGGTCAGCGTGATCATCCCCACCTACAACCGGGCCGACTACCTGGTCGATGCCATCGACAGCGTTCTGAACCAGACTGTGCCCGTGGACGAGATCATCGTCATCGATGATGGCTCGACGGACCATACGGCCGCCAGCCTGCGCGGTTACAGCCGATCCGTGCGCTTGCTTCGCCAGGATCGCGCGGGTGCGGGTGCGGCACGCAATCGGGGCGTGCACGAGGCACGCGGAGAACTGATCGCCTTTCTGGACTCCGACGACCTCTGGACCCCGGTCAAGATGGAACTGCAACTCGCAGCCATGGCGGCGCATCCCGGGGTGGATATCGTGTTCGGCCATGCCGAACAGTTCATCAGCAGTGATGTGCCGGCGGCGGACGCGGCCAGACTGCACTGCCCGAACGAGCCGGTGCCCGGATACGTGTTCGGATCCATGCTGCTCCCGCGCCCTGTATTCCAACGGGTGGGCCCCATCGCCACGGCATGGCGTGTCGGGGAGTTCATCGACTGGTACGACCGTGCGAGGGCCCTTGGGCTCCACATCCACATGCTGGAAGCCACCCTTCTCCGCCGGCGGGTACACGGGCCAGATCAGATGGCGGCCACCAGGGAGGTCTACGGCGACTACGCCCGCGTGCTCAAGGCCGCCCTCGACCGCCGCCGCCAGGCCGGAAGGACGGGGTCCGCGTGAACGATCCCCGCACCGCATTCCCGTTCCCGGCCCGGAACAGCAGCCAGCACGGTCTGCTGCGGGTCCTGCTGCTCGATGACAGGTCTTCGCGTGAAGCCTGGGCGGCATGGCGGCAACGGCACGACATCGAGAAGATCGACTACGGCTCCTTCAAGCTGCTGCCGATGCTGTATGCGCGCCTGCGGGAACTCGAGCCCGCCGATCCTCTGCTGTCGCGCCTCAAGGGCGTGTACCGCATGACGCTGTACCATAACCACCTGTTGCGGCATCGCGCCGGCGGGATCCTCGGCTATCTGCAGCACCACGGCATCCACCCGCTGCTGCTCAAGGGTATTCCCCTGCTTGCTCTCCACTACCGGGACTGGGGCGTGCGCAGGACCCACGACATCGATATCCTCGTTCCCTACGCGCAACAGGAACGCGCGCGGGCTCTGCTGGCAGGACACGCCGCGTGGAAACGCTTCGCAAGACGTCCGCTGCACCCCCGTGCGCATCATGGCGAGACCTGGCACGCGGACGGCTTCCAGCTGGATCTGCACTGGCACAGCCTGCACGAGGCACTGTACAGGGACAACGGCGACGCGGCCCTCCCGGAACACGCCGACACCCTGCAACTGGACGATGTCACCGTCCCCGCGGCCGGGGCGCCGGATCTGCTGTTTCAGTCGTGCATTCACGGGACCCGGCGCGACAGCCCGCAGGACGCGTATCGGCTGGTCGACGTAGTTACGCTGATCCGCTCCCGGCCCAACAGCCTCGACTGGGATCGGGTTGATGAACTGGCGACAAGGCTTCATCTGCGCCTGCGGGTCCACACGGTACTGTCCTATCTGACGGACGAGTTCGGGGTGGACGTGCCACGGGACCTTCGCGGCGCCCCGGGAGAACGGTACGCACCTGTGGAACATCTTGAAGCAAGACGCCTCTGGCGGCGACCGGGCATCACGGGTCTGCTGCCGATCCACTGGTGCTACTACCATCGAAGCTTCGCCGATGGCCGGGTGCCCCTGACACGCGTTCTCGGGTTTCCCCGTTTCCTCCACCGCCGCTGGGGCCTGACCTCGACGACCCAGTTCGCGGCCTATGTGGCGCGGGCCTGCGCCCGGCGATTCCGTCGGCACCTGTGGAACGGGGCTGCGTGATGCTCAGAATCTACTTCGGACATCACCGGAGCGGGTCGACCTGGATCAAGGGCATTCTCAACGAGATCGCGCGGGCCATGGGGCTGCGCAGCCGCACCGTCATTGACCGGGGCGCCCTGCCCCCGGAAATCCTCGACGGCATCCGGACGGGCCGCTTCGATCTGCTCAACTGCATCAACGCGGATCCCGCTCACCTGAGCGGTCTGCCCGGTTTCCGCGCCTTCCACGTCGTCCGCGATCCGCGCGACCTCCTGGTGTCCGCCTATTTTTCACACCGGTACTCCCATCCCACGAGTCAATGGCCGGCACTCGCCGAGCAGCGGGCGCGGCTTGAGTCGATGACGATCGAAGAAGGACTGCTGGCGGAACTCGAATTCAACGCGCCCGTGTTCCGGACCATGGGGGACTGGAATTACGGACACGCCGGGATACGGGAGATCCGATTCGAAGATCTGATTCACGACCCGTACTCCGGCTTCGCGGACATCCTCCACCACCTTGGACTGCTCAGGAATGAGGAAGGCCGGAGTCACGCAGGCCACATGATCCGGCGGTTGGCTTTTCTGATCCACGAGAGCTGGAATCGCGCGTCTCGGAGATTCTTCGGAACGGACGTTCGGCTGTTTCCGGCCCGACGAATCCCCGTTGAACGCCTGCTCGGGATCGTTCACGCACATCGCTTCGAACGCAAGGCGAGGGGGCGTGCCCGTGGAGAAGAAGATGTTCACAGCCACTACCGCATCGGGGTGCCCGGCAGCTGGGCGCAGCATTTCACCCCGGCGGTCAGAACGGCCTTCAAGGCTGAGCATGGCGAACTGCTGATCCGGCTTGGCTATGAAGCAGACCATGACTGGTGATCCGCACCAGGGCGCCCGGGCGCGCCCCCGGCGGAACTGCCATCCGGCCTTCAGCCGTCACGCCGTTTATAATACGCCCGGCCCCTCCAACCCGATCACCGGATCCCCATGAAATCCACGCCCACCCCACTGCCCGAAGTCCTGCTCATCGAACCCCGCGTTTTTGGCGATGAGCGGGGCTTCTTCATGGAGACCTGGCACTCGGAACGCTATGCCGGGGCCGGTATTCCCGGGCCGTTCGTGCAGGACAACCTGTCCTTCTCACAGAGAGGGGTGCTGCGCGGCCTTCATTTCCAGAACCCCAATGCCCAGGGCAAGCTCGTGTACGTGCTGCGGGGGGAGGTATTCGACGTGGCGGTGGACATCCGCGTCGGCTCACCGACCTTCGGGCAGTGGGTCGGCTACACGCTGTCGGCCGACAACAAACGCCAGCTATGGGTTCCGGAAGGGTTCGCGCACGGTTTCTGCGTCACCAGCGAGACAGCACTCTTTGCCTACAAGTGCACCGCACTTTACGCGTCCGACTGCGAGCACGTCCTGCGATGGGATGATCCCGGCATCGGCATCCGGTGGCCCGTCGAGTCCCCGTCGCTGTCCGGCAAGGACCGTGATGCCCCGACGCTCGACACCATTGCGCGGGATGACCTGCCGGTACATCCGGGGGTGCAGGCGTGACTGCCATGGAGTCCGCCGGCCCGCTTGACGGGCGCCGTATCCTGGTCACCGGCGCCGGGGGACAGTTGGGCATCGCCCTCCAACAGCAGATGTCGCGGGGCGTGGAGCTGCTGGCCCCGGACCGGGGTCGGCTGGACATCACGGACGCCGGGGCCGTCACCGAGGCCATCAGGGATTTCCGGCCCGACTGGATCATCAACGCCGCCGCCTACACCGCCGTGGACAAGGCGGAATCCGAGCCCGAGGCCGCCTTCGCGATCAACCGGGACGGAGCTGCCAACCTCGCGCGGGCTGCCGGGGAGGTCGGCGCCCGAATGGTCCAGATCTCCACCGACTATGTATTCGACGGCACCCTGGCGCGTCCCTGTCGGCCGGACGACCCCGTCAACCCCGTCAATGTCTACGGCGAAAGCAAGCTCGCCGGGGAGATCGCGACCCGGGAGATCCTGGGCGATGACCTGCTGATCCTTCGCACTGCCTGGGTCTATGCGCCACATGGCCGAAACTTCCTCACCACCATGCTTCGACTCATGGGCGAGCGCAGTGAGTTGAAGGTCGTCGAGGACCAGGTCGGCACACCGACCAGCGCGTTGACGCTTTCGTCCACGATCCTGTCCGCGCTGGAAAAGGAGATCACCGGAACGCACCACTGGACCGACGCTGGTGTCGCCAGCTGGTATGACTTTGCCTGCGCCATTCGCGACCTGGCCATGGAAGCCGGGCTGAAGCTTGGCGTACGCCGGATATTGCCGATCACGACCGCCGACTACCCCACGCCTGCCAGGCGACCGGCATGCTCCCTGCTGGACAAGCAATCGCTGCGCACGGCGATCGCCGACGACGGCATGCACTGGCGTGAGGCATTGCAAAGGGCCGTGGCACGGTCCGCGGGTTTGTAGTCAGAAGGGGCCCGGGTTGGTACCGCATCGATCACTATTGTGATACCGCGTCGGAACCCGCTTGATCGGTGCCGCGGCCCGGCGGCATACTGCCTGCAAGATCCTTGGATTTCCTGCGCTTTTTCGCGGAGGGCCCGCTTCCAGTGATCGCCCACTTTTCAATCCGGGCACGGGACACCGCCATCACCGTCCGGCATGGAGGGACACGTCCGTCCGCCCATTGCCACAGCGCCGGTCTCCGCACGCCCCCCTCTACGCATTCACCCCGGAATCAAACGTGAAGCAGACCCACGGCCGGATCCTGGACCGGATGCTGCGGCACGGGCGATGGGCCGTTTCCCTGCTGCGCAACCTGCGCGCGTGCCACGGGCTCCCGGCGATCGCGTCCACGGAATACAAGGGATACCGGATCGCCGGGCTGGAGCGGGCCGATCTGCCGGCTTTGCGCAGGCTGCACCGGAGCCTGCGCAACGGATCGGACCTGACGCCGTGGAGACGGATCCTGTACCGCCTGCACGGCCGGTCCCTGGTGGCGGTCGCCCGGGATCCGTCGGGCAACGTGGTCGGATTCGAGATGTTCTACTTCGAGAAGGGGGGCGCGCGGAAGGCCGTGATACACGCGGCATTCATCGGCGTGGCTCCGCATTGCCGCAACATGGGCCTTGCCACGCGCCTGCGGCAGGTGGCTGCCCGCCATTTCGCCGGTGCGGGCCTGCGCGGCATCAGCTCCCGGGTTCGCGAGGACAACGTGGCCTCGCTCCGATCGGCGATTGCCTCGGGATTCGAGATTTCACACAGGCGCGTGGAAAGCGACGGCGTCACGACCCTGACCATGCTGCGGCGTCTGGAGGACATCGGCGAGTGTGTGGCGTGACTGCAACCCGTCCGGCGCCACGACCGGACAGGCGGCCCGAATGACGCGCCTGATTCTGGTCAACGGGCTCCGCCCCGAAATGTCGGCCGATCTCTACATCGACGTGGCGGGGAGACTGCGGACACAGGGCATCGACGTGGTCCTGGTACACGCGGCGTGTGACCGGCTGCCGGATGTGCACCCGACGGACCTCGTGGTCAGCAACGGCCCGCTGCCGGCGGGATTCGTCCATCACGGGGCGATCCATGCGGGACGATCCGTCCCACGTCCGGAGTCCATGCAATGGATCGCGTCTGCCGGCATCTCGACCATGGACTGGTCACTGGCCCGGACGCGCCGGGAAGTCCGCCGCCTGTTCGCACAGTGGCAGGTGGACCGCCTGATTCTCAAGCCCTCGTTCACCGGTGGCGGCCGCGGTGTCCGGGCATTCTCGCAGGGCGCGCTGTGGCGTATCCGGTGGCACGCGGAGCGGGACATCTTCTGCCGTGAAGTGAATCCCGGGGACGGCACCGTCTACAAGGCGGAACTCTTCAATGGCCGCCTGATGATCGCCTGGATGAGCCGGGCCCCGCCGTTGCGCGACCATTTCACCCGCGGCGTGTACAAGGGTTTGAGGGGTGCATACGGTGAACGCGGGGCCGTCGATCTCCCCGCGTCCCTGTGCGACCGGTTATGCACCCTGAGCCGCCGGCTGATGGCAC
This sequence comes from Thioalkalivibrio thiocyanodenitrificans ARhD 1, assembly GCF_000378965.1. NCBI lineage: Bacteria > Pseudomonadati > Pseudomonadota > Gammaproteobacteria > Chromatiales > Ectothiorhodospiraceae > Thioalkalivibrio > Thioalkalivibrio thiocyanodenitrificans. Next base: position 1,916,215 of record NZ_KB900536.1, read on the forward strand.
TTGGACTGGGCTACGTCAGCGTGGACCTGATGCGCCGACCCGATGGCGAGCTGGTCGCCATCGAGTTGAATACGCGGGACGTAGCCAAATGGTGGACGCGCCAGTTCCCTGAGTTCCGCGAGCGCTACGCGGGGGCGCTGGCGGAACTGGTTCGCGGTAACCGGCACACCGGGGCCGGACACGCTCCGACGATCGGCATCTCCACGTCCGGCCTGCGCAACTCGCCGCCATGACCGGCCTGTTCAGGCTCGTCGATTTCATCCTGTATGCGATCCACCCGGTCATGGTGTTCCGGTTTGTACGGGAACTGGGCCATCTGCCGCGCATCACGCTGCCGCGCACATACAACGAGAAAATGCTCTGGCGCATGATCTTTGATCGCAATCCGCAGTTCGTCACCTATTCAGACAAACTGGCCACCAAGGCCTGCTTCGCGCGCGTCTGCCCGGCATTGCGAGTGCCAGGGGTCCTCTGGCAGGGAGATACACCCGAGGAGATGCCCCTTCGCTTCCTGTCGGCACCCGTCGTGATCAAGGCCAGCCACGGATGCCGATTCAACTGGTTCCCGGCCCGTATGCCGCCGGATCAGGAGGCCTTTCAAAGCGAGGCACACCGGTGGCTTGCAACGGACTATTCCCGCCAGCTGGGGGAATGGGCCTACCGGGAGGTCCGGCCACGGCTGTTCGTCGAGGAGCGGGTCGAGGCGACCCCGCCCGGCGAAATCATCGAGCTCAAGGTCCATGTGTTTCACGGCCAGGTGTTCTACACGGTCGTCTATCTCCGCGAAAAGACGAACCGATCCCTGTCCGCCATCTTCGACGCGGCGGGTTCGCGGCTGACGGTGACCAACTCCGTGGTCGCGGGTGATCCCGGGCGGGCACTGCCGGAGGATTTCCGGCTGCCGGCATGCTACCGCGAGGCCATAGACGCGGCGAGCAGGATCGCGAACCGGATGGATTACCTGCGCGTGGATTTCATGGTCGCGGACGACATCCTGTTCGGCGGCGAGATCACCGTGTACCCGACGGCCGGCCTCATGACGAACTCCAGCCGCGAATGCATGCACGCCCTGGGGCGCGCCTGGGACATTCGTCGATCCTGGCTGCTGTCGACGCCTCAGGAAGGATGGCGCCGCCACTATGCCCGATGGATGCGCACGGCCCTCGACTCCCGCGCAAACCCCGGCGACGGACCGCCGGCGGACCCACTGGAAGGCTGCCGATGAAGGCGTGAAAAGCGCCAAGCGGCACAGGCTCGTCGCGAGCGTACAGCGCATAGCCGCGCCAATACTGAAACCGCGGGCATACAAAAGCCAACCGTTCGCGGTTGGCCTTGGGGTGTTTGGTGGCCAGGGACGGAATCGAACCGCCGACACGGGGATTTTCAATCCCCTGCTCTACCAACTGAGCTACCTGGCCCGGGTCATCTGCCCCACTGATCTTGTCCGGAAACGGGTTCCGGGGCGGGGTCGAAGGGGCTGTATTAAAGCGGGCGCGGGGCCCGGCGTCAAGAAGGCAGGCTCAAGTGGCAAGGAAGATCCGGTTCTCCTTGCCACTTGCCACTTGAGACTTGCTACTGCTTATCAGGGTCCACATAGCCCTCGGGCCGGGTGGAACCGCCCGAGAAGAAGAATTTCTCCATCTCTTCCTCCAGGAACTTGCGGGCCTTGGGATCCACGGGAGTGAGACGGTACTCATTGATGAGCATGGTCTGGTGCTTGACCCACTTCTGCCACGCCTCCTTGGAGACGTTCTCATAGATCCGCTTGCCCAGGTCTCCCGGGTACGGGGGGAAATCCAGGCCCTCGGCCTCCTTACCCAGCATGATGCAGTTCACCGTTCGAGCCATGTGCTTGTCCTTCCTCTTGGTTCAGTGTGTTGAGCAGTCGGGCCACGGGGGCGGCGAGCCCGAGGCCGGCCGAAGTCCCGGAGTTATACCAGACCCGTCCGGCACCTTCCATCACACCACCGGCAGGGTCTTCCAGCCGCACCAGCAGCGGCGTGATGCGCAGGCGGAAGTGCGTGAAGGTATGCACGAACGGCTCCCAGGCCCGGGGCGGCGCCGGTTCCACACCCAGGTGAATGCGGCACCAGGCCAGGGCATGGTCCTCGGATGCCACCTCGGGGAAACCCCACAGGCCGCCCCAGAGACCCGGGGCGGGCCGCTGCTCGAGCAGCACGCCCCGGGGGCCGGCAATCATCAGCATGCAGGTGTCACGCAGGGGTTGGGAGCGCTTCGGCCGGGGCGTCGGCAGATCACCGGTCCGGCCGCTGACGCGGGCCACGCAATCCCGGGCCACCGGGCAGCCGGCGCAGGCGGGACGCGTGCGCGTGCATACGGTGGCGCCCAGATCCATGATGGCCTGGGTGTAGTGGGCCACCCGTTCCCCGGGGGTCCGCTCCTCGGCAAGCCGCCACAATCGCCCGAGCACCGCCGATGAACCGCTCCAGCCCTCGATGCCCGCGTGCCGGGCCAGCACGCGCCTGACATTACCGTCGAGAATCGGGCGACGCTCGCCGAACGCCAGGGAGAGGATGGCACCGGCCGTGGACCGCCCGATGCCCGGCAAGGCCTCGAGTGCCTCCGGATCCCGGGGAAACCGCCCTCCATGCCGCACGCACAGGACCTGTGCCGCCTTGTGCAGGTTGCGGGCGCGGGCATAGTACCCGAGCCCGGACCAGTGATGGAGCACATCATCCAGGGGCGCTCCGGCGAGACGATCGACACTCGGGAAACGGTCCATGAAACGCCGGAAATACGGGATCACCGTACCCACCTGGGTCTGCTGCAGCATGATCTCGGAGACCCACACCCGATACGGCGTAGGGTCCTGTTGCCAGGGCAGGTCATGGCGACCGTGGCGGTCGTACCAGGCGAGCAGGCGTTGACTGAAATCGGATCGGGACACGGATAGGCATGGTCAGGGTTCGAAGACAAGGATTCAAGGCGCCGGGAGCGTCGCCGGCCCTGCGCCGTCCGGGGCACGGCGGCGTCGCTCGGCCCGCTCCCGGGCCTCCTGCTCAAGCCTCGGCAGGGCATCGGCAAAGCTTCGCTGCACGGTGCGCCGCACGGCGATGGGGCCGATGACCGGCGGAATCCACACGTCCGGCTCGACCCATCCGGAGAAGCGGAAGCGGGTGTGTTCCGCATCCAGGGCATCGGCACGCCAGACGAAGTGCCCGGCACGCACGTCACTCGCCGCGGGCACACTCACCGCGCTGTTCCATCCGCGTCCGGCCGCCCGCACGTCCAGCACATGGCGCAGGCGCCGGCAGAACACCAGTATGCAGCCCTCGATATCCGCCCGCACGCGCCCCACGCCGTCGCGAAATTCTCCCAGCTGCACGCTTTCGACCACCAGGGGAAAGATCCGGTCAAAGCGGTCGTAGTCATGCATCACCGCGTTGAGCTCGGCCAGCGGCGCGTTGAGGACCGCGTCCAGGCTGATGTCGAGCCGCGTGCCGTCGAAACGGACCTGCGCACCGGGTCCATCGGAGGCGGCGTCACCCGCCGTCAGGCCCGCAAGCAGCAGCCCGCAGGCAAGCCAGCCCGTCCTGCCGCCCGGAGGCAGGGCCGAAACGGGACCCCGCGCGAGCCCTGACCGACGAAACCCACCATTCAGGCGGCGGGCGGACGCCACCGCCATTGCCATACGGAAACGCCCGAGGCTAAGTAGAGATCGCCAATACATCATCACCTCAACCCACGGAGCCGTCATGGACAAGACCGGCGTCTACAGCAAGACCCCGAAGGGCCACCAGGAAATCCGGGAGCGGTCCCTCAAGCTTCCCCCCAAGCTTCGACAACTGCTCATCATGATCGACGGGGAGAGCAATGTGGCGACCCTGATGGAGCGTCTGGAGGCCATGGGTGACATCCGGGGCCATCTGAGCGCCCTGGAGCACCTGGACCTGATCGAGGCCAGCGGCGGGGCGGCGAATCCCCCATCCTCCGTCTCTGCCGAACCGACGGACGACGCGCTCCAGGAGACCCGGCGCAACCTCAGTCACCTGCTGCTCGACAGCCTCGGACCCAATGCCGAATCGCTTGCCATGAAGATCGAGGGAGCGCGCAGCCGCGAGGAACTGCTCGGTCACTGCGAGGCCTCGTTTGCCATTGTGCGGGACATGCTGGGCAAGACACGGGCAGACACATACTGGGCCCGGGTCCGGGACATACTCGGCTGACCCCGGTCCGGCGTCGGTCAGGCACTTACCCTGACCGCGCCGGCGGTTTTCGCACCGAGTCCGTTCACGGGCGCCCGCCCGCACATCCGCCTCACCGGAGCCCGGGAATCCTCGGCAGCTGCTCCCGAAGCCGCTCCTCCAGACGTTCGCGCTGTTCGTCGAGTTCCGGCTGAATGCGCTCCTCGATGGCGCGGTCCACCTCCTCGCGTACCCGCTCTTCCAGGACCGGCCCCAGGTCCAGGCGAAACGACAGGTCATTAAAAGGGCCCTGGATGCGAATGGGCAGGTTCACCCCGCGCAGATCGTCCAGCGGTCGCCCGCCCTGGCCCTCCAGTGTGGCCACCAGCGTGGTGTCCACGCGGTAATCGAGACGTTCACCGGGCAGGTCGGCACTGCCCTGCCCGCGCACACGCAGCAGCGGCGAGGAGGCGCGCAGGTCATCGTTCGTGACCACCCCCTCGCGGATGGTAAAGCTGCCCTGCATTTCGGAGAAATCGGTCTGATTGGGTTCATCGCTTCGCTCCACCGGGCGCCCGCTGAAGCGCGCCTCGGCATCACGGATGATCTGCGCCACGTTGATGCCCTTGACAGCGCCGTCGGTGAACCGGAACCCGCCGGCACCGTTAAGGCCGGACACCATGGCCCGGATGCTGTTGCCCCGCGTATCGATGCGCGCCTGGAGGCGGGTGGTGCCCGCGAGCAGTCCCTCGCCTTCGGTGAGGTCGTCCAGCAACGGGCCTGCCCGCACGCCCTGCAGGGCGTGCTCGAAGGCGTAGCGCGGGGTGCTTTCGCGCACATCCAGACGCATGCTGGCTTCCACGGACCCTTCATAGAGCTGGCCCGTAAACGGCTTGACCTCCACCAACCCGTCGCGGGCCGTCAGGGTGAGCGACAGGCCGGACATATTCAGGCGGCTGACCACCATCTCGGCGACGGTGAGCCGGGCGTTCAGGTCGAGGGAACGCAGCATCTCCACCGGCAACTCGATGACGTCGTCGGGCCAGCCCTCGCGCTCGGCGGGGGGTGCCTCCGCCGGCGTCTCGGACGGCGGCGGCATATACCGGTCCAGATCGATGCGGTCCACGTCCAGCTCGGCGCTAATGGCCGGCCGGTCGTACCGGCTCACCTGCGCGCTGCCCTGCATGCGCGTGTCGTCGAGACGCAGCTCCAACCCGGTGAGGCTCGCGGCATCCGCGTCGGCCTCGAACTCCAGCTCCAGCGCCACGCGGGTGAGCACATCCGGGTCGGTGGTCTCGGGCGGTATCTGGCCCAACCCTTCCAGCAGGGTTCGCGCGCTGAACGTGTTGGAGCGCAACTCGCCCGTGGCGCGCGGTGTGTCCGTATCGAGGCCACGGATCCGCACCTGCCCGGTGAGCTCCATGCCCAGGGTCTCCAGGGTCAGGCGCTCAATGCCGGCCACGCCGCTGGCCAGATCCACACCCATGTCCGCCTGGATACGGGCGGACATATCGGCGGGCAGCGGCTCGCCGCTCAGGTCCACGGCTGCAGCCAGCCGGCGCAGGTCGTAACGCTGCGCGACGGGATCGAGTGTCACGCGGGCGTTGAGGTCCAGATCCGCCGTCATGGCGGGATCTTCCTGGTGGAGCGTCAGGGACATCTCCAGCGGGGTCTCGACGCCCGGACGCAGCCTGCCCAGTTCCAGGTTGAACGGGTCGATGCGAAGCGCCGTGCCGGCTTCGGCGTCACGCCAGGAGACGCGTGCGTCGCGAATCACCACGCCGCCCACGTCCAGATCGCGAAGCCCCGGGGCGCCGTCGCCCGGCCCGCGTCCGGGATCGTCCTCGGCGGGCTCATCGGCTTCCGCCACCAGGTCGTCCCAGTTGGTGCGTCCCCGGGCATCACGCTCCAGGTTCAGGGCCAGGCCCTCGAGACGCACGCGCTCCACCTGGAGCTCACGGCGAAGCAGCGGCATCAGCGCCACCGAGAGTTCCACCTCGCCGATGCGGGCGAAGGGTTCATCGGAAAAACCTTCCGCATTGGACAGCCAGGTCTCTCCCAGGGTCAGCGCCAGCCAGGGGAATATCGACAGGCCGATGTCCCCCTCGATCACCAGGTCCCGGCCGGTCTGCTCCTTGACCGCCGCACTGATACGCTCCTTGTGATCGTTGGGGTCGAAGGTGGCCACCAGGTAGGCCGCTGTCGCGCCGGCCAGGATCAGCAGCGCCAGCAGCAGGATCAATATACGTTTGAGCCATATCATTTCGGGATACCCTTTGATCGTCCTGTGGTCAGTGTAGACCGACGGGTCGGCCCGCGCAGGCGATCGGGACAGGATAAGCATTGGCGATATAAGATGGCGGGCATCGGTTCACGTTGTCCCGGGGAGTTGGCCGCGCATGGCGCCATACAGAGGCAAACCGGATCTCAGGCGCAGGCCCCGCCTGCTGTTTGTCGACCCCACCAACGGGGCACGCACCCAGATGGCCGAGGCCTACGGCCGACAGATGCTGTCGGATCGGTTAGAGGTGCGTTCCGCCGGAATCGTTCCACACGACGTCGACCCGCGGGCACTTCAGGTGATGGAGGCCGACGGTGTCGATGCCCACGGGCTGTACGCCAAGGTTCTCGATCAGGACCTGCTGGACTGGGCGGATCTGGTGGTCACCCTGTCCACGGAGGCCGGTGACGTCAAGCTTCGGGAACAGGACAGCTTCGTGCGCAAGCACTGGCCCATGGATGATCCGGCCCGGCTGGCCCGGGACGGCGAAGACGTGGCCCCGTACATCAAGACCAGGGATGACATCAAGCGCCGGGTCAGGCAGTTCGCCAATTCGATTCGGCTGATGAACCGATAGGGCGCATTCAATATTCAAGGTTCAAGATTCAAAGGAGAGCGGCGACTCTGATCGCCCCGGAGACCGACCTTCTTACGTGGACAGGTTCCAGGTGCCGGACTTGCCGCCGGACTTGTGCACCAGGCGTATGCCGCCCATGGTCATGGACCGGTCCACCGCCTTGCACATGTCGTAGACCGTGAGCAGGGCCACCTGCACCGCCGTGAGGGCCTCCATCTCCACCCCGGTCTGCCCGCGGGTCTCGGCGGTGACGCGGCAGTGCACGGAGGGCGGGGAATCCGCCGTGGAGAGTTCCACCTCCACGCGGGTCAGGGCGAGCGGGTGGCAGAGCGGCACCAGGTCGGCGGTCCGCTTCGACGCCATAATGCCCGCGACCCGGGCGATGCCCAGCACGTCGCCCTTCTTGTGGCTGCCCGAACGGATCAGGGCCAGGGTTTCCGGCTCCATGGTGATCTGTCCCTCGGCGATGGCCACCCGGTGCGTCACGGACTTCTCGCCCACATCCACCATGTGGGCTTCGCCTCGGGCGTTGAAGTGGGTCAGCGTACTCATAGGGGGTATAATTCCCTTCAGGCTTCGCAACAGTACAGAGTGTAAACCCAAATCATGTCCATCACCGTACGTTACTTCGCGAGTCTTCGGGAACAGCTGGGGCGCGGCGAGGATCGACTGGAGGCCGGCGACGCCGACACCGCCGCCGGCGTCTGGGCCCGTGCCGTGCCGGACCGGGCCATGCCCGAGCGGATACTGATCGCGATCAACCAGGAATACGCCGACGGGGATCACCCGGTGCGCGACGGCGACGAAGTGGCCTTCTTTCCCCCGGTCACCGGCGGCTGAGCCGTGAGCGTCTCACTGCACCCGAAGCCCTTCGATCCCTGGAGCCTGCTGGCCGATTACCAGTCACGACTGCCCGCCGGCCGTTTCGGCGCCAATGCAGTCTTCGTGGGCACCATGCGGGACTTCAACGAAGGCGACGACGTGTGCGCCATGACGCTCGAGCACTACCCGGGCATGACCGAGAGGCATCTGGAGGACATCGTCGCCGAGGCACACCGGCGCTGGCCACTGGAGGACTGTCTCATCGCCCATCGCGTCGGCGCCATCGAACCCGGCCAGCCCATCGTGCTCACCGCCGCCTGGTCCGCCCACCGCCAGGCCGCCTTCGAGGCCTGCGGATTCCTCATCGAGGAACTCAAGCACCGCGCCCCCTTCTGGAAACGCGAGACGCTCGGGGACGGGGAAACGCGCTGGGTGGCGAGGAACACGGAAAGATAAGTGCGAAGGGTGAATTGGGAAGTGCGAAGTGAAAACCCGTTACTTTACTTCCCACTTCCCACTTCACCCTTCGCAGTTCACTCTCCGCCCTTCCTATTGCAGCAGCAGGAAGAACGCGCCTTCATCGCGGCGGATATTGAGCAGCAGGCGCTGACCCGCGCCATCCAGGGCCCGGCGCAAGTCCTCGACGCCGGCCACGGGCTGACGGTTGACGGAGAGGATCACATCTCCCTCGCGCAGGCCGGCGCGCGCCGCGCGGCTACCGCCCTCCAATGACGCCACCAGCACCCCCCGGACCCGGCCATACAGCGGTGAATCCTCCGGGATGTCGCTGAAGCCGGCGCCGTCCAGAAGCCGGCTGAGCTGTCCGCCTTCCAGTGTGGTTATCTCGATCTCCCCCACCTGCGCGGTGATCGTGTGCCGCCGGTTGTCGCGCACCACCTCCAGTTCCACTTCGGCGCCGACCCGCAGGAGACCGATGATATTGCGCATCTCGCCGGCATTGCGCACGGCGCGGCCGTCGACCTGAAGCACCACATCACCTTCCCGCAGGCCCGCCCGATCCGCTGCCGAGCCTGGCTCCACCCGGCTGATCACCGCACCCCGCGTCTGGGGAATGCCGAAGGCCTGAGCCAGGTCGGGAGTCAGATCCTGGACCATCACGCCCAGGCGCCCGCGTCGCACCTCGCCGTACTCCACCAGGTGCTCCATGATCTGCAGGGCCATATTCGCGGGGATGGCGAAGCCGATGCCGATATTGCCGCCGCCCCGGGACAGGATGGCGGTGTTGATCCCCACCAGTTCGCCGCGCAGATTGACCAGGGCCCCGCCGGAATTGCCCGGATTGATCGAGGCATCGGTCTGGATGAAATCCTCGTAGGACTCGATGCCGAGGCCGCTGCGTCCAAGCGCGCTGACGATCCCGGACGTGACGGTCTGCCCCAGCCCGAACGGGTTGCCGATGGCGACCACGAAATCCCCCACCCGCAGGGCATCCGAGTCGGCCACCTTCACCGCGTCCAGGCGGTCTGCCTCAACGCGCAGTACCGCCAGGTCCGTGGCCGGGTCGGTACCCACCACTTCGGCGTCCAGCCGGCGGCCGTCGTACAGGGTGACGACGATCTCGTCGGCCCGCCGGATCACGTGATAGTTGGTCAGGATGTAACCGCGTTCCGCATCCAGGATCACCCCGGACCCCAGACCCCGGACCTGGCGCTCCCGGGGCGCCTGGGGCAGATCAAAGAAGCGGCGAAAGAACGGATCGTCCAGCAGCGGGCTCTGTTCCACCACCCGCCCGCGGGTGGACAGGTTGACCACCGTGGGCACGGTACGCTCCAGCATGGGCGCCAGCGACGGCAAGGGTTCGCCATCCACGGCGGCGGGCAGGGTGGCCGATGCCGCCGGCGCAAGGATCAGCAGACAGCACAAGGCAAGACTCAGGGAATACCGGCACACTCGACGCATTGAGAACACACCCTCGGTTGTACGGTCAGTTGCCTCTGTGACTGACGGTACCGGGGGAAGTTCAGAGGTCCTTCTCGTTGCTCAGTTCATTGCGCTCGCGGCGGGTCTGTTCCATCTCACGGGAGAGAAAATAGCTGAGTGCGATACGAATGGCGACGATGGCAGCCAGTACGCCCACGTTCTCCCACGTCGGCGCCAGGGTGGACTTGATGATGTCGGCTGCAATGAAGAAGTCCAGCCCAAGCAGCAGGTGGGCACCCATGCGCTCACGAATGAGATCGGTTTCCATGATCAGGCGCACATGGCCCGGATGACGATCCAGACGCAGCAGGGAAAAACGCCAGGCGCCCTCCACCACCCCGGTCAGCACGATCAGTACCCCGATGCCGGACACCGTGTAGAACACGGTCCAGAGCAACATGTTGAGTATCTCCATGACGCCTCCCGGCAGACAACTCGAATTCCAGGTTCAAGGTTCAAAGTTCAAGGTTCAAGGGGAAAGCGTGTCCACGTCCACCTTGAACTTTGAACTTTGAACCTTGAACGTTGAACACTCACTTCAGGTGTTCCCTTGGCTCGAAGGGCAGGTCCTTCTTCATGCGTTCATAGAACGCCCTGGCCTGCTCGGTGTCGGCGGGCGGCGTGACGATCTGCAGGGTCACGTACTGATCACCCGCCTGCCGGCCCGCCAGACCCCTGCCCTTCAGGCGCAGGCGCCGCCCCGACTGCGAGCCCGGCGGAATCTTCAGTTCAACCCGGCCCTCCAGCGTGGGCACGTTCACCGTCGCCCCCAGGGCCGCTTCCCAGGGGGTCACGGGCAGATCCATGTGCACGTCCCGGCCCTCCAGCCGGTAGCGGGCGTGGGGCCGGATGGAGACCTCCAGGTACAGGTCACCGCCGGGCCCGCCGCCCGCCCCGGGGCCTCCCTGGCCGGCAAGGCGGATGCGCTGGCCCTCGGTGACCCCGGGCGGAATCTTCACCTGAAGCCTTCGGCCGTTGCCCAGCTGCACGGACATGACGCCGCCATGGGCCGCCTGCTCAAGGGTGATCTCGATTCGTGCGTTCTGGTCCGCACCCCGGGCCTGGAACCCGCCCCCCGGGCGGCCGCCGCCGGCGCGGTGGAATCCGCCACCGAACAATGTCTCGAAGAAATCGGAAAAGCCGCCTTCCGCATCGCCGAAACCGGCCGATGCGCGCCGGCCGCCGCCCGTACGCACGCCACCGAAGATATCCTCCCACCCCGGGGGCGGACGGAAATCCTGCCCGGACTTCCAGTTGCTGCCCAGGTCGTCGTAGGCGCGGCGTTTCCCGGCGTCTCCCAGGACCTCGTAGGCCTCGTTGATCTCCTTGAAACGCTCCTCGGCATCGGCCTCCTTGCTCACGTCCGGGTGATACTTGCGGGCAAGCTTTCGGTAGGCCTTCTTGATCGTATCCTGGCTCGCGTCCCTGGAGACGCCCAGAAGTTTGTAGTAGTCCTTGAATTCCATGATGCGTCTACGATAGCGCAAACAAGAGCGCCGCGTGACAACGCGGCGCAGTCATGGACACACGCCATGCACCCCGGGGGAAGGGGCGCATGGCACCCTTCGGATCAGCCCTCGACCGAGATCCGGCGGGGCTGGACGGTTTCCTGCTTCGGGATACGCACTTCCAGCACGCCGTTCACGCTCTTCGCGGAGATCTTTTCCGCGTCGGCGGTGTCCGGCAGGGTGAAGCGACGGTAGAAACTGCCACGCACCCGCTCCACACGCTTGTAGTTCTCGCGCTCTTCCGTGGTCTCGGACTTGCGTTCGCCACGAATCGTGAGTACGCCGTTCTCCATATGGACCTCGATGTCCTTGGGGTCCACACCGGGGATGTCCGCATGCAGCACGTAGGCATCCTTGTCCTCGCGGATGTCCACCGCCGGTGCCCAGTCACTGGTCGCGGCGGATTCACCCGCGTCCGCCCCGGCGGGATGCAGACGATCCAGCTCACGGGTGAGCTGACTCAACAGGCTCCAGGGTTCATATCGCATCATTGCCATGGTCATGACCTCCGTATGGTCGGGTGCGCGCTCGCGCCACCCGGGTTGTTCGTTGGTGTCTCTTTCCATGTGCTCCACGATTGGGGCGGGGGCGGGGATTTCAAGCGTTCCGGGGGGCGCAACAATGACAGTAGGCGCGCCCCGCAGGGCATTCCTTGATCCAGGTCAGTGTCCGGACGGGCGCGCCGCCACGACCACCGCGCTCCCGGTGGACATCCCGGGGCAGGCAACCCGGGACACCGGGGATGGAGCCGGGGACTGCGCCCGGCGAAAACGGAACAGGAGGGTACGGCAGTGGTCAGGTACCGGATCATTCCATGTTCTGCACCTGCTCACGCATCTGCTCGATGAGCACCTTCAGCTCCACCGCCGCGCGCGTGGTCTCCATGTCGTTGGATTTGGAACCCAGGGTGTTCGCCTCCCGGTTGAACTCCTGCATGAGGAAGTCCAGCCGCCGGCCGACCGGTTCGTCGCGCTCCAGGATCAGCGCCACCTCCTCCAGGTGGCCATCCAGCCGATCCAGCTCTTCATCCACGTCCAGGCGCTGGACCTGCAACGCCAGTTCCTGCTCCAGCCGGCCCGGATCCATGTCCACACCCAGGTCGGCAATCCGAGACCGCCATTTATCCCGCAGCGCCTCGACCACCTTCGGGCGGCGGCCGCGCACCTGCGCCACCCGTTCGCCCACCGCCCGGCAGCGAGTCTCGATGGCCTCACGCAGGCGCTCGCCTTCCCGGGCGCGGGTAGCAACAAGCTCCTCCAGCGCATCGTCCAGCAACTCAAGCGCCTGACCCTCCAGGATGTCCATGTCCGGCGCAGGCTCACGCATCACGCCCGGCCAGCGCAGGATCTCCAGCGCCGTGATACGTGCCGAGTTCATCATCCAGTGTTCCACTTCACAGCACACCTCGATGAGCCGCTTGGCCAGCGGTTCGTTCACCTCCAGGCCCGCCTCTCCTCCGGCAGGCAGCTGATGCCGCAGGGTAACCTCCACCTTGCCGCGGCTCAGGCGGCCCTGAACGCGCTCGCGCACCGCACTGTCCAGCGCTCGGAAGGCCTCCGGCAGGCGCAGACTCACCTCCAGATAGCGATGGTTGACGCTCTTGACCTCCCACGCCAGGGTGCCCTGCGGGCCCTCCGTCTCGCTGCGGGCAAAACCGGTCATGCTGTGGATCATGGGATCTCCGGTGGGGGTTAGGGGTTAGGGGTTAGGGGTTAGGGGTTAGGGGTTAGGGGTTAAGGGTAGTTTACGTTGCATGGCGTCGCCATCCTGGCCTGCGCCTCACGCCTGACACCTATCCTTCACCTCCCACCCCTTACGCCCCCCGGCTCACGCGCTATAATGCGCCCCCCGCACGTACCCGAGGAGTTCCCCATGCGACCCAGCGGCCGCCAGCCCGACCAGATGCGCACGATCCGTTTCACCCGCAACTACACCAAGCACGCGGAAGGTTCCGTACTGGTGGAGTTCGGGGACACCCGGGTGTTATGCAACGCGACGGTGGACGAACGCGTGCCCCCGTGGCTGCGCAACAAGGGCCGCGGCTGGGTCACGGCCGAGTACGGCATGCTGCCCCGCTCCACCAACGAGCGCATGGCACGGGAAGCGGCGCGCGGCAAGCAGGGCGGCCGCACCCTGGAGATCCAGCGCCTCATCGGCCGCTCCCTGCGCGCGGCGGTCAACCTGGAAGGTCTGGGCGAGCGCCAGATCACCGTGGACTGCGACGTGATCCAGGCCGACGGGGGTACTCGCACCGCCTCCATCAGCGGCGGCTACGTTGCCCTGCACGACGCGGTGAGCCAGTTACTCGGGCAGGGGAAGATCAGGTCCAACCCCTTGTTCGGCGCCGTGGCCTCGGTGTCCGTGGGCATCTACCAGGGCGTGCCGGTGCTGGATCTGGACTACGCGGAAGACTCCAACGCCGAGACGGACATGAACGTGGTCATGAATGACGCCGACGCCTTCATCGAGGTCCAGGGCACCGCCGAAGGCCACGCCTTTCGCATGGAGGAGCTGGACGGCATGCTGGCCCTGGCCCGGAGCGGCATCGCCGAGATCATCGCCGCCCAGCGCGCGGCACTGGAGAAGTAAGGTTTAAGGGATACCGCAGTACCGCGAAAGACGCGGCTCTGCGGCATATCACTTCGAGAGGTGAACAGACATGAAGATCGTGCTGGCCACGAGCAATCCGGGCAAGGTGCGGGAGCTTTCCCGGCTGCTTGAGGGCACCGGGATCCAGGTGATGCCCCAGTCCGATTTCGGCGTTGCGGACGCCGACGAGACGGGCCTCAGCTTCGTGGAGAACGCCATACTGAAGGCGCGCAACGCGGCGACCCATACGGGACTGCCCGCCATGGCCGACGATTCGGGCATCGAGGTGGATGCGCTCAACGGCGCCCCCGGCATCTACTCCGCGCGCTACGCGGGACCCGAATGCGATGACACAGCCAACAACCGCAAGCTGCTGGAGGCCCTCAGGGACGTTCCGGAAGCCGGGCGCACGGCGCGCTTTCACTGCGTGATCGCCTATCTGCGTCACGGCGAGGACCCCGCACCCATCATCACCGAAGGCGTCCTGGAAGGCCGCGTGGCACTGGCGCCCCGCGGAGAGGGCGGCTTCGGTTACGACGTCATCTTCGAGCTGCCCGGCCGGGGCGTGACCACGGCGGAGATCGACCCCGAGGAAAAGAATCGCATCAGCCACCGGGGGCAAGCGCTTGCCCGCATGCTTGCCCGGCTCGCACCGCGTAAGGGAGAAGTTGGAACTGGGAAGTGAGAAGTGAAATCACCCGAGACCCTGTACACCCTGAGGGCGAGGGACGGAAAGGCCTTTCCCACTTCCCAATTCGCCCTTCCAACTTGAATTCCCACTTCCAAATTCCCACTTCCAACTTCATTGCCATGACCCCACTGAGCCTCTACATCCACCTCCCCTGGTGCATACGCAAGTGTCCCTACTGCGACTTCAACTCCCATGAGGTCCGGGACGAGGTGCCCGAGGATCGCTACGTGGACGCACTGATCGCGGACCTGGAATCGGAACTGCCGCGGGTGTGGGGGCGGCGCATCGAGTCGGTATTCCTGGGCGGCGGCACGCCGAGTCTGTTCTCGCCCGAGGCACTGGACCGGCTGTTCTCGGCACTGCGTGCGCGATTGCCCTGGCGGCCGGACATGGAGGTGACGCTTGAGGCCAACCCGGGCACCACGGACGCACAGCGCTTCCGGGGCTACCGGGAGGCGGGGGTCAACCGGCTGTCCATCGGCATTCAGAGCTTTGATGACGGGCAGCTGCGGCGTCTGGGACGCATTCACGGCGCCAACGAGGCCCGCGAGGCATTTGCGGCCGCGCGCTCGGCGGGGTTCGACAACATCAACCTCGACCTGATGTTCGGACTGCCGGAACAGTCCGTGCAGAGTGCACTGGGTGACCTGGCGCAGGCCCTGGCCCTTGGGCCCGAACACCTGTCCTGGTACCAGTTGACCCTGGAGCCCAACACCCGCTTCGCGGCCGAACCGCCGATCCTGCCCGAGGAGGACACCGTCTGGGACATGCAGGAGACCGGTCAGGGGCGGCTCGCGGAAGGCGGCTATACTCAGTACGAGGTTTCCGCCTATGCCCGTCCGGACCGCGAATGCCGCCACAACCTCAACTACTGGCGTTTTGGCGACTACCTGGGACTGGGTGCCGGCGCACACGGCAAGATCTCGCTGCCGGGCGAAGAGCGCATCCTGCGCCGCTGGAAACTGCGCCAGCCGCGGCAGTACATGGAAGCCGCGCTGACGGGCGACGCCGCCAGCGGTGAATGCACCCTTACCCGGGAGGAACTGGTGTTTGAGTTCGTTCTGAACGCCACAAGGCTCACCCGCGGCGTGGACACCAAGCTGTTCACGGCCCGCACCGGGCTCGATCCGGACGCCCTCGAGCCCATGAGGCGGCGGGCGATCGAGAGTGGCCTTCTGCACGATGACAGCGCACGCATGGCACCCACGGCCACCGGCCGGCGTTTCCTCAATGACCTTCAGGCCCTGTTCCTGGCCGACCCCCGTGGAACCCCTTGAGTACGTGACCATCACCTGCCCCCACTGCGGGGCCTGCAACGACACGGAAGTTGACGTCTCCACGCTGCCCGCGAGTTACGTGGAGGACTGCCAGACCTGCTGTGCACCCATCATGATGTCGGCCGCCATGGATCCGGACACCGGCAGCCTGCTGATCCACACCTGCCGGGAGAATGACTGATGGTGACACGGGACTACACACCCATCCCCTGCGCGCTCTACAGTGAATACGAACTGGCCATCATGCGTCGGCGCCCACTCAGGGTGCGATGGAAGGACCGTTACGGCATGGACCGGGTGGAGACCCTCAAGCCCACCAATCTCAGGACCCGCCGCCACGCCGAGTTCATGATCGCCCGCAATCATCTGGGGCAAAGGCGGGTGCTGAGGCTGGACAGAATCATTGGAACTGAGAAGTGTGAATTGGGAAGTGCGAAGTGAAGTGAGAAGTCAGAATTGGGAAGTGGTGGCATTTCGTTCCCACTTCCAAATTCTCAATTCACACTCCCAAAGAGGTCGTGTTCGGACGCAGCCGTGATCCGCACGTCCGCGAACGTGCCCGCCTCCAGTCCCTGCCCGTCCTCGATCACCACCACGCCGTCGATCTCGGGGGCGTCCGCGCTGGAACGGGCGATGACGGTGCCGTCATCATCCGTGCCGTCCACGAGCACGGTGAGGGTGCGGCCCACCTTCCGCTGCAGGCGGTCGGCACTGATCTCCGCCTGCACCTCCATGAAGCGCTCCAGGCGCTC
Organism: Thioalkalivibrio thiocyanodenitrificans ARhD 1; assembly: GCF_000378965.1. Classification (NCBI taxonomy): domain Bacteria; kingdom Pseudomonadati; phylum Pseudomonadota; class Gammaproteobacteria; order Chromatiales; family Ectothiorhodospiraceae; genus Thioalkalivibrio; species Thioalkalivibrio thiocyanodenitrificans. The sequence continues at coordinate 1,932,798 of NZ_KB900536.1, forward strand.
GGCCTTGAGCTCTTCGGGTACCGGGTCCGGAAGCGCGTTGGCGGCGGCACCTTCCACCGGCGAATAGGCGAAACAACCCACCCGATCCAGCTGGGCCTCCCCGATGAAGTCCAGCAATTCCTCAAACTCGTCCTCGGTTTCTCCGGGGAAACCCACGATGAAGGTGCTGCGCAGGGTGAGGTCGGGACAGATCTCCCGCCAGGCGCGAATGCGCTCCAGGGCCTTCTCCGAGGCGGCGGGTCGGCGCATCGCCTTCAGCACCCGGGGGCTGCCGTGCTGCAGAGGCACATCCAGGTAGGGCAGCAGCGCGCCCTCTGCCATGAGCGGAATCAGCGTGTCCACGTGGGGGTAGGGATAGACATAGTGCAGACGCACCCAGACCCCCAGGCTGCCCAGTGCCTCGGCCAGCTGCCGGATATGGGTGCGCATGGGGCGGCCGTTCCAGAAGCCTGTGCGGAACTTCGTGTCCACCCCGTAGGCGCTGGTGTCCTGGGAGATGATCAGCAGTTCCTTCACGCCGGCCGCCACCAGGTTCTCCGCCTCCTGCATCACGTCGGCCACGGGCCGGCTCACCAGGTCGCCCCGGAACCGGGGAATGATGCAGAAGCTGCAGCGATGATTGCAGCCCTCGGATATCTTCAGGTACGCGTAGTGCCGGGGGGTGAGCTTCACGCCACCCATGGGTACCAGGGACTCGAAGGGCGCATGGGCCGGGGGCAGATGACGATGGATCTCGGTCATGACCGCCTCGTAGGCGTGGGGGCCGGTGACCGCCAGCACGCCCGGGTGGGTGTCCCGCACCTTCTCGGCCTCGGCGCCCAGGCAGCCGGTGACGATGACCCGGCCGTTCCCGGCGAGCGCCTCACCGATGGCCTCCAGGGATTCCTGCACGGCGGCATCGATGAAGCCGCAGGTGTTGACCACCACCAGGTCGGCGCCCTCATAGGTGGGGGAGATCCCGTAACCCTCGGCACGCAACTGCGTGAGGACCCGCTCGGAGTCCACCAGTGCCTTGGGACAGCCCAGGCTCACAAAGCCCACACGCCCGCCGCCCGCGGGGGAATCAGGCGTGGTGACCATGGATGATCCGCCGGAAAACGGCTGTTTTATGCACATGACGGAATCTTTTGGGAAGATTCCGTGCCACTCGGATAGACCCCATTCCAGAACACCCGCTGAAGACATTTAAAATCATTACAAAACAACACCTTAAATATTTGGTTAAACTTTGACCGGGAAAACAGCCCGTCCGGCCCTGCGGGATCTTACCCCGTTGATCCCATTGTCTTCCACAGAGTTATCCACAGGTTTTGTGGATAACCCGCTAAGCAGTTGGATGACAAGCACTTACCCTCGTTTTCTCCACGGGATCGCCGGGTTGCGTGGCGGTGCAGCATAGACGTCCGGCCGGCCCCTGTGAAGCGCGGACGTGCCTGTCCGCCGCCGGCCCCCGCCCATGCAGGCCTTGCCCAATGGGCCGGGATTCAGTATATTGCGCGTCTTTTTCCTTGCCAGCGATGGTTCCAGAGGGCGCTCCCATGAAGGCCGATATTCATCCCGATTACCACGAAGTCGCCGTCACCTGCAGTTGCGGCAACACGTTCAAGACCCGCTCCACCTTTCAGGGTTCGGAGATGAGCGTGGAAGTATGCTCTTCCTGTCACCCCTTCTACACGGGCAAGCAGAAGATCATGGACAGCGCCGGGCAGGTGGACAAGTTCCGTCGCCGCTACGGCCAGTAAACTCCGGAGAGATGCTCCGGGATCCCATGGTTCAACGCCGAACCATGACAAGGGCGCGCCGGTGGCGCGCCCTTTTTGCTGCGCGGGCGTTCACGAGCGCTCTGACCTGTGCGCTGCTTCTGGCGGCCGCGCCGCTTCAGGCCAGCCCGCTCACGCAGTCTGCCCGACTGCCGGGGAGCTGCCAGACACAGCAGCAGTTTGATGCCCGGGCCACGGTGGCCCATGTGTATGACGGTGACACGGTACGTTTGCGCGACGGTACCCGGGTCCGGTTGATCGGCCTCGATACCCCCGAGTTCCATTATCGCGACCCTGACCGCGGGGCCGAGCCCTTCGCCACGGAAGCCGGTGATGCCCTGGCGCGGTTGCTGTCCGCCCACGACCACGAGGTCGGCCTGGTGTACGACCGGGAACGCCAGGACCGCTACCGGCGCACCCTGGCCCACCTGTTCACGCCGGACGGAGAGAGCATCACGGCCCGGCTGCTGGTCCAGGGTCTCGCCACCGGTCTGACCATCCCGCCCAACGACTGGAACGTGGACTGCTACCGCGATGCGGAGCGCGAGGCGGCGCTCAGGCGACTCAACATCTGGTCGCTCCCCGGGAACCGCCTGTTCAGGGCCGGGGACCTGCCCCGTGACGCCGAGGGCTTCCGGCGGGTGGAGGGCCGGGTCGTCCGGCTGGGTGAAAGCCCGCGCGCCACGTGGATCAATCTGGAAGGGAACGTGGCCCTGCGCATCGACCACGTGGACATGCACCACTTCCCCGATCTGGAGGTCCGGACCCTGGTTGACAAGCGGGTGCGGGCGCGCGGCCATGTCTATAATTATCGGGGACAGCCGCGTATCCGCATCAGGCATCCCGCGGACCTTGAAATGGTTGAACGATAGGCCGGGGTTTTCGTCAAACCGATGGTCTGTGATTGAACCACGCGTCTGCCACCGACACCCCGAAACTCCTGCACGGCGATCGGGGATAGACTCACGGGCCCCGAGACAGGACTCCATGACACACCGGTATCTCACTGCCTTTTTCGCATTGGCCGTCGCGCTGCTCACCGTGCTGGCGAGCGGCTGCGCCACCAACCCGGTCACCGGCCGCCAGCAGCTCATGCTGGTGTCGGAAAGCCAGGCCATCAGCGCCTCGCTCCAGGCCTACGGCGAGATGCTGGAACCGATCCGGCAGGAAGGCCGGCTCAATAACGACCCCGCCGTCAAGGCGCGCATCGATGCCATCACGGGACGCGTGGTGGCCCAGGCCATCAGGTACCGCCCGGAAACCAGCGAGTGGGACTGGGAGATGCAGGTGATCGACAACCCGGAAGTGCCCAACGCCTTCGCCATGGCGGGCGGCAAGATGGCGATCTACACCGGCATGATCGACAAGCTGGAGGCCAGCGACGACGAACTGGCCCAGGTGATCGCCCACGAGGTGGCGCACGCCCTCTCGGCCCATACCGCCGAGAAGATGTCCGTGTCACTGGCCACCAACCTGGCACTCACCGGCTACGCACTGACCGGCGAGCGTTCGGCAGTTGCCATGAGCGGCGCGGTGCTGGCCGCGGCGCTGGCCGTGCAGCTGCCCCACAGCCGGCAGATGGAGCGCGAGGCCGACCGCGTCGGCATCGAGCTGGCGGCACGTGCCGGTTACGATCCACAGGCGGCGCCCTCGCTTTGGGAGAAGATGGCAGGGCTCGGCAATGGCAGCCCCCCACAGTTCCTGAGCACGCACCCCAGTACGGACAGCCGTATCCGGGACCTGCGTGAGATGGCCCGCCAGATGCAGCCCCTCTATGAAGAGGCCCGGGCCGGAACACCGCCAAGCCACCCCATATAGAGCTAGAGCGGATCCCCTCCGATCCGCCGCTGTCACAAGCGGGCACGGGACGCACCATCGGTGCGCGGCACGCCGGGCCCGTTCCAGACCACTCCGGTCTGCCACGCGGCCCGGCCGTAAACGCTCAGGGCAGCAGGTGCGCCACCCCGTCGCGTTCTTCGCAGAGCTCGCGCTCCGTGGCCTGCATCATGGTACGGCTGAATTCGTCGATATCGAGACCCTGCACAATGCTGTAGCCGCCATCGGCGCAGGTGACCGGGAAGGAGTAGACCAGCCCTTCCTGGATACCGTAGCTGCCATCGGAAGGGATGCCCATGCTCACCCAGTCACCCTCCGGTGTACCCATCACCCAGTCGCGCACATGGTCGATGGCCGAGCTGGCGGCGGAGGCCGCGCTGGACGCACCGCGCGCCTTGATGATGGCGGCGCCGCGTTGCTGCACCGTGGGAATGAAGTCTTTCTCGTACCAGTCCCTGGGCACCAGGCCGGGGGCTGCCTCGCCCTTCACCGTGGCCTGGCTGATGTCCGGGTACTGGGTGGCCGAGTGATTGCCCCAGACAATCATCCTGCGCACATCCGTGGTCTCCGCACCGGCCTTCGCGGCCAGTTGCGTCACCGCGCGGTTGTGGTCCAGGCGCGTCATGGACGTGAAGGCACGCGGATCCAGATCCGGTGCATTGCGGCTGGCAATGAGCGCATTGGTATTGGCGGGATTACCCACCACCAGCACCTTGATGTCACGGTCGGCCACGGCATTGAGGGCCTTGCCCTGAACGGAAAAGATCTGCGCATTGGCCTCCAGCAGATCCTTGCGCTCCATGCCGGGCCCGCGCGGCCGTGCGCCCACCAGCAGGGCGTACCGGGCGTCCGCGAAGGCCTCTTCGGCCTTGTCGGAGAGGGTCACGCCCGCCAGCAGCGGGAAGGCGCAGTCTTCCAGCTCCATCACCACGCCCTTCAACGCCTCGATGGCGGGAGGGATCTCCAGCAGTTGCAGAATGACGGGCTGGTCCTTACCCAGCATGTCACCGGCGGCGATACGGAACAGCAGGCTGTAGGCGATCTGGCCAGCCGCACCGGTAACCGCAATACGAACGGGTGTCTTCATAAAACGCTCTCCCAATCGGATAGTCGTGGACGATTTCGCGCGCCGCGGGCGGTCCGGCATCCCGGACAGGACACGCATCGCTGTGGGCAATTGTCCCGGCCCGCAATGTCACCCCGCGAGGTGGCGGAGCCGGGGAAACAGCGGATTCCCGTGTGGCAGGGTCCCGGCCCGATCTCGCCATCCTCCACTTACTGCGGAGGCCGAACTGCTCGCTGTGGCGGGACGTACCGGCTGCCAACGGCGGCGAGATATGCGGACTAGTGTAACCCGTCGTGCTGCGGCGCAACATACCCTGCCTCACGCGCCTGACTGGCCCATCCATGCCATCCGATCATTTTAGCGTGAACGGCACCCCGGCGGGTCTCACGCGGTGAACCGATGCGGAACGTGACCTGAGGCGGACCGTCAACCGACGGCACCCCCCGCCCGCGTCAAATCCTGTTACTCTTGGACATCCGACCCACTCGCCCGCTGATCAGAAGCCTTCCCGCCACGTGTCCCGCCGCCCGGATACCGGTCAATCCCCACCCACCGCGCTCTGGCTGGTGGATTCCAGCATCTACGTGTTCCGCGCCTGGTTCACCCTGCCGGAGGGCATCACGGACCGGAACGGCAACCCGGCCAACGCCGTGCTGGGGTTCAGCGAGTTCCTGCTGCGCCTGCTGACGCACATCTCGCCCGCGCCCGTGGTCTTTGCCTTCGACGAAAGTCTGGCGTCATCCGCGCGCAAACAGATCTATCCCGCCTACAAGGCCAATCGTCCCCCGGCACCCGAATCGCTCAAACACCAGTTCCGGCTGTGCCGCACATTGGTACGGGCGCTGGGCTTCGCGGAATTGTCCAGCACCCGCCACGAGGCCGACGACATCATCGGCACCCTGGCCGCACGGCACCGGGCAAGAGGCCGTGCCGTTCACCTGATCACGGCGGACAAGGACCTCACCCAGCTGGTGGGCCCGCGGGACCTGTGGTGGGAGTTTCAGCAGGACCGGCGCCTGGATGCACAGGGCGTGGAGAAACACATGGGCGTGCGCCCCGACCAGGTGGCCGACCAACTGGCCCTGGCCGGCGACAAGGTGGACAATATACCCGGCGTGCCGGGCATCGGCATGGCCACCGCGGCGCGGCTGCTGCGCCGCTTCGACAATCTGGACACACTGCTTGCGGACGTCGACGCCGTGGGCACCATGCAGCTGCGCGGGGCAAAACGCATCGCCGCGCTGCTCGACGGACATCGGGAAACGGTGCGCCTGGCCCGCCGGCTCACCGGTATCGACTGTGACATCGATGACCTGCCCGATGGGCTGGACATCACGTCCTCATCGCCCGACCGCGACGCCTTGGGGGCCCTCATGGAACAGCTGGGCTTCGACACCTCAAGACGGATACGCTGGCAGGCGCTCGTCTCACGGATGGAGGGCTGAGAACGAATTCCGTGGCGAACCATGACTCCAGGCTCACAACCCATGTCCATCCCAACCAACCTGATCACCGGATTCCTCGGCGTCGGCAAGACAACCGCAATCCGGCACCTGCTGGCGGCCCGGCCGAAGGATGAACGCTGGGCGGTGCTGGTCAACGAGTTCGGCCAGGTCGGGGTGGATGACATGCTGCTGGACGCCGAGGGAGTGGCGATACGGCAGGTACCGGGCGGCTGCCTGTGCTGCGTATCCAGCCAGGCATTCACGGTCGGTCTCAACCGGATCATCCGCGAACAGCGTCCGGACTGCATCCTCATCGAACCCAGCGGACTCGGGCACCCGGCAAGGATCATCGACTTGCTGTCCGGTCCGTTCTATGACGGCGTGCTGGACCTGCGCGCCACCATCACACTCATGGATGCCCGCCACCTGGCATCGCCCCGCCACCGCGGCCACGACACCTGGACTGACCAGATCCGGCTCGCGGATGTACTGGTGGCCGCGAAGGCGGACCTCTACGGGGACGACGAACACGCTGCATTCCACGACTTCGCCCTGACGCTGTCGCCGCCCAAGGCACGGCTTGCCCTGGTGACGGCAGGCGCCCTGGATCCCGGCTGGCTGGCCCTGCCCAGGGATCCCGCAAGGCGGGCCCACTGTCTCGGTGCTCATCCACCGCCCGATGACCACGACCATGGGCACGGCGCATCCGGGCACGCTCCGGATCCGGACGCGTCCTGGCAGATGATGGAAACCCTGGGCGATGGCTACTGGGGCCTGAGCTGGCTGCCGGGTCCCGGGACCCGCTTCCATAGAGCTGCGCTGGAAACCTTGCTGACAGCGATGCCGTGGGATCGCATCAAGGGGGTATTGCCCACGGACGACGGCTGGCTGCGCATCAACCGGGTGGCCGGCGAGGGTGACCCGGAACACTGTGATCCACCGCCCTCGGCCCGGGGGCGTCTTGAGATCATCCATCACGAATCGCCGGACCGTGAAGCGCTGGACCGCCGGTTGCGCGACGCGTGTCTGCCGACCTCCCCGTGCCCGGAGCGCTGAAACGTGACGGACCGGAGTTTACGCAGCGAAGAACCCTGTGGTAACACAATCCCCCGCCCGGCCGGAGAATACCCCCTGAATCCATTCGTATCCCCAATCCGTGCATCACGGCTCTGCGTGTACGCGCTCGTTGTTGCGCTCCTCTGCCTGACGGCGGCCCCGGCACAAGCGCATCCGCACGCCTGGATCGACCTGAGGGTGAGCGTGATCTTCAACGACCAGGGTCAGGTGACGGCGCTGCGCCAGTCCTGGCTCATCGACCCGTTCTACAGTCTCGTGCTGATTGAAGAGATGGCCGAGGAAGCCGAGGGTGACACCATGGAGGCGAAGATGGCGGACATCGGCCAGCGGATGATCACGAACCTGGGACCCTACGATTACTTTACCGAGATCCATCACGGCGATGACCGTATCCGGGGCGCCACCGTTTCGGATCACGGTCTGGACCGCAATGGCGGTCGCCTGGAACTGCGTTTCACACTTAATCTCGAATCCCCGCTGGACCCTGCAGCAGCCCCACTGAGCTACGCCGTCTTCGATCCCGGCTACTTCATCGAGATCCTCCATGACGAGGCGTCGGCGGTGGCCCTGGAGGGCGCCTCGGAGCGCTGCAGTCTGCGCATCGAGCAACCCCGCCCGGACCCGGCCCTGGTTGCCCGGGCGGCGGCCCTTGATGCCAATCAGACGGCGGAACCCGGCCTGGGCCGTCACTTCACGGAACGCGCGAAGGTGCAATGCGAGCCGTCCTCCTGATCCTGCTGCTGGCGCTTGCGCCCTGGGCGATCGGCTCCCCCCTGTCCGGGCCGCCGACCCAGGAGCGTACACCGACGCAAGTGCAGGACCCCGGCCTGTGGGAACGCGCCACGCACTGGGTCCTGGCCAAACAGCGCCAGCTCCACCGCCAGCTGGCCCGGGGCATGGAGACCGTCCAGGGGGCACCCACGCTCACCAACACCCTGGCGCTGGTGCTGATCGGCTTTCTCTATGGGGTATTCCACGCGGCAGGCCCGGGGCACGGCAAGGTGGTGATCACCACCTATCTGCTCACCCACCGCCAGCACATGCGCCGCGGACTGATCCTGTCCTGGGCCTCGTCGCTGCTCCAGGGGTTCACCGCCATCGCGCTTGTTCTGGCCGTGGTCGTGGTGGCCGAGCGCATGGCCCGGGATGCACTGAGCCAGGTGCGCACCCTGGAGCAGGTCAGCTTCGCGCTGGTGGCGGCGGTGGGGGCATGGCTCGTCTTCCGCGCCCTGCGCGGGCTTTACCGTCTGCGGGGCGCGGGCGCCGAAGGTCATGGCCACGATCACCCGCATGATGGACACGCCTGCGGCACCTGCGGCCACGCCCATCACGTCACACCCGCCCAGGCTGCGCGCAGCGACAGCCTGGGCACCATGCTCGGCACCGTGCTGGCGGTGGGCGTGCGGCCCTGCACGGGCGCCATCCTGGTACTGGCGGTGGCCAATATGCTGGGCCTGTGGATGGCCGGCATCGCCGCCGTAATCGCCATGTCCGTAGGCACGGCCATCACCGTCTCGATACTCGCGGTTCTGGCGGTACAGGCCCGGCAATGGGCGGCCCGGGCCGCCGCCGGCGGAAACTCGGTCGGATGGCAACGGACCGGGCAGGTGGTCGCCCTGGCCGGCGGGGCGCTGATCTTCGCGCTGGGTGCCAGCCTCTTTGGCGCCGGGATGGATGTCCCCGTCCACCCGCTGGGGCTGTGAGCCCGGGCCCTTGACCCGCATCATCCTGCTCAACAAGCCCTATGACGTGCTCTGCCAGTTCAGGGACCGGCAGGGGCGGCCGACGCTGGCGGATTACGTGCCCGAAACGGGTGTGTACGCCGCCGGACGACTGGATCGGGACAGCGAAGGTCTGGTGGTGCTGACAGACGATGGAGCCCTGCAGGCCCGAATCAGCGATCCGAAGCACAAGGTGAGCAAGACCTACTGGGTGCAGGTGGAAGGAGTGCCGGACGAAGAGGCGCTCAAGGCACTCACCGAAGGGGTCCTGCTCAGGGACGGCCTCACCCGCCCCGCCCGGGTGCGGATCATGGACGCGCCCGCCGGGCTCTGGCCCCGGAACCCGCCCATCCGCAGCCGCCGGCACATCCCCACCACCTGGCTGGAGCTGACGCTGTCCGAAGGCCGCAATCGCCAGGTGCGGCGCATGACCGCCGCCGTGGGCCACCCCACGCTGCGACTGATCCGCTACCGGGTGGGTTCCTGGACCCTGGACGGCCTCGGACCCGGGGAGCGGTTGTATCTCGAACTCTGAGGACCCTGATCACCACGCAGGGTACGAAGAGGCGCCTCCGGTATGCACGGCCCCGGTTGCTCCATTGACATAAGAAACCGGGGGGCCAGCCCCGTTGCTGACCCGTGGATTCGTTGGACCCCCTCGTTGTCTGTTGAGGCACCGCGCCTTAACCGTCAACGGCACACGCCCTCACGTCAGACAAATATCGCAAACCAAAGCAAATGTGATTGCATTAGTTAGGCTGGACTCCTAAAGTCGATTCCAGATCATGACGGTACTCCGGAGACCCATCTTGCATATCCATCGCAAGTTCGCCTGGCTCCTCCTGCCCCTGCTGTCGGGTCTGCTGGGCGGTTCCGTAGCGGGCACCCTGGAAGAGCGGCTGGAGTCCCAGCGCGCCCTGTTCCAGGCCACCGAGAAGGCGCTGGCGAACGGCAACCGGCAGGCCTTTCGTGAAGGCCTTGCGCGGCTGACCGACTATCCCCTGCATTCCTACCTGCTGTTCGCAGACCTGGAATCCCGGCTCGGCCGGGCCCATGCCGATGAAATCCGGGCCTTTCTGGATGTCCACGGAGACACGCCTCACGGTGAGCGCCTGCGCAACGCCTGGCTTGCCCGTCTTGCCCGGGAACGGCGCTGGACCGTGCTGGTGGAGAATTTCGACCCGGACACCGGTTCCACCACCCGGATCTGCGAATACAGGCACGCCCTGTTGCAACTGGATCGCACCAAGGAGGCCCTGGACGGGGTGGAACACATCTGGTTGCGCGGGCGTTCCCAGCCCGATGCCTGCGACCCGGTCTTCAAGGCCTGGAGGGAGGCCGGAAGGCTCACACCCGATCTCGCCTGGGGGCGCATTCGGCTGGCACTGGAGGCGGGACAGACCGGCCTGGCCGGCTACATCGGCCGCTACCTGCCGGAGGCGGAACAGGTCTGGGCCCGGCGGTGGCTCGACCTCCACCGCACACCGGCCCGGGTGGCCCGGGTGGACTGGGATGCGACCGCCCATGGCCGTGCGCCCCACATGCTCGAACACGCCTGGCTGCGGCTGGCCCGCCAGGACCCGGAACAGGCGCTGGACCTCTGGACGCGCCACGGGGATCGCCAGAAACTCTCCGAGGCACAGGCCCGCGAGATCGACCGGACCATCGCCCTGCGGCTGGTCCTGCGCCGGGGCGCGGACGGCCTGGCGCATCTGGCCAGCCTGCCCGAGGAAACCTTCGACGCACAACTGCGTGAATGGCACGTGCGCGCGGCACTGGCGGCAGGGGACTGGTCACAGGTGGCCGCCGCCATCGACACCATGGATACCGAACAGCGCCAGGATTATGCCTGGCGTTACTGGCGTGCCCGTGCGCTGGCAGAACTGGGCGAGCCGGCGCCGGCCGCCGCCCTGTACGCGGCGTTGGCGGAGGAGCGGAATTTCTACGGATTCCTGGCAGCGGACAGGGCCGGCCGCCCCTACCGGATCGGTCATCGCGAGCTGAGCGTTCCCGTGGCGCGCATTCAGGCACTGGCGGAAGAACCCGCCTTCCAGCGGGCAAGGGAATGGCTGGCCATGGGACGCGGCATCGATGCCCGGCGGGAGTGGGAACGGGCGATCGCCGCACTGGACGAGGAAGATCTCAAGGCGGCCGCCCTGCTTGCCCACGGCTGGGCCTGGCACGACCGGGCCATCTTCGCCGCCGCCCGCGCCCGGGCATTCGACGACATGGAACTGCGCTTCCCCCTGGCTTACTCGCGCCTGATCCTGGACCATGCCGCCGGCCAGGGCATCAATCCCGCCTGGGCCCTTGCCGTGGCGCGGCAGGAGAGCGCCTTCATGACGGAAGCGCGCTCCCACGCGGGTGCCCTGGGCCTGATGCAGGTGATGCCCGCCACCGGGCGCAACATGGCACGGCATGCAAACGTCCGGCTCAATCACGCCCGCGATCTGCTCAGGCCCGAGATCAACGTGCCCATCGGCACCTACTACCTGCGCCGCAACCTGGACCGGTTCGGGGGCCATCCGATCCTGTCCACTGCCGCCTATAACGCCGGGGCCCACCGCGTGGACAGCTGGCTGCCCGAGCACGGCCCGATGGATGCCGACGTCTGGGCGGAGCTGATCCCCTTCCCCGAGACGCGCGCCTACGTGCGCCGGGTGCTGGCCTACCAGGTGATCTACGAGATGCGCCTCGGCCTCACCCCCACCACCCTGAGCAGCCTGCTGCCGCCGATCACCGCCCGCCCGGACCTGGAGGCCTCCCGCATCGCGCACACCCGGGACTGGCAGGGCCGTACCGGGGGCAGGGTGGCATCGACCCAGGTGTGTGATGCGCCGGGGTTCGTGGAAAGGCCCTGTTCCTAGGGGGCAGAGAACACGTTGAGTTCAGCCACAGAGGTCACAAAGAAAAGGCTTTGAGCAGTGGTAGGTTGGGGTGAGGAACGAACCCCAACACGCCGGGGGCCCGGGAGACCTCCGCCATGTTGGGGTTCGCTGTGCTCACCCCAACCTACGATCCGGTTGTTTTCTTCTCTGTGACCTCTGTGGCCAATATCCCCCTTCCCGGAGACGCTCGGCTAACCCGATGATTTATTACATTATCAAGATCGCGTTGAGCGCCATTCTGATCGTGATCATCTCGGAATTGGGCAAACGCCATTCCGTACTGGCCGCAGTCGTCGCATCCGTGCCGCTGGTGTCGGTCCTGGCCATGGTGTGGCTGTATCTGGAAACCCGCAACGTCACGCAGGTCGCCGACCTCGCGAGCAGCATTTTCTGGCTGGTCCTCCCTTCGCTCATCCTGTTCATCGCCTTCCCGTTGCTCCTGCGTTGGGGGTGGAACTTCTTCCTGAGCCTTGGCGTCTCCGTCGCGTTGACAACGGCCGGCTACCTCCTGATGCTCCAACTGCTCGGACATGGGGTCAAGTCTAGTAATGTATAGTTTTCAACGGGCGCGAACCATGCATGAGGATCCAATGGGTTCAAGCTCGGCATCGCACTTCCTCCGTCTCCGCCAACGCAGACTCCGGCGTCGCCATCCCGGACCGGACCCCGCCTCCATGCAGGGCGTCCGGGCGGCAAAGGGACACCCCGCCACATGAACTACCTAGAGGCCATTGACCGCATCTGGCGGCACTCGGACGGTGCGTTTCGCGATGAGCGGACGCGGCTGAAGGAACTGGTCCGTTACGCCACGCTGGCGCCATCCGGACACAACACGCAATGCTGGCGGTTTCGAATCGGGAACCGTTCCGTCGAGGTGCTGCCGGATCTGTCCCGCCGCACGCCGGTGGTCGATCCGGACGACCACCATCTTTACGTGTCGCTGGGATGCGCCGCCGAGAACCTGGTCCAGGCGGCGAGGGCATTCGGATACCAAGGTCATGCCGGGTTCACACCCGCCGATGACGGGGCCATCAGGATCGCGCTTGAGCACGCCACGGCGGAACGATCGCCCATGTTCCAGGCGATCCCGCATCGGCAATGCACACGCACCGACTATGACGGCAAGCCGCTGACCGGGGAGGAACTGCAGCTACTTGAGGCGGCGGGGACAGGGGACGGGGTCGCACTGGTACTTCTGACTACGCGCGACGCCATGGAAACCGTCCTTGAGTACGTGGTTCAGGGCAACACAATGCAGGTGGGCAATCCGGCGTTTGTCCGTGAACTGGAACACTGGATTCGCTTCAGTGACAGCGAGGCGATCCGGACCGGCGATGGACTGCCGGCTCGAGCGACCGGGAACCCGCGGGTGCCACGCTGGCTGGGGCGGCGGCTGTTCCGAGCCTCCTTTCGCGCAAAACCCGAGAATGACAAGTATGCCCGTCAGATCCGCAGTTCAGCCGGCATCGGCGTGTTCGTATCCTGCATGGATGACAAGGCACACTGGATGGAGGCGGGCCGCTGTTACGAGCGGTTCGCGCTTCAGGCCACGGCGCTGGGCATTCGGAACGCATTTGTGAATCAGCCTGTCGAGGAGTCCCGCCTTCGCCCCGAATTTGCCAAGGCCCTGGGGTTGAGCGAGGGAAGACCCGATCTCGTCGTGCGCTTCGGCCGGGGGAAGGAAATGCCGAGGTCATTGCGACGGCCGCTTGCGGCCGTGTTGATTGAACCGAACCACTGACATACCGAAAAGGTGACAGGCCTGTTCGTGCGCCGCACGACTTTGACTCATCCACAGCCGCACTGTCTCCACAGGTACCGCTGCAGACTCACCTGCGTTTCCAGGCAACCGTGAAAGCACCGCGACCTTGTTCCAGGGGGCAGTGCCCGCCCATGATCTTCGTTGACGGAGAGGCCCATGAAACAGGTGCAGAACGATATCTGGGAAACCGAGACCGAAAGTCCCTGCCCGGGGCTGACGACACACGCCTACCTGCTCACCCGGCCGGACGGCAACGTGCTGTTCTACAACACGGGCCACCGTCACGAGATCGAGCAGATGGCAGCGCTGGGCGGGGTGGTGTTTCAGTTCCTGAGCCATCGGGACGAGCTGGGGGATACGATCAACCTGCTCCACGAGCGCTTCGGCACCCGGCTGGGCGGCCATGTGCGCGAGCAGGCCGAACTCGCCCGCGTGCGCGCACCGGACATCCTGTTTGATGGCCGCGAGATGCATCTCGGCAACATCGAGGCGATCCCCACGCCCGGGCACACGGCGGGCAGCACCTGTTTCCTCGTGCACGCCCCCAGGGGCAGACGCTACCTGTTTACCGGCGATACGCTGTATCGGGGCGAGGACGGCACCTGGAAACCCGGACTGCTGCCGTTCAGTGACCGGGATGCACTGGTGGAAAGCCTCGAAACGCTGCGCACGCTGGAGCCGGATGTGGTGTTCTCCAGCGCCTTCGCGGGTGAGACGGGCTTTCAGGAAATCCGGGGCAGGTGGTCGGACCATGTGGCGAAGGCCCTGGCCGCCCTGCCGCCCGGGTCGGCACGCTGACACGCGCACGGTACAGTCAGGGCGCGGAGCCTCATGTCGATTCCGGCCGGCGTGATTCGACACCTCGCTGAGGCGGCGAACCCCGCGCCCGAACGGCCTGGCGGGTCCCGTCACCTTCCCATCCACGTGCACTGACGGGAGGCAGGACCATGACAGCACCTGAACAACGGATCGTGCCGCATTTGTGGTACGACAGGGAGGCCCGGGAGGCCGCGGAGTTTTACACATCGATCTTCCCGGACTCGGACATCACCCACCTGACCACGCTGCACGGCACCCCGTCCGGGGATGTCGAGGTCGTATCCTTCCGGCTCCGGGGGCAGCCCTTCATGGCCATCAGCGCGGGACCCCATTTCACGTTCAACCCCTCGGTGTCGTTCATGGTCAATTACGACCCGCTGCATTTCGATCCCTCGCCTTCCCGTGAGGAAAACGCCCGGACGAGCCTGGACGCGGCCTGGGCACAACTGTCCGAGGGCGGCACGGTACTGATGCCCATCGGCGAGTATCCCTTCAGCGCGCGCTACGGCTGGATCCAGGACCGCTACGGCCTGTCCTGGCAGCTGATCCTCACTGACCCGGGAGGGGAACCCCGGCCGCCGATCCTGCCTTCCCTGCTGCTCACGGGCGAGAACTGCGGGCGCGCGGAAGAGGCGATCGACCATTATCTGTCTGTGTTCCGCGATGCCCGGCAGGGACAACTGTTCCGCTACGGCGCGGATCAGCCGCCCGACACGGAAGGCACGGTCATGTTCGCTGACTTCATGCTGGAGCACACCTGGTTCGCGGCCATGGACAGCGCCCACGGGCACGGCTTCACGTTCAACGAGGCCGTCTCCTTCATCGTAAACTGCGACGATCAGGACAGGATCGACCGGTACTGGAACGCGCTCTCCGCGGTCCCCGAGGCCGAGCAGTGCGGATGGATCAAGGACCGGTTCGGCGTGTCCTGGCAGATCGTGCCGGCGGAGATGGACCGCATGATGCGAGACGGCACCCCGGAGCAGATCGACCGATTGACGCGCACCTTCATGCCCATGAAGAAGCTTGACGTCGCCGCGCTCCGGGCGGCCTACGAGGGGGAGGGCGGGTAGCCGCTTCGCCCGCCGGGTGCTGGACCTCCACAGAAAGGCGCTTTAACCACGAAGAGCACGACGAGGCTTTTCATTCGAATCACTTCGTGCCCTTCGTGGCCTTCTTGGTTCAATTCCCCTCCGGCGGACGCAACGCTCGTTGCCGAAGGCGGGGCTCTTGCGAAGCCGCGAGGGAACGTAGAGGGAATATGGGGATGCAAGGAGAAATCTCTCATATCTGCAGCTTGATGGGAAAACAAGCATCGTCAATTCCGTCGCAGTTTGAGCCTACGGCAACGTAACCACTGCCTCGAGCCCGCCTCCCTCGTGATTCCTGAGGGTCAGTTCGCCTCCGTGCGATCGGGCGATGTTACGTGCGATCGCGAGCCCGAGCCCGATCCCACCCGTCGTCCTGGAGCGTGACTCCTCTACACGATAGAAAGGATCGAATACACGCTCCAGGAGCGGCTCGGGAATACCCCCGCCTGGATCAGAGACCCGAATCACCAGTTGACCGACATTATGACTGACGTCGATCGTGGCCTCGCCGCCATATTTCACGGCGTTGTCAACCAGGTTCTCCACGCACCGCCTGAGGGCGCCAGGCCGCACGTGATGGACCTCTGCCCCACCGACCACGCGGACCCGCTGGCCAAGCTCTTCGCGATCGTGCTGGATGGATTCAAGCAAAGCCATGATGTCCACGGGCTGAACCGAATCCCCGACGCTGACACCACATGTAAACTCCAGCATGGCCGAGGCGAGCTGCTCGATCTGGTCGATATCTCGCCCGATCCTGCTGCGCAGTTCGGAGTCCTCAACCAGTTCGGCGCGCAGGCGCAGCTTCGTAATGGGTGTCCGGAGATCATGGGAGATGGCCCCCAGCAGAAACTCCCGATCCCGGATCATCCTGGCAAGATGGGCCTGCATGCTGTTGAACGCGGATGCGGCATCCTGAACTTCCGGCGGACCCGTTTCAGGCAGCGCAGGGCGCTGGATATCCTTAGTGAGTTCGCCTGCGGCCTCGAGCAGCATCTGCAATGGTCGGGTAACCCGATGAACCGCGATCCACGACAACAATACCACCGGCACCAGAAGCACGATCAGTGTTAGTACCAGACGTCTGGGCACCGCGTAGATCTCGACACCCAGACGATGATCAAAACGAACCCATCGCCCGTCCATGAGTTCCACCCAGGCGCTGAAGCCCCGATCCAGCTCCTCTGGAAAAGCACCGTTGCCCCCGAGCGGCAGGGTGTCCCCTTGCACTCCATGCATGGTCACGACGATGTTTCGCGGCGCGCCCAACGCCCTTGCCAGAAGGGACCACAGATGCCCTTCATGGTCCCGCGCGGAGTCTCGATTGCGCGCGGGAAGCGGCGTCGGCGGCCCGGTCGACGTGATCGAGACCGCCAGCGAGGGGCCGTTGATCGCATCGATCACCAGCTCCGATGCCTGCGGTGACAGTGCCTCCAGCGTGTGCACGATGGTGGAGATACGCTGCGCCGCGTAGAGCCCGCCGGCCTTGTACATGACTTCACCTCGATCGCGCAGCAGTATGATCCCGGCGGCAAGCTGCGTGACGAGCAGGCCGCTGACCAGTATGAGCACGAGCCGGCTGACGAGATTGAGCTTCCGAAGACGCACTCAGGACGCCTCTTCGACCTTCGCGCAGAACACGTAACCCTCGTTGCGCACGGTCTTGATGAACCGGGGATCTCGACCCGTGTCGCCCAGACGACGGCGCAACCGGCTGATCAGCACATCGACTGAACGGTCATACGGGCCGGCCTCCCGGCCGTGCAGGAGATCCATCAACCGGTCTCTGCCCAACACCTGATTCGCGTGCTCAAGCAGTACACCGAGGAGTTTGTACTCCGCACCGGAGAGTGAAACGACGACGCCCTGCGGCGAGATCAGCCGGCGCTCCCTGACATCCATCACCCAACCGGAAAAACGCAACCGGCAATCCGTCGAGCCCGCCGGACCGGGCACCGGCCGGGTTCGACGGAATAGCGCCCGCACCCTGGCAAGCAGTTCCCGAGGGCTGAACGGCTTGACCAGATAGTCGTCGGCGCCCATCTCCAGGCCAACGACTCTGTCCACCTCCTGCGCGAGCGCGGTCAGCATGATGATCGGCACGCTGGAGCGGGCGCGCAGTTCACGGCACATGGAAAGCCCGTCGGTCCCGGGAAGCATGATATCCAGGATGATCAGATCAATCGGCTCCGCCTCAAACCGGCTATAGGCGGCCTGGCAGTCGCTGACCGCAAGCGGATCGTAGCCGCTGCGCCGAAGGTAGTCCCGCAGCAACTCACAGATCTCCGGGTCATCGTCAACGATCAGGATCTTCTCGTGCATAGGTGATGCCCCGCTATTGCAACGCTCCCCCGAAAACCGGTCGCCGGTCGTTGCCCGTATGCAATGCGCCCGGCCGGCGGTTCACATTCGGACATGTATTGTTGCGAACTGTTACAAACAACCCGGCACCAGACACACTGAGATTACACGCATCAGCTTTACTGTTATAGAGACGAACAGGAAGTTGGAAATGCACGCTGCACGAATCCAGATCGTCGATGGGGGGGGGAGGAGCCAATGAAATACGGGAGAAATGGCTACAGGGCGGTGGGGACCACGGGAGTGAACAACCCGCATCTATCGGGAAGGCAATCCGTGTTGTTCGGATTTGCCGCGTCATGCCTTGCGCTTGGCCTGCTCTGCGGGCAGGCGGTGGCGCAGACAGTGCATCATGGAGGCCACACGCCCCCCAAACCGATGCACAGCGAGCATGCGGCGGACAGGGCACCCGGCCATGACCATGGTCATGAAGATCCCCGTGGCGGGCACAAACGCCATGAGGGCGGCCATGGCGAAGGCGGGCACGGAGCGCATGGACAGCACGGGGGACACGGTATGATCGTACCCGAGTCAAGAGACTTTCCCACCATCGCCTATGACGAGGAGCGTGCCCCCCGGCCGCCCGAAAACGCGACACTGCCGGAGAACACCGGCAACGCCGCAGCCGGCAAAGCGCTCACCTACAACCCGGGCAAGGGCCGCTGCTTGGCCTGCCACATGCTGGGTCCGGATTCGGAGCAGCCCGGAGACCTGGGGCCGAACCTGAGCGACTATGGAAAGCGGGGATTCTCCCACGCGTACACCTACCAGCAGATCTGGGACGCCAGGGTTCACAATCAGGATTCCGCGATGCCGCCCTTCGGCACGAACGAACTGTTGTCCGCGGCGGAGATCATGGACATCGTCGCCTATCTCCACACCCTTACCACTCCGGTCGCCGTGCCGGGTCGACCGAAGGAGCCGCAACGATCACGACGGGAGCGGGTGTTCGTGGCGGGTGAGGATCTCAGCGTAGCCGACGATTACGTCGATGCGGGCAGGGCGGCCTTCAGGCGCCCCGGCAACAACGGACGCGCCTGCGCGTCCTGTCATGCCGCAGGCGAGGCCGGTGATGACATCAGCCGCGCCGCCGCTCGCTTTCCCCGCTTCGACGAGGCGAAGGACGCGGTCGTCACCCTGGAGGATCGCGTCAATATGTGCCGTGAAACACACATGGACAGCCCTGCGATCGAATACGGATCGCGCGCGATGAACGTATTGACAAGCTACCTGAGGCATCTGTCTCGCGGCCAGAAGATCCAGGTCTCGGCGGAGGGGCCCGCTGCCGAAGCGTTCGAACGCGGCAGGTCCCTTTACTACCGACGAGCCGGGCAACTCAACTATTCATGTGCCGAGTGTCATGCGAAGCATTCGGGCAAGTGGCTGAGGGGGCAGTATCTGCGCCCTCTTGACGACGTCTCCGGTGATTGGCCCAAACACTTCATTGCCGGGCATGATCTTGGCCTGATCAGCATGCAGCAGAGGATCCGACACTGCCAGATCGTGACACGCACGTATCCCCTTGAGTTGGGATCCAGGGAGTATGCGGAGTTGGAGTTCTATATGACGGTGCTGTCAGAAGGCACGCCGGTCCTTGCGCCGACCAGGTCCCGCCTGCGGGGGGAATAAGACCGTGTGCCCGGCGTCCCGGAAGCGCCTTGGGGCCGGGCACACGTCGCCCGGCATGATCCTGGTCATACCATTTGCATCGCTACCCCCCGTAATCCGATCCGGGCTCCTGCACGACCGGCAGATGTTCCGCGTCCACCCATGCCACCCCGCATAAGGAGAAGACCCATGCATCGCCTCACCGCGATCCTGCTGGCACTCAGCCTGACCCAGGGAGGTCTTTCCGCCGCCGATAACCAGAGTCCCTACGTCGAATACACTGAGCGCCCCATCAAGGCGCTGTCTGCCGAAGAGATCGATGGGCTGCGTGCAGGCCGGGGCATGGGTTTCGCCTTGGCCGCAGAACTCAACGGCTATCCAGGTCCCCTTCACGCCCTGGAGGTGGCCGATGCCATTCATCTTTCCGAATCCCAGCGCGAACGGACGCAGACCCTGTACAGGGAGATGCTTGATGAAAGCCGCAACCTTGGTGAACGTATCGTGGTTCTCGAAGCGGAACTGGATTCTGCCTTCGCCACACGTACGCTCACCGATGAGCGCCTTCGCGAACTGACGGCCCGCATTGCCGAACTCAACGGCCGAGTGCGCTACACGCACCTGCGCCACCACTTGGAGATGACTGCTCTTCTCAATCCGCATCAGATTGAGCTCTATAACCAGGTGCGGGGTTACGGGACCCGAGATGGCCACGCCCGCGACCACCACCACGGAGATCATTGACTTCCTCTGCGGACAGATAGCGGATTCGTCGGGTTTGAAGCGGGCGCCTCCATACCTCCCCGGGCGATCGCGAACAATCGCGGCCTCCCGACCCATCTCGCGCCGTCGTCTCACGGGAGACGCATAGGGCGGATAAGCAAAGCACATCCACCATGCCTCGGCCCGGTGTGCCGGATGCGCCTGCGCCTTATCCGGCCTACAAGCTTACCGCAGAGAGCGCCCGGTTCGACCCGAAGTGGAGACTCATGTTCTTTACCGTTTCAGCACGCGACCAGATCCGTGTGCCCGAACCCCTTGGTGTAATCGAGCACCGAGATCACGGTGGTCGTCATCGCCGCCGCACCGCGGATAGAGGGTGAATCGGATGTGCTGGAGAGCGCTCATGCGCGCATCGAGACAGTGGCTGCACCGGCGAAGTGATACGGCTGATACAGGCCACGCTCGCAGTGTTGCGCCGATTCGGGCACTGCGATCATGCCCTGACCTTGCTCCCGCATACCCGCTCGCTGATAGACTGACGCCATGTCAGCACTGAACACTTCGATCAGCGAAGCCACCGGCAAATCCTTTCGCCTCGACCACGACCAGTCGGCCGGCGGGGGCTGCATCAACCAGGCGTCCGTCATCACGGGCGCTGACGGCCGACACTTCTTCGTCAAGTGGAACAGCGCCCGGCTGGCGGACATGTTCGCGGCGGAGGCCGAGGGGCTTGCGACGCTCGCCGAGGCAAGGGCCATTCGCGTGCCCGAACCCGTGTGTCACGGCCTAGAGGACGACCGCTGTTTCCTGGTGATGGAACTTCTGGAACTGGGCGGACGGCTTGACCCGGCGCGCTTCGGAGAGGGGCTGGCCCGGATGCACCGGCATACGGCCGAGCACTTCGGCTGGCACCGGGACAATACCATCGGCGCGACGCCCCAGATCAACGCCTGGCGTGACGACTGGATCGACTTCTGGCGAGAGCAGCGGCTGGGTTTCCAGATCGACCTGGCCGCGAAGCGGGGCGGCGGTTCATCGCTTCGGGATGCAGTGCAAGCCGTCATGGACACGCTGCCCGCCTTCTTCGACGGCTACCGGCCCGTTCCGTCGGTGCTGCACGGCGATCTGTGGAGCGGCAACTGGGACGCGGACGGTGAAGGCAACCCCGTGATCTACGACCCGGCCGTCTACTTCGGCGACCGGGAGACGGATCTTGCCATGACGGAACTCTTCGGAGGACCGGGACAACGATTCTACGACGCCTACCACGCCACCTGGCCCGTTGACCCGGGCTACCGGGTACGCAAGGACCTCTACAACCTCTACCACCTGCTGAACCACTTCAATCTGTTCGGCGGCGGCTATGCCGGGCAATCGGAGCGTTTGGCAACGCGCTTGCTTTGCGAAGTACGGTGATTGCCTCAGCGTCGGGCTCAAGCCCGACCTACGCGGGAGCCGGTTTGGCTTGTTCCAACCCGAGACAGAGGGCCGAATAGTCATCGTCCCCATGGCCTTCGGCCATCACCCGTTCCAGGTTCGCCCGCACCGGCTCGAGCAGGCCCGCATCCAGCCCCGCCTCCCGGGCCGCCATGGCCACCAGGTTCACGTCCTTGAGCATGTGCCTGACGGGGAAGTTGGGGTTGGAGAAATCCGCCTCGAGCATCCGTTCCAGCTTTTTGTCGAAAGTGGGCGCATAGAGGGCACTCTCGCGCAACATCTCCATGAACACCTCCACGGACACACCCTCCCGCCGGACCAGCGCAAGGCTCAGGGAAAAGGCGGCGGTGAGGCTGGCGATGAGCTGATTGAAGGCGAGCTTGAGCGCGGCGGCCTGTCCCACCTCGCCCACGCGTACCGGGTTGGGGCCGAAGGCGGTGAAGAGATCATGCCACTGATCGAACTGTCCATCGGTATCCGCCCCGACCATCACCAGCAGCTTCGAGGACTTCGCCTCCGGGATACTGCCCAGCACCGGCGCCTCCAGATAGGCGCCACCGGCACACAGTACCGCATCGCGCACGGCCCGGCTCTCGTTGGGTGCGATAGTGCCCATCTGGATGATCGTGCGCCCGGCGATCTGCGCGCGGGTTTCATCGGACAAGAGGGTCGCGTCAATGGCGGCCCGGTCGCTGAGCATCAGGATCACCACCCCGGAATCCTCCAGCACTTGTGCCGGTGAATCGCACCACCGCGCACCGGCATCCAGCAGGGGCTTCGCCCGCTCGCGGGTGCGATTGTAAACGCGCAGATCATGCCCCGCGTACAGCAACGCCTGGCCCATGGGCACACCCATGAGTCCCGTTCCCAGTAGTCCCACATGTGTCATGCCTTACTCCCGAATTGCCTGCGATATCCGGTTCACGAACGAATCTCTGAAAGCCGCACCGCGAAGGGCGCAAAGGGATACGCCAAGGATACGAAGGAGATCATATAAAGAAACCTCGCAGCCTTTGCGGTTAGGCTTTGGATCTTGCCTACGCTCCGCCGACGGAAGCCTCCGCAATCGGTCCGGTCAGGAGATGCGCGCTGTCGCCGGCGCGACCTTCTCGGGCAACGTGCCAGCCCTCGGGCAGCGCAGGGAGATCGCCCGAAGCGGCGTATTCCAGGTAAACGCGGGCCTCCGGCCGCAGGCATCGGCCTTCGGCGAGGATGGCGAGGGACCGGCTCAGAAGGTCACCCTGAAACGGCGGGTCCAGGAAGACCAGGTCGAAAGTCTCGTCGCACCGGCGCAGGTAACGCAACGCATCGTCGGCAACAACCTCGATGCGATGCCCGGCATCCAGCCGTTGCACCTGCTCCCGGAGATGGGCTGCCACCTCGGGCACGGACTCCACCATCACCACGCGCGCGGCGCCCCTTGAGGCCGCCTCGAATCCCAGACCACCCGCCCCGGCGAACAGGTCCAGGCAGCGGGCGCCGGGCACGATACCCTGCAGCCAGTTGAACAGGGTTTCGCGCACCCGGTCCGGCGTGGGCCGAAGCCCCTCGGCCTTCGGCACGGCCAGCCTGCGCCCCCGCCATTCGCCGGCAACAATGCGCAAACGCCCCGGTGCACCGGGGCGTGGCGGGCTTGGGCGGCGGCGTTTCATGTCGTGGCACAACCTGTTTCGGCCACAATCGTATCAATCCCGCGCGCAGACACCAGACACCTATCTCCTCACACCTCACTCCTCACGCCGACTCAACCCTCCCCGCCCACAATGACCGTGATCATGCGTTCCGGATCGAGTCGGCGCTGGAAGGCTGCACGGATGGCGGACTCGTCCACCGCCTCGACCCGCTCACTGTAGCGTTCCAGGTAATCCAGCGGCAAATCGTAGAACCCCATCATGGCCAGGTTGCCCACCATGGCGCTGTTGGAAGCGGTGCGCAGCGGGAACCCGCCGGTGATATTGCGCTTGGAGGCGCGCAGCTGCGCGCTGTCCGGGCCCTGCTCCCGGAACCGAACCAGCGTGTCCCGCATCACCTCGATGGCCTCGTCGGCCTGAGACACCTGGGTCTGTACGCCCATCAGGAACGGACCGTCCGCCTCCATGGGCGTGAAATAGCTGTAGACGCTGTAGGCCAACCCGCGCCGGGTGCGAACCTCCTCGAACAACTGCGAAGTAAAGCCGCTGCCGCCGAGCATGTGGTTGCCCACGTACAGGGGAAAGTAGTCCGGATCCCCGCGGCGCATGCCCGGCTGGCCGATGAACACATGGGCCTGCTCCGAGGGGAATGCCACGCGGATGGTGCGTGCCTCTTCCAGGGGTTCCACCGGCGACAGCTCCGGTGCCGGGCTGCCTTCGGGCAACGCCGCGGCCACCCGTTCGGCGATGGCTTCGGCCTCGACCCGGTCCAGCCCGCCCACCAGCACCAGCACACCGTTGCGCGCCACGTAGAACGTCCGGTAGAAGGCCTCCACCTGTTCGCGGGTGATGGCGCGCACGCTCTCTTCCGTACCAAGCGGCGCCATGGCATAGGGATGGTCACCGTACACGGCCTCGAAGAAGGTACGCTGCGCTACCGAGCCCGGGTTCTGTGCCTGGGACTCCAGGGCAACGAGGGTCTGGCGCCGGGCACGCTCCAGATCGCGCTCCGGAAAACGGGGCTCACCCAGCACGGCGGTGAAAGTCTCCAGCGCGGCTTCCAGCCAGTCGGCTTCGGTGAGACTGCGAAGGCTCAGGTACGCCATGTCCCGCAACGCGTCGGCGCCGTACTGGGCGCCCACCGACTCGAAGCGCTCAGCAATGGCATCCGCATCCCAGTCACCCGCACCCGTGTTCAGCAGCCCGTTGGTGAGTCGGGCAAGACCTGGGGTGTCCCCGTCCCGGGCACTGCCCGCACGGAACACGACGCGCAGGTCCAGCATGGGCAGGTCGGGCGCCTCCATGAAGTACACCTGGAGCCCGTTGTCCGTCTCCCACTGTTCGATGGCCGGGCCCGCGTGAACGGGTGCGATAAGCAGCAGCGCCAGCAGGGCGCCGATCAGGATGCGCATGGATCCGAGTTGCTTCATGTATGTACCTTGTGCCTTGGAACTGTCATTTCACGGGTTGGGGTGAGCGAAGCGAACCACAACAATCGGGATATGTTGGGGTTCGCTTCGCTCACCCCAACCTACGTTCCAAATTCACCCTTCGCGGTTTGGAACCTTCATCCTTCATCCTTCATCCTTCATCCTTCATCCTTCGCTAACGAAGGTGTCCCTCGAAGTACCCCGGCGGATTCTCCGGGTCGATAGGCAGGGGTTCGAGCCAGCCCACGGTGCGCTGGTCCTCGTTGAAGTACTTCCGCGCCACCGCCTGAACCTGCTCGGCGGTCACCGCGCGCACCCGGTCGGGGATCTCGTCCAGGGTGCGCCAGCCCAGACCCACCTTTTCGAGCACGCCCAGCTGCATGGCCTGCCCCTGCACCGAGTCCAGTCGATAGACCTCCCGGGCCACCACCTGGGCCTTGACCCGCTCCAGTTCCGTCTCAGAGACCGGTTCCTCCCTGAGGCGCTCCAGCGCTTCGGTGAGGGCGCCCTCCAGTTCGGCCAGCGAGGTGTCGGATGAGGGTGTGGCACTCAGCATGAACAGCGTGTCCAGCCGGGAGAACGCGCTGTAGCCGGCGCCGGCACCGGCAGCCAACTCCCGCTCGCGCACCAGTTCGCGCGCGAAACGCGCACTCTCACCGCCATCCAGGACACCGGCGGCCACCAGCAGGGCATACGGCTCCCAATCCTCTTCGGCAGTCATAAGCACCGGCACCTTGTAACCCATGAGCACCGAGGGCACCCGTGCCGGCGCACGTACGACCACGCGCCGCTCCCCCCGTTGCCGGGTTTCCGCGCGGGGCTTGATCTCCGGCAGATCCCGGGCCTTGACAGGCCCGAAGTAGCGGCGCGCCATGCGATGTACGTCATCCGGGTCCACATCGCCCACCACGACGAGGGTGGCGTTGTTGGGGGCATACCAGCGGTCATACCAGTCACGCAGATCCGCCACCGTATAGTTTTCGATATCGGTCATCCAGCCGATCACGGGGATGCCGTAGGGGCTGTTGAGCCAGGCGGTGGCGTTGACGTGCTCGAACAGAAGCGCGTTGGGGTTGTCCTCGGTGCGCAGGCGGCGTTCCTCCTCGACCACGCGCATCTCCTGGACAAACTCGTCCTCCGGCAGCGTCAGGTTGCGCATACGGTCCGCCTCCAGCCGCAACGCGATCTCCAGCCGGTCAGCGGCCAGCATCTGATGATAGGCGGTGTAGTCGCGGCTGGTGAACGCGTTCTCCCGCCCGCCCTGCTCCGCGATGATGCGCGAGAACTCGCCGCCCGGATACCGCGCCGTGCCCTTGAACATCATGTGCTCCAGGGCGTGTGAGATACCCGTGATGCCCCCGTACTCGTGGGAAGACCCCACCCCGTACCACACCTGGGAGATCACCACCGGCGCCCGGTTGTCGGGCTTGACCAGCACCTTCATGCCGTTGGAAAGCACATACTCGTGCACGCCTTGGGCGAATGCCGGTACGGAAAACAGGGTGGCTGCAAGGATGAGAACAATAAGGCCGGACAGCTTTCGATACGTCATTTCCGCTTGTGGTCCCCGGTGGTAGGATGAGCGCTCTCGTGACTGCATAGACATCCATATCCATGTTCGGTTTCAGAAAAAATCACCCCGAGGGCGAAGAACAGCCCCGGGACCCGGGGCGCGGGGAAGGCCTATTCTCGCGGCTGCGCAAGGGATTGTCCAAGACCGGCCAGGCACTTACCGAGGGCATGGCCACCATGGCGATGGGCCGCAAGGCCATCGACGACGAACTCCTCGAGGAGCTGGAAACCAGGCTGCTCATGGCGGATGTGGGCGTGGAAGCCACGCAGCGCATCCTCGACGGCCTGACCCGCCGCGTCGCCCGCAAGGAGCTCACCGATGCCGATGCGCTCCTCACGGCCCTGCGCGACTCCATGACCGAGATCCTTGCGCCCGTCGAGCGCCCCTTGGAGGTGGATGCATCCCGCAAGCCTTTTGTGATCCTCGTGGTAGGCGTCAACGGCGCCGGCAAGACCACCACCATCGGCAAACTGGCCAGGCGCCTGCAGGCGGAGGACCGCTCGGTGATGCTCGCCGCCGGTGACACGTTCCGTGCCGCGGCGGTGGAGCAGCTCCAGGTATGGGGCGAACGCAACGGCATCCCCGTCATCGCCCAGGGCAAGGGCGCGGACGCCGCCTCGGTGATCTACGATGGCCTGCAGGCGGCAACGGCGCGGGGCGTGGACGTGCTCATCGCCGACACGGCCGGGCGCCTGCACACCCAAAGCAACCTCATGGAGGAGATGAAAAAGGTTCGCCGCGTGATCCAGCGCCTGGATCCGGACGCGCCCCATGAGACCCTGCTGGTGGTGGATGCCGGTACCGGCCAGAACGCCCTGAACCAGGCCCGGGAATTCCACCAGGCGGTGCAACTCTCGGGCATCGCCGTCACCAAGCTCGACGGCACCGCCAAGGGCGGCATCGTCTTTGCCATGGCCGAACGCATGGGCATACCGATCAGGTTCATCGGGGTGGGGGAAGGCATCGACGACCTTCGGACCTTCCGTGCCGACGATTTCGTGCGTGCCTTGCTCAGCGGAGCCGAGTAAGTGACAGGTCTCAAGTGGATGGCGGCAGGGAACACCGACCCGCTTGAGCCTTTCCGCTTTTCCTTGCCACTTGAGACTTGCCACTTGCCACTGCTTCCATGATCCTCTGCCAGAATGTCGTCAAACGATACCCGGGCGGTCAGGAGGCCCTGTCGCAGGTCAGCCTGCGCATGGACGAAGGCGCCATGGCCTATCTCACCGGGCACTCCGGCGCCGGCAAGAGCACCCTGCTCAAGCTGATCTCGCTCATCGAACGCCCGACCCGGGGCCGGATCACCGTGAACGGACAGCACCTGAACACGCTGCCCCGGCGCAAGGTGCCCCACTTCCGGCGCAGCATCGGCATCATCTTCCAGGACCACCATCTGCTGCATGACCGAACCGTGTTCGACAACGTGGCGCTGCCCCTGGTGATCCTGGGCTACCGGCGCCCCGAGATCGCCCGGCGGGTGCGCGCGGCACTGGACAAGGTGGGCCTGCTGCACAAGGAACGGGCCCGGCCGGTGACGCTCTCCAGCGGGGAGCAGCAGCGCGTGGGCATTGCCCGGGCAGTGGTGCACAAACCGGCTGTGCTCCTGGCGGACGAACCCACCGGTAACCTGGACCCGGATCTGTCCCGGGAGATCATGAACCTGTTCCTGCAGTTCAACCAGGTGGGCGTGACCACGCTGATCGCCAGCCACGACCTGGAGCTGATCACCACGCTCGGCAAACCTATCCTACGCCTGGAGGCGGGCAGACTGGTGGAGACCGGGGCCCGGCCGACCCCGCGCGCCGGGGCACCGGCATGAAGCGGGACATGCCTCGCAACTCGCGCACGCGCACCACAGGCGCACCCCCCATCCACTCCCGCTTCCAGGCCTGGGGCGTCAACCACGCCCAGGCACTGGTGTTCAGCCTGGGCAGGCTGTATCGCAACCCCTTTACCGCGGCCCTTACGCTCACCGTAATCGCCATTGCGCTGGCACTGCCGGCCGGCCTCTGGCTGGCCCTCAAGAATCTGCAGGCGGCCGGCGGCGAATGGGACCACGGGGCCCAGCTCTCGGTGTTCGTGGCGGATTCCGTGTCCGAGGATGCCCTCAGAATGCTGGCCGGACGCATCCAGTCCATGGACACGGTGGAAAGCGCCCGCGCCATCACCCGGGAGGAGGCCCTGGTGGAGTTTCGCGCCCTGTCAGGCTTCGGTGAAGCCCTTGACCTGCTGGACCACAACCCGCTGCCCGCCCTGGTGCTGGTCACCCCCGCGGCGGATCACCAGGGACCCGCGCGGGTCCAGGCCCTGTCCGCGGAGCTGGAGGCGTTGGAGGAAGTCACCCAGGCCCAGGTGGACCTGCAATGGGTGCAGCGCCTGCAGGCCATCCTGGAGATGACCCGCCGGGGCGTCGCGCTGGTAGCCGTGCTGCTGGGGCTGGGCGTGCTCCTGGTGGTGGGCAATACCATCCGACTGGACATCCTCAACCGACGCCGGGAAATCGAGGTGGCCAAGCTGGTGGGTGCCACCGACGGCTTCATCCGCCGCCCCTTCCTCTATGGCGGCCTGTGGCTCGGCCTGTTCGGCGGACTGCTGGCCCTGATCATTGTCGGCGTCGGCCTGGCCCTGTTGAACGGCCCGGTTCAGCAGCTCGCCGCCCTCTACGGCAGCGACTTCCGGCTTGAGGGGCCGGGCCTTGCGGGGGCCCTGGCCCTGCTGGGACTCGCCGTGGCCCTTGGCCTCGGGGGGTCCTGGATCGCCGTGGGGCGCCACCTGAAGGACATCGAGCCCCGGTAATAAGGATCATTCAAGATTCAAGATTCAAGATTCAAGGGGAAGCGGGGGCTTCGCCCCGGGCCCTACCCACCTTTGGGTTTTGAATCTTGAATCTTGAATCTTGAATCCCACTCCCGGAACTCCGGAAGTGGATTAGCACTCTAAGTCGCAGACTGCTAAAATACTGGCAAATCGAGCATTTCAGGGAGGTTCACCCGGCCCATGACATCCACGGCATTGATCAAAGGCGGTCAGCACCTGGCCGTTCCGGTGGGGAGCCTGGACAGTTATATCCAGGCCATCAGCCGGCTGCCGGTGCTGGACGCCGAGGACGAGAAGGCGCTGGCCCGCCGGCTGCGCGACCACGAGGACCTCGAGGCCGCGCGGCAGCTGGTCATGCACAATCTGCGCTTCGTGGTGCATATCGCCCGAGGCTACTCCGGCTACGGCCTGGGGCTGGGCGATCTGATCCAGGAAGGCAACGTCGGCCTGATGAAGGCGGTCAAGCGCTTTGATCCCGAGATGAATGTGCGGCTGATCTCCTTCGCCGTGCACTGGATCCGCGCCGAGATCCACGAGTTCATCCTGCGCAACTGGCGCATCGTCAAGGTAGCCACCACCAAGGCCCAGCGCAAGCTGTTCTTCAACCTGCGCAGCGCCAAGCGGCGCCTGGGCTGGTTCAACAGCGCCGAGGTGAAGGCCGTGGCCGACGATCTTGGCGTCACACCGCAACAAGTGCTGGAGATGGAATCGCGCCTTGCAGGCCACGACGTCAGCTTCGACCCGGCACCGGCCCGGGACGATGACGACGGCCCCGTCCTCTCTCCCGCGGAGACCCTCGTGGATGAGCAGGGAGACCCCGCCGAGGCGCTGGAGGCGGAGGACTGGGCATCACACCACGAAGTCCGCCTACGCTCGGGCCTCGACGCCCTGGACGATCGCAGCCGGGAGATCGTGAGTCGCCGCTGGCTCGCCGAGCAGAAGGCCACACTGCACGAACTGGCCTCGGAGTACGGTATTTCGGCGGAACGGGTGCGACAGATCGAGAGCAACGCCATGCGCAAGCTGCGCTCGAGCCTGGAGGCCTGACACGCCCCTGACGCGGGGAGCAGGCAGCCCGGAAGGGCTGCAGATGAAGCACCGGGGGGGCACCACCAGCCCCTGCGCAACCAGCGATCACAAAAAAGCGGCCGGGTGGCCGCTTTTTTCATGGGTCATGCGCCCGGTGTCTCAGCCGCCGAACAGCACCACGGAAAAAAAGCTCAGCCATGCGATCACGATCAGGGCGATGGTGATCGTCATGGGGAAATTCTCGAAACTGAACATCGTCTCAGCCCTCTGTTCACGGGCACGGCATCGCCCCGGGAATCAATACACTCGGGCGACACGGCATTGGTCCGCGCCACCCCCGAAAATCGCCCGACATCCTAGTCAATCAGTCGTCGCGCTTCAAGCCGTCACCACCCCGCCTGCGCTGCTGGCCCGGGATCATCGGGTCGTCGTCATCCATGAGGATGCGGTGGGCGGGGCCGTCCAGGTCCTCGTACTGGCCGGATCTGACCGCCCACAGGAAGGCGGCGATCACGATGGCCAGAAAGACCATGCCCAGCGGAATCAGCAGGTAGAGAATATCCATGACGTATTGGAACCGTCAGCGCCGCGGCGGTTCCTCCCGCAGGCGCAATGAGTTGACCACCACGATCAGTGATGACATCGACATGCCAAGCGCCGCCATCCACGGGGTCAGGATCCCGCTGGCGGCCACGGGCAGGGCGACCGCATTATACCCAATGGCCCAGCGGATGTTCTGGCGCACGATGGAGACCATGCGCCCGGCAAGCGCCAGCGCGGCGGGCAACTGACCGAGCCGGCTCCCGTAGAGAATCATGTCGGCACTGGCCTGCGCCAGCTGGGTGCCCTCGGCCATGGCAATGGACACATGGGCGCGGGACAGCACCGGGGCGTCGTTGATGCCGTCGCCCACCATGGCCACGACCGCATCGGGTCGGGCCTGCAATTCGCCCACGGCGCGCAGCTTGTCTTCCGGGCTCAGACCGCCCCGGGCCGAATCGATGCCCAGACGTCCCGCCACGTGACGCACAGTATCCGGGTGATCCCCGGACATGAGGTGCACCCGAATCCCCCGGTCCCTGAGCACGGCAACGCACTGCGCGGCATCGTTACGCAGCCGGTCATCGAGCACAAAGGCCGCCAGCGGCCCGGACGCGTCCCCGAGCAGTACCAGGCTGGCGACGGGATACCGGTGCGCCAGCGCCGCGAGCCGCTCACCGGGCCATCGTGCCGGGCCGGCCAGTTGCGATACGTAACCGGCCGTACCCATGCGGTACAGGCGCCCGTCCACGCGACCCTCCATGCCCTGCCCGGGACAGGCGCGCTGCCCGCTCAGGTCCCCGGCCGGCACGCCGGCACGCTGGAACACCTTCGCCACCGGGTGTTCGGACCCCTGCTCCAGCACCGAGGCAAGGGCCAGGCAGTCCTCTTCGGAGCGACCCGCCAGCAGTTCTGTATGCACACGTTCCAGGCGCCCTTCGGTGAGGGTGCCGGTCTTGTCGAACACCATGTCCGTGGCCGCCGCCAGGGTCTCCAGGGCATGGCCCCGGGTGACCAGGACCCCGCGCCCGGTGAGGCTCCCGGAGGCTGCGGTCATGGCCACGGGGGTGGCCAACGCCAGCGCGCAGGGGCAGCTCACCACCAGCATGGCCACCATGACCCAGAAGGCCCGGGACGGGTCGATGCCGAACCCCCACACGGCCCCCACCAGCGCGGTGAGCACGAGTACCGCGGCCACGAATGCGCCGGTGCCCCGCTCCGCCATGCGGGCAAGACGGGGCTTCTCCGTCTGGGCACGGTCCAGCAGCCGTTGGATGGCCGAGAGCATGGTGTCCGTGCCCACCCGGTCCACGCGCATGATGAGCGGGCTTTCCACGTTGACCGTGCCGCCGGTCAACCCGTCACCGGTCCGGCGCTCCCGGGGCAGGCTTTCTCCGGTGAGCATGGCCTCGTCGACGCTGGAATGCCCCTCCAGTACCGCGCCGTCGGCCGGCACCGTGTCACCGGGACGCACCCGCACCCGGTCCCCGGGTGCGAGATCCGCCACGGGCACGGGCTCATCGCCCCGGTCGGTGATGCGAATCGCCATGGCGGGCAGCAGCTTGCCGAGGGCTTCGGTGGCCTGCCCAGCGCGCTGGCGCGCGCCCATCTCCAGGTAGCGCCCGGTGAGCAGGAAGAAGACAAACATGGTGACCGACTCGAAATAGACCTCGCCGGAACCGCTCACCGTAGCCCAGCCGCTGGCGAGATAGGTGCTGCCGATGGCCAGGGCCACGGGCACGTCCATGCCCAGCTGGCGGTGGCGCAGATCCCGCCAGGCGCTGGTGAAGAAGCTGCTGCCCGCATAGAACACCACGGGCGTGGCGATGACAAATGCCACCCAGCGCAGGAACCGCATGAGGTTTTCCTGTCCCGGGGTGTCGGCGCCGATCCACAGGGCCACGGCGATCATCATCACCTGCATCATACCCAGGCCCGCCACGGCGAGCCGGCGCAGGGCGGCATTGCGCTCGCGCCGGTAGACGGCCTCCTGGCGGCCGGGATCGAAGGGATGGGCCTTGTAGCCGATCTCGCGGATGGCCTTGAGGATGTCGCTCAGATGGATTCGGGAATCGTCCCAGCGCAGCCGTGCACGATGGGTGGAAAAGTTGACGGCGAACTCCAGCACGCCGGGCAGGGACTTCACATGGCGCTCACTCAGCCAGACGCAGGCGGCGCACACGATACCCTCGAGGATCAGCGCCGCCTCCCGGGCGTTGCTGTCGTCGGTGCGTACGAAGCTTCGCTGCAGCTCGGGCCGGTCATAGACTGCCAGTTCCTCTCGCAGGCGCTCCGGCACGGCATCGGCAGGACCGGATGGAGGTGCGGTGCGGTGGCGGTAATAATCCTCAAGGCCCGCATCGACGATGGCCTTGGCCACGGCTTGGCAGCCGGGACAGCACATGTCCTGCTCGACCCCGTCGATGGTCACCGGATAGGCGGCCCCCGGCGGGACCGGCAGGCCGCAGTGGAAACAGCCCTCGCCGGCTTCGGCTTCGGGCGCGGCAAGGGCCTCAGCGGAGCGTTTGTTCACCCTTCCCGTACGGAGGTAATGCCGCGCTGCTCATGCACATTCCCTTCGCGCTCCACCCGCAGGCGCACTTCCCAGGCGCCGGGCATGGCCAGGGCCACCGGCGCCTGGTAGATGCCCGGCCCCGCCGCCTCAAACCATACCGTGCGGTCCTGGCGCTCATCGGAGGGACGTGCGAACCGGCCCTCCACGCGGGCCCCGCTGAGCGGATTGCCCTGCCCGTCCAGCACCTTGACCTGGAAGACGGTCTCCCTGCCGAGCCTCGGCGTGCCGATCCAGCCCTGGCGCACCTCCCAGCCGCGCGCTTCCTGTTCGGCCAGGCGCGCAAGATGCTCGTTGAACAGAGGCTCCTTCTTGAAGTAATCGTTGGCCACGGTGCCCGGGAAATGGGACGTGACATGCTCGGCGCCGCTGCGCGGTTCGGGCAGGATACGGCCCACCAGGCCGCTGGGCATGCCGTGATTGGCCAGGGAGATGATGGTGGCATCCACCGTGGCGATCACCAGGAAGAAGGCCACGATGGTGGCCGGCGCCCAGTGGATCCAGCCTCCGCCCCGGCGCCCAGCACCCCGGCTCGCCTCCCACTGGGCCGTGACGATGGCCATGCCGTACGGGGTGATGACGAACAATGCGAGGTGGATGGCGAACACGTCCACCCCCTGCCAGAACACGATCTGCAGGGGCAGAAAGACGCACAGCATGCCCACGATCACCACCAGGGAGACCTGGTAGCCGCGCAACCGGGTGAAACGGTAGATCAGCGCGAAGGCGAGGAATGAAAGCGCCACACCGCCGCCCAGGGTAAGAACCAGATTGTCCACTGCAAAGACCTCCTTGCGGGAGTATTAGTTTAGCGCCTCACGCCCGGCCGGATCACGGGGTGTGGAAATGCCCCGGAAGTTCCAGCGGGGTGATCTCCTGTCCATCCGCCGGCACGATGCGAAAGACCAGATCATGGGGCCCCCGTATGTCGGGATCGACCCGGTAGCGCACCCGCGCCAGCAGGGTGATGCCGTGCTCCGGCTGCAGACGCACCAGGTCCACGCGGCCCAGGTCCAGGGTCATGCCCTCGGGACCGTCCAGTTCCACGCGCAGTTCCATCAGATCCTGGGTCTTGTTGTTGACCTTGATCTCGTAGCTGTTCTGAATGGAGCCATCGGAGAGCTGCACGTAGAGCGGCTGGCGCACCTGAGCAACCGTGGCGTCCAGGGGCGCCTGAGTGGCGATGCTCCACGCCAGCAGGCCGGCCATGACCAGCAGAACCGCCGCGTAGCCAAGGGTCTTGGCCTTTAAGAAGTGCGTGCGCGAACCCTCCAGTGCGTTCTGGGAGGTATAGCGGATCAGCCCCCGCGGCCAGCCCATGCGATCCATGATGGCGTCGCAGGCATCCACGCACAGGGCGCAGTGTATGCACTGATACTGCAGACCATCGCGGATATCGATGCCTGTGGGGCAGACCTGCACGCAGTAGCCGCAATCGATGCAGTCGCCCACGCCGGCGCGCTGGCGCGCCTCCCGTGTCTTGAGTTCCCCGGCGGGCCTGGCCCGGCCCGTCGGCCCTTCGCCGCGCTGCTCGTCGTAGGAGACGATCAGCGTATCCCGGTCGAACATCACCGCCTGAAAGCGGGCGTAGGGGCACATGTAGGTGCACACCTGCTCCCGGGCGAGCCCGGCCATCACATAGGTGGTGGCGGTCAGGAACAGCGCCGTGGCATAGGCCGGAAACGGGGCCTGACCGGTGAAGAACCGGCCGATCAGCTCGGGCGCGTCCGCCCAGTACAGGGTGAACGTCAGTCCGGTGGCAAAGGCCGTGAGCAGCCAGAGGGCATGGGTCAGGCCTTTCTTCACGAACTTCTCTGCCCCCCACGGCTGCTTGTCCAGACGGATGCGCGCCGGGCGCTCCCCCTGGAGCAGGTGCTCGACGAACATGTACACATCGGTCCACAGGGTCTGGAAACAGAAATAGCCGCAGAACACGCGGCCGGCCACACCGGTCACCAGAAACAGCAGCACCGCCGCGATCATCAGCAGGCCCGCCAGCCAGAAGATGTCCTGGGGATGGACGACAAGGTCGAAGAGGTAGAACCGGCGCCCGGGTATATCGAACATCACCGCCTGGGACGGTCCATGCTCCCGCGCCCAGCGCAGCCAGGGAAGCGCGAAGTACACTCCGTAGGCGAGCGCCAGGATGCCCCACTTCAGGGTGCGAAAGCGCCCCTTCACCGACCTGGGGTAGATCGGGATCCGGGCCTGGAAATCCTGGTGACGGGTATCGGTCATGGGATTGCCGCAGGGCGGCCGTGGCCGCATGGAGGCCGGCGCCGGATGCGGCAGGCACCGGGTACATCGGCGTCAGCGTTGCCTATTGGCCGCCGCCAAGCTGGTGCACGTAGGCGGTGAGCACCTTGATCTCGGTGGGCGAGAGGCGATCACCGAAGGCCGGCATCTCGCGCTGTACGCCGTTGCGCACCACGCTCTGCACCAGAGCCAGTCGGGCTTCATAGCCTTCGGCGCCGGCCACGTCAACGATCTGCCAGATGTTGTTGGTCAGGTTGGGCGCGCCCTGGGAGGTGCGGCCCGTGCCGCCCGCATCGTGGCACTGGAAGCAACCCCCCTCGCTGCCGTTGAAGATCGCATCACCGCGCCGGATCTCGTCATCGTCACCGCCGCTGTAGCCGGCGATGTCGAGCACGTAGGCGGACACGGCGCGCAGTTGCGCGTCATCGAAGGTCTCACGAAACGGCGGCATGTAGCCCATGCGCCCGTGGACGAGTGTCTGTTCGATACGGTCCACGGTGCCGCCCCACAGCCAGTCGTCGTCAGCCAGGTTCGGGTAGCGGCCGACGATGCCGGCACCGCCCACCTGGTGGCAGGCGGCACAATAGTCGCCGAATATACCGTGGGCATAAGAACGCACAAAGGAGATCCTGTCCGGGTCGCCCAGGATGTCGTCGTAGCTGGCTTCGGCGATCACATCCAGGAATTCACGCTGGCGCAGCGCCGCCGGGCTCGACTGCATGTCGCGCACCAGCAGGGCCCGGGTGTTCCAGTGAGTGGTGCGTTCCTCGCCATCCACCTCGTAGGTGACGGTGGCAAAGCCCCTGGTATAGGTGTCACCGATCGGCCAAGCGGGATACAGGAACCAGTACACCACCGAGAAGACCACCGTGGCATAGAAACCCCACAGCCACCACCGGGGCAGAGGATTGTTGTACTCCTGAAGGTCGCCGTCCCACGCATGACCCGTGGTCTGGACCGCATCCTGTCTCTTCTCGCTCGGCTTGCTCATGACCTGTTCTCGTCTTCGCGATTGGGCTGTTCGTCCTCATCGTCCTGGAACGGGATGTACCGGTAGGATTCCAGGCGCTCCGAGCGTTTCCTGCCCGTAAATACGTACACAAGGATTCCGACGAAGGTGGTGGAGAACAGCAGCAGCGCGACGATCTTGCTGTTGCTCATGTCGGCGATCCAGTACCACAAATCAAGCACGTCTTGACCTCTCGGCCGATCCGGCCCGGCGCGCTGGCCGGAGCAGCGGATCAGCGAAACTCGACGAAGTAGCCCTCGTCATACTGCGTGAAATCCACCATGGTGCCCAGCACCTGCAGATAGGCGACGAGCGCATCCATCTCGGTGATCCGGGAAGGATCGCCGTCGAAATTGCCTGCCTGCGCCTGGGCCACCAGGTTCTCCTCGGCGCGATTGATGTCGAGCCAGCGGGCGACCTCTTCGCCGAAGCGCTCCACATTGGCCTCGTACTCCTCGTCCGTGAGGGAATACGGCACGCCCACCCGCCGCAACGCCCGTAGGCGTGCCTCGATGTCCGCGTAGCGGAGGTCGTTCTCCGCCAGCCACGGATAGCCGGGCATGATGGACTCGGGCACCACGGACTGCGGGCTGATCAGGTGCTGCACCTGCCACTCGTTGGAGTACTTGCCGCCCACCCGGGCCAGGTCCGGACCGGTGCGCTTGGATCCCCATTGGAACGGATGATCGTATTGTGACTCCGCAGCCAACGAGTAATGCCCGTAACGGAGCATCTCGTCGCGGAAGGGGCGGATCATCTGCGAATGGCAGGCATAGCAACCCTCGCGGATGTAGATGTCACGGCCGCGCTGTTCCAGCGGCTTGTACGGACGCACGCCGTCCACCTCCTCCACCGTATCGTTGATGTAGAAGAGCGGCACGATCTCCACCAGCCCGCCGATGCTGATCACGGCCAGCGTGAGGATGATCAGCAACCCGGCATTGGTTTCAATGGTTTCATGCTTCATGGTCTGAAATCTCCGTCAACGCCGGCTCAGGAAGAGGTGCCGGCCATCTTGGCGGCAATCTTCGCTTCCACCCGGGCGGCCTCGCGGCGGGCGGCGGTGATGGTCATAAAGATGTTGTAGGACATGATCAGAATGCCCACGAGGAACAACCCGCCGCCGAGGGCGCGCACCACGTAGGGCCGATGCAGGAAGACCACGGACTCGATGAACGTGTAGGCGAGGTTGCCGTACTCGTCGAAGGCCCGCAGCATCAGGCCCTGGCCGATGCCAGCCACCCACATGGCGGTGATGTAGAGCACGATGCCGATGGTGGCCAGGAAGAAGTGCACGTACACCAGCCGGACGCTGTAGAGCCTGGCGTTCCAGAGCCGCGGAATCAGATGGTACAGAGAACCGAAGGTGATCATGGCCACCCAGCCGAGCGCCCCGGAATGCACGTGGCCCACCGTCCAGTCCGTGTAGTGGGACAGCGCATTGACGCTTTTCAGGGACATCATCGGCCCCTCGAAGGTGGACATTCCATAGAACGAAAGCGCTGTGATCAGAAACAGCATGATCGGGTCCGTGCGCAGTTTGTCCCACGCACCGGAGAGCGTCATGATGCCGTTGATCATGCCGCCCCATGAGGGCAGCAGAAGCAGGATGGAGAAGGCCGCCGCGAGCGTGGACACCCAGTCGGGCAACGCCGTCCAGTGCAGGTGATGGGCACCCACCCACATGTACAGGAAGACCAGCGCCCAGAAGTGGACGATAGACAGTCGGTAGGAATAGATAGGCCGCCCCGCCTGCTTGGGGACGAAGTAATACATCATGCCCAGGAAGGCGGCGGTGAGGAAAAAGCCCACCGCATTATGCCCGTACCACCACTGGGTCATGGCGTCCTGCACACCCGAGAACAGGGAATAGGACTCCAGGCTGAACAGGCGCACGGGCACCTGCAGGTTATTGAAAATATGCAGGATTGCCGTCGCCAGGATGAACGACATGTAAAACCAGTTGGCCACGTAGATGTGCGGCTGGGAACGGCGCAGCAGGGTCTGCAGGAAGACCCAGAAATAGGCCACCCAGGTCACGGTGATCAGGATATCGATGGGCCACACGAACTCGGCGTATTCGCGGCCCTGGGTGTAGCCCATCATGTAGGTGATCACACCGAGGGCGATGGACAGGTTCCAGCCCCAGAAGGTGAAGGTGGCCAGGGAATCGCCGTAGAGCCGGGTCTGGCAGGTGCGCTGCACGACGTAATACGAGGTGGCAAACAGGGCGTTGCCGCCGAAGCCGAAGATCACCAGGGTCGTGTGCACCGGACGGAAGCGTCCGAAGGTGATCTGCGGGATGTCGAAGTTCAGGAACGGGAATGCCAGCTGCGAGGCGATATAGGTCCCCACACCCATGCCCACCACGCCCCAGACCAGGGCCATGATGGCGAATTTCTTGACGATTTCGTAGTTGTACTGCTCCGAGGGAACAGCGGCCGCCCCGGCGTGGGACGACGCGTTGGTCGCGGCTTGGGCCATGTCTCTAACCTACCCCTGAACTTAGGTGGATGCTCACCGGGCTGGAATTCAGCGCGTGAAGCATACAGGAAACGCCCCGGGGGTCAAATCGAATCCGGAGCGTTTCGCTAAGGATAGCAGGGGTCCGATGGGGCCACGGTACGACGCGCCGCATAAGGCCTGCTGGTGCGCGCCGCGGCCCGCTCCATGGCTACGACATGGCAGGCACCCAGAAGTTCAGGTAACGGTCCGCCAGCAGGGCCCCGAACAGGGCAAGCAGGTAGACGATGGAGAACAGGAAGGTGCGCATGGCCCGCTGGCGGCTGCGGGTCACGAGCAGCAGGGTGGCATGGTAGAGAAACATCCCGCCCAGGACCAGCGCCGAGACCATGTACACCCAGCCGCTCATGCCCATGCCCACCGGCAGCAGGGTCACCAGCACCAGCAGGATCGTGTACAGCAGGATCTGCAGGCGGGTGAAATCCTCACCGTGCGTGACCGGCAGCATGGGGATGCCCGCCCGGGCGTAGTCGTCCTTGCGATAGATGGCCAGGGCCCAGAAATGCGGCGGCGTCCAGGTGAAGATGATCAGGAACAGCACCATGGCGATGGGGTCGACCTGACCCGTGACCGCCGTCCACCCGAGCAGGGGCGGCGTGGCGCCTGCGGCGCCGCCGATCACGATGTTCTGCGGCGTGGCGCGCTTCAGGTACATGGTGTACACCACCGCATAACCCAGCAGGGAGAACAGGGTGAGCACGGCAGTCAGGGTATTGACACCCAGCAGCAGAACGAGGAAACCCAGCGTTCCGATCACGGCGGAGAATACGAGGCCGTGTTCGACATCCAGGTGTCCCGTGGGCAGCGGGCGACGGCGCGTGCGGCTCATGCGCGCGTCCACGTGGCGATCCACCACATGGTTGACCGCCGCCGCGGAGCCCGCCATCAGGGCAATACCCAGGGTACCGAACACCAGCGCCTGCCAGGGGACCTGCCCCGGGGCCGCCAGCAGCATGCCCACCCATGCGGTGAAGACCATGAGCGCCACCACCTTGGGCTTGCACAGGGTCAGGTAGTCGCGCCAGCGGCTCAGCAAACCCTGATGCAGACTCAGGGTCAGTGCCTTGATGGTCATGCGATGCCCCTCCCGATGAATGTGATCATTGTATGGTGAATCATACCTGTCTCCATGCAACTCATCCCGCCTGCTGCGTCGTGGCGGTCGTGCCCATGCGGACGGGCGCGCGGCCGCTCTCGCGGACCGGCTGGCGCAACATGTACAGCAGGGTCACCAGGGAGAGCAGCAGCAGGGCCGCACCGCCATTGTGGGCCACGGCCACGGGCAGCGGCAGGTAGAAGACGATATTGGAAATGCCCAGACCGACCTGGACCAGCAGCAGCACCATCACCGATGCCGCCACGCCGCGCACCGCGCCCTGGCCACGCCACAGGAGCAGCAGCGCCAACGCGCCCACCGCCAGAAGCGTGACCACCGCGCCGAGTCGGTGCGTCAGGTGAATCGCCGTCCGCGCGGCCGGGTCCAGCACACCGAACTCGTAATCCACGCCGACGCCCCGCCACAGGACGAAGCCGTCGCGGAAATCCGTCTCGGGCCACCATTGCTGCTGGCACTGGGGGAAATCCGGACAGGCCAGGGCCGCATAGTTCGCGCTGGTCCAGCCGCCCAGCGCAATCTGGACCACCAGTACCGCCGTCGCCAGTCCCGCCCAGGGCAGAATGCCGCGGTGCAGGGCCGGCACCGGGCCGGACTGGTGGCGCACCGGCGGCGTGCTGCGGTCACGTGTGGCGAGCACCAGGAGCCAGAGCATCACCAGAGTGGCGAATCCGCCCAGCAGGTGCGCCATGACGATGATGGGCTTGAGTTGCAGCGTCACCGTCCACATGCCCAGGGCTGACTGAAAAATGATCAAACCCAGCAGCGCCAAGGGGAGAGCCACGGGCTGGCCCGGGTCGCGCCGGCCGCGCCAGGCCAGCACCGCCAGCATCAGGACCACCAGCCCCAGGGTGCCGGCCGCATAGCGATGCACCATTTCCTTCCAGGCCTTGCCGACTTCCACGGGCCGATCCGGGAAGGCCTGGTTGGCCAGCTCGACGGTGGCGGACTGGGTGGGGGCCAGCATGCGGCCATAGCAGCCGGGCCAGTCGGGGCAGCCGAGACCGGCGTCGGACAGGCGCACATAGGCACCAAGAATGATCACGGTCAGGGTGAGGACGACCGCCGCGCGCACACCGACGAAAAAGAGGGCCCTGGCGTTCATGTCATCCGATGCGCGAGTTCTTGAGCAGTTTCTTCATGTCGATGAACATGCCACGGGACGTGGACTCGGTGCTGTAACGCAGGACCAGGTTCCCGTGGGGGTCCACCAGATAGACATGGTCCTCCGCGTCGGCGCCCAGCAGCTGCAGCAGGGGCAACAGTGCGGACCGGTCTCCCGTGCCGAACTTCAACCCCGGATGTTCCTCGCGCAGGGGCAGGACCTCCCCCGCCGCTTCCGCCTCGGTCAGCAGGTAAAGCCGCTGGACGCGATCGATGTCATTGCCCAGGGCAAGGCGCGCCTGGCGCGTCTTGAACAGCGCTGCCTGGCAATAGAGGTCGCAGTGGCCGTCACCCACGTACATGAGCGTCCAGCGATGGCGCAGGTGTTCAACGGTCAGGCGATCCCCTTCGGCTGTCACCAGGGAAAGGGTCTCGATGGGCCGGGGCGGATCCATCAGTTCGCCGTGGTTGGTGAAGCGCGTGGGCGTCCACACGTCCGGGTTGTGATAGACCCAGTTGGCGAGCAACAGGGGCAGCGCAAACACCATCACCACGGCTACCAGGGTCAGCCGCCCGATCAGGCGGCGCCTCGGTGCGGCGGTCATGGATACATCACTTGTCATCAGTCTTCGATCTCCTGCGAATTACGAGTACAGCCGCGATGACCACCAGGGCGAGCGCCATTGCATACCATTGCACCGCGTAGGCCATGTGGCGCTCCGCGCCCATGGGGAGCACCGGACGCCAGTCCCGATGGTAGCCATGCGGCGCGTCCGGGTCGAGGCGGATGGTCATGGGGACCACGGGGCCCCCGAGGCGCTGGCCCATGGCCTCGAAATCCAGGTACTGCACCACCCGGGGCCAGACCGCCCGCCCGTCATCCATGGCGCCGATACGGTATCCCTCGCCGAACGGGACATAGACCTGCCCCCGTATCACACCCTGCCCGGCAGGCAGTCCGCCGGCGACATCAGGCAACTGTCCGGGCTGAGCCTCGCGCGGCACCCATCCCCGCTCCACCAGCACCAGCCGGCCGCTGGCGTCGTGCACGGCGGGTGTGATGACCCGGTAACCCACACGGCCGTCCCTGATCTGATTGTCCAGCAGAAACTGCCGCTCCGGGAGGTACCGGCCCCGGAACGCCACCCGCTGAAAACGCAGGTCCTCCCAGGACCTGACGGACAGATCGAGCGGCCGGTGATCGGCCTCCGCGCCCTGCTCGAAGGCCTCCAGAATGGCCTGTTTTTCCCCGGCGCGCTGCCATTGCCAGTTGCCCAGGGAGACAAACAGCACCAGCAGGATCAGGCCGACCACAAGCGGGAGCCACGTGTAGATGAACGAACGCAATGCGGCCGGGCGCTTCATTGAAAAGGCGCGGGCATACCGGGCTATACTGCCCACTCTATACGCCCGTTTTCAGGAAGCACCATGTTCGCCAAAGCCTTCGTCATAGTCCTGCTGATCGCCATCCTGGGCAGCCTCGGGTCCGCCCTGTTCTACCTGATGAAAGACACCAACGACGAACGTCGCACCGTCAAGGCCCTCACCTGGCGCATCGGACTGTCGATCGCCTGTTTCCTGCTCCTCATGGCCGGGGCCGCCACCGGGCTGATCCAGCCCCATGGCATCTACGGCTGACCCGCGGCCGACTGCTAGATCCAGTACACGAACACGAAGAGGATCAGCCAGACCACATCCACGAAGTGCCAGTACCAGGCGACCGCCTCGAACCCGAAATGCTCATGGGGCGTGAAATGCCCCTTGATGCTGCGTATCAGGATCACGATCAGCATGATGACGCCCAGCGTCACGTGCAGGCCGTGGAACCCGGTCAGCATGAAGAAGGTCGATCCGTAGATGCCGGAGGCCAGCGTGAGATTCAGATCCCGGTATGCGTGGCCGTATTCATAGGCCTGGAAACCCAGGAAGATGAGCCCCAGGGCCACCGTGGCCGCCAGGCCCCAGATGAGATGATTGCGCTTGTTCTCCTTGAGCCCCCAATGCGCCCAGGTGATGGTCACGCCGCTGGTGAGCAGGATGGCGGTATTCAGCGCGGGGATCCCCCAGGCACCGATCGTCTCGAAGGCACCGCCCAGTTCCATCGGACCACCCGTGGGCCAGGCCGCTTCAAAATCAGGCCAAAGGAACAGGTGCGTGGCCAGCCCGGTGCCTTCGCCGCCGAGCCAGGGCAGGGCCAGCATGCGGACATAGAACAGGGCCCCGAAGAAGGCGGCGAAGAACATCACCTCGGAGAGGATGAACCAGCCCATGCCCCACCGGAAGGAACGGTCCACCTGGGCGTTGTACAACCCGGCCTGGCTTTCGGAGATCACGGTGCCGAACCAGCCGAAAACCATGTAAAGCGTGACGACCACGCCGGTCAGCAACACCCATGTGCCCGGGGCGTACCCATTGAACATCATGGACGCCCCGACCACCATCAGAAACAGACCCACCGTCGCTATGAT
Source organism: Thioalkalivibrio thiocyanodenitrificans ARhD 1 (assembly GCF_000378965.1). Lineage (NCBI taxonomy): Bacteria > Pseudomonadati > Pseudomonadota > Gammaproteobacteria > Chromatiales > Ectothiorhodospiraceae > Thioalkalivibrio > Thioalkalivibrio thiocyanodenitrificans. The sequence continues at coordinate 1,976,455 of NZ_KB900536.1, forward strand.
GGGCCATTTGCTGCCGTGCGGAACGTAGTAACCCCCCTGCGCATGCTCCATGTCATCCCCCTCGCTCATCAGATTTTGAATTCCGGCCTTCGGCCATATTCGTAACATCGAAGAATGTGTATGCGAGCGTCACACGTTCCACGTTTGCCGGCAGCCGCGGGTCCACCATGAAGGTAACGGGCATCTCCCTGGACTCCCGTGGCGTGAATTCCTGGCGCGTGAAACAGAAACACTCGGTCTTGTTGAAATGCCGTGATGCGGTGGCCGGCGACACACTGGGCACGGCCTGACCGACGACTTCCGCATTGCGCCGGTTCTGGGCCACGTAGTTCATGGTGTACTGCTTGCCCGGGTGCACCTTCATGGACGACACCTCCGGACGGAAGTGCCAGTCCATCTGCTGATTGAGCACGGCCACGAACTCCACGGTCACCATGCGGTTCTCGTCCACCTCGAATTCATCGCCGCCCTCGCTGACCAGGGAGGCACTTCGGCCGTTGAGTCCGGTCACCTCGCAGATGACGTCATACAATGGCACCAGCGCGAAGCCGAAACCGAACATGCCGAGTACCACGGCCCCCAGCACGGTTACGGTACGCCGACTGCTGCGTCGAGTTGTCTGTGTCATGGTCATCGCATCGAGATACTGATGAAGAATCCCACATAAAACCCCAGGGCGAGCAATGCGATGATCACCGCCGTCACGATGATCTTGCGACGGCGGCGTCGATCAACATCGACAATCCAGCGCACTCACTTCACCTCGGGCGGCGTGTTGAAGCTGTGATAGGGCGCCGGCGAGGCCAGCGTCCACTCGAGGCCTTCCGCCCCTTCCCAGACCCGGTCGGGGGCCCTGGCACCGCCACGGACGCACTTGACCACGAGGTACAGGAAGATCAGCTGCGCGAACCCGAACCCGAAGGCACCGATGGTGGCGATCTCGTTGAAGCCGGTGAACTGCATGGCGTAATCCGGGATACGGCGCGGCATACCGGCCAGACCCAGGAAGTGCATGGGGAAGAAAGTCACGTTGACGAAGATCGTCGACAGCCAGAAATGCCACTTGCCAAGCGTCTCGTCATACATGTGGCCCGTCCACTTGGGCAGCCAGTAGTACACCGCGGCCATGATGGAGAACACCGCACCCGGCACCAGCACGTAATGGAAGTGCGCCACCACAAAGTAGGTGTCGTGATACTGGAAATCCACCGGCGTGATGGCAAGCATCAGACCCGAGAATCCACCGATGGTGAACATCACGATGAAGCCCAGGGCGAACAGCATGGGGGTCTCAAAGGTCATGGACCCTCGCCACATGGTGGTCACCCAGTTGAACACCTTCACCCCTGTAGGCACCGCGATGAGCATGGTACTGAACATGAAGAACAGCAGTCCGGCCAGCGGCAGGCCCACCGTGAACATGTGGTGCGCCCACACGATGAACGACAGGAAGGCGATGGACGCCGTGGCGTAGACCATGGACGCATAACCGAACAACGGCTTGCGGGCGAAGGTCGGGACGATGGTGGAGACAATGCCGAATGCCGGCAGGATCAGGATGTACACCTCCGGATGACCGAAGAACCAGAAGATGTGCTGGAACATGACCGGATCGCCGCCACCGGCGGCGTTGAAGAAGCTGGTCAGAAAGTACTTGTCGGTGAGCAGCATGGTCACCGCGCCGGCCAGCACCGGCATGGCAGCGATCAGCAGGAAGGCCGTGATCAGCCAGGTCCATACAAACAGGGGCATCTTCATGAGCGTCATGCCCGGCGCCCGAAGGTTGAGGATGGTGGCAATCACGTTGATGGCGCCCATGATGGAGGAGATGCCCATCAGGTGTATCGAGAAGATCAGGAACGGGAACGCGTCCCCTGTCTGCAGCACCAGGGGCGGATATATCGTCCAGCCGCTGGCCGGCGCCCCGCCCGGCATGAACAGAGTCGAGAGGAGCATCGTGAACGCAAAGGGCAGGATCCAGAAGCTCCAGTTGTTCATGCGCGGCAGCGCCATGTCCGGCGCACCCACCATGAGCGGGATCTGCCAGTTGGCCAGGCCCGTGAAGGCGGGCATCACCACGCCGAAGATCATGACCAGAGCATGCATGGTGGTCATGGAATTAAAGAACTGCGGATCCACCATCTGCAGGCCCGGCTGGAAAAGCTCCGCCCGGATGACCAGCGCCATGGCGCCGCCGATGAAGAACATGATCAGGGAGAACCACAGGTACAGGGAACCGATGTCCTTGTGGTTCGTCGTGAACAGCCAGCGAGTGATCCCCTTGGGGTGTTCCTCGTCGTGATGGATAACGTCTGAACTCACCGCACTCATGTCAGCGTCCTCTTATTCGTTTGACTCGTGAAACCGGTTAGCGCAGCGCGCCGATCTGGGGGGGCTGAATCTGGTCGCCCGTGTCATTGCCCCAGGCATTGCGCTGATAGGTGATTACCGCCGCCAGATCCACGTCATTGAGCTGCGGTCCGAATGCCGGCATCGCGGTGCCGGACCTGCCACGCATCACAATCTCCATGTGCGCTTCGAGATCACCGGTCGCGATCTCGCTGCCGCTGATGGCCGGAAACACATTGGGGATGCCCTCACCGTTGACCTGGTGACAGGAAGCGCATTGCGCCTCGTGGACGCGCTGTCCCCGGCTCATGAGGTCCTCCATGGCGAGTTCCGCCGAAGCCAGGGCCTCTTCGGCGGCGTTATGATCCTGTTGCTCCCTGAGCCAGGCCTCCCAGGCATCCTGCTCCTTGGCCACCACCACGATGGGCATGAAGCCGTGGTCGCGCCCGCAGAGTTCGGCGCACTGACCACGATAAACGCCGGGTTCGTTGACCTGGAACCAGAGTTCGTTGATGAAGCCGGGGATGGCGTCCTTCTTGACCGCCAGTTCCGGCACCCACCATGCGTGAATCACGTCATTGGAGGTAAGCAGCAGCCGCACCTTTTTGTCCACCGGCACCACCACGGGGTTGTCCACGTCCAGCAGGTAGTGCTCGCCCTTTTCCTCCATGCCGAGGATCTCGGTGCGGGGTGTGGCCAGGTTGCTGAAAAAGCCCACGTCCTCGTCGATGTACTCGTAATGCCACTTCCACTGGTAGGCGGTCGACTTGATGGTCAGGTCCGAATCGGTCGTGTCTTCCATGGCAATGAGGACTCGGGTGGCAGGGATGGCCATACCCACCAGAATCAGGAACGGAATGATCGTCCACACCACCTCGATGGTGGTGTTCTCATGGAAGGTGGCCGGCTTGGCGCCCAGCGATTTCCGGTGCTTGAGAATGGAGTAGAACATCACTCCGAAGACCACCACGCCGATGATCACGCAGATCCAGAAGATCAGCATGTGCAGCCCGTAAACGCGGGCGCTGATATCGGTCACGCCCACGGGCATATTGAGCCCGTAGTTGGTGGCGAAGGCCGAACCCGAGAGCATCAGGAGAAGCACACCCATGCAGGCGCTCGCCAGCCCTCTCTTCTTTCCAGACGTCATAACTCTCCCCCTCCAAGACAGACCTTAAGATAATTGGTGGTTGACCGCGATTTGCTTTTCTTGATTCGGGGAACCGTGCCTCGATCCGGCAGGCACGGGCCATGGCGGCGCATGGATGGCCGCGCGCAGCGCCGCAGCCAACCCCTGGCGTTCTTCTTCACCCAGACACCGGCCGATCTCGACCCCCAGATCCGGCGACGATATGAACAGCCGGCTGGGGTGCCCTTGCCGGGCCCCGGCATTCAGGATCACCCGCGACTGGCCGCGCGGCAGACGGAAGCGGCGCTCCGGGCGGATGCCCGCCACCGATATGGTCACCGACGGTGCACTCACGTCGATGATTTCCGTGCGCCGCCCGCGACGATGGACCGCATACAGGGCAATACCCACAGCCAGGAGTTCAAGCCCCGCAAACGGCGCCACCATCCAGAGACCCGCCAGGACGAAGCCCGACGCCACCAGGAACAGCACCAGCCCCACCAGGGCAATGAACAGACAGTTGCCCTGCCAGCTCAGAGAGTGGTTGGGACTGACCACAAAGCGACGATCGACATCGTCGGGATCCGGTGCAGCGGCAAGCATTCAACTCTCCAGCCTCGCGTACTCAGGCTCAGACCCTCGATAGACTACTTCGGCAATCTAGAGGCACTTCCATCCGCGATAAAACATTATTTTTTTATGGCGCTAATAGGTTTTTATGATTTATGGGGCCTATATATTATTTTTTTGACCGTTCACGTCAACTGCTGTGCGTTTTTCTTATAGCATGTATTTATTTTTTTTTAAACCTAATAGCCCGTTCTCAGACGCCCCCCCTGCAGGCACAGGCCGGCCAGGCCCGCTCCTGAGCACGAGGGGCCGATCCCGGGCGGGGGTGTGTCCTTCAGGAGCGGGGAAGAATGGGGATATGGCCCTCAGGCCGCCCAGCGGGCCCGGCAGCAGGAATCTCCGGCGCCCAGGCGTGACCGTAGATCACTTCATAGGTGGCCGGGAGACGGTCGTCGGACAAACGGAACGCGTCGTAGGCTGACTCCACCGTCCGCAGACGGGCGCGGGTGGTCAGACCCCGTTCGCGACCGGCGTTGGCATTGGTGGCACCGATCGCGCGCAGGTCGGCCAGCAACCGGCCCAGATCCGGGTAAGTCACCGTCACCATTTCCATATCCATGACCGGATCGGCGAAACCGGCCCGCACCAGGGCATCGCCGATATCGTGCATGTCCATAAAGACATTCACATGCACATGGTCGGCATCCGCGGCCTGCCAGGCCGCGCGCAGTTCCTTGAGGGTGTCCGGACCGAACGTGGTGAACATGAGCAGCCCGCCGGGGGCAAGCACACGCCGGAACCCCCGCAGGGTGCGCTCCAGGTCATTGCACCACTGGAGCGCCAGGCTGGAGAAGAGCAGATCCAGACTGGCATCGGCAAGGGGCAGGCCTTCCAGATCCGCACATACCCAGTCCGGCCTGCGCCACCACCCGGACTGGCGCCGTGCGCGCCGCAGCATGGCCAGGGAAAGATCGAGCCCCAGGAGCCGTGCGCGCGGATAGCGGCGACGCAGGCCGCGCGCGCCGCGCCCGGTGCCGGTGCCGGCGTCCAGGATATGCCGGGGCGCGAGCTTCACCCAGTCGAGGCGTTCCAGGAGACGGTCGCAGATCTCGTGCTGGAGCGGCGCGGCGGCATCGTAACCGGCCGCCGCCCGATCGAAGGTGGCCCTTACGCGGCGCTTGTCCAGCCGGTAACGATCCCCGTCAGTCACGGGCCGACTCCATGATCCGTTCCGCCAGGGCATCCGCGTGGCTGAGGAGGGGGGCGTGGCCCGCCCCGGGGAGCACCTCCACCGGCATCCCCGGGCGCAGGCGCCGCAGGTCGTCGGCCACCGCCCGGGGCACCAGGGTGTCCAGCGCGCCCAGCACGGCCGAGACGGGGACCTTCAGGGCGGCGAACCGGGAACGCAGGTCGGAATCACGCAGCACCTCAAGCCCTTCGGCCAGCGCCCGGGGATGAGGCAAGGCCTGAAGACAGCGCGCCTTCAGGTCACGCAGGCCCACCGCGCGTCCGGGCACACCATGGACCTGCAACGCCAGGAAACGCGTCAGCGTGGCCCGGTAATCCCTGGACAGGTCACGGGCAAAGTCCGCCAGCACCTCCGCCTGCACCGCATGCGGCCAGTCAGCCGCCTGCACGAACCGGGGCGTGGCCGCCACCAGGACCACACGCACCACCCTGGCGGGATAGCGCTGCGCCATGTCAAGCGCCAGCAGACCGCCCAGGGACCAGCCCACCGCGGTGACCGGGCCGTCCAGCCCCGCGGCCAGATCGGCGGTGGCACTGCCCAGGTCGCCGAATCGACCCTCCACGGCTCGCGCGCCATGGCCGGGCAGATCCGGCACCAGCAGCCGCGCACGCCCGGCCAGTTGTTCGGCCAGCGGTTCCCAGACGGCAGCATTCAACCCCCATCCATGCAGGCACAGCAGCGCGGGCTTCACCTCAGCACTCACGGATTACCCGGCCTCTCAACTCGGGTATCATCCCCGCTCTGCCATTGATTCGCCCGTACTTCATCCGTCATCCAAGGAATCCCGTTCATGCTGTTGGCCATTGCGCTGGTGCTCGCCGCTTACCTGATGGGCTCGGTCTCCACCGCCATCCTGGTCTGCCGTATGGCCGGCCTGCCGGATCCGCGCGGACAGGGATCGGGCAACCCGGGCGCCACCAACGTACTGCGCACCGGCGACAAGGGGGCGGCCATCATCACCCTGCTGGGCGATCTCCTCAAGGGGCTTGTGCCGGTGCTTGTTGCCCAGGCACTGGGGCTCGGACCCGTGTGGGTGTCCGCCGTGGCCCTTGCCGCGTTTCTGGGCCACCTGTACCCGGTCTACCACGGATTCCGGGGCGGGAAGGGCGTGGCGACCGCCCTGGGCGTGATCCTCGGCATCCACTGGCTCACGGGGCTGGCCGCCCTGGCCACCTGGCTCCTGATGGTGGCCGTCTTCCGGATCTCATCCCTGGGCGCCCTGACCGCCGCCACCCTCATGCCCCTCTACATGCACCTGCTCACGGGCGAGCCCTGGTTCGTGCTCGCGGGCGTACTCCTGACCCTGCTGGTCTACTGGCGCCACCGCCGCAACATCCGCAACCTGCTGGCGGGGAAAGAGCCGAGAATAGGAGCTTAAGTGAGAAGGGGGAATTGGGAAATTGGAAGTTAAGGCCTTTTACTTCGCACTTCCCAATTCCCACTTCTCACTTCAAGACAGTCCCCACCGCGCGCGCGCCCGGATGGTCAGGTCCTCCGATTCACCCGCCTGCAGCCGAAGGAGGCCGGCCAGCGCGATCATGGCGCCGTTGTCGGTACAGAATTCCAGCGCGGGGTAGTGAACACTTGCGCCCTCGGCCTGCACCGCCTCCCGCAGCCGCTCACGCAGGCGCCGGTTGGCGCCGACACCGCCGGCCACCACCAGGCGGGCGGCGCCCGTCTCCCGAATGGCCCGCAGACACTTGATCACCAGGGTATCCACCACCGCCTCCTCAAACGCCCGGGCCACGTCCGCACGGTCCTGCTCCGTCTCCACCTCGCGAAGGGTGGTGAGCGCCCGCGTCTTCAGGCCGGAGAAACTGAAATCCAGGCCGGGGCGGTCCGTCATGGGCCGGGGAAAGTGAAAGCGTTGCGGGTCCCCCTGGCCGGCCAGCGCGGCGAGCGCGGGCCCGCCCGGATACCCCAGGCCCAGGAGCTTGGCGGTCTTGTCGAAGGCCTCGCCGGCGGCATCGTCCAGGCTCTCGCCGAGAATGCGGTAACGTCCCAGACCCCGGACGTCCACCAGCATGGTGTGGCCGCCGGACACCAGCAGGGCGACAAACGGGTAGGCGGGTGGATCCGCATCCAGCATCGGGGCCAGCAGGTGGCCCTCCATGTGATGCACCCCCACCGCCGGAAGTCCCCACGCCCATGCAAGACTGCGGGCCACGCCGGCGCCCACCAGCAATGCCCCCAGCAGGCCCGGACCGGCGGTGTAGGCAATGCCGGAGAGATCCGACGGCCCGGTGCCGGCGTCGTCCAGGGCCTGGCGAATCAGGGGCAGCAGCTTGCGAATATGGTCCCGGGAGGCCAGTTCGGGCACCACCCCGCCATATTCCGCGTGCAGGGCCACCTGGCTGTACAGGGCATGGGACAACAGCCCGTGCGCGCCGTCCACCACCGCCACACCGGTTTCATCACAGGAGGTCTCGATACCCAGAACGCGCATGCTTCTCACAGGAAATGGTCAGGATAAACAGAATTGATCAGGACAGAGGCCATCGGGACGGAAGCGGAAGCACGGATACCCGCCACCCGCATTCTGACCGGGGAAGTCATTCAGCGTTTCATTATAAGCCTGTCATTCCTCAAAAATCCTGTTCATCCCCCCCCATAAAGACCACCCCCCGACCGGCCCAACCAACCTTTGGCATTTCCCGCCGGAATCCTTATAATGCGCGATTCTTCGTCCCCGGGCGCCGGGGCGTTGAACGTTCAACACTGACAGGATGATCTGATGCCCCACGTACGCGTCAAAGAAAACGAACCCTTCGAGGTGGCCCTGCGCCGCTTCAAGCGCACCTGCGAGAAGGCCGGCGTTCTGACCGAGGTCCGCCGTCGCGAGTTCTACGAAAAGCCCACGGAAGTGCGCAAGCGCAAGGCCGCCGCCGCGGTCAAGCGCCAGGCCAAGCGCGTCTCCAAGGAAGTTGCACGGCGCGAACGGCTCTACTGAATCCCGCTTACCGGCGATCCGCAGCGGCCGGACACGGCCGCCGGAGAGTTCAAGCATGTCGGCTGACAGCCCGCTGAAGACACGCATCACCGAGGACATGAAGTCGGCCATGCGCGCCGGCGACAAGGCCCGCCTCGGCACCATCCGCATGGTGCTGGCCGGCGTGAAGCAGGTGGAGGTGGACACCCGGGAGGCCCTGGATGATGCCCAGGTGCTGGCGGTGCTGGACAAGATGGTCAAGCAGCGTCGAGAATCCATCACCCAGTTCCGCAAGGCCGGGCGGGACGATCTGGCCGAGGCCGAGGCACAGGAACTGGCCATCATCCAGGCCTACCTTCCCGAACCTCTGTCCGAGGCGGAGATCGCGACAATGATCGATGTGGCCATCGCCGAGACCGGCGCGGGGTCCGTTCGCGACATGGGCAAGGTCATGGGCCAGCTGAAGCCCCGCCTCCAGGGGCGCGCCGACATGGGAGCGGTGAGCAACCAGGTAAAGGCGCGCCTCTCCTGAATCGCCGGCCGCAACCTCACGGGCCCTGGGGTTGCACGCCGCCGGCCGGCGCATTCATGCTTCCAGACTCTGACAGGCACCCGGCCTCCGCGTGACGGTGCCTTTTCGTGCGACACGTTGACAGGTATCCGTCATGGCCAACCCCATGCAGTTTCTCGAAGTGCCGCGCCAGGACCCGAAGAAGACACCGGCCCAGGTGCGCATTCACGAGTTCAGGGAGATCTACGGGCAGTTCGACCCGGAGACCGCCAAGCACCAGTCCGCCCGCTGCCTGGCCTGCGGCAACCCTTACTGCGAGTGGAAGTGCCCGGTCCACAATTACATCCCCAACTGGCTCAAACTGGTGGCCGAAGGCAACCTGTTCGAGGCGGCGGAGATGTCCCACAAGACCAACTCCCTGCCGGAGATATGCGGGCGCGTCTGTCCACAGGACCGGCTTTGCGAGGGCGCCTGCACCCTCAATGACGGCTTCGGCGCCGTGACCATCGGCTCCGTGGAAAAATACATCACCGACGAGGCCCTGAAGGCGGGCTGGCGCCCGGACATGTCGGGCGTGGTGGCCACCGGCAAGCGGGTGGCGGTTGTGGGGGCCGGTCCGGCCGGCCTGGGCTGTGCCGACGTACTCACCCGCAACGGGGTCGAGGCGGTGGTGTTCGACCGCTATCCGGAGATCGGTGGCCTGCTCACCTTCGGCATTCCGCCCTTCAAGCTGGAGAAGGAGATCGTGCGCATCCGCCGCCAGCTCATGGAGGAGATGGGCGTGAAGTTCGAACTCAACACCGAGATCGGCCGGGACGTCCCCTTCCAGCAGCTGCTGGATGAATACGATGCAGTCTTTCTGGGCATGGGCACCTACACCTATATGAAAGGAGGCTTCCCGGGCGAGGACCTCCCTGGGGTATTCGAGGCGCTGCCGTACCTGGTCTCCAACATCAACCGCGAACTCGGTCTGGAGACGTCCCCGGAGGCGTTCATCGACATGAAGGGCCAGCGGGTCGTAGTGCTCGGCGGCGGGGACACCGCCATGGACTGCAACCGCACGGCCATCCGCCAGGGCGCCGCCCGGGTCACCTGCGCCTACCGGCGCGACGAGGAAAACATGCCCGGATCCCGCCGGGAGGTGGTCAACGCCAAGGAAGAGGGCGTGCAGTTCCTGTGGAACCGTCAGCCGGTGGAAATCGTCGGCAATGGCCGCGTGGAAGGCGTCAAAGTGGTCACCACCCGCCTCGGCGAGCCCGACGAGCGGGGCCGCCGCCGGCCGGAACCCGTGCCCGGATCCGAGGAGGTCCTGCCCGCCGACCGGGTCATCGTCGCCTTCGGGTTCCGCCCGAGCCCCGCCCCCTGGTTCGAGACGTTCGGCATCGCCCGCGACGACAGCGGGCGCGTGACCGCACGCGCCGACGGCGAGCACCGATTCCAGACCACCAACCCCAAGGTCTTCGCCGGCGGCGACATGGTGCGCGGTTCGGATCTTGTGGTGACAGCCGTGTTCGAGGGCCGCGAGGCGGCCGAGGGGATCGTGGACTACCTGGGCGTGTGAAGGCAGTGGCAAGTCTCAAGTGGCAAGTGGCAAGGAAGGCCAAACTTACCCCGAGGGGCGAATACTGGAGCGGAGTTCCTTGCCACTTGAGACTTGAGACTTGCCACTTCCCGAGACTGACCTTATGAGCGAACTCAAGAACGACCGTCTGCTCCGTGCGCTGTTGCGCGAGCCCGTTGACACCACGCCCATCTGGATCATGCGTCAGGCAGGGCGTTACCTGCCCGAGTACCGGGCCACCCGGGCAAGGGCGGGCAGTTTCATGGACCTCTGCCAGAATCCGGAGCTCGCCTGCGAGGTCACGCTTCAGCCGCTTGAGCGTTTCCCGCTGGATGCGGCCATCCTGTTTTCCGACATTCTCACCATCCCGGACGCCATGGGGCTGGGGCTGTATTTCTCGGAAGGCGAGGGGCCGCGCTTCGAGCGTCCGGTGCGCGATGCCGCGGCCATTCGCGCACTGGGTGTGCCCGACCCGGAATCAGAACTGCGCTACGTGACCGATGCCGTGCGCCTGATCCGCCGGGAGCTGCATGGCCGTGTGCCCCTGATCGGGTTCTCCGGCAGCCCCTGGACGCTGGCCACCTACATGGTGGAAGGCGGCTCGTCCAAGGAGTTCGCCCTCATCAAGGGCATGCTCTACGACGACCCGGCCACCCTGCATCACCTGCTGGGCCTGCTGGCCGATGCCGTCACCGCTTACCTCAACGCCCAGATCGCCGCCGGCGCACAGGCGGTGATGGTGTTCGACACCTGGGGCGGCAGCCTGACGCCAGAAGGCTACCGGGAATTCTCCCTGGCCTACATGCAGCGCATCGTGGACCGGCTGACCCGGGAGAATGAAGGCCGGCGCGTGCCGGTGACCCTGTTCACCAAGGGCGGGGGCGCCTGGCTGGAGGCCATGGCCGACACCGGCTGCGATGGTCTGGGGCTGGACTGGACGGTCAACATCGGCGAGGCCCGCCGCCGGGTGGGAGAGCGGGTGGCGCTACAGGGTAATCTGGACCCGGCGGTGCTCTACGCCTCACCCGAGCGGGTACGCGAGGAAGCACGCAGGATACTGGGGGATTTCGGCGAGGGCACGGGCCATGTCTTCAACCTGGGCCACGGCATCCACCCGGGGATCGATCCGGAAAAGGTGGCGGCGCTGGTGGACGAGGTACACCAGCGCCGGAAGTAAGAAGTGTGAACTGGGAAGTGCGAATCGGATAAGGGCAAACCCCGCGCCATCCGAAGTAGCCGGTCGTTTACTTCCTGCTTCCAAATTCTCACTTCCCACCTCCAAGGAGCCCCTTCACCTCCTTGATCCCCGCACGGCGCATGGGCCTGCCGTCCACCGGGCTCTGCGGAGCCTGGCGGATGCCCTTGACCGGGAACACCACCGCCTCCACCTGGGCGGCCGGCCCGGGGAAGACGACCACCGGGTAGGCCGTGTGGCCCTGAGCGGTGCGCAGACGCCGCTCCTCCCCGCGCCAGCGGATGCCGCGGTCCTCAAGATGGAAGATGATCTCCTCCACGCTGTCGGCAAACACATGCAGCGTCACTTCGTCGCGGCCGTTGACCACCCCGTCCAGCACCGGCCCCACCAATCGGGGCTCGAATGGTTCCAGGAGCTTCATGGCATCCAGCGCCACGGTACGCAGACGCAACAGTTCCGTACGGCGGGAATCATCGTCGAACAGGCGCTGACGCGCCCGCACCGCATCGTCGATCTCCGCATTGCGGGGCAGGTTGCGGGTCTGGGCCGCACCCAGGCGCTCGGCGGCCTTGCGCTTGGCCAGGCCATAGTCGATGACGCCCTCGTCAAGGATGATCCGGGCCGCCTCCTCGGTGATGAGGTGGCGCACCCTCAGGTCGTTGGTGGACACTAGAAAAGGCTCTCGGGTCGGACGCTGTCTGATTCACCGGAACGCGAGTCCCGACTTGCGGCGCGTCCGCCGGGGTCGCCTTCCGGCACCTGCTCGGGCGTGAAGGTCTCAAAGATCGTGCGCCTGCTTCCGGAGGAGGCCAGGCGGCCCGTTTCCGCATCGATGCGCACCGTCACCATGCCTTCGGGCTGCGGCAGGGAGCGCTCCGGCCTGCCGTCCAGGGCCACACCCATGAAATCCACCCAGATGGGCAGCGCCACGACGCCGCCCGTCTCCCGCGGACCCAGCGGACTGTTGTCGTCGAAACCCAGCCACACAGTCGTCACCACGTCGCGATTGAACCCGCTGAACCACGCGTCGCGCAGATCATTGGTGGTGCCGGTCTTGCCGGCAAGATCAGCGCGTCCCAGTTGTCGCGCGCGACGCCCGGTGCCCTCCTGGATCACGTCGCGCATCATGCTGACCATCTGGTAGGCATTGGCCGGACTGAGCACCCGCTCGGCCGGCTCGATCAGTGGCAGGGGCGTTGCGCCCGGGTCCCCGGTCACGGGATGGCCGTCATGATCCACCGGGGTCAGCCCGGCGCCATCCTCGACCACCGAATCACACGGGGGATCGCAGACGCGCCGGGGCGCGGCCTGAAGCAGCGGTTCGCCGTCGGGCCCCTCGATACGCTCGATGAACCAGGGATCCACCCGGTATCCGCCATTCGCGAACACCGCATACGCGGCCGCCATCTCCATTGGGGTGACCGTGCCGCTGCCCAGGGCCAGCGAAAGGTTTCTGGGCTGCCGGGACAGGTCGAATCCGAATCGGCTGAGGAAGCCGTGTCCATAGCCCACGCCAATGGCATGCAGCAGCCGGATGGACACCAGGTTTCGCGACTGGGCAAGTGCGTCCCGCAGCCGGGTGGGCCCGTAGAACTGCCCGCTGTAGTTGGTGGGCCGCCAGGTGTCCTCCAGGGCCGCGTCCTCGAATACCACCGGCGCGTCATTGATGAGGCTGGCCGGCGAATAGCCCCGTTCCAGGGAAGCGGAGTAGAGAAACGGCTTGAAGGCCGATCCCGGCTGGCGCTCCGCCTGAACCGCACGGTTGAAACTGCCTCGATAGAAGTCGAAGCCTCCCACCAGCGCCTGCAGGGCACCGTCATCGGGATCCATGGCCACCAGAGCCCCGCCGACCGCCGGAACCTGCCCCAGCACCCAGCGCTCGCGGTCTCCGGACGCCCGTTCCACCCGGATGAGATCACCCGGCGACAGCACGTCACCGAGCCGCGTCGGGGCATCCCCGGTGCGGGACACATTGATATAGGGACGCGCCCAGGACACCGCATCCAGATCCAGGGACACGCGGCTGCCGGCCCCCATATAGACCTCGGCCGAGCCTTCTTCCACCTGGATCACGATACCCGGCCACAGCCGCCCCCCCACCCGGGCCACCCGGGAGAGCACCTCATCCCAGGCACCCTCGTCGGCATGTCCCGACAGGTCGATGCGCGCCTCCGGCCCGCGGTAACCATGGCGCCGGTCATAACCGATCAGGCCCTGACGCAGGGCATCGTTGCCGGCCCGCTGCATGCGGCTGTCCAAGGTCGTGTAGACACGGAACCCGTCGGTATAGGCGGCGTCCCCATGCCGGGCCACCATCTCCTGGCGCACCATCTCACCCACGAAGGGGGCCTCCAGTTGCACCACCGGGTGGTGCAGCCGGGCCGCCACCGGCGCCTGCAGGGCCTGCCGGTAGTCCTCGGAGGTCACCCAGCCGAGGCTGTGCATGCGGCCCAGCACGTAGTTGCGCCGGATCTCCGCGCGTCGCGGGCTGGTGACCGGGTTGGCGGCGGACGGCGCCTTGGGCAACCCGGCGATCACGGCGATCTGGTCCAGGGTCAGGTCATCGACGGTGGCCCCGTAATAGACCTGCGCCGCCGCGGCCACCCCGTAGGCCCTCTGCCCCAGATAAATCTTGTTCAGGTAGAGCTCGAGGATCTCGTCCTTGCTGAGTTCGCGCTCGATGCGAAGCGCCAGGAAAATCTCCGTCAGTTTTCGGGTGTAGGTGCGGTCGCGACTCAGGAAGAAGTTGCGCGCCAGCTGCATGGTGATGGTGCTGCCGCCCTGGCTCCGCTCCCCGGTGGTCATCAGGTTGTGGGCCGCGCGCAGCAGTCCCTGGTAATCCACCCCCGGGTGGGAATAGAACCGGTCATCCTCCGCGGCCAGGAAGGCCTGCACCATCCGCTCGGGGACCTCTTGCAGGCGCAGCGGCTCCCGGCGCTGCTCGCCGTACTCCGCGATCAGCAGACCGTCCCGGCTGTACACCCGCAACGGGACCTGGAGATGCACCTCCCGAAGCGAGTCGACCTCGGGCATGTCCGGGGCCACATAAATATAGGCACCGGCCACGACCAGGATGCCGACAAAGAAAAGCGCGAAGAGGCTCGTGACGCCCCAGCGGATCAATTTCAGGATGGCAATCATTCAAGGGGCCCAAAACAAGCCGCGAGGAGGTAGGACGTCGGGAAAATGATACCGTTGCTCTGCAAAACTGAAAACCCGTTCAAATAATTGAGAAATTTATGCTAGTTATTTTATGGAGTTGGGGCTAGTATCTAGAAAAAATATAAGTTATACACTGATCCAGATAAAAAAAGGGACCTCGGGCATCCACTCTTGGCGCACAGCGGATGGGACCTCCATCCTCGACGACGATTGCGTATTTGCCCCGGGCGGCGGCTCCGCTGCCGCGCCCCGACAGAGGTGTCGACAACCTGGTCCGGGCCAGAGTGAAAAGGGAGCGTCGTGATAGGGTTCAGCCGCAAGAAACCGCCCCTGCTGGGCATCGACATCAGCTCGACCACGGTCAAGCTGGTGGAACTCAGCCGGTCCGGTGGAAAATACCGTGTCGAGAGCTATGCCGTCGAGCCGTTGCCTGCCAACGCCGTCGCAGAAAAGAACATCCAGGAGCCCCAGACGGTCGGCGACACTATCAAGCGGGCCGTCAAGCGCTCCGGCACCAAGACACGCACCTGCGCCCTGGCCGTGCCCTCCTCCGCGGTCATCACCAAGATCATCACCATGCCCGCCTCCCTCAAGCCAGACGAGATGGAAGGGCAGATCCAGGTCGAGGCCGACCAGTACATCCCGTATGCCCTGGAAGAGGTGAACCTGGATTTCGAGGTGATCGGCCCCACACCCAAGAATCCCGAGACCGTGGATGTGCTCCTGTCCGCCTCGCGCAGCGAGATCGTGGAGGTGCGCGAGGCCACCGCCGTCATGGGGGGGCTCGAGCCCAAGGTCATCGATGTGGAGGCCTACGCCATTGAACATACCTACCCCCTGCTCCTGAACCAGCTGGAAGGACTGGAAGACGCCGAGACGGTGGCCATCATCGATATCGGCGCGACCATGACCAGCATCAACATTCTGGACCAGGGCAGCCTCACCTATACCCGGGAACAGACCTTCGGCGGCAAACAACTGACCGAAGAGATCATGCGCCGCTACGGCCTGTCGTACGATGAGGCGGGTCAGGCCAAGAAGGAAGGCGGCCTGCCCGACAACTACGTTTCCGAGGTATTGGAGCCCTTCAAGGACACGATGGTTCAACAGGTGGGGCGATTCCTGCAGTTCTTCTTCGCCGCCAGCCAGCACAACCATGTGGACCAGATCGTCCTGGCCGGTGGCTGTGCATCCATCCCCGGCGTGGATGAGCTGATCGAGTCCCGGATCGGCACCCGCACTCAGATTGCCAACCCGTTCGGCCGCATGTCGCTCAATACCCGGGTCAACCCGCAGCGGCTCGGTCATGACGCCCCGTCACTGATGATCGCGTGCGGTCTGGCCATGAGGAGCTTCGACTGATGTCCCAGATCAACCTGCTCCCCTGGCGTGAGCAACGGCGCAAAGAGCAGCAGAAGGAATTCGGCATCATCGCGGGATTGTGCGCGGCTGTCGCGGTCGTGGCGGTGTTCTTCGCCCACGTGTACGTCAACGGGCTGATCGAACACCAGGAGGCCCGGAATTCCTATCTGCAGAACGAGATCCGCATTCTGGACCGCCAGATCGCCGAGATCCGGGACCTGGAGGCCACCCGTCAGGCGTTGATCGACCGGATGAACGTCATCCAGGAGCTTCAGGCCAGCCGGCCGGTGGTGGTGCGCCTGTTCGACGAGATGGTCACCACCCTGCCGGACGGGACCTATCTCACCCTCATCGAGCAGCGGGACGCCAACCTGACAATCCGCGGCCGGGCGGAGTCCAACGCCCGCATCTCGGCGATGATGCGCAATCTGGAGGCCTCCCCCTGGTTCGGCGAACCGACGCTGAACGTGATCGAGACCCGCGAGGCGAACGGTGTCCGTACCAGGGACTTCTCACTGCGGGTCGGACAGACCACGCCGGGGTCCGATGACGATGAAGAGGATACAGGTGCATGAACCTGCAGGATCTCAACAACGTTGACCTCAAGAACCTCGGCACCGCGCCCGGGCCGATCAAGGCCATCGCCGTCCTGATCGTGGTCATTGCCATCCTGGGGGCCGGCTACTGGTTCATCATCAAGGATCAGCTTGTACAACTGGACCGGGTACAGGCCGAGGAGACCCAGTTGCGGCAGACCTTTGAGATCCGCCAGCGGCGCGCGGCCAACCTGGACGCTTACCGCGCCCAGCTGGAAGAGATGCAGCGCACCTTCGGCGCCATGCTGCGTCAGCTGCCAAGCCGGACCGAGGTGCCGAGTCTGCTGGTAGACATCTCCCAGACCGCCCTGGCCAGCGGACTGGAAATCGAGCTGTTCCGGCCCCAGGCCGAACAGCAGCGCGGCTTCTACGCCGAGATGCCCATCGAGATGCGCATGCGCGGAAACTACGAGCAGATGGCCGAGTTCACCAGCGGCGTGGCGAGTCTGCCCCGCATCGTGACCATGCACAACCTGGTGATCCGCCCCCAGGAAGAGGGCCGTCTGATCATGGAGGCCACCGCCAGGACCTACCGCTACCTGGATGAGAACGATGGCTGATCCTCGCACCAACCCCCTGGTCCGCTGGGGGCGCCTGATCACCGTACTCGCCACGGCGCCCCTGCTCGCCGCCGCTCTGTCCGGCTGCAGCACCGGCATGAGCGACCTCGAACAGTACGTGGAACAGACCAAGGCTCGGCCGGGCGGGCGCGTCGAGCCCATCCCGGAAGTGGAGCCGCACGAGGTATTCATCTATCCGGGCCATGAGCGGGATCCCTTCGACTCGTCCATCCTTGCACCGAGGCTGCCGGACCGGGAGATTGCCACGAGCACCGTGACCATCGATCCGGACCGTCCCCAGGAGTACCTTGAAAGCTACCCCCTGGACACGTTGCGCATGGTGGGCACCCTGGAACAGGGCGGCACCCAGTGGGCGCTCATCCGTACCCCCGACCGGACCATCCAGCGGGTGACCACCGGGAACTACATGGGCCAAAACCACGGGCGGATCACCGAGATCCGCGAAACCGGCGTCGAACTGACTGAGATCATCCCCGACGGATTCGGCGGTTACATGGAGCAAGACACCTCCATTGCGCTTAGCGAATAAGCAACGAGGAACTGACGTTATGAGACTGGCGACCCTCACCTGCCTCCCCCACCGGCTGCGGCACTCCACCCGGGCATCGGACAGGGGATTATTGCGCGGCCTGACGGCGCTGCTGTTCGGCTGCATCCTTGCCCTCTGGCAGGCAAACGCCCTGGCCTCCGGTAATGCGCTCGAGCGCATCTCGTTCACCAGTCTGCCGGGGGACCGACTGCAGATCTCCATGAGCTTCACCAATCCCCCGGACGAACCCGCCAGCTTCACCATCGACAATCCGGCGCGCATCGCGCTGGACTTCCCCGACACGCGAATCGCTCTCTCCCAACGCAGCCAGGACATCGGCGTGGGCCTTGCCCGGTCCATATCCACGGCGGAGGCGCGGGACCGCACCCGCGTGGTGGTCAACCTGGTGCGCATGGTCCGCTACGACACGCAGGTGCGTGGCAACGATCTCATCCTTACCCTCTCGCCCACGGGCGACGGCGGCGCACCGGCGGCCGCACCCGGAACCGTCCCCACCGCCGCAGCGCCCGGGCGGCCCGGGCGATCCGTATCCCGGGAACTGACCAACGTGGATTTCCGCCGCGGCCCGGAAGGCGAGGGGCGCGTCGTGATCCACCTGTCCGATCCCAGGACGACCGTGGACGTGCGCGAGCAGGCCGGCCGCATCGAGCTTTCCTTCGCGCGCGCCACCCTGCCCGAGGCACTGGAACGCCGCCTGGACGTGGTGGACTTCGCCACGCCGGTGCAGACCATCGACGCCATCTCCGAGACTGACCGGGTGCGGATCCTGGTGGCCACCAGCGGGCGCTATGACACCATCTCGTACCAGATGGAGGACCGGTTTACCCTGGAGGTGAAACCCGTCACCGAGGCCGAGGCCGAGGAAATCCAGCGCGAGCGCTTCACCTATACCGGGGAGAGGCTGTCGCTCAACTTTCAGGACATCGAGGTGCGCTCGGTGCTGCAGCTGATCGCCGACTTTACCGACCTCAACATCGTGGTGAGCGACTCGGTGACCGGCAACATCACCCTGCGTCTGCGCAATGTCCCCTGGGATCAGGCCCTGGACATCGTGCTGCGCTCCCGGGGCCTGGACATGCGCGAGGCCGGCAACGTCATCTACGTGGCGCCCAGCGAGGAGATCGCCGCGCGCGAGCAACTGGAACTCGAAAGCCAGCAGGTGCTCCAGGAACATGCACCGTTGCGCGCCGAGTTCATTCAGGTCAACTATGCCCGGGCCGAGGATGTGGCGGGCATCATCCGCAGTGAACGCGCCACCTTCATGTCGGACCGTGGCAGCCTGACCGTGGACAGCCGCACCAACACCCTGCTCATCCAGGACACCGACGCCAAGCTCGAGGAGATCCGCCGGCTGGTGGACCGCCTCGACGTACCCGTGCAGCAGGTGCTCATCGAGACGCGCATCGTCATCGCCTCCGATGACTTCGCCCGGGACCTGGGCGCGCGCTTCGGTGTCTCCGGCGCCCGGCAGGCCGGGCGGGGCGTCACGACCATCGGCGGCAATCTGAGCGCCACCGACAGCATGGTCGGCGACGCGGCCACCAACCTGGCCACGACCGGCAATCCCTTCCCCGTGGGCGTGCCCGGCCTCTCGGACCGGCTCAACGTGGGGCTGCCCGTCACTGCGGCGGGCGCCGGCCAGTTCGCGCTGTCCATCCTGCGGCCCGACGTGCTGCTGGACCTGGAGATCTCCGCCCTGCAGGTGGAAGGCCGCGGCGAGATCATCTCCAGCCCGCGGGTGATCACCGCCAACGGCCAGACGGCACGCATCCAGCAGGGTGAACGCATCCCCTACCAGGAGGCCACCTCCAGCGGCGCCACGGCCGTGCAGTTCATCGAGGCGGTGCTGGCCACGGAGGTGACGCCGCAGATCACCCCCAACGGCAACATCATCCTCAACATCAAGGTGAACAAGGACAATCCGGGCACCCTCGAGGTACAGGGCACCCCGTCCATCGAGACCCGCGAGGTGGAGACCCAGGTGTTCGTGCGCAACGGCGAGACCGTGGTGCTCGGCGGTGTCTACGAGATCGACACGCTGGAGACCCTGGAGAAGGTGCCATTCTTCGGCGACCTCCCCGGCCTGCGCCACCTGTTCCGGCGCACCGGGTCCTCCAGCCGCAAGGCCGAACTGCTGATCTTCGTCACGCCGAAGGTGGTCGATGAGGCCCTTCTTGACCGGTAATCCGGGGACGTGAACGACTTGAACAAAAATGACAGCTTCCGGCATCCGATGCATGCCAGGGCTTTGACGTAACATCCAAGGGAGCCAGGCCCATGAGCTTTAGAACATTCGTCCGCACTCTGACCGTGCTGCTGCTGATGCTTGCCCTGAACGGCTGCGGCGGCGGCAGCGGGAGCGGCTTCAACGCCAACGAGAGCTGGGGGATTCAGATCGAGGTACTGCCGCAGCAGACCGTGCCCGTGAATCTGCTTGGCTGGGACCCGTGCCTGTCGATCGACTGCTTCAATACCGTGGAGGTCAACGTGATCGTGACCGATCACCTGGGCAACCCGGTGCCGCAGGGTACCGACGTAGCCCTGGATATGAGCACGGTCGGCCACGGCTACCTCACCCGGCTGGACGATCCCGAGACGGAGGACATCAACGAGTTCACCGGGCGCGATGACGACGGCAACATCGTCGCCCGCATGGGCCAGGGGGTGGCGCCGACCAGCGGTGGCATCGCCAAGTTCTTTTTCACCAGCAACGAGAATCCCGGCGACGTGCGCCTGACCGCATCGGTGACCGCGCCCACCGGGGCGGTGGTCTCCCGCCGGACAACCCTGACCGTCGGCACCGGCACAGGAGGGCTGCCCACCCAGGTGTTGCTGGCTTTCAGCGATGGGGACGTCCTGTTCACCCAGGATGTCAACGCCGTCCCGAAGCAGACGCGGGGCGTCGCCCTCGTCACTGACGAGAAGGGTTTCGGCGTGGCAGACCCGGAAGAAGGCGACAACAACGTGCTCGTCGAGATCATCGCCGGCCCCGGCGCGGGCGAGCACCTGATCGGAGAAAACGCCAATGGGGAGCGCATGGGCGGCAGCGCCCTGCTGCTGCCCACAGAAGACGGCAAGGCGGTGTTCACTGTCGTGTCCGGCAATCAGCCAGGGCTGGTGGTGCTCCGCGCCACCGCCGACGGCGACGACAACAACGTGGACGATGTCATCCTGCAACCGGTGGTCAACCATGCGGACATCCTGGTCACCAGCACCGGCCTGAATCCCACCCTGCAGATCCTCACCACGGAACTGCCGGACGGCAACTTCGGCGACAGCTATGCCGCCCAGCTCCAGGCCTCCCAGGGTGTACCCCCATACAACTGGCTGGTCATCGGCGGCCAGCTGCCCCCGGGCCTGGCGCTCGACCCCAACACCGGAGTGATCCAGGGGTTCCAGACGAACTTCCCCGGCAACTACTGCTTCCTGGTGCAGGTCACCGACAGCACCACGCCGCAACCGGAGCAGGCCAGCCGCGCACTCTGCATCAACATTGACGGAGAACGCCCCCCGTCGACCCTTCAGATCCGGCAGTCCACATTCAACCTGCCCGCCGCCTGCGCCGGTGAATCCTATGCCCAGACACTCGGCGCCACCGGCGGCACGCCGCCTTACTCGTGGACCCTGGACTACACGCCGCCCGCAGGCGCCACCGACTGGCTGGAGTTGAGCGGCAGCGGCGTGCTCTTCGGCACCCCGGTGGATCCCGATGACATCGGTATCTTCAACCTGGGGATCACCGTCAGCGACGACGGCAACCAGGAGGCAATCGGCACCATCCAGCTGGAGGTACTTCCGAGCGGGAGCTGCCCGTAAACCGCGGCTCGGTCACCCGATCCGCGCAACCTGGCGCCCGCCCCACGGCGGGCGCCCTTGTTTGAGCACATGACAGACAAGGCCAACATCATCCTGATCGGCCCCATGGGGGCGGGAAAGTCCACCATCGGACGGCAACTGGCCGCCGCCCTGCACCTGCCCTTCCGGGACAGCGACCGGGAGATCGAGAAACGCACCGGGGTGGATATCCCCACCATCTTCGAGTTCGAGGGCGAAGAGGGCTTTCGAGACCGCGAGTCCGCCATGCTGGAAGCACTTTGCGCCGAGCGCGGCGTGGTGCTGGCCACCGGCGGCGGCGCGGTGATGCGCGAAGGCAACCGCGCCCTGCTTCGGGACTGCGGCCTGGTCGTCTACCTCAGGACCCCGGTGAAGATCCAGCTGCGCCGCACCGCCCGGGACCGCAACCGCCCCCTTCTGCAGACCGAGGACCCCAGGGCCCGGCTGGAGGAACTGATGCGCATCCGCGACCCCCTGTACCGGGAAATCGCGGATCTGGTGGTGGACACGGACCGCGACTCGGTGCGCAAGGTGGTGCAGGCCATCGCCCGGCATTACCGGCAGCATGCGTCAAGCCGAGATGCAGACTAGTCACAGAGGTCACAGAGGTCACAGAGGTCACAGAGAGTGTGCGGACGGACACCGGAAGCCAGAAGCCTGCCGTCCCTGCGGTGCCCCTCGCGGTGACCGGTTGCCCCCGCTCCGTGACCTCTGTGACCTCTGTGGCGCATACGGGCCTTTGCTTCCAGCCGCGCCTGCGGTTACCCCGGAATCCTGTTAATCTTGAACGTCCTGTCCATCCTGCCCATTCGACTTCCCATGCAGACCCTGACCGTAGAACTCGGCGAGCGCAGCTATCCCATCCACATCGGGCGCGGCCTGCTCGACGAGCCCGAACGCTTCGCGCCCCATATCCGCGGCCGGCGGGTGATGATCGTCACCAACGAGACGGTGGCCCCCCTGTACCTCGACCGGGTCAGGCGCACCCTGCGCGATTTCCGGGCCGAGACCGTGATCCTGCCGGACGGCGAAGCCTACAAGACCCTGGACACACTGAACCGCATCTACACGGCGCTGCTGGAGGGGCGTTTCGACCGCAAGGCCACCCTGGTGGCCCTGGGCGGCGGGGTGGTGGGCGACATCACGGGCTTCGCCGCCGCCAGCTACCAGCGGGGCGTGGATTTCATCCAGGTGCCCACCACCCTGCTCTCCCAGGTGGATTCCTCCGTCGGCGGCAAGACCGGCGTCAACCACCCCCTGGGCAAGAACATGATCGGCGCCTTCCACCAGCCGCGCTGCGTGGTGATCGACACCGACACCCTGGACACCCTGCCCGACCGGGAACTGCGCGCCGGGATCGCCGAGGTGATCAAGTACGGCCTGATCTGTGACCGGTCGTTCTTCGAGTGGCTGGAACAGCACATGGACGGGCTGCTGGCCCGGGACCCGGACACCCTTGCCTACGCCATCCACCGTTCCTGCCAGGACAAGGCGCGGGTGGTGGCCGAGGACGAGCGCGAAGGCGGACGCCGTGCCATCCTCAACCTGGGGCACACCTTCGGACATGCCATTGAAACCGGCATGGGTTACGGGGTGTGGCTGCACGGCGAGGGCGTGGCGGCCGGCATGGTCATGGCAGCGCGCATGTCCCGGCGCCTGGGCTGGATCGATGCGCAGGACCTGGAGCGCACGGAACGCCTGATCCGCGCCGCGGGCCTGCCCGGGGAACCACCGCCGGAACTCCCGGCGCAGCGCTTCAGGGAACTCATGTCCGTGGACAAGAAGGTCCTGGACGGCCAGCTTCGCCTGGTGCTCCTGCGCGGCATCGGCGAAGCGGTGGTGACCGGTGAGTTCGACCCGCAGGCGCTGGAGGACACGCTCAATGAAGTGCGAAGTGG
This sequence comes from Thioalkalivibrio thiocyanodenitrificans ARhD 1, assembly GCF_000378965.1. Lineage (NCBI taxonomy): Bacteria > Pseudomonadati > Pseudomonadota > Gammaproteobacteria > Chromatiales > Ectothiorhodospiraceae > Thioalkalivibrio > Thioalkalivibrio thiocyanodenitrificans. The sequence goes on from NZ_KB900536.1 coordinate 1,999,931, forward strand.
GAATTGAGAAGTGCGAAATTGAGGCCTGCAATCCGGCGACTTTGACTTCCCAATTCTCAATTCACACTTCTCACTTCATACCCCACTTCTGACTTCACGCATGAACGACACCCCTCTCGCTCCCTACGCCGCCAGCGATGCGACCAGCCGGGGGCGGCTGCATGCCGAACCGGCGCCGCGGTACCGCGGCGCCTATCAGCGCGACCGGGATCGCATTGTCCACTCCACGGCGTTCCGCAGGCTGGAGTACAAGACACAGGTGTTCGTGAATCACGAGGGGGACCTGTTTCGCACCCGGCTCACCCACTCCCTGGAAGTCGCACAGATCGCCCGCTCCATCGCCCGCGTACTGCGGCTCCATGAAGACCTGACCGAGGCCATCGCGCTCGCCCACGACCTGGGCCACACCCCCTTCGGCCACGCGGGCCAGGACGCCCTGAACCGCTGCCTTTCGGCGTTTGGCGGTTTCGAGCACAACCTGCAGTCTCTGCGCGTGGTGGACAAGCTGGAATGCCGCTACGCGGAGTTCGACGGACTCAATCTCACGTTCGAAACGCGCGAGGGCATTCTCAAGCACTGCCCGCTGTCCATCGCCCGGGAACTGGGCGATGTGGGCAGGCGCTTCCTCGAACGCCGGCAACCGGCGCTGGAAGCGCAGGTAACGAACCTGGCAGACGAGATCGCGTACAACAATCACGACGTGGATGACGGCATTCGCGCCGGGCTGATCTCCATCGAACAGCTCATGGACATCACCCTGTTCCGGCGGGAATACGACACCGTGCATGCGCGCTACCCCGCGCTGGACGAAAAGCGCACGCGCCACGAAGTCATCCGGCGCATGATCAATCGCCTGGTATGCGATCTGGTGGACACCAGCTTGGCGCGCATCCGTGACGCCGACCCAGGGGGCCCCGACGATGTACGCGCGTGGCCGGCCCCCCTGATCGGGTTCAGCGACGGCATGCGCGGTGAAAGTCTTGAACTCAAGCGGTTCCTGCGCGAGCATCTGTACCGCCACGAACAGGTGGCGCACATGACCCGCAAGGCCGACCGGATCATCGACCTGCTGTTCGCCGCCTACATGGAGGATATCCGCCTGCTTCCCGCCGAACATCAGACGCAGGCCCAACGGTTTGCAGCGCAACACGGCGAGGCGGGCCGCGCCCGCGCGGTGGCCGACTACATCGCCGGCATGACCGACCGCTTCGCCATCGCCGAGTACGCCCGGCTCTCCCACCCCGAGACCCTTCCATGACGCAAGACGCCCACGAAACGGCCGATGACATGCTCACCATGGACACCCTGCTGCGCCACGGGCTGGAGCAGCAGCCGTTTGACGCAACGGCGGGCGAAAGCTTTCTGTACACCGACCCGGCCCTGGACATGGTGGTCGGGGTGCTGCTGGAGCACCTGCGCAACGACGACAGCTTGCTGCTGCTCAAAGGCGACGCGGGCGCCGGCAAGAGCACCCAGTTGCTGCGCCTGCTGGGTCGGGGCGCGGATGCCCTGGAGTTCTGTGCCTTCAAGGCACGTCCCGGCACCAGCTTCGCGGCCGTCGACTTCACCATCCGGAAGTACTGGGACCGATTCGCCGACGGTGAACCGGTGGCCCTGGAAGAACTGCTCTGCAAGGTGGTGGCCACGGGCCGACGTCCCGTGGTGGTCATCGATGATGCCCATCACCTGGACGCGGAGATCCTGTCGGAACTGGCGCGGGTCCGCCGCGAGGTGCGCCACCAGTGCGATGTGATGCCGGGCCTGCTGCTGGTCGGCGACCCCGTCCTGGAGGTACGACTGGAACAGGCATCCGAGGCGGATGCACCGAAGGAACCCCACATCAGCGTGCAGTTGCGGCCGCTGACCCGGGAGCAGACCGAGGCCTACCTGCGGCATCGCCTGCAAGCGGCGGGCGCGGACGACCCGGATCTGCTCGGCGGCGATGCCGCCCTGACCATACATCTGGAATCCGGGGGCCTGCCACTCAGGATGAATGCGGCGGCCAACCGTCAGCTGCGATCTCTTGCCACGGCGTCAGGCGTGCGGGCGAAGCCGTCGACGCCGCGGCAACCGAAACCGCCGGTATGGCAGCATCGGTGGTTCCGGCCTGTCATGCTTGTCATCGTGGCTGTCGGCGCGGTCGCCATCCTGTTGAGTATCTTCTCCTCACCGGATGAACCCCTGGAAACCCGTGAACTCCTGGTGCTGCCGGAACCCCGCCCTCTCACGCCGCCGCCTCCCGTGCAGCCGGAGCCGCAGGCCGAAACGCCTCCGGCGCGCGACACCCCGCCCGAACCCCTGGCCGAAACGCCGGCAGAACCACCCCCGCCCGAGACCCCGCCGTCGCCGGAGGCCCGACCCGAGCCGGCGGACCCCGCCCCGGCCGCCGAGCCACCAGTCGAAGCACCCCCGGCGCCGGCCCGGGCACAGGAAACCGCCGCGCTGCATGACGCCATCTGGATCCGGGAGCAGCCAGCCGGGTATTACACCATCCAGGTGCTGGGCCTGTCGGACCTCCAGGCGCTGCGCCGCTACGGCCGCGAACAGGGGCTGGACATGGAACTGGCCTGGTTCCGGACGCTGCGCGACGGCCAGGACTGGTACGTACTGGTGGCCGGGCGGTATCCGGACGCCGATACCGCCCGGGCAGCCATCGCCGGCCTGCCGGAGGCCGTGCGGCGCCACCAGCCCTGGGTCCGCAGCTTCGGATCGGTCCAGGAGGCCATGGCTTCGGCTCGTTAGGCGTGAGGCGTGAGGCGTGAGGCGTGAGGCGTAATAACCGTGCCCAGGGATGCTAGTGCCTGCCAATCATTCCCTCATCCTCATGGGGAAGAACCGGGGTGGGGGTGATTTCACCCCTCCCGCCTAACACCTATCGCCTCACGTCTCCCTTACCACTAACCCCTCACCCCCAAGAGCCATTTGAACGGGTCTCCCAAGCCCACTATACTGTCGATCCTTTTGGCCGTGACTTTTTCCCGGCCCCCCGACTGTCATCGGTGGCCTGGTGCCTCGCCCCGGGCCACGCGCCTGGGAGACACCATCAGTGACACACAAGAGCGCACCCCCCGGCGGCCTGTACCGCCCCGAGTTCGAGCGTGACAACTGTGGCTTCGGCCTCATCGCGCACATGGACGGCAAGGCCAGTCACTGGGTCGTCAACACCGCCATCAACGCCCTGGCCCGGCTCACCCATCGGGGCGCCATCGCCGCGGACGGCAAGACCGGCGACGGCTGCGGCCTGCTCATGAAGAAGCCCGACGCCTTCCTACGGCGCATCGCCGGCGAGGCGGGCATCGATCTGACCGGGGTCTATGCCGCCGGTATCGTGTTCCTGAACACCGATACGGCCATGGCCGACACGGCACGGGAGACCCTCAACCGCAATCTGGAAGCCGAAGGCCTCACCGTGGCCGGGTGGCGGGCGGTGCCCACCGATCAGTCGGCCTGCGGCGCCGAAGCGCTCAAGACTTTGCCGGTCATCGAGCAGGTATTCGTCAACGCCGGCGGCGACCAGGACGAGGCCGCCTTCGAGCGCGCCCTGTTCATCGCCCGGCGGCGCACCGAGGTGGCGCTGTCCGATGATCCGGTGTTCTATGTGCCGAGCCTGTCCGCCCACGTGATCTCCTACAAGGGTCTGGTGATGCCGGAGAACCTGCCGGTGTTCTACAGGGATCTGAACGATCCGGGTCTGGAGACGTCCATCTGCGTCTTCCACCAGCGCTTCTCCACCAACACGTGGCCCCAGTGGCGGCTGGCCCAGCCGTTTCGTTTCCTGGCGCACAACGGGGAGATCAACACCGTACGCGGCAACCGGAACTGGGCGCTCGCCCGCGCCCACAAGTTTTCCTCGCCCGACCTGCCCAGGCTCTCCGAGCTCCAGCCCCTGGTAAACATGGAGGGCTCGGATTCCGAAAGCCTGGACAACATGCTCGAGGTGCTGCTGGCAGGGGGCGTGGACCTGTTCCGCGCCATGCGCCTGCTGATTCCGCCGGCCTGGCAGAACGTCACCCACATGGATCCGGACCTGCGGGCCTTCTACGAATACAACTCCATGCACATGGAGCCCTGGGACGGCCCGGCGGGTATCGTGCTCACCGACGGGCGATACGCGGCCTGCACCCTGGACCGCAACGGCCTGCGCCCGGCCCGTTACGTGATCACCGACGACCGGCACATCACCCTGGCCTCCGAGATCGGGGTCTACGACTACGACCCGGCCAGCGTGGTGGCCAAGGGCCGTCTCAAGCCCGGGCAGATGCTGGCGGTGGACACCACCACCGGTGAACTGCTGCTGCCCGAGGAGATCGACCGCATCAACCGCGAACGCCAGCCCTACCGCCAGTGGCTGCGCACCCACGCGGATCACCTCAAGGCGCGGCTGGCGGACCGCACGCTGATGCGCGCCCCCATGGGCAGTGTCCGCCTGGACGTCTACGAAAAGCTCTTTGGCGTGACCTTCGAGGAGCGCGACCAGGTGCTGCGGGTGCTGGCCGAGGCCGGCCAGGAGGCGGTGGGCTCCATGGGCGACGACGCCCCCATGCCGGTGCTCTCGCGCCGGCATGAACGGTCCCTGTTCGATTACTTCCGCCAGCAGTTCGCCCAGGTCACCAACCCGCCCATCGACCCGCTGCGCGAACGGATCGTCATGTCGCTGGAGACCTGCCTGGGGCGCGAACGCAACCTGTTCCAGGAAACCCCTGAACACGCCATCCGGCTGCTGATGGACTCGCCGGTGCTCTCGGAGGAGAAGTTCCGCCAGTTGAGCAGCCTGGAGGGTGACGAGTACCGCAGCACGGTCCTGGATCTCAACTACGATCCCGCCGCGGGCCTGGAGTCCGCCATCCGCGCGATCACGGACCAGGCGGCGGAGGCGGTGCGCAACGGCACGGTCATCGTGATCCTGAGCGACAGGAACGTGCGCGAGGATCGGCTGCCCATGCATGCCCTGCTGGCCACTGGCGCGGTGCACCACCGGCTGATCCGTGAGGGCCTGCGCTGCGACGCCAACATCGTGGTGGAGACCGGCACCGCCCGCGATCCGCATCATTTCGCGGTGCTCATCGGCTATGGCGCCACGGCCATCTTCCCGTACCTGGCCTACGAATCCCTGCAGGGCATGGTGGATACCCGGGAGATCCCCGAGGCGAACGTGGACGTGCTGGCCCAGAACTACCGCAAGGGCATCAACAAGGGCCTGTTCAAGATCATCTCCAAGATGGGCATTTCCACCATCGCGTCCTACCGCGGCGCCCAACTCTTCGAGATCGTGGGCCTGGACGACAGCGTGGTGGAACTGTGCTTCAAGGACAGCGTCAGCCGCATCCGGGGAACACGCTTTGAGCATCTCGAAGTCGACCAGAAGCAACTGTCCGCCGAGGCCTGGAACCGCCGCAAGCTGCTGCGCCAGGGCGGGCTGCTCAAGTACATCCATGGCGGCGAGTACCACGCCTACAACCCGGACGTGATCCAGACGCTGCACAAGGCCGTGCAGACCGGCGACTACGAGGCCTACAAGGAGTACGCGCGCCTGGTGAACGAACGCCCGGTCACGGTCCTGCGCGACATCTTCAGGCTCCGCGCCGAGGGCAAGTCCATCGACCTGGATGACGTGGAACCCGTCGAGCGGATCCTGCCGCGCTTCGATTCCGCCGGCATGAGTCTCGGCGCCCTGTCGCCCGAGGCCCACGAGGCCCTGGCCATTGCCATGAACCGCCTTGGCGGGCGCTCCAACTCCGGCGAAGGCGGCGAGGACGCGTCACGGTTCGGCAACGAGCGCATGTCCAAGATCAAGCAGGTGGCCTCCGGCCGCTTCGGCGTGACCCCCCATTACCTGGTCAACGCCGAGGTGCTGCAGATCAAGGTGGCCCAGGGCGCCAAGCCCGGCGAGGGCGGCCAGCTGCCCGGCCACAAGGTGAATAAGATGATCGCCGAGCTGCGCTATTCGAGCCCCGGCGTGGCGCTCATCTCGCCGCCGCCCCACCACGACATCTACTCCATCGAGGACTTGGCGCAGCTGATCTTCGACCTCAAGCAGGTCAACCCCAGGGCGCTGGTGTCCGTGAAGCTGGTCTCCGAGGCCGGGGTCGGCACCGTGGCGGCGGGTGTGGCCAAGGCCTATGCGGACCTGATCACCATCTCCGGCTACGACGGCGGCACGGGCGCGAGCCCGCTCACCTCGGTGAAGTACGCCGGCACGCCGTGGGAGCTGGGTCTCTCTGAGGCCCACGTGACGCTGCGCGCCAACGACCTGCGCGACAAGGTGCGCCTGCAGACCGACGGCGGCCTGAAGACCGGCCTGGACGTGGTCAAGGCGGCGATCCTGGGTGCCGAGAGCTTCGGCTTCGGCACCGGACCCATGGTGGCGCTCGGCTGCAAGTACCTGCGCATCTGCCACCTGAACAACTGCGCCACCGGCGTGGCCACCCAGGACAACGTGCTGCGCATGAACCACTTTATCGGCCTGCCCGAGATGGTCATGCACTACTTCCAGTTTGTCGCGCGCGAGACGCGGGAATGGATGGCGGCGCTCGGCGTGAAGTCGCTGACCGACCTGATCGGCCGCGTTGACCTGCTGGAGCGCCTGCCCGGGGAAACCGGCAAGCAGCGCAACCTGGATCTGGACCCGATACTCTCGGACGGCGGTGTCCCCGCGGACAAGCCGCGCTTCTGCGTGGAACCCCACAATGCCCCCTTTGACAAGGGCGAACTGGCCGAGCAGATGGTGGCCGACATGCTGAGCGCCATCGAAAGCAGGGCCGGCGGCGAGTTCAGCTACGAGATCCGCAACACCCAGCGCTCCATCGGCGCCCGGGTGTCCGGCGAGATCGCGCTCCGGCACGGCAATTACGGCATGGCCGACGCCCCCCTCACCGCACGGTTCAGGGGCACGGCGGGCCAGAGCTTCGGGGTGTGGAACGCCGGCGGCCTGCACATGATTCTGGAAGGCGATGCCAATGACTACGTGGGCAAGGGCATGGCCGCCGGCAAGCTGGTCATCCGCCCGCCCCGGGAAAGCACGTTCAGGAGCCAGGAGACCACAATCATCGGCAACACCTGCCTCTACGGCGCCACCGGCGGCAAGCTGTTCGCGGCAGGGACCGCCGGCGAGCGCTTCGGCGTGCGCAATTCCGGCGCCATAGCCGTGGTGGAGGGCGTGGGTGATCACGGCTGCGAGTACATGACCGGCGGCGTGGTCGTGGTGCTCGGCCCCACGGGCGTGAACTTCGGCGCCGGCATGACCGGCGGCTTCGCCTTCGTGCTGGATCAGGACAACGGCTTCGTGGACCGCATGAACAACGAGCTGATCGACATGCACCGGCTGGATACCGAGTACATGGAGGCGCACCGGAACTACCTGGAAGACATGCTGCGCGAGTACGTGGCCGAGACCGAAAGCGACTGGGGCCGGGAGATCCTGGAGGAGTTCGACACCTACCTGCACCACTTCTGGCTGGTCAAGCCCAAGGCCTCCGAACTGCGCAGCCTGATTGCAAACTTAAGGGCCGCCGCATAGCGGCAGCAGAGACAAGGGGCAAGATACAAGAGACAAGTGGGTTTATCCTTCTTGTATCCTGCCTCTTGGATCTTGTCTCTGCGCCTTCATGATCCCGCAGCATTTCATCGATGAACTCCTCGCCCGCACGGATATCGTGGAGGTCATCAACGCCCGCGTCACCCTGAAGAAACAGGGGCGTGAATACGCCGCCTGCTGCCCGTTCCATGGGGAAAAGACCCCCTCCTTCTTCGTCACCCCCGCCAAGCAGTTCTACCACTGCTTCGGCTGCGGCGCCCACGGCACCGCCATCACCTTCCTCATGGAACACGACAACCTCTCCTTCCCGGAAGCCGTCGAGGAACTGGCGCGTCTGGCGGGCATGGAGGTGCCCCGAGAACACGGAGCCGGGGAGCGGACCGAGGACCACCGCCCCCTGTATGACGCCCTGGAGGCCGCGGCGGAACACTATGCCAGGGCCCTGCGCACCAGCCCCGAGGCGGTGGACTACCTCAAGGGGCGCGGGCTCTCCGGCGAGATCGCCCGGGACTTCCGGCTGGGCTACGCACCCGACGCCTGGGATGGCCTGCTCTCGGTGCTCACGCCCCGGTTCGAGGAAAAACTGCTGATCGAGGCGGGGCTCGCCATCCGCAAGGAAGGCGGCCAGACCTACGACCGCTTCCGGGCCCGCATCATGTTCCCCATCCGGGACACCCGGAGTCGGGTCATCGGCTTCGGTGGGCGCATC